>CATZPY010000009.1 GCA_958422985.1 uncultured Clostridium sp.
TAGGTATTCCATGTTTTAATGCCATAAATGAGATAGATGAAAACACAAATATAATATTCGAACTTAGTTGTCATCAACTAGAATTTATAAAATATTCACCACATATTGCAATAATTTTAAATTTATTTCCAGAACATTTAGATCATTACAAAAGCTTAAAAAATTATATTAATGCAAAGTTAAATATTAATAAGTTTCAAAAAGATAGTGATATTCTTATTTATGGAGAAACTTGCAAACCATATATAAATAGTAAAATAACAAATAATGTTTGCATTAGTGACTATATAAATAAAAGGTCTATAAAAACTCTTAATAATAAAATCGAAATTTTAGAAGGAGAAACAAATTTAATAGGAGAACACAATTTATTTAATATTGCAGTTGCATATTACATTTGTAGTGAAATATATAAAATATCAAACGAAAATTTTAAAGAAGTTCTTAAAAAATTTACTGGACTAGAACACAGGTTAGAATTTGTAGCAAAAAAAGATGATGTTTTGTACTATGATGATTCTATATCTACAATAGGAGAAACAACGATAGAAGGAATTAAAGCTTTAAAAAATGTAAATACTCTAATTTTAGGTGGAATGGATAGGAACATAGACTATTCTAATTTAGAGAAATTTATTTTATTGAAGAAGAATTTGGAAAACATTATTTTAATGCCAGATACGGGAAAAAGAATATACAAAGAACTACAAGTTATGGGAAACGATAAAAAATGTTATTTAGTAGAAAACTTAGAAGAGGCTGTAAAAAAGGCAAGAGAAGTGACAAAGAAAAATACTATTTGTTTACTTTCACCAGCTGCAGCAAGTTATGGATTTTTTAAAAACTTTGAAGAAAGAGGAAATAAGTTTAAGGAATATATATAATAATTCACACAAAAGTTACAAAAGAAATATTGACGTGTGACACTGTGTCATATAAAATTATGATACAGTGTCATTTTTTAGTACTAGATAATTATAATGTATGCAAATTTTTAATTGTTACTAATACAAAAAATTGTATTCATTTTAAGAAAGGAGGAAAAGATGCCAACAAGTACATTTTTAAATTTGCCAGAAGATAAAAAAAATAAAATATTAAGAGCAGCAAATAAAGAATTTGAAAGAGTTCCAATAGAGCAAGTATCTATTAAAAATATTGTAGAAAATGCAGAAATAGCACGAGGAAGTTTTTACCAATAT
Source organism: uncultured Clostridium sp. (assembly GCA_958422985.1). Classification (GTDB taxonomy): domain Bacteria; phylum Bacillota; class Clostridia; order TANB77; family CAG-508; genus Merdicola. Next base: position 1,203 of record CATZPY010000009.1, read on the forward strand.
TTTGAAGATAAAGAAGACTTATTCCAATACATTATGTCTGCTAAAATGGGAAATATGCAGAATAAATTAATAGAAATGATAGAACATGAAAATGGTAACATTATAAATATTTTTATTAATATGTATGAATATCTAATTAAAATAGTAAAGATAAAAAAGAATAATAAATTTTTTAAGCAAATATTTGAAAATGTTAAAACTAGTGATAATCTAATGTTTATAAAAAAAGAAGAAATTAATAAAAATTTAGAGCAAACTTTATATAACTTATATGATAGAAATAAAGACATCATAAATGTAAAAAATGAAGAAGAATTTAAATTAGTAATAGAAATGCTATTTGCTATTACTAGAAGAAGAATAGTGGTTTCTTTAAAACATGAAGATTTAGAAAAAGCAAAAGAAAGTTATTTAAAGGAAATTGAATTTTTAAAAAAAGGAATTATTAAGTAAAAAGGAGAGAAAAAAGCAATGTTAAAAGTATTAAAAAACTTAAAAGAATCTACTATGTCTGTACTAATTATTGTTATATTACTTTGCGTTCAAGCTGCAACAGACTTAGCACTACCAACATATACTTCTAAAATTGTAAATATTGGTATTCAGCAAGGTGGAATAGAAAATGCTTCACCAGATTATATTGCTAAAAACCAGTTAGATAATCTGTTAAAATTTACAAATGAAGATGAAAAAATATTAAATAATTATGAATTAATTACAACATCTAGTAAAGATTACAAAAAAGACTTAAAAAATTATCCAGAAATAGAAAATCAGGAAGTATATAAAATAAAAGACCTTTCTAAAGAGGAAAGAGAAAGCTTAAATCAAATTATGGCTAAGCCATTACTTGCATTTTCTGTTTTTTCAGCTCCACAAGAAATAGCTAAACAAGATATGAACCTAATTTTAGATTTCTCTAATAATAAAGAGGAAGTATTAAATTCATATACATTATCTGAAGATGGAAACACATATAAATTAAATGATATAAGTAATGCAACAAAAGGAAAATTAAATATTAATTTAACAAATGGATTACTTATAAAACAAATGGTAGGAAATGAAGAAATAGCAAATCAAATAAAAAATTCTATGATTGCTAATATGCCAGAAAAGCAAAAATTAGCAATGGAAAATATGCCTTTGGCACAAATAATTACTATGATGCCTAAAGAAGAGAAAATATCATTTATAGGTAAAATTGAGACAGAATTACCAAGTAAAATAGACGAAATGATTACAGAACTACCAGAATCTATGCTAGAACAAGCAGCTATACAAGAAGTAAAAACACAATATCAATTTTTAGGTGCAAATACAGATGATATACAAAATACATATATTTTAATAGCTGGATTACAAATGTTAGGTATTGCAGCAATTACAATGGCTTCAGCAGTAACTATAATGTTACTATCTGCTAGAGTTGCAGCTAAATTAAGTAAAACTTTAAGAGAGAAAGTATTTAAAAAAGTATTAAGTTTTTCTACAGAAGAATTTAATGGCTTTTCTACAGCGTCTTTAATAACACGTAGTACAAACGATATACAACAAATACAAATGTTACTTACAATTTTATTTAGAGTAATTGTATATGCGCCAATAATAGCAATAGGTGGATTTATAAGAGTTCTATTTAATAGTGATGTTTCTATGGCATGGATAATTGGTTTAGCTGTTGTATGTATTATAATAATCGTATTAACCTTAATGATTGTAGCTTTACCAAAATTCAAAATATTGCAAAAACTAGTAGATAAATTAAATTTAGTATCACGTGAAATATTAACAGGAAGTCAAGTAATACGTGCATTTAATACAGAAGAAAAAGAAGAAAAAAGATTTGAAAAAGCAAATAAAGATTTAATGAAAGCACAAGTTTTTGTTAATAGAGCGATGACTATTATGATGCCAGCATTGATGCTTGTTATGAACTGTATTGCAATACTTATAGTTTGGGTTGGTGGCCATAATGTAAATGATGGTTTAATGCAAGTTGGAGATGTAATGGCATTTATACAATATACAATGCAAATAGTAATGGCTTTCTTAATGATATCTATGATATCTATAATGCTACCAAGAGCTATAGTTTCTGCAGGGCGTATTAATGAAGTATTAGAAAGAGAACCAAAAATAAAGGATAAAGAAAAAACAAAAGAATTTAAAGAAGACAAAAAAGGATATGTAGAATTTAAAGATGTTTCATTCCGTTATCCTGATGCAGACACAGAGGTTATTTCTGATATAACATTTACAGCAAAGCCAGGGGAAACTACTGCTTTAATAGGAAGCACAGGTAGTGGAAAGTCTACAATAGTAAACTTAATTCCTAGGTTTTATGATGTAACAGGTGGAGAACTATTTGTAGATGGAATAAATATTAAAGATGCAAACCAAAAAGAATTAAGAAAAAGAATAGGATTTGTACCACAAAAAGGAGTTTTATTCTCTGGAACAATAGAATCAAACATAAAATATGGAAAAGAGGATATATCAGATGAGGAAATGATAGAATCTGCTCAAATTGCACAAGCAGAAGAATTTATAAACAATAAACAAGATAAATACCAAGAACCTATTGCACAAGGTGGAGGAAACGTTTCTGGAGGACAAAAGCAACGTTTATCTATAGCAAGGGCTATTGCCATAGACCCAGAAATATTCGTATTTGACGATAGTTTTTCAGCATTAGACTTAAAAACAGACAAAATTTTAAGAGAAGAATTAGCAAAACGTACAAAGGATAAAACTGTAATTATAGTTGCACAAAGAATTAGTACAATTATGAACGCAGACCAAATTATAGTATTAGATGAAGGTGAAATTGTAGGGAAAGGAACACATGAAGAACTAATAAAAACATGTGAAACTTATAAACAAATTGCTTTATCGCAACTTTCAAAGGAGGAATTAGAAGATGGTATCAAATAAAAATGTTAGACCTCCAATGGGAAGAGGTAGTAAAGGAAGAGTAGGAGAAAAGCCAAAAAACTTTAAGGAAACTACTAAAAAACTTTTAAAAAATTATTTAGCAAAATATAAAATACCAATTATAATGGTTATACTATTTGCAATAGGAAGTACTATATTTGCTATTGTAGGACCAAAAATCTTAGGTAATGCCACAACAGAGATATTTAACGGTATTGTAGATAAAATAGGTGGAGGACCTGGAATAGATTTTGGAAAAATAGGAAAGATACTTCTTACATTATTAGGACTATATGTGTTAAGCGCAGTATTTTCTTTGGTACAAGGATTTACAATGACTACAATTACACAAAAAATTACATATAAAATGCGTAATGATTTAGTAGCGAAAATTAATAAATTACCAATGAAGTACTTTGATAAAAAAACACATGGAGAAACATTATCTATAATAACAAACGATATAGATACTTTATCACAAAATTTAAACCAAAGCATTACACAAATTATAACATCTATTTGTACAATTATTGGAATTTTAATAATGATGTTTTCTATAAGCTGGAGTATGACAGTAGTTTCTTTAATAATATTACCAGTAACAGCATTTTTAAGCCTTGTAATAGTAAAACACTCACAAAAATACTTTAAGGCACAACAAGACTATTTAGGTCATGTAAATGGCCAAGTAGAAGAAATTTATGGTGGCCATACAGTAGTAAAAGCTTTTAATGGAGAAGAAAAAGCTACAGAAGAATTTATAAAAGCAAATAATGTATTATATAGATCAGCATGGAGATCACAATTTCTATCTGGTTTAATATATCCAGTAACAAACTTTATAGGGAATGTGGGTTATGTAGCAGTTGCTATTTTAGGTGGATATTTAACAATTCAAGGAAAAATTGCAGTTGGTGATATACAAAGTTTTATACAATATAACAAACAATTTGTTCAACCAATTACACAAATTGCTCAAATTTCTGGAACATTGCAAGCTATGATTGCTGCAGCAGAAAGAGTATTCGAATTTTTAGAAGAACCAGAAGAAATAGAAACAGCTAAGGGTAATATAAATGTAGATAACGTAAAAGGAAATGTTGTTTTTGAGCATGTAAACTTTGGATATGACCCAGAAAAAACAATTATTAATGATTTTTGCGCTAATATAAAAGATGGACAAAAAATTGCTATAGTAGGACCTACAGGAGCTGGAAAGACTACAATGGTTAAATTATTAATGAGATTTTACGATACAAATAGTGGTTCTATTCTTATAGATGGTCATAATATAAAAGACTTCGAAAGAGGAAACTTGAGAAAGCTATTTGGTATGGTATTACAAGACACATGGTTGTTTAGTGGTAGTGTAGAAGACAATATAAAATATGGAAATGAAAATGCAACAGACAGCGAAGTAATAGAAGCAGCTAAAGCAGCACATGTACATCATTTTATAAAAACATTACCAAATGGATATAAGTCAGATCTAAATGAAGAAACAAGCAATGTATCTGCAGGGCAAAAACAATTATTAACTATAGCTAGAGTTATTTTAGCAGATCCAAAAATATTAATTTTAGACGAAGCAACAAGTTCTATAGATACAAGAACAGAACAACAAATTCAATTTGCAATGGATAACCTAATGAAAGGTAGAACAAGTTTCATTATTGCACATAGGTTATCTACGATAAAAAATGCAGATTTAATATTAGTAATGAACCATGGTGATATTGTAGAGCAAGGAACACATGAAGAATTACTAGAAAAAAATGGATTCTATGCAGGATTATACAATTCTCAATTTGAAGAATGTAATGATGAAATAGAATAATAAATAAAATAAAGAGAGAATAGAAATAAAGTTTTATGACAGTTGCGTTTAATTAATTTACTATTCTCTTTTTTGTTGTGCAAATAAATTTATCGTAGTATAATTACTAAAATAAAAATGGAAAAGGAAGTATAATATGTCTAAAATATTAATTGTAGAAGATGATAAAAAATTAAGAGAAGAGCTAAAAATATTTTTAGAAAAGCATGGATATAATGTAGAAATGTTAGAAAAATTTGACAACACAATTGAAGATGTTTTAAATGCTAAACCAGATTTAATACTACTAGATATAAACTTACCATATGTAGACGGAGAATATATTTGTAAAGAAATACGTAAAATTTCTAATGTACCTATAATTATGGTAACAAGTAGAGATAATGAATTAGATGAACTTTTAAGCATTAATAATGGTGCAGACCAATATGTTACAAAGCCATATAATATACAAATTCTGCTTGCGAAAATAGAAAGATTATTAAAAAGAAGTTATAGTAGCAATATAAGCCAAGATAAAATAAATTGTGGTAATTTTATTTTAAATACTTCTAAGAGCATTATAGAAAAAGAAAATATTTCTCTAGAACTTACAAAAAATGAATTAAAAATATTATACTTTTTAGTTTTAAACAAAGAAAAAATCGTATCTAGAAATGAGATAATGGACTATTTATGGGATAGCGAAAGTTTTGTAGATGATAATACTCTTACAGTTAATATTAAACGTTTAAGAACTAAACTAGAAGAAATAGGATTGAAAGATATAATAGAAACTAAAAGAGGATTGGGGTATATTTTAAAATGAAAAAGTTCTTAAAAGATAAGATAATTTATATTATTCTATTAATATTTACAATAATTAGTATAGAGATTTTTTTAATTCCATATAATGTACAATTATATATAAAAATATATGTGCCAGTAGTTATTTGTTTATCTTTTATTGTTGCATTTATTACAGAATACTATTCTAAAGAAAAATATTATAAAACTATAAAAAGCAGAATGGAAGATTTGCAAGAGAAATATTTAATAACAGAGCTTTTGCCAAAATCTAATTATATAGAAACAGAAATGATGGAAGATATTATAAAAGATATGGGAAAGTCTATGTTAGAAAATGTAAATATGTATAAATATTTACAAGAAGATTATAAAGATTTTATAGAATTATGGATTCACGAAATAAAGATTCCAATAGCTACTAGTAAAATGATTATAGAAAATAATAAAAATAAAATTACAGAAAGTATAAATGAAGAATTAGATACAATAGAAAACTATACAGAACAAGCACTATTTTATGCAAGAAGTAATACTGCTAACAAAGATTATATTGTAAGAAAGATAAAGTTAAAAGATATAGTAAATGCTAGTATATTAAAAAATAAAACTCAATTAATACAAAATAAGATATCTATTACTACAGAAGATTTAGAAAATATAGTATATACAGATAGTAAATGGTGCATATTTATAATAAGCCAAATAATACAAAATTCTATAAAATATTCTAAAAGCGAAAATAAACAAATAGAGATATATTCAAAAAAGCAAAAAGAAAATATAGTATTATATATAAAAGATAATGGTATTGGAATAGATAAAAAAGAATTAACAAGAGTATTCGAAAAAGGTTTTACAGGTGAAAATGGAAGAATTACAGGAAAAAAGTCTACAGGTATAGGTTTATATTTGTGCAAAAAATTATGCAAAAAATTATGTATTGGAATAGAGATAAAATCGGAGAAAAAATTAGGAACGGAGGTACAACTATTATTTCCAAAAGGAAGCTTTTTTAATACAAAAAATAGTTGACATAAATTTGAAATGTTATATAATTAAGAACGAAACAAGTTGTTCCAGCTGAAAAAGAAAGGAGAAAATATGATTATAAACTTTCAAAAAGCAAAAGAACGGATATTATTAACAAGATCCAATTATATTGGTAGTATTGGTATATATATGAAATTTGCAGAAAAAATAGAAGATATATCATTTAACTATTATTTATATGATGGTATTCAAGAAGATGAAATAGAAGAACTAGTATGTACTATGCTTAATTCTATTGTTAAAGAACATATTGGCGATTCAGACAAACTGAATATAAACAGAAATATCTTAAGAATATGCAATAGAGAATATGTTTTTTATATATTTCTCATAGATAATGAATCTTTTTTCTTCGAATGGTCACCAGATGCAGATGACGAAGATATGATAATACTATTACATTATGCATATCAAAATTTATTACAATAAAAATATATATGCCAATATTAATGCAAAGCCAGTGCAAAGTATGCACTGGCTAAAATTTTAATACATTAAACTTACAAAACTGTAAGATTAATGTAAGATAAATAAATTGTACAAAATAAAAAACAAGATATAATATAATTAATAAATTTGAAAGGAGATAAAAAATGGAAAAAGTTTTAGAGGTTAAAAATATAGAAAAGTATTATGGTAATAAATCTAATTTAACCAAAGCGATAAACAATATAAGTTTTAATATAGAAAAAGGCGAATTTGTAGGAATAATGGGAGCAAGTGGATCTGGAAAAACTACACTTTTAAATTGTATTGCTACAATAGATAAAGTAACAGCAGGAAAAATTTTAATAAATAATCAAGACATAACTACATTAAAAGGTAATAAATTAAACAAATTTAGAAGAGAAGAACTAGGGTTTATATTTCAAGACTTTAATTTGTTAGATACACTAACAGCATATGAAAATATAGCGCTTGCACTTACAATACAAAAAGTAAAGCCAAAAGAAATAGAAACAAGAGTAAAAGACATTGCAAATAAATTGAATATAACAGATATATTAAATAAATATCCATACCAAATATCTGGAGGTCAAAAACAAAGGGTAGCATCAAGCAGAGCTATAATAACGAATCCAAAATTAGTATTAGCAGATGAACCCACAGGAGCGCTAGACAGTAAATCCGCAAGACAATTATTAGAAAGTTTTGAAGATTTAAACGAAAAGTTAAATACAACAATACTAATGGTAACACATGATTCTTTTACAGCAAGTTATGCCAATAGAATATTATTTATAAAAGATGGAAAAATCTTTAATGAACTTATAAAAGGAGAAGATTCTAGAAAAGAGTTTTTCGAAAAAATAATAGAAGTTCAAACTCTATTAGGAGGTGAACTAGGAGATGTTATTTAAATTATCTGTAAAAAACATGAAAAAGAGTTTTAAGGATTATGCAATTTATTTTTTAACATTAGTACTGGGTGTTGCAATATTTTATATGTTTAATTCTTTAGATAGTCAGCAAGCGATGTTAGATGTATCAGCTTCAACAAGAGATATGATAAAAATGATGATTTCAATGTTAAGTTATATATCTGTATTTGTTGCCATCGTACTGGGGTTATTAATTGTATATGCAAACAACTTTTTAATAAACAGAAGAAAAAGAGAATTTGGAATTTATATGACATTAGGAATGGGAAAAAGACAGATATCAAAAATAATTCTTTTTGAAACAATATTAGTTGGAATTTTATCATTAGGAGCTGGAATTATAATAGGAGTATTTGCTTCTCAATTTATGTCCATCCTTGTAGGAAAACTATTTGAGGCGGATATGACGAAATTTGAATTCGTTTTTTCTAAAGATGCTTGTATAAAAACATGTATTTATTTTGCTGTAATGTATATTGCAGTAATGATATTTAATACAATAACAATTTCAAAATATAAATTAATAAATTTACTTACAGCAAACAAGAAAAACGAAGCAGTAAAAATAAAAAATCCAATTATATCTATTATGATATTTCTATTAGGAGCTGGAATATTAGGATATTGTTACTGGAAAGTAACAGGTGGAATAGATACACTTTCTACAGCAGATAAAATTTTACCAATAATATTAATGGGTATTATAGGGACTGTTGCAGTATTTTGGTCTTTATCTGGATTTATACTAAGGATAATACAATCAAGAAAAAGTACATATTTAAAAGGAACAAATATGTTTGTTCTAAGACAATTAAACAATAAAATTAATACAACTGTAATTAGTATGAGTGTAATATGCTTAATGCTATTTATGACAATAAGCATACTATCTTCAAGTTTTTCATTACAAAGTACAATGAAAAAAGATTTGCAAGAGATGACACCAGTAGATTTGAATTTATACAAAACAGCAAATTTACCGGAAAAATACACAGATAGGTATGGCAAAGAATATGTAAATACAAAAGAAGCTATAGAAGATTCTAAAAAGCCAATAAGTGAAACATTAAAAGAAAATGATTATGACATGAATAGACTAAAAGATATTGTAGAAATTCCAATATATGGTACAGAAGAATGGACATGGAAGGTAAGCTTAGGAAATTATTATGAAGAAGCTAAAAAACAATATCCAATGATTTTATACGATACAGAAGAAATGTTGATAAAGGTGTCTGACTACAATAAAATAGCCAAACTTTATGGGAATGAAGAACTAACTGTAGAAGATGACGAATATATTGTACTTTGTGATTTTACAAACCAAGTAAATTTAAGAAATATGGGACTTAAAGATGGTGGGAAAATAAATATAAATGGCAAAATATATCATTCAAAATATAGTGAATGTAAGCCAGGATATATATTGATGTCTACAAGCCACACTAATACAGGAATTATGGTAGTTCCAGATAATTTTAATTTAAAAGAAGAATGGAAACAACAACACTTTTTAGCAGCTAATTACAATGCAGAAACAGAGGAAGAAAAAGAAATAATAGAAGAAGATTTTGGTAGAACAGATACAAATCTTTATGAAACTTTAAATAAAAAAAATATATCTTTAATGGGAATGTCTAAAATATCAATTATACAAGCAAGTGTAGGTGTTGCAACAATTGTAGTATTTATAGCTATATATTTAGGAATTGTATTTTTAATAGCAAGTTCAGCAATTCTTGCACTAAAACAATTAACAGAAAGTTCAGATAATAAACAAAGGTATATTATATTAAGAAAAATTGGCTGTGACGAGAAAATGATTAATCAAGCTTTGTTTAGACAGATTGCAATATTCTTTATGTTACCACTTTTACTTGCAATTATACATTCAATATTTGGAATTCAATTTGTAATGTCTATGATGTCTGTACTAGCAAGTGCAGAAAAATTATTACCTTCTATAATAGTAACAGTAATAATTATAGGAATAATATATGGAGCATATTTTGCAGCAACATATTTTGTAAGTAAAAACATTATTAAAGAAGAGGAATAAAAAGAAGGTGGCAATATATGAAAAAGGTATTAAAAATATTATTAGTAATAATATTAATTGGAACAAGCATAGGAGTAATTATAGTTGGAAAAGGATATAGCATGTATAAAGAAGCTATAGAAGAAGTACCTATAGAAGAAAAAGTAGATAAAATAAGGCAAAAAGAGGGATATACAAAAATTTCAGAATTGCCACAAACGTATTTAGAAGCAGTTATTTCTGTAGAAGACCACAGATTTTATAAGCATCCAGGAATAGATATAATTTCCATAGGAAGAGCAATTATAAATGATATTAAAGCAATGGAATTTATAGAAGGAGGTAGCACAATAACTCAACAAATTGCTAAAAATGAATATTTTTCTCAAGAAAAGAAATTGTCTAGGAAGGTTGCAGAAGTTTTTATGGCATTTGAAATAGAAAAGAAATATTCTAAAGATGAGATTCTAGAATTATATGTAAATACTATTTATTTTGGAAATGGATATTATAATATAAAAGATGCTTGCAAAGGATATTTTGGTAAAACACTAAATAATATGACTAAAGGAGAATGCATAATGCTTGCAGGAATACCAAATGCACCGTCTGTATACAACCCAAAAGAAAATTTAAAATTGGCAAAACAAAGACAAAAACAAGTTGCAGGTAAAATGGTGGAATATGGCTATTTAACAGAAGAAGAGGCAAATGAAATATTAAAATAAATTACTCTTTAGACGAACTTGCAAAAAAATAATAAGTTGAATTAAATTTTTGTTTACTATATAATCTAGAACAAATAAAATAGAAAATTTCTATTCTGATTTATAGGAGGACAAATGGAAAAAACATTTTTAGATAAAATAGAAGAAGAGGAAGAAATAAAAAATGAAATAGTAGAAAATATATTAGAAAAAAACTTAAACATATATAAAAAAGATATAGATAATTCGAAATTTATTCACACAGAAATATTAGAGAGCAACCTAGAAAAAGTATATTTTAAAGATATTTCTTTTGAAAATTGTAATTTTTCCAATTCTACATTTGAAAACTGTAGTTTTATAAATTGCAAGTTTATAAATTGTAAAATAATAGGATGTAATTTTATAGAAAACACATTTATGTCTGTACAAATACAAGAATCTAATATGAATTATGCTAATATTTCTAATACATGTTTTAGCAATTTAAAATTAAAAAATGTAACATTAATAAATTCCTATATGCAAGATACAAATTTAAAAAATACTAAATTTGATAATATAGATTTTACAAAAGCACAAATATTTAATACACGCTTAAAAGGTATAGATCTTTCAACATGCACATTACAGGGATTATCAACAACGTTGCAAGATATAAAAGGAGCAATAATAAATGAATTTCAAATTATAGATTTAGCATATTTATTAAATATAAAAATAAAATATTAATATGTAAAGAATAATTAAAAAATATAGTAATGCATAAATTAAAAAAATAAACTGCATTCAATTTTTAGGAATAGACTTTTAGTCTATTCCTTTTAAAATTAATATATTCCCTTGAATTAAGTGTTTAAAAATAGTATAATAAAATCGAAAAAATTAGATAGGAGAAGATAAATGCCTAAATTTTTTATAAATACAGAGAATATAAAAAATAATGAAGAGATATGGGTTATTGGTAATGATGTAAACCATTTAAAGAATGTATTAAGAAAAAAAGTAAATGATAAAATTATTATTTGTAATTCAGATACAAGAGAAAATTATGAGTGCATAATAAAAGATATAGAAGAAAATAAAATAATATGCAAAATATTGTCAAAAGAAAAAAGTGTGTCGGAATCTAAACTAAATATTACAATTTTTCAGGGATTACCTAAAGCAGATAAAATGGAACTTATAATTCAAAAATGTACAGAATTAGGCGTGAAATATATTGTACCAGTAGATACTAAAAGAACTATTGTAAAATTAAAAGATAAAGATAAACAAACTAAAGTATTAAGATGGCAAAAAATTGCAGAAGTGGCAGCAAAGCAATCTGGAAGAGATATAATACCAAAAATAGAAAATATAGTAGATATGTCTAAATTAGAATTTAAAGAATATGACAAAATTCTAGTATTATACGAAAATGAAGAAAGAGTAAGTATAAAACAAGAAATAGAAAAACTAAAGAAACTAAACAAAGAGAATTTAAATATTGGAATTGTAATTGGTCCAGAAGGAGGATTAGATGAGGCTGAAATAGAAAAAATAAAACTTAAAAACAATGTATCGGTAGTAACACTGGGAAAAAGAATTTTAAGAACAGAAACTGTGGCATTAGTTGTAAGTGGAATATTAATGTACGAATTAGGAGATTTAAATTAAGGAGTGTTAAAATGGCTAAGAAGAAAAAAAATAAAGTAAATACTAAACCAAAGAATGATACAAAAGATATAAAAAAAGAAAATTTAGTAAAAAAACCAGAAGTAGTTGTTAAAGAAGAAAACATACAAGAAGAAGTTGTAAAAGAGAAAAAAGTAAATGGAACAAAAGAAAATGCTAAAAAAGAGAAAAAAACAGTAGAAGTACAAGAAAAAGATATGAAGGAACAAAAAACAGAAGATATAGAAAAAAAGAATATAAAAGAAGAAAAAAAGCTAGAAGCAAATAAAGAAAAATTAAATAAACGAGATAAAAAATCTGAAAAAATTATAGCAGAAATAGAAAAAGAAAAGAAACAACGCAAGAAAATGTCAAAAGAATACGAAAAAAAAGCAAATAAAAAAATATTTAGAAATATAATGATTGCTATAGTAATTTTAGCATTTTGTATATTAAAAATATTAGGATACATAAATATAAAAGAAGATATTTTCATTGTAGATTTAAAAGTATTTAGTATTTCTATACTAATATTTGCTATTATTCTATTTGAAAGAAGCTATAAGAAGATAGATTTAGAACTATTTACACATGGGTTAGAGTCGCTGTTTGTAGCAATAACAACACTATGCGAAGTATATATTTATCAATTATTTACAGATAAATTTATTATGGTTATTGCAATAGAATCTTTATTAATATCTGCATACTATATTTTTAAATGTACAAGAATATATAGCAAGACAAAAAAAGAATATATAAAAAGTTTAAATGACATTAGTGAAATTGTAAAAGAAGAAAAAATTATAAAAATAGAAACTCATAGAAGACAAAATAGAAAAACATCTGAAAAAAAAGATAACAAAAAAGAAGAAATCAAAAATGAAAAAGATAAAGAACAAGAAAAAGAAGATAACAATAAAGAAAAAGAAACAAAAAAAGTAGAAAAAGAAAATAAAAAAGAAAGTACAAATAAAACAGCCAACAAAAAGAATGTAAATACAAAAAATAAAACAAAGAAAAAATCAAAAAAAGCAAATAGGAGATAAAAATAATGATAAGAAGTATGACAGGTTTTGGTAGGGGGATGTATTCTACAGAAGAAAGAGAATATACTATAGAAATAAAATCTGTAAACCATAAATATACAGATATAAATGTAAGACTTCCATATGTTTTAAGCTTTTTAGAGGAGAAAATAAAAAAAGAAGTATTAAAAAATGTAGCAAGAGGAAAAATAGACATAAATGTAACTTTTGTAAATAACAGTAATTTAGGGAAAAAAATATCAATAAATAAACCTTTAGCTAAAGAGTATATAGAAGAACTAAGAAAGATAAAAGAAGAAAATAATATAATAGACGATATATCAATTATGAAAATAGCCAAGCTACCAGATATATTAAATATTACCCAAGATAATAATGAAGAAACTTTATGGGAAGAGCTAAATAAAGCACTACAAGAAGCTATTAAGAATTTATTAGAAGGAAAAGAAGCAGAAGGTAGAAAATTGTCAGAAGATATGCTACAAAGATTAGAAAACATAAATAATCACATTCTAGATATTTCACAATATTCTACTGGACTTATTGAACAATATGTAGTAAAATTAAAGGACAGAATAAAAGAAATAATGCAGACAGATTTAATAGACGAATCAAGAATTTCACAAGAAGTAGTTCTATATGCAGACAAAACATCAATAGAAGAAGAAATTACAAGATTAAAAAGTCACATCACACAATTTAAAGAACTATTACAATCAGAAAGTGTTAAAAAGACAGGTAAAAGACTAGATTTCATAATACAAGAGATGAATAGAGAAATAAATACAATAGGATCTAAATCAAATTGTTTAGAAATAACTAATTTAGTAATAGAATTAAAAACAGAACTTGAAGATGTTAGAGAACAAGTTCAAAATATAGAATAGGGAGTGATTTTTATAATGCAATTAGTAAATATTGGTTTTGGAAATATAGTTTCTGCAAACAGAATTATAGCAATAGTAAGCCCAGAGTCTGCACCTATAAAAAGAATGGTGCAAGAAGCAAAAGATAAAGGAACAGCAATAGATGCTACATATGGTAGAAGAACAAGAGCAGTAGTAATTACAGATTCAGATCATTTAATTCTTTCTGCACTTCAACCAGAAACAGTAGCAGCAAGATTAGATAAAAGTATAGAAAACAATAATTAAGGAGGAAAATTTATGTTAGTTAAACCATCTGTAACAGATTTATTAACAAAAGTAGATAACAGATATTCATTAGTAATTATGGTGTCTAAAAGAGCAAGACAAATAGCTTCTGGAAAACCAGTTGTTACAAAAGTAAAATCTAATTCTGTTGTAACACTTGCAACAAACGAAGTATCAGAAGAAAAGGTGGTTATATGTTAGTTATACTATCTGGTGTAGCAGGAGCCGGAAAAAATACAATCCAAAAAGAATTAATAAAAAGAATGGAAAATGTAATAGCAATACCTTCTTATACAGATAGAGAAGTAAGACCAGGAGATGTGCCAGGAGAAACATATAATTTTGTATCAACAGAAGAATTTGAAAGAATGATAAAAGATAAAGAATTATATGAATACGACATACACCATAATCATTACTATGGTACTTCAAGAAAAATTTTAAACGAAAAGATTAAAGAAGGAAAAATTATAGTAAAAGATATAGATGTAAATGGAACTCAAAGTTTAATAGAATTATTAAAACAAGATACAAAGGTAGTAACAATATTTTTAAGAGTTCCAAAAAGTGAATTACAAAAAAGACTAGAAAGTAGAATAGACAAGCCAAGTCCTAAAGAAATCCAATTAAGACTAAATAGATTCGATTTTGAAGAGTCTAAAATTGGAGTATATGATTATGTAATAAAAAATAATGATTTAGAAAAAACAGTGTCTATAATACAAAAAATAATAGAAGAAGAAGCAAAAGTAGAAGAACCAGAGTTTTAAAATTAATCAAAAGCGTACCTAAAATTTTCTACCAAATGTAAACTTTAAGAAAAATTAAGATACGCCATAATTCTCTAGTAAAGAAAGTTTTCTTAATAGGAGAAATTTCTTACTATATAAAATAAGATATTGTTGTTCTTGCATAACATATCAGGATTTTAAGGAACGTCCCAAGATCCCGATTCGTGCATATATAAGAATAATAATATCTTTTTTAGTTATAAAATCTAAATTTTATTAATATACAGTTTGGGGTTTAAAGAATAATAAAAATCATAAGGAGTTAAAATGATAGCAGAAATAATTATAGATTCTAACGTTAAAACATTAAATAAAACATTTGACTATAATATACCGAAAAAAATGGAAAGCAATATTTCTATAGGTAGTAGAGTACTAATACCTTTTGGCAAAAGTAAAAGACTAGAAGAAGGATTTGTAACAAATATAAAAGAAAGTACAGAATATGAAGTAAAAGATATTGCTAAAATAGAACTTCAATCTTTAACAACAGAAAAGATACTTTTGTCTAAGTGGATGGCAAAAAAATATTTTTCTAATGTTTCGGAATGTATGAATTTAATGCTAAAGCCAGGTACTACAACAAAAAATTTTGCAAATAGAACAAAAGATAAAACAGGTATTTTTGTGAGTTTAGCATTAGAAAAAGAGAAAATACAAGAATATATATTAAATAATAAAATAAAATCTGAAAAACAAATAAGAATATTAAATTACTTAATAGAAAACGATAAAACAATGCAACCAGAATTAATAGAAAAAACAGAAACAACTAGAGCAATAATAAAAACTTTGGAAAAGAACGGTCTTATAAAATTACAAGAAGAAAAAGTAATAAGAAACCCTTTAAAAAATAAGGATATTAAGCCAACAAATAAATTAAAATTTACAGAAGAACAAGAAGAAGCTTATACAAAAGTATCAAATACGATAGAAAAACAGGAATATAAAAAATATTTACTTTATGGTGTGACTGGTTCTGGAAAAACAGAAATTTACTTACAGCTAATAGAAAAAGTAATAAGCGAAGGAAAAAGTGCGATAATGTTAGTTCCAGAAATTTCACTTACGCCACAAATGATAAATAGGTTTATAGAAAGATTTGGAAAAGAGATTATAGCTGTATTGCATAGCAAGCTTTCTGTAGGCGAAAGATATGACAGCTGGGAACGTATAGAAAACGGAGAAGCTAGAATTGTTATAGGAGCCAGATCTGCAATATTTGCACCAGTTTGCAATTTAGGTATAATTATAATAGATGAAGAACATGATTCGTCATATAAATCTGAAATGGCACCAAGGTACAATGCAAAAGAAGTTGCAACTCAAATTGCTAAATACAATAATATTCCATTATTACTAGGAAGTGCAACACCAGATATAGTAACTTTTTACAAGGCACAAAATGAAGATATAGAACTTTTAAAATTAAGTAAAAGAGCAAATAATTCTAGTTTACCAAATGTAGAAGTAGTAGACTTAAAGCAAGAACTTGCAAATGGTAATAGAACTATGATTAGTGTTAAATTATATAAGTTAATACAAGAAAATTTAAAAAATAAAAAACAAACTATACTTTTTTTAAATAGGAGAGGGTTTTCAACATTTGTAATGTGTAGAGACTGTGGCTATGTTGCTAAATGCAAAAATTGCAATATAAGCCTTACATATCATAAAAAAGAAGAAAAATTAAAATGCCATTATTGTGGATATGAAGAAGAAATACATAAAATATGCCCAGAGTGTGGCAGTAAAAAGATTAAATATTTTGGGACAGGAACACAAAAATTAGAACTAGAAATAAATAAAATCTTTCCAACAGCATCTACTATTAGAATGGATATAGATACTGTTACAAAAAAGAATTCACATGAAGAAATTTTAGAAAAGTTTAATAAAGATAAAATAGATATACTAATTGGAACACAAATGATTGTAAAAGGACATCACTTTCCAACCGTTACGTTAGTTGGAGTTGTTTCGGCAGATGGAAGTTTAAATATAGACGATTATAGAGCAAGTGAAAGAACATTTGATATATTGGTACAAGTTGCAGGTAGAGCTGGAAGAGAAAATTTACAAGGAAATGTAATAATACAAACATATAATCCAGATAATTATAGTATTCAATATGCAAAAAAACAAAATTACGATGAATTTTATAATGTAGAAATAAAATTAAGAAATCAATTGAGATATCCTCCTTTCTGTGATATAATTATGTTTGGAATAAGTGGAGAAGTAGAAGATAAAGTTTCTAAAACAGCAGAAATGTTATATAAAAACTTAAAAGAAAAAATAGAAAAAGAAGAAATAATAGCAAATGTACTAAAGCCACTACCAGCTCCAATAGATAAAATAAAAAACAGATATAGATGGAGAATAATAATAAAAGCAAAAGTAAATGATAAACTAATAGATATTATAAATGAATGTTTATATAATAAAGAATTATTAAAAAGTAATTCAAGAATTATTGCAGATATTAACCCAACAAATATGATGTAAAAAAGGAGGATAAAAATGGCAATACGACTAATTAGACAAGATGGTGACGAGATTTTAAGAAAAAAAGCAAGAGAAGTAGAAAACTTTGACGAAAAATTAAAGGCACTTGTAGAAGATATGATAGAAACTATGCATAAAAATAACGGAGTAGGGCTTGCAGCACAACAAGTAGGAATATTAAAAAGAGTAGTAGTTATAGACATATACGATGGTAAAGGTCCAATTGTATTAATAAATCCAGTAATTACAAAAACAAAAGGCGAAAGAGAAGTAAAAGAAGGATGTTTAAGCTTTCCAAACAAATTCGCAGTTGTTGTAAGACCAAAAGAGGTAGAAGCAGAATATTATGATGTAAATGGCAAAAAACAAAAAATAAAAGCTAAAGAATTATTAGCACAAGCAATCTGCCACGAAACAGACCACTTAGATGGAATTTTGTTTGTAGATAATATGTTACCAGGAACTTTAGAAATAGTGAAACCAGAATAATAATAACAGTTTGCTAGCATATAAATTAAATAAAAGGAGATTAATATGTTAAAAATTTTATTTATGGGAACTCCAGACTTTGCACAAGAATCATTAAAAAGTATATACGAATCAGGATTTAATATAATAGGAGTAGTAACAAATCCAGACAAGCCAAAAGGCAGAGGAATGAAAATGGCATATTCACCAGTAAAAGAATATGCTTTAGAAAAGAACATAAAGGTTTATCAGCCAACAAAAATAAAGAATAATATAGAATTTATAGAAGAAATAAAAAAGATTAAGCCAGATGTAATTTGTGTAGTTGCATATGGAAAAATTTTACCAAAAGAAATTTTAGAAATTCCTAAATTAGGTTGTATAAATGTACATGGTTCTTTACTTCCTAAATATAGGGGAGCTGCGCCAATACAATGGGCAGTATTAAATGGTGATGAAACTACAGGAATTACAACAATGTATATGAATGAAGGAATGGACACAGGTGATATGATTTTAAAAGAAGAAGTAGAAATTTCACCAGAAGAAACAACAGGAGAACTATGGGAAAAACTTTCAAAAATTGGAGGAAATCTTCTAGAAGAAACTTTAAAACTAATAGAAGAAGGAAAAGCTCCTAGAGAAAAGCAACCAGAGGAATTCTCTCTAGCACCAATGTTAAGTAAAGAAATAGCTTTAATAGATTGGGAAGAAAATGATATATATAAAATTCACAACTTAATAAGAGGATTAAATCCAATTATGGGAGCATATTCATATATAGATGGTAAAAAAATAAAATTTTGGAGATCTAAAATTTTAACAAAGGAAGAATTCTTTTCTTATAAAACAGAATTTGAAGAATACGAATATAAATTTAACAACTTAATGCCAGGAACAATTATAATTGCAGATGATAAAGATGGTCTATATATAAAAGCAAAAGGTGGAGTTCTAAAAATACTAGAAATTCAAGGAGAAAATGCAAAAAGAATGAACTCTACAGACTTTTTAAGAGGTAATCATTTAACGGCAGGTATGTTTTTTTCAAAAGAAAAAGAAATGTAAAAATTAAGGAGATTATATACAACTATTTTCCAAAAAATAGTTGTAAAAAAATATATAAATTGATATACTTTATACAGATTTTAGGTATATCAATTTTTTTCTAATACAAAAGTTTTGCCGTAGAAAAAGATTGAAAATGCTAGTTTTAATTTGGAGGTATAAATATGGAAGAAAATAAAGAGCAAGTAAGTTTAGTAGAAAATATTTTAAATGAGGAAGAAGACAACATAAATATATCTGAAGAAGTTATAACAACAATATCTGGAATTGCTGTTTCAGAAATTTCTGGTGTTGCAGAAATGGCAGGAGGGATAACAGGAGGAATAACAGAAGTACTAAGTGGAAAGAAAAACTTAAGCAAAGGTATTAAAGCAGATATCAATGGAAATAATGTAAAAATAGATGTAAACATAATAGTAAATTATGGAGTTCGTATACCAGATGTAGCATTTGACATTCAAAATAAAGTAAAACAAACAGTAGAAAATATGACAGGCTTAAAAGTAAGTGAAGTAAATGTCCATGTTCAAGGTGTAAATGTAGAAAAAACAAAAGAAGAAGAATAAGGAGGATAAAATGAAATTTTTAGATAAATTTATATTAGTAATATTTTCAATATTAATGTTTGTGTTAGCAGTGGTAACATCTAGCATAATATTTGGTTGGTTAGAATTAGAAAACTTAGTTCCATATATAGAAGCAGGACTAAGTACAGAACCACATTCTAATATAATATTAGGAGTTTCAATTGTAGTTATATTATTAGCTTTAAAAGCAATTTTCTTTAGCGGAAAAGACGAAAGAGCTACTAAAGATGGTGTTTTAATGGAAAATGATAATGGAAGATTACTAATATCTAAAGATACATTAGAAAATTTAGTTATAAATATAGTTAGAGGATTTGATGGAACAGAAAATGTTGTAGCTAAAGTAGGGCTAGATAAAGAAAACAATTTAAAAGTATATATTACATTATATGTACATCCAAATATCGTAATAAAAGATTTAACAGCAAGCATTCAAAATAGAGTAAAAGAAGCAATAAAGAAAACATCAGACTTAGAAACAAAAGCAGTAAATGTAAGAATCAGAAATATTACTCCAAAAACAGAAAATACAGTAGAAGGTTAAATCGGGACTGAGGACGGTTCTTAAAATCCCGGTTAAAACAAAAAATACAGTAGAGAGCGAGAAAGGGAGAGAAGAAATGAATGGTTTTAAAGATTTTATTTCTGAATATAAAGGCGCAATAATAGGTGCGGCAATAGCAATATTAATTTTACTTACAGAATTATATAAATTAATTATTGGAATTATCTTAATAGGAATGGGAATTTTTGTAGGTAATTATATTCAAAGAAATAAATATACAGTAAAAGAAAAATTAAAAAATTTTATAGACAGAATGTAAGAAGGGGAAATAAATGGAAAAATCAGCTAAAAGAGAACTAACATTTAAAGCATTATATAGTGGTCAAATAAATAAGGAAATGAATGACGAAGAGTTAAAAATCCTTTTAGAAGCAAATAACTTAAAAGATAGAGATAAAGATGAAATAGTTAAAGATATAAACGAAATAAATGATAACAAAGAAGAAATATTAAATAAAATTTCTAAAAATCTTAAAGACAATTGGTCAATAGAAAGAATTTCTAAAATAGATAAAGCGTTATTAATGCTAGCAATTTACGAAATTCAATATAAAGAAATACCTTTTAAAGTTGTTATAAATGAAGTGGTAGAACTTGCTAAAAAATACGGAGAAGATACATCTGCTTCATTCATTAATGGTGTACTTGCAAATGTTGTTAAGGAGTTAAGTATAGAATAATGGAATATAAAGCAATTTCAGTAACAGACTTAAATTATTATATAAAAAACAAAATAGCAGATGATGAATACTTAAATAATGTATTAATAAAAGGGGAAATATCAAATTTTAAGCATCATTATACAGGTCACATGTATTTTACTTTAAAAGATGATACTTCCTTAATAAAATGCATTATGTTTAAATCATATACAACTAATTTAAAATTTGTACCAAAAGATGGAATGAGTGTATTAGCTTTTGGTACTGTTTCAGTTTTCGAAAGAGATGGTGTTTACCAATTATATTGTAAAGGCATGCAAGAAGAAGGAATGGGTAGTCTTTATACTGCATATGAACAGTTAAAAGAAAAATTAGATAAAGAAGGTTTATTTAGAGAAGAATACAAACAAAAGCTACCTATTATGCCTAAAATTATAGGCGTATTAACTTCTAATACTGGTTCTGTAATAAAAGATATTATAAATGTTTCAACAAGAAGAAACCCAAATGTATATATAAGACTATATCCTGTTCCTGTACAAGGTGAAGGAGCAGGAACAAAAATTGCAGAAGCAATAAAAATAATGAACGATAAGAAACTTGCAGATGTATTAATTTTGGCAAGAGGAGGAGGCTCATTAGAGGATTTATGGCCTTTTAACGAAGAAATTGTGGCAAGGGCTATTTACAACTCAAAAATCCCAATAGTTTCTGCTGTAGGACATGAAACCGACTTTTCTATTTCAGATTTTGTGGCAGATTTGCGTGCGCCAACACCTTCAGCAGCTGCTGAAATAGTAGTACCAAATATAGTAAATATAAAGCAAAATTTAGATACATATAATATAAGGTTAAAAAATGCACTAAAGAAAAAAGTAGAAATAATGAAAATGAGATATGAAAAATGCATGAAAAGTAGAATATATACAGATCCATTAAAAATTGTAAATGATAATTATCTAAAACTAGATATAATAACAAAATCTATAATAAATAGTATGAATAAAAAAATGCAACTAAGCAAGACAGAAGCTATAAAAAATTTTTCTAAATTAGATGCATTAAGTCCTTTAAAAACATTAAGTAGAGGATATTCTATAGTAGAAAAGGATACGAAAATAGTAAAAGATGCACAAGAATTACAAAAAGATGATATAGTAAAAATTAGGCTAAGCAATGGAAATAAAGAAGCTAAAATTCTTTAAGATATGGGGGAAATATGAAAGAAATTAATTTTGAAGAAACAATGCAAAAATTAGAGCAAATTACTACTGAATTAGAAAAAGGAGAACTATCATTAGACGAATCAGTAAGAAAATTTGAAGAAGGGATAAAACTTTCTAAAGAATGTAATAAAATATTAGAAGATTCTGAAAAAAGAATTAACATATTAATAAATGAAGACGGGAATATAACAGAAGATAATTTTTTACCAAAGGAAGGATAGGATAGATAGCAATGGAATTTTTAAAAGACTTTATAACAAATAAATTTATATATGTGCCACTATTAACATGGTTCTCGATACAATTATTTAAGGTTATTTGGGATTTAGTAACAACAAAGAAGTTTAATTTTAAAAGAATCTTAGGAGCAGGAGGAATGCCAAGTTCACATTCTGCAGTTGTGGTTTCTTTAGCAACATTAATAGCTAGAGAATGTGGATTAGATAGTCCTACTTTCGCTCTTTCAGTAATATTTGCGTTTGTTGTTATGTATGATGCTGCAGGAGTAAGAAGAGCAGCTGGAAAGCAAGCAAAATTATTAAACAAATTAGTAGAAACACCAGGACTTTCTGGCATAGAAGTTTCAGAAAAATTGGTTGAAGTTTTAGGACATACGCCTTTACAAGTAATAGTTGGAGCGATAATTGGTATAATAGTGGGATGTATATTCTAATTATTTAAACTATTAGAGAAAAGAAATTTGTATGGGCTAATAATACAAAGACTATAATCTAATTTATAAATAAAATAAAAGGAGGTTTATTATGCAAGATATTGAAATTGCAAGAAATGCAAAATTAAAAAATATAAATAAGATTGCCGAAAGGTTAAAAATAGATGAAGAATATTTAGAACAATATGGAAAGTATAAAGCAAAAATCTCCTTAAATTATTATGAAAAAATAAAAGGCAACAAAGATGGAAAATTAATATTAGTTACAGCAATAAATCCAACTCCACTAGGAGAAGGAAAAACTACTACATCTATAGGGCTTACAGATGCTTTTAATAAATTAAATAAAAATGCGATATTAGCTTTAAGAGAGCCTTCCTTAGGACCAGTATTTGGAATAAAAGGAGGAGCTACAGGTGGTGGATATTCGCAAGTAGCACCAATGGAAGATATAAACTTACACTTTACAGGAGATATTCACGCAATAACTACAGCGAATAATTTGTTAAGTGCAATTATAGACAATCATATTTGGCAGGGAAATGAATTAGAAATAGAAAAAGTAACATGGAAGCGTTGTGTAGATTTAAATGATAGAGCATTAAGAAAAGTACAAATTTCTCTTTCTGGCGAAAAAAATATGACTCCAAGAGAAGATGGGTTTGACATTACAGTTGCTTCAGAAATTATGGCAATATTATGCCTAGCAAAAGACATGAAAGACTTAAAAAGAAGATTAGGAAATATAATTATAGGATATAATAAACAGAACAATCCAATTACTTGTAAAGATTTAAAAGCAGAAGGAAGTTTAGCAGTAGTTTTAAAAGATGCAATTAACCCTAATTTAGTACAAACATTAGAAAATAATCCAGTTTTAATACATGGCGGACCATTTGCAAATATTGCACATGGCTGTAATAGTATAATTGCAACAAATATGGCACTAAAAATGGGAGATTATGTAATTACAGAAGCAGGATTTGGTGCAGATTTAGGTGCAGAAAAATTTTTAGACATAAAATGCAGATTAATAGATAAAAAACCTAATGCAGTAGTAATAGTAGCAACTTTAAAAGCTTTAAAATACCATGGTGGTGTAGGCAAAGAAGAATGTACTAAAGAAAACATAGAAGCTTTAAAAATAGGTATAAACAATTTACTAAAACATATAGAAAATATAAAAAAATATGGAGTAACACCAATTGTTGCAATTAATAAGTTTACCAATGATACAGAAAAAGAAATAACAGTATTAAAAGAAGCTTTAAGAGGAATTGCAGAAGTAAGTTTATTAGAAAACTGGGAAAAAGGTGGAGAAGGTGCAACAGATTTAGCAAATAAACTTATAAAAATATGTGAAACTGAAAATGATTTTGAATATATATATAATATTAATGACACAATAGAAGAAAAAATAGCTAAAGTATCACAAAAAATATATGGTGCAACAGGTGTAGAATATTCAGACTTGGCAAAAGAACAATTAAAGGAATTAAATAATTTAAAGATACCAATTTGTGTAGCAAAAACGCAATATTCATTTTCGGATGATCCAAAAGACTTATTAGGAGATAAACCATTTAATCTTCATGTAACAGAATTAAAAATGAAAGCAGGAGCAGAATTTGTTGTTGTTTTAACAGGAAAAATAATGACAATGCCAGGACTTCCAAAAAAACCGGCAGCAGAAAATATTAGTATAGATGATAATGGAATAATAACAGGAATATTTTAATATATTGTATAAAAACACCATATATGGATAAAATAATTTTAAATTGTTTTATAAGTGTGGTGTTTTTATGTTAAAAAAAGTTAAAAATAAATCATTAAAAACGATATGTATTTTATTAATAATATTGTCACTTACTATATTATCTATATTTGCTATATCTAATATTAATAAAGGAAACGAAGTAGAAGCTCTTTCAAAATATGGCTCTAGAGGTAGCGAAGTTACACAAATACAAACAAAATTAAAAAGATGGGGTTATTATAAAGGTAATATAGATGGAATATATGGAAGCCAAACTGTAGAGGCAGTTAAATATTTTCAAAGAAAAAACAATTTAGCAGTAGATGGAATTGCAGGAAAAAATACATTAGAAGCTATGGGAATATTTAATTCTTCATCTTCTGGTTCATCTAGTTCGAATTCTTCAAATTTAAATTTACTTGCAAGAGTAATTTATGGAGAAGCAAGAGGAGAACCATATACAGGTCAAGTTGCAGTAGGAGCAGTAGTATTAAATAGGGTTAGAAGTAGTTCTTTTCCGAATACGATTTCCGGAGTAGTATACCAAAAAGGAGCCTTTGATGCGGTTAGTGATGGACAAATAAATTTAACACCTAATTCTACAGCAAAAAAAGCAGCACAAGATGCGTTAAATGGGTGGGACCCATCATATGGAGCAATATATTATTTTAACCCATCTACAGCCACAAATAAATGGATTTGGTCAAGACCAATGACAGTAACTATAGGAAGACATAGATTTTGTAAATAGATATTAAATTGCTACAAAAAAGTGGCAATTTTTTTTATATAGTAGGAGTAACTTCTGTACTAGAAAATCTTAGGTGCGCTTTTTTATGTAGTAGGAGAAAAATGAAACTGTAATATTCTTGACAAATACTAGACATATTGATAAGATATGAAAAGAAAAATAGGAGGATAATTACATGATATTATATCCAAATTTTTATTGCAAAAATATAAAAGATGTAGATATAAAAAAGTTAAATGAAAATAATATAAAAGGAATACTTTTAGATGTAGATAACACGTTAATAGATTTAGAACATAACTTATTAGAAGGAGCAGAAGAATGGTGTAATAGCCTAAAAAAGCATAATATTAAATTTTGTATTTTATCGAATTCAAACAACAAAGAAAAAATAAAGAAAGTATCTGCTATATTGGACATTCCATACATATCATTTGGAACGAAGCCCTTAAAAAGAGGATATAAAAAAGCAAGTAAGCTATTAAACTTACCATACGAAAATCTAGCTATAATAGGAGATCAAATTTTTACAGATATTATAGGTGGTAATAGATGCAAAATGTATACAATATTGGTGGATCCAATTAGTACAAGAGAGCTATTTATTACAGCTATAAAAAGAGGTTTAGAAAATAAAATATTAGACAAGTATAAAGAAAAACAACAAAAAGAGAAAGAAGGATAAAATATGTTTTTTAATGATGTTCACATAATGATATATGTTGCATTTGGAATTTTAGGTTTAATTGTTGGAAATATATTGCCACATATAAATAAAAGACTAATAGAACACAAAAAAGTATTTACTAAAGATTTTTTTAAGGATTACCCAAAAAACTTTAAACCACATTATATACATATGTTATTAATAGCAATAATATATATATTACTATTGTATAAGTTTGGATTAAAACCAGATTTTATACAAAATTTAGACTTAATAAAACATATGATACTAACACCAATGCTATTTTCTGTAGCTGTTATAGATTTTAAAAATAGTATAATACCAAATAGGCTATTGCTTACAATGGCAGAAACGGGCTTATTACTTACATTTGTATATGGAATATCAGATATTAATTTAGCAATGAATATGTTACTTGGAATGGTAGTAGGAACAGTAATATTTGGAATATTAACATTATTAGGAAGATTAGTTTCTGGGAAAGAAGCAATGGGAATGGGAGATGTAAAACTAGTAGCTGCATTAGGTCTTTTCTTTGGAGCTTCTAACATTTTAGCAATATCAATTATATCATTCTTATTAGGGGCAATAATTAGTATAGTATTAGTGCTAAGTAAAAAAAGAAAAATAGATGATTACATACCATTTGGTCCATTTATAGTAATTGCTTCTTATATAGCAATATTTGTTCCATTTAGTGCAATACTATTTGTATTACTTAAAATTTTTACATTGGGACTATATAAAGTATAACATTGGGGGCTGATATTAATGAATGAAAAAGTTAAATGGCTAAGAGAAAAATTATCTACAATAGATTTAGATGGAATGATTGTTTCAAATCCTGTAAATATTAAATATTTAACTGGGATTGATGCAGAAGGAGTATTATTAATTACGAGGAAAGAAAATATTTTTATAACAGACGCAAGGTATACAGAGCATATTAATAGCATACTAACAATAGATGATGAAATTGTGTTATATGATTATAAAGATATAGACCCAATAGATTATGAAAATTTATTTATGTTTTGCAGTAATGTAGGTTTTGAAGAAAATTATGTTACATATGCTAAATATAAAGAATATAAGCAAATGTATAAAATAAATAATTTAGTAGAAACAGATAATTTTATAGAAACACATAGAATGATAAAGGCACCAGAGGAAATTAATTATATACAAAAAGCGTGCAAGATTACAGATGATTGCTTTAAACATATTTGTAATTTTATAAAAGTTGGAATGACAGAAAAAGAGATAGCATTCGAAATAGAACATTATTTTAAAACACATGAAGCAGATGGATTGGCATTTGACACAATTGTAGCTTCTGGAAGTAATTCTTCTATGCCACATGCAATTCCAACAGACAGAAAAATAGTAGCAGGTGATCCAATTACTATAGACTTTGGTTGTAGATATAAAGGATATTGTTCAGATATGACGAGAACAATATTTGTAGAATATGTACCAGAAGGAATAAAACCTATTTATAATTTAGTACTAAAAAATCAAGAATTAGTGCTAGATTCTATCCAAGAAAATGCAAATGCAAGAATATTAACAATGATGGTAGAAAGTGACTTTAAAGTAAATGGTTATACTTTAGACCACAGTTTAGGCCATGGTGTTGGACTAGACATTCACGAAAAACCATTTGTGGGAAGAAAAGATGTTTTATTAAAAGAAAATATGATTATAACAGATGAACCAGGAATTTATTTGCCAGGTAAATTTGGAGTAAGGATAGAAGACACAGTTTTAGTTACAAAAAATGGTTGTATAAAATTAACAGAATCTGATAAAAATTATATTATAATAAACAATTAAAATATAATATTTTTAATAGAATAAGTAAAATAAAAAGTTAAATGCACATTTTTTTATAAAATAAGTACTAAAAATATTGATATACTTGCATTTTATGTATATTTGTAGTAAAATAAAAAAAGTGCAAAAAGAGAAAAAAAGAAAGTATTAGGAGGTAATAATTATGGCAGAAGTTTATTCAGCAGGAGATTTTAGAAATGGAACAACATTCGAAATGGATGGAAATGTATTTAAGGTAGTAGAATTTCAACACGTAAAACCAGGAAAAGGTTCTGCATTTGTAAGAACAAAATTAAAAAATGTTATTTCAGGAGCAGTTATAGAAAAAACATTTAACCCATCTGAAAAATACCCAGGAGCAGAAATCGAAAAAAGAGATATGCAATATTTATACGAAGATGGTGGTTTATATTACTTTATGGATAACGAAACATATGAACAAATACCATTAAACGAAGAACAAATTGGTGATGCATTAAAATTTATGAAAGAAAATATGGATATGAAAATCTTATCATATAAAGGAAAAGTATTTGCAGTTGAACCACCAATGTTTGTTGAATTAGAAGTTACATATACAGAACCAGGATTTAGTGGAAATACTACAACAACATCTGGTAAACCAGCTAAATTAGAAAATGGTTTAGAAATAAGTGTTCCATTATTTGTAGAAATAGGAGATAGACTAAGAATAGATACTAGAACTGGTGAATATATGGAAAGAGTCTAAAAGAAAGAGGTTTTGTTATGGAAATAAAAGAGCAATTACAAAAACTAATTTTAGATATGAATAAAAATATTAAAGATGAAAAAGATTTAAAATATGTTCAAGAAAATGTTATTAAGACAATAGCAGATATATTACAAAAAATGGATGATATAAACAAAGACAATCAAACAAAAATTGCTAAATTAGAAGAAAAAATAGATAAGATGGCAAAAGAATTATATCTTAATGATGTATACGATATAGAAATTGTTTGTCCATATTGCAATTATCAATTTGAAACAGATTTTGACGAAGATAAAAAAGAAGTAAAATGTCCAGAATGTAATAATGTTATAGAGCTAGACTGGTCATGTGATGACGATTGTGAAGACTGTGGAGATTGCGATGATGGTTGCAAAGATGGATGCAGTTCTTGTACAGGATGTGGACATCACCATGATAACGATGAAGACTTAGAAGATGATATGTAAATATTAGTTAAAAAGACACATAGAATATATGTGTTTTTTTATATTATAGGAAAAATCTCTTGATAGGAGAGCTTTATGTACTAGAAAATTATAGCGCACATATGATTTACTTAAAATTTACATTTGTTAGGAAATTTTAGGTGAGGCTTTTACTGGAAATAGTCTAAAGGATTTACATATTTATCATTTATACGGAAGCCTAAGTGCAAATGTGTGCCAGTTGTAGCACCATTAGTTGGTTTTCCTGTAGAGTCGGTATAGTTATTGCCAGGAACACCATAAACATATTTAGGTCCAACATTTGCGATAATTTGACCTTTAAAAACAGTATCACCTTCAGATACTAAATAATTAGGGGATATATGGCAATAGGTAACTTTGAACTCGTTAAATGACAATGTTAAAGTATAACCACCAGCGCCTAAAAAACCTAAAAATGTAATTTTACCATCTTCTATAGCTATTAAATTAGTTCCTTCGGGAGCGCCTATATCTGTTCCATAATGATAAGAAGAAGCACCAGCAGTAGGCGAATCTCTTTTACCAAATGGAGAAGTAATTTTGGTGTAGCCAGGAATTGGCCAAGCAAAACCGCAAGAGGAAATAGTAATATTGTTACTATATATTAAATTTGTATTTGTAGAAGGAATAGATAAAGATATAAAAAAAGTTATAAACAAAAATATAAATATAAAGAATGTAACAAAAAATTTATTAAACAATTGTACCTCCAATATTTAAATAAAGATAAGATTAAAATATAGTGTTAGAATAAAAAAATAAAGGTTTGCTATTAGTGTTAATAGCAAACCTCATGGCAGGGGTAGAAGGATTCGAACCCTCACAGGCGGTTTTGGAGACCGATGTGCTACCATTAACACTATACCCCTAAAAAATAAGCAATAACATCATACCATAATGAAAAAATATATGCAAGAGTTTTTACAAAAATATTGTTATAAATTTTAGAATATGTTATAGTGTAAGCATAAATTTATATAAACAATATGAATTATATGCTATTATGATTGTTCAAATATACATAGAAAGGTAATTCTGATGAAAAATAAAATATGTAAAAAGATATTATTAACAGGAGGAACTTGTGCAGGAAAGACAGAGTCATTACCATTTATAAAAGAATATTTTAGTAAGCAAGGCTATGACGTATATATAGTAAATGAAACAGCAACTATGCTAATTCTTGGAGGAATTACAGCACCAAAAGTAGGAGAAAGCAATTTTCAAGAACTGCTAATAAAAATGCAACTTGAAACAGAGAAAATTTATGAAAGAGCAATTAAATTATCTAGAAACAATAAAAATTTAATTATATATGATAGAGGTCCAATTGATGCTATGATGTATTTAGATAAAACAGAATTAGAAAAAATTTTGAATAAATTTAATACAACATATGATAAAGTATTAAATAACTATGATGCTATTATACATATGGAAACAGTTGCAAAAATGTTACCAGAACTATATACATTTGATAATAATAAAGCAAGAAGAGATGAAGGAAATAATACAATTAATATTGATAATAAAATATTAGAAGCATATAAAACTCACCATAAAAGATTAATAATAAATAGCTGTGAAGATTTTAAAGATAAAATAAATAATCTGATAGAAAAGATGGAAGAAATTTTATAAGTATAAATTTAAAACTAAGATTGAGAAAAAAATAAATATGTGGTAAAATAAATATGTACTTGGGGATGTAATGGTTTCGACATTAACCTAGAAGTATGAAAAGCGAGTAGTGGATGGTTGCTTTGGCCACTTAAAAAAAGCAAAAATAAATATAAACGCTAATAACGAAGAATTAGCTTACGCTGCCTAAGTTGCAACGTCGTTTTATTATAAAGCCTACTGTTATAAATAAAGCGCCAAATTAAAGTAGGAAACAAAGCTATTAGTTCTCTGGAATAGTGGGTAATTAAGAGATACTATATATGTTGTTTTGTTTGTTAACCAATATATATGGGAAGTTTAAATAACAAACTGCACTCGGAGAAATTTATATGGAAAGTTTAGTGGACAGGAGTTCGATTCTCCTCATCTCCACCATTTAAGGCACAAAATGAATAGTACTGTGTCTTTTTTTTATTATATAATATTTATAAATTGAAAAAATCTTCAATTTATAAATTAAGAAAATAATAGATAAAAGTAAAGGGAGGTAATAAAATGAAAATAATCGAAGTGAAAGATAGGAGAACAACACTAATAAATCCAAATAACAAAGGATTTTATGAATATATGGGATTTAAAACTTATAAAAGGACCGAATTAGATGAGCAAGTAAATCCTTATCCAAGTTTATATATGAAATTAGAAAGATAATATACGAATTAAATAATTGTATAATATGAACAAGAATGCTATAATCAAAATGAAAAAGATACAATTAAGAATGGAGGAAGAATGTCTTTAATAAGGGTAAATAATTTAACATTTGAATATGATGGTAGCTATAACAAGATATTTGAAGATGTAACATTTAATATAGATACTAATTGGAAATTAGGTTTAATCGGAAGAAATGGTAAAGGAAAAACCACATTCTTAAAGTTATTACAAGGAAAATATAAATATAAAGGAAACATATCAAAAAATGTTGATGTTTGTTATTTTCCTTTCGAAGTAGAAAATAAAAATAGAATGGCAATAGAAATAGTAAATGAAATGGCACCAAATGCTAATGACTGGGAAATTATAAAAGAACTTAATTTACTTAACACAGAAACAGAAATTCTTTATAGGAATTTTAATTTATTAAGTGGTGGAGAGCAGGTAAAAATACTTTTAATAAGTTTATTTCTAAAGGAAAATAATTTTTTGCTTATAGATGAACCTACAAATCATTTAGATTCTGAAACAAGAAATAATTTAGTCCATTATTTAGAAAAGAAAAAGGGATTTATATTAGTATCTCATGATAGAAAATTTTTAGACAAAGTTGTAGACCATATAATAGCTATAAATAATACTAATATAGAAATTATGCAAGGAAACTTTTCTACTTGGAAGGAAAATAAAGAGAAACAAGATAATTTTGAAATAATGCAAAATGAAAAACTACAAAAAAATATAGATAGGCTCGAAATAGCATCAAAAAATTCTGCTAAGTGGTCAAATGAAGCCGAAAAGGGAAAATGTAAAAAATATAATTCCGAAACTACAATAGATAAGGGGTTTGTAGGGCATAAAGCTTCTAAAATGATGAAAAGGTCAAAAGCTATGGAAGAGCGCATTGAAAAATCAATAAACGACAAGACTAATTTATTAAGAAATATAGATAGAAATGAACCTTTAAAAATTATTCCTTTAGTAAGCAATAAAAATTCATTAATTTCAGCAAATAATTTACAAATAAAATATGATAAACAAGAAATATTTAAGCCGATTTCATTTGAATTAAAAAATGGAGATAGAATTGCAATAGTTGGCAAAAACGGTATTGGCAAATCAAGTATATTAAAACTTATTTTGGGAAAAGAAATAGCTTATAATGGAGAATTTAAAATATCAAATAATTTAAAAACATCTTATGTATCACAAAGCACAGAAGATCTAAAAGGAAATTTAAAAGTTTTTTCAAAGGAAAATAGAATAGATGAGAGTATTTTTAAAGCGATGTTAATAAAAATGGGATTTGTAAAAGAAGAGTTTGACAAGAACATACAAGATATGAGCGAAGGTCAAAAGAAAAAAGTTTTAATTGCTAAAAGTATATCCGAGCAAGCCAATATTTATATTTGGGATGAACCTTTAAATTATATTGATATATTAACGAGAATGCAAATAGAAGAAAGTATTTTAAATTGTAAACCTACACTTATTTTTGTAGAACATGACGAAACATTTGTAAAAGAAGTCTCAACTAAAATTATAAAGTTAGAAAATTGTAAATAAATATGTCAAAGAATAACTCAAAAAATATGTTAATAAAAATATATGCGATAGAAAAGAACTAATTAAAGTAGTATACTTAATGTGGAGGTAGATAAAATGAGTTTAGAAAATAATTTATCTCTAGATGAATTAATAGAATCTGATATAGAAGTAAAAGAGATAGAAGACGGAATAAAAAATAGCAATGAGGAAAAAGAATCTAAAATAGATTGGACAAAAGCATGGAGTAAAAAATATTCTGTGCTTGCAACATACCAAGACAAGGTGGATATACAAAAATATGCTTTAGAAATTAGAAACATGCTTAATAATTTAAGTGATGAATATGGATATAACAACTTAGATAGTATGTTGGTCTTAAAAGATATTCTTTATCATGAATGGAAGGATAAGCTAAAAAAATAATATGGAGAATTAAATGGAAAAAAGAGATTTATATGACGAAAATAGAAAGTTAACTGGAGAAACAATTTATAAAGGTAATACAGTTCCAAAAGGAAAATACTATATTACAGTTATTATATTTATACAAAATGAAAATAACGAATTTTTAATTCAAAAAAGAGTACCAGAAAAAGATGGAAAATGGGCTACAACAGGAGGTCACCCTATATCTGGACAAACAAGTAAACAAGGAATTATAACAGAAATAAAAGAAGAACTTGGAATTAATGTAGAAGAGAATAATATTGTACTAATAAAAACAATTAAAACAGAAGATGATTTTGTAGATATTTATTATTTAAAAGAAAATGTAAATATGAATAAAATAAAAATTCAAAAAGAAGAAGTAGAAGAAGTAAAATGGTCAAGTGAAACAAAGATAAAAGAACTAATAGAAAATGGAGAATTTTCTATTAGTCATGCAGAGTTCTTTAAAATTTGCTTAGATTATTTAGAAACAAAAAAAAGATGTAAATGGTGCAATTTAAAGAATGAATTATATGTAAAATATCATGACGAAGAATGGTGCAAGCCTAATTTTTCGGATGAATATTTATACGAAATGCTAATATTAGAATCCTTCCAAGCAGGGCTTTCTTGGGAATGTGTACTAAATAAAAGAGAAAGTTTTAAAAAGGCATTTGATAAATTTGATATAAATAAAGTATGCAACTATGATGATAAAAAAATACAAGAATTAATACAAAATAAGGATATAATAAGAAATAAATTAAAAATAAATGCTACAATAAATAATAGTAAAATATTTAAAGAAATTCAAAAAGAATATGGTTCTTTTTATAATTACTTAAAAATTTTTACAAATGATATAACTCTTTACGAAACAGATAAAACTACAAATGAACTTTCAGATGTAATATCAAAAGATTTGCAAAAAAGAGGAATGAAATTTGTAGGAAGTACAATTATTTATTCATATTTGCAAGCAATAGGGATTATATATTCACATGAAAAAGGTTGCTTTTTATATAAGGAAGAAAATAAGACAAATTAATAAGGAGAGTTAAATGATAAATAATATTCCAAATTTTTTATATAATTTATTAATAGAACAATATGGTGAAGAAGTAACAAATAAAATAATAAATGGATATTCTAAAAAGAGAAATACTACATTAAGGGTAAATACATTAAAAACTAGTATAAACTATGTAAAAGAATATTTAACTAAACTAAATTATACATATAGTGAAGTTCCTTGGTACGAATCTGCATTAATATTAGAAAATGTTACAGAAAAAGAAATAAAAGACTTAGAAATATATGAAAATGGAGAAATATATTTGCAAAGCTTATCATCTATGATACCAGCAATAATATTAAATCCAAAAGAAGATGAAAATATACTAGATATGGCAGCAGCACCAGGGGGAAAAACAACGCAAATGGTAGCTTTATCAAAAAATAATGCATATATAACAGCATGCGAAAAAAACAAAATAAGGGCAGAAAGATTAAAATATAATATAGAAAAGCAGGGAGCGACTAGAGTTAGTATAATGGTAAAAGATTCTAGAGAGCTAGATAATTTCTTATCTTTTGACAAAATCTTACTAGATGCACCTTGTAGTGGTAGTGGAACTCTAGATATTAACGATAGTAAATTAGAAACAATATTTACAGAAAAATTATTAAATAGATCTATAAAATTTCAAACCCAGTTATTAAATAAAGCAATAAATTTATTAAAAAGAGGGAGTGAAATGGTTTATTCTACTTGTTCAATTTTAGAAAAAGAAAATGAAATGGTATTGCAAGAAATTATAAATAAAAACAAAATAGAAATTGTACCAATAAAAAAAGAATTATTCCCAGATGTACCATTTTTGAATACTAAAATAAATGGAACTTTGTGTGTATGTCCAACAGATTTATATGAAGGATTTTTTGTGGCAAAAATAAGAAAAAAATAAAATATATGAAACAAAAAAGATTAGTTTTTTATGAGTAAAATTCATTAAAAAAGCTAATCTTTTTAAATAATATAAATTTGTAATTTTAGAAAAAATGCAACTTTTTTTAAAGTTACTGTTATATATATATGAAAGTAGGTGAAATATGGAAAAAAATTTAGATGAAAAATTATATAATTCATATTTAAGTGGAGAAAAGCAAGCTTTTGAATATATTTATAATAAATATAAAAGTAAGATTGAATATTTTATATATAACATAGTAAAAGATTATCAAAAAGCTGAAGATTTAACGCAAGAAACTTTTATATATGTTATGCAGAATAAGTTGCAGGAAGGTAGTTCTTTTAAATATTACATATATCTTGTGGCTAAAAGCAAAGCATTTAATTATATTAATGTAGAAAAAAGAAGATATGAAATTAATAAGCAGTATGTCTTAAACGCCAATGAAGAAGTTAGTAATGATATATTAGAAGAAATTATGAAAGAAGAAACTAAGAATGAAGTATTAAAAGGAATAGATGAATTAGATGAAAAATATAAAAATGCTATGTATTTAGTTAATATAGAAGGACTGTCTTATGAAGAAACAGCAAAAATATTAGACGAAACACTTTCTAATATTAAAACATTAATCCATAGAGGAAAAAAACAACTAAGGAAAAATTTAATAAAGAAAGGAATTATCGAAATGAATAAAATTTTAAAAGTATTAATTATTTTTACAGCTATAACAGTTCTCCTAAGTGGAATCGTATATGCAGTAACACAATTATATAAACGATTTAATACAAACCATAATATAACAATGAATCCATCATATAAAAGTACGCTAAATGAAAATACTATAAATAATTTATGGGTTGGAACATTAGATTTAGCGTGGAAAGAATTAGCAGAAAAAATTGGTAAAGAAAAAATAGAACTAGAAGATGAAAATGTTCAAATTGCAAAAGATTTAAGTGCTAGTCCATTCACAAAAGAAATGCTAGATAAAAATGATTACAAAATAAATATAGAAAGAACAATAACAAATGGATATAAAATAGAAACTACATTAAACAAAGAGTTAAACTTTTTAGAAAAATTCGATAATTTTAATGAATATAATTGGAAATTTGGAGAAAGTGAGGAATTTATAAAATATTTTGGAATAAATAATGCTAGTTCAGAAAATATGAATAAAAATATAGAAATATTATTTTATAATCCTATAAGTATTAACAATTCACATAGCAACGACTTTGCAATTAAATTAAAAACAAAAGAAGAGGATGAAATAATCCTTTATAGAACAGATACAAATAAATCATTTGAAGAGTATTATAAAGAAATAGAAAATAAAACAAATTTATATACAGGAAACAGAGAGTTTAAAGAAATTGATGAACTAAGAATTCCATATGTTAGAGTAAATGGTATGATTAGTTATGACGAATTATATGGAAAAGAAATAAAAAATTCGGAAGGATTATACATTTTTGACACTATTCAAAATGTTAATTTTTATTTAAATGAAAGTGGTTGCAATTTAAAAAGTAAAGCAACTATGGTTACAGAATATTTAAGCGTAGGAATAGATACAAAATATTGCTATTTTCAAGACAATTTTATAATTTTTATGAAAGAAAAAAATTCAGATATTCCATATTTTGCTTTAAAAATAGATAATAGTGACATTTTAGAGAAAAAAGAAGAAAATAGTGATCCAAAATTAATAGATCATACAGCAACTGGAAAAACTGAACATTATAAAAAATATTTAGATGGCATAGAATATAAATTTTATGAAGACGAAAACTATGAATACTATTATCCATCACAAAAAACTGAAGTTGTTACAGTATATTTTGAAAATGGAACTTTTATGACAGCAGAAGAGGCATTAAAACAAGGGAAAATAACAATAGATTTATTAGATAAATATGAAGTGGAATATATAAAAAAGAACAAATCTATGTAAAATACAAGAGCAATTGTTATTGAAAATTTTGCAGAAATATAGTATAATTTTAAGCTATAGGAAAAAATGTAAAAAATCCTATTTTGGTAATAATTATAACCAAATTGTAACAAAATGAGAAAGCACATAAGTAGGAGGAAAAAAATTATGAGTCAATTTAACATTAAAAATCTGAGTGCACAGAATGTTCAAATTAATGGAAGGAATGTTAGAATCAACGGACGGGATATAACGTATGACGAAGGTAGGAAAATAGACGAAAGGAAAGTTATAAGTGCTATAGATATAGAAATAGTATCGATTAAATCGTTACGAACGGCTATTAATATTAAAACGTCGGATGAACCTGTAATCAAATTACGTTTATATGGAAGAACGGATAATACAGATAAAATCACTTTTATTAACGCAAAAACATATAAAAACGAACTTGCAATTACACTTGATGAATGTGCAACAGGAAATTTAATATTAGAAGTTAATTTACCTAAAAAGAGATTTAAGAAACTCGAAATATATAATGAAAAGGAGAGTTTTGTGGCAGAAGGAGTTTTAGCAGATACTGTAATAATAGACAAAGTTTAGAATGATATAGGCTAAAATGTTTCAATAAATGAAGATATAGAGTGGGAGTAAATAAAATCTAATTTTACCAACCGTGTTATTTTTAATAACACGGTTGTTTTTTCTTTATTAAAATTATTGAATTTAAATTTATAAGAATGGTATAATTATGTAATAAAAATATATAGGAGAATATAATGGCTAAACTAATTATATTAAGAGGAAATTCTGGAAGTGGAAAAACAACAGTAGCAAAAATATTACAAAAAAAGCTGGGTCATGGGACAATGCTTATTTCTCAAGATGTTGTTAGAAGAGAAATTTTATATGTTAAAGATGGAAAAAAGAAAAATATAAATGATTTATTATTTAAACTAGCAATGTTTGGCAAAGAAAATTGTGAAATAGTTATTTTAGAAGGCATATTAAATTCAAAGTATTATAGTAGTTTATTTGAAAAAATATTAAGTGAATTTAAAAATAATATTTATGCTTTTTATTTTAATATTCCATTTGAAGAAACGTTAAAAAGACATAAAACTAGACAAAGTTCAAAAGAATTTGGAGAAACAGAGATGAAAAAATGGTGGAAAGATAAAGATTTAATAAAAACTATTCCAGAAACATTAATATGTAAAGAACTGTCAGCAGAAGAAATTGTAAATATGATATACCAAAAAATAAAAAGAGAGGAAGCTAAAATATGAAAGTAGATAGTAAAAAATGTAAAATAATAATAATTTGCTCTCTATTATGTGTATTAATAGGTATTATGATATTTATTATATTTCAAATTGAGATGCAAGCTGAAATAATAGAAAATGAAAATATAAATTTATCGCAATATGAAGATAAACTGAAAGCTCCAGATAGAATTATATATAAAAATAAACACAATGAATATATAGTTATAGAGCAAAAGACAAGTGAATATAACCAAATATATTATGAATTATGTAATAGAATAGAAACACAAATTGATGGTAAAGTATATTCCGAAGATGAAATAAGTGAAATGCAAAACAAAGGTAGTTTTATAGAATTAGACTATAATACTGCAAGTAAAAATGTTATATTTATGCTTGAAGAAAAGGAAATAGGAATAATAAAAAGATTTTCAGATAGTGGTCAGGTAGTACAAAGATTTCTAGAAGATACAGACAAATTAATTAAAAAGCTAGATATAATAACAAATGGAAGTGCTAAAAAATATTCTTTTATAGATCCAATAAATATTACTTCGGAAAATAAAATATCTAAAATTACAGAAGATTTAAATTTATTAGATACAAAGGTGACAGGAGTTTACCAAAAGATTATAAAAGAAGATAATAGCGAATATAACAATATGCTAAAAAAACTAAATTTTAAAACACAAGAAATACCTAAAATAAACTTTAATAAACAAAATGTAATTATAGTTGTATCTAGATATGAAATTAAAGAGATAGAGACGAATATTGGGAATATAAAATATAAATTGGGTAACTTTTTAGATGAATATATTGTAAATACTTTAATTGTGAGTAAAATACCTAATACAAATTGCATATATTATGAATTTGTTTCAGAAGACTTAAATGTAAGTGAATTTACAACCAATAAAAATCAAAATGGTGTAGAATATTATGTTCAAAATGGAAAATATTATACAAATGTAGAACATAAAAAAATAGAGCTTATAAATATAGATGAGGCAGTAAATATTGCAGAGAAAGAAGCTAAAGAAGAAAAATACCAATACCAAGGATGGAAGTCAGAATTTTATGGTAAGATGAATGAAAATGATACAATTTCGTGTGAATTAATTTTAGGACCAAAAAATATGAAAAGCAGTACACATTTTTGGAGAGAAGAGTGGAAGCAAAAGCCATATGAAGGAAAATTAATGTGGGTAGTTAGACTATTTGATAGAAATGATCCATTAACAACTTTATTTGTATATGTGGATGCTGTAGATGGAAGTATTATAGGAGTAGGAGATGCGAGCGACTAAAAAGGAAAGGAGAAAAATATGAATATATTACCATATGTATTACTTATATTAGGAATATTTTGTTTAATAGCACCATTTATATTAACAGTTTTTAATATTTTAAATTTATTTAAAAAGAAAAAGACAAAAGAGAATTTAATAGATATCTTAACATTTTTATTGGGAATTATATTAACTGTAATATTATATTTATTATATGAATTTAAAGATTATAACCAAGCCTTAAGACTGGGAGGTGGCGAAATAGATTTACATAGTCCAATTGCTTCTTGGAGTATGCCAACAGTTTTAACAATATCTTTAGTAGGAATTATATCTTTTGCTTTAATAAGAATAAAAAAACTAAACTTACCACCATTAGTAATTGTAGGTGCAATGTCTGGAATTTTTGTGTGTTCAACTTATATAATAATTTATATAATTCAGTTAAGCAGTAATATAGGAACTGGTGGAATATTATTCTTAACATTATTTCCTATTAATTATATTTTATGTAGTATACGAGCTGTAATGGAGATTATGAAAATATATAAAGAAAAAAATATACAAGCAAGAGAGTATAAAAATAAATTTTTAAATAAGTGTAGTAAAATATTTTATAATATAGAAAATTGGCCTATAATTGCAATTGTTTTATCTATACCATTTACTGCTATACTTATTTGTATATTAGTTTTATTTGGGCAAAGACCAGATGAAGCAATAAAAGCATTTTTAGAAACAAGTGATTGGACACTATCTACAAAAATATCACCACCATCTGTTACATATGATGCACATTATTTATGTACAGTTTCTTTAAGAGGACATAAAAACATAGTAAAACCAATTAGAATGGGAATTAGAAGAGGAGAAAAAATAGTAGTTAATAGGCAATTATGTATTGCGAATGCATTTGAAGACTTAATACAAGAAAGAACTCCTAAATTTCATCATTTTATAAGGCATATTTATGATAAATATGGTTATCCTTTATCTAAGCATATTAATAATGCAATTGAAGCAGATATAACATATTTTATAATGAAACCTTTAGAATGGGTATTTTTAATAGTTTTATATTTGTTTGACGAAAAGCCAGAAAATAGAATTGCAACACAATATATAGGAAAGAAAATATTAAATGCATAATTCAACAAAATATAACATTTATATAACATTTTAAACGAAAATATTGTGATTTTATAAAAGCAATATTATAATAAATATAAATATATAACAAAGGAGAAAAAGAATGTATATAAAGGTTAAAAGAATATTGGGAATTGTCGCTTCAATTGTTATGCTTATATTGTGTGCGATTCCAATGGCTGTTATAGCAATATGCATTAAAATAGATAGCAAAGGACCAATTATATATAAACAAAAAAGAATAGGAAAAGATGGAAAATTATTTAATATATATAAATTTAGAACAATGTTTACAAAAGAGGAAAGAGATAGAAAGCATTTAACTCATAATCAAATGGTAACAAGAGTTGGAAAAATCCTAAGAAAGACAAGCTTAGATGAATTGCCACAACTTATAAATGTATTAAAAGGAGAGATGTGTTTTATAGGACCTAGACCTTGGGTAAAAGAATACTACATATATTTTACAGATAAACAAAAACAAAGATGTAATGTGCTTCCAGGTATTACAGGTCTTGCTCAAATTAAAGGAAGAAATGGAATAGATATATTTAAAAAAATAGAATACGATATAGAATATGTAAATAATATAAACTTTTGGCTAGATGTAAAAATTGCATTCGAAACATTTAGAGCAATAAGAGACGAAAAAAATGCAGAGATATCAGAAGTTGGGATTAAAGAAGAAATTTACGAGTTAAAACAAAATAAAATAAGAGTGGAAAATAATGAAGTAAATGATGTTATACCAAATGCTGTAAGAAAATTAAAAGATCTTCCAAAGAAAATGGGAGAATATGCATATCGTGAGGTAATATGAAAAAGATTGTGTATATTATAAATTCAATGAAAAATACAGGACCAAACCAAGTACTAAAAAACATGGTAACCGCAATAGATAAAAATAAATATAAAGTTTTTGTTATTTCATTTATGCAAGGTAATAAAGAAGAAACACAAAAACTAGAAAATAGTGGTGCTACTTGTATTTGTTTAAATTTAAAAAGAAAAGCAGAAATTATATTTAGAGCAAAACGAAAACTAAATAGAGTATTAAAACAAATAAATCCGGATATTGTACATACACATGGAATATTTCCGGATTTTATTATGATTAAAATAAAAGAAAAATATAATACATTTACAACTCTTCATTGCAATATATTAGAAGATTATCCCAACACATATGGGAAATTACTAGGAAAGCTAATGATTTTAGTGCATTTTTATACATTAAAAAAAATAAATAATGTAATTACATGTTCTGAATCTGTTTTTAATGCAATGAAAGATAAGTTTCCTAAAAATAAAAAAATAAATTTTGTAAGAAATGGAATAACTAATAATATAGAACAAAATAATAACCAAGATATAAGTAAAACAATATATGTATATAGTGGAGGCATAAATAAAAGGAAAGCTGTATTAGAATTAATACAATTATTTAAATTATATAGAACAAAAGAAGAAGAACTAATAATATTAGGAACGGGCAAAGAATTAGAAAAATGCAAAGAACAAGCAGATGAAGGAATACAAGTGCTTGGATTTAAAGAAAATGTACAAGAATATTTAGAAAAAGCAGATGTATATATATCAAATTCAAAATCGGAAGGAATGTCTATAGCAATAATAGAGGCTTTAGAAAATGGTATACATTTGTTTTTATCTAAAATACCTTCACACTTAGAGGTTTTTAAAATTAGTAAAGAATATTATTTAGGAGAATATTTTGAAAAATCTAATTTTGAAGAAAAGATAAATAAATTAAGAAGCAAAATAAAAAAAGAAAATAGAGAGAATATTAAAAAATTTCAAAAAGAATATTTGTCAGCAGAAGCAATGATGTCTGAATATGAAAAAATTTACGAAGAAAAAGAAATTATCGAAAGATAATATAAAAAGTTGTGATAGGAGGAAAAATGAAATTTTCCGTTTTGATGTCAATATATAAAAAAGAAGAACCTAAATACTTTTCAGAAGCATTAGAAAGTGTCCTAAACCAAACAGTTATGCCAAACGAAATTGTAATTATAGAAGATGGGATACTTACAAAAGAGTTACAAGATGTTATTATAAAGTATAAAGAAAAATATCCAGATATTATTAAAAATTATCCTCTTAAAGAAAATAAAGGTTTAGGTCTTGCTTTAAACTATGGTGTTACTAAATGCAAACATAATTTAATAGCTAGAATGGATACAGATGATATAGCACTTCCAACAAGATTTGAAAAACAACTAGAAATTTTTGAAAAAAATCCAAGC
Source organism: uncultured Clostridium sp. (assembly GCA_958422985.1). Classification (GTDB taxonomy): domain Bacteria; phylum Bacillota; class Clostridia; order TANB77; family CAG-508; genus Merdicola. The sequence continues at coordinate 44,813 of CATZPY010000009.1, forward strand.
TATGATATAGTTGGAGGTAATATATTAGAATTTGCAGAAGGAACAAATATTACTAATACCAGAATTGTACCAGAGAAAAAAGAAGAAATATATAAATATGCTAAGAAAAGAAATCCAATGAATCATGTTACTGTTATGTTTAAAAAAGATACTATATTAGAAGTTGGAAATTACGAAAATTTACCATATTTTGAAGATTATTATTTATGGTGCAAGCTAATTAAAATGAATAAAAATATGTATAATATACAAGATATTTTATGTAAAGTGAGAGCAGGCGAACAAATGGCAAAAAGACGAGGTGGAAGAAATTATATAAAAGCAATTTATAAATTTCAAAAGAAAATAGGGGAATTAGGAATAATTAACCGATTGGAAAAAAATGTAAATATATTGATTCGTAGCGCAGTATCAATTGCTCCAAATAATTTAAGAAGCTTAACATATAGTAAATTATTAAGGGGAAGAAAATAGAATGGAAAAATTAAGTATTATTACAGCAACATATAATAGAAAAGAAACTCTAAAAAGATTATATAAAAGTTTATGTAATCAAACAAAAAAAGATTTTAAATGGATAATAGTAGATGATGGAAGCCAAGATAATACAAAAGAACTTTTAGAAATATGGAAAAAAGAAAAAAAAATAAATATGGAATATATTTTACAAGAAAATAATGGAAAGCCAAAAAGTATAAATGAAGCAGTAAAAATTGCACAAAGTGATTTATGTATAATTGTAGATAGTGACGATATTTTAGTAAAAAATGCTGTAGAAGAAATAATAAACGATTGGACAAAATATGCAGATTATGAAAAAATTTGTGGACTTTCATATTTAAAAGGAGATTTAACAGGAAAAAACATTGGTAAAGACTTTAAAAAAGAAAGTTTTATATCTAACCATATACAATATAGAATTAACAAAAATGATAAAGCAGACAAAGCAGAAGTATTTAGCACAAAAATTTTAAAAGAATATCCGTTTCCAATAATAGAAGGAGAAAAATTTATTTCAGAATGTGTTGTATGGAATAGAATTGCACTAAAATATGACACAGTATATATAAATAAAATAATATATTTGTGTGAATACCAAAAAGATGGAATTTCTAACAACTGGAGAAAGATAAATATAGAAAATCCAAAAGGTGCAATGATTGTGGCTAAAGAAATGGTTAAAAAACCATTTAGTAAGAAAATTCAAATAAAAAATTTATTATTATATAATTTATATGGATTTTTTGCTAATAAGAAACCTAAAGAATTAAAAAATAATATAAATCATAAATGTTTAGAAACAATTTTAATAATACCAAGTTTTATTTTATATAAATATTATAAAACTAAATATGGAGTGTGTAAGTAAATATGAAACCAAAAAGAGTTCTACAAGTAATTGGCAGTTTAAATGCTGGTGGTATGGAAAAAATGATTTTAAACTATTACAAAAATATAGATAAAGAAAAAATACAATTTG
>CATZPY010000010.1 GCA_958422985.1 uncultured Clostridium sp.
AGAAAGAGTAAATATAATTTTACAGAACCAGTAGAGGGACATAGAAATGCAGAATTAAAAAGAGATAACATAGAAGAAATAAAGCACAAAGTTAAAATAGAAAAAGATAGTATATTATATAATTTGTACGAAAAAGAAGTTTTAAATATGCCAAGTATACATAGATATAGAATTCCAAAAGTAGAAGAACCTTTAAAAGTAACAGGAAAAGCAGAAGATGGAACAATAGAGGTAATAGAATATAATGATAAAATATTTGGAGTTCAATTTCATCCAGAAAATGAAAGCATAAATAATTGTATTTTTAAATATATTATAAGTAAATGTTAAGGAGGGAAAAAATGAAAGTTTTATTAATAAATGGGAGTTCAAGAAAAGAATGTACATATACTGCTTTAAGTAAAGTAGCGGAAAGTTTAAATGAAGAAAAAATAGAAACAGAAATTATAAATTTAGGTGCAAATCCCATAAGAGATTGTATAGGGTGTAAAATGTGTGCGAAAAATGGAAATCGCAGGTGTGTATTTAATGATGATATAGTAAATGAAATAATAGAAAAGGCTGAAAATAGTGATGGATTTGTGTTTGGAACACCAGTATACTATGCACACCCATCTGGAAGGATTTTATCGGTTTTAGATAGAGTTTTTTATGCAGGAAAAAAAGTATTCGAATTCAAACCAGGAGCAAGTATTGTAAGTGCTAGGAGAGGTGGAACTGTAGCATCTTTTGATGTATTAAATAAATATTTTTCTATTAGTCAAATGCCAATTGTTTCTTCTACATATTGGAATAATGTACATGGGAACAATAAACAAGAGGTAGAACAAGATTTAGAAGGAATGCAAACAATGTATAACTTAGGAAAAAATATGGCATGGCTTATAAAATGCATAGAAAATGGAAAGAAGAATGACATTAATAAACCAGAAAATAAAGTTATTAAAACTAATTTTATAAGGTAAAAGCCTAAAAATTGCTTGAAATATGGTGGAAATTGTGTTAACATAATAGATACTAAAAAAGGATGTTGATGCAATTTGAATATGGAAGCAAAAACTGTAGAATACTGTTTTGATTCTAAAATATATTCTGGGGAAGATATAAAAAGAAAAATAGAACAAATAAAAAAAGACTTTAGTAAGATTTCTAATAAACCAGTAGAAGTAAGGGTGGAACTTAACGAATTAGGTATATATGTTCTCACTTTTATATTTTATGCTAAAAGAAATATTGCTAAAGTAAAACCGGAAAAGATAAATAAAATATATATAGAATCACTAGGAGAATATTCAGATAATTATATAAATAAGTTAATAGGTAATAAAGATACTAAATATATAAATAAATTAAATGATCGAAGTAAAGAACATAAAATGTTAGAAAAAAAGCTTAAAGAACAAGCCAAAAAAAGAAAACATGCGAAAATAGAATATGTAAAAGAAAGTAAAATAAAAGAAAATATAGATAAAGAAAAAAATAGAGCTAAAAAACAAGAAAAGCAAAAAGAGAACAATATTAGAACACCTCATATAGAGTATTTAAAAAGAGAAGAGGAAAACGAAAGATTTATAGAAAAATTACAAGAATATTTAAAAATGCTAAAAAATGTTAAACTTCCAAAATTAGAACGTAAAAATAAAATAAGAAATAATAAAGTAGAAAAGAAAACAAAAGAAGATAGTTATAATATAAAAAAAGATAAATATAATAAATTAGAAAATAATGGAGAACAACATTATTGGAGTAATAACTATGTTCCAAAAGAGTATGGAAGATATAAAGAAACTAAAACTTATAAACCATTATAAATATAAAAAATATAGTAGAAATTTAATTTCTACTATATTTTTTGAATTTATTAAATAATTATAAATGTGTTACTCTTGATTTAATTTCTTTAGTTTTACCAACATTCCAGAAGTTTTCTCCTAAGTAACCACAAGTTCTTCTTGTAACATTCATCTTACTATGGTCTTTATTTCCACAATTTGGGCATTCCCATTCGTTATCTTCGTTAATTATTATTTCACCATCAAATCCACAATTTTGGCAATAATCAGATTTTGTATTAAATTCAGCATATTGAATGTTATCATATATAAATTTAACAACTTCTTCTAATGCTTTTATATTATTTTTCATGTTTGGTACTTCTACATAAGATATAGCACCACCACCTGAAATTGGTTGGAATTGACTTTCAAATTTTAATTTAGAGAATGCATCAATTTTTTCTCTAACATCTACATGATAAGAATTTGTATAATATCCTTTGTCTGTAACATCCTTTATGTCTCCAAATTTAGATTTATCAATTCTAGCAAATCTATAACATAAGCTTTCAGCAGGAGTTCCATATAGTGCAAAACCTAAGCCTGTTTCACTTTTCCATTGTAATACTTTATCTTTTAAGTGATTCATAACTTTTAATGCAAATTCTTGTCCTACTGGATCTGTATGAGAAACACCTTTCATTAGTTTTGTAACTTCGTATATTCCAATATAACCTAAAGAAATTGAAGAATAGCCATTATGTAATAATTTATCTATTGTTTCACCTTTCTTTAGTCTAGCAATTGCTCCATATTGCCAGTGAATTGGGCTTGTGTCAGATAAAGTACCTTCTAAAGCATGATGTCTACACATTAAAGCTTCGAAGCATAATTCTAGTCTTTCATCAAATAATTTCCAGAATTTTTCTTCATCACCATCTGCAATAATACCTATTTGTGGTAAGTTGATACTTACAACTCCTTGATTAAATCTTCCTTCAAATTTATAGTTTCCATTTTCATCTTTCCAAGGAGCTAAGAAACTTCTACAACCCATTGGGCTAAATACATTTCCTTCATAATTTTCTCTCATTTTTTTAGCAGATATATAATCTGGATACATTCTCTTTGCAGAACATTTAACAGCAAGTTTTGTTAAATAATCGTATTTTCCACCTTTTAAGCAGTTATGTTCGTCTAAAACATATATAAGTTTAGGGAATGCAGGAGTAACATAAACTCCAACTTCATTTTTTATACCTTGAATTCTTTGATTTAGAATTTCTTCTATAATCATAGCGTTTTCTTCTATATAAGGGTCATCTTTCTTTAAATTTAAGAATAATGTAACAAAAGGAGACTGACCATTTGTTGTCATTAAAGTATTTATTTGATATTGAATTGTTTGTACACCAGATTTTAATTCTTCTTCTACACCAACTCTTACTATTTTTTCTATTTCTTCATCAGATAGAGTGTTACCAAAAGCAATTTCATATTTTTTCTTTAATTTATCATGTGATATTCTTAAATATTTTCCTAAATGGCTAACATCAACAGATTGTCCACCATATTGGTTACTTGCAACAGCTGCAATTATTTGAGTCATTACAGTACATGCAACTCTAAAACTCTTTGGAGTTTCTATTAATTTTCCATTCATAACTGTACCGTTTTCAAACATATCTTTTATATTAATTAAACAACAATTATGAATTGGTTGAACGAAATAGTCCATATCGTGGAAATGTAAAATTCCATTTTTATGTGCTTCAACTATTTTTTCTGGTAATAAAACTCTTTGTGTTAAGTCTTTTGAAACTTCACCTGCAATGTAATCACGTTGTGTAGAAGCTAAGAAGGTATTTTTATTAGAATTTTCTTCCTTTAATTCTTTGTTATCGTTTCTTATAATAGATAATATTGTATCATCTGTAGTGTTAGATTTACGAACCATTGCTCTTTTGTATCTATATAAAATATATGCTTTAGAAAGCGCATATTTATTAGCTTTTACTAATTCGCTTTCGATAATGTCTTGAATTTCTTCTACTTGTAAAGTTTTCTTTTTAGAAGATTCAACAGCATCTGCAATTTCTTCTATTTGCTTACTTGTTATTTTTTCTTTTGGCTTAACTTCTTCATTGGCTTTTTGTATAGCAATTACTATTTTTGCTCTGTTGTAGTCTACAATTCTTCCATCTCTTTTTATTACGTTCATTATTTTTCCCCCTTGATACATTTTTTAAATTTTACTTTTGTAAGTTTTATATTTTATGGTATAATCATATATATAAAAAACAGTATAGTAAATATTCATTTTTCAAATTCTGTCAAAATTTTTACATATCTATAATGTTTGTGAAAAATTATATGAGGTGAGTGCATGAGAGTTCGTGACAAAACAAAGAAAAAAATTGCAAGTTCAATGGTCGAGTTAGTAGAAAAAAAACCAATAGATAAAATTACAATTACAGATATAACAGTTAATTGTGATATGACAAGGCAGGTTTTTTATAGATATTTTGTAGATAAATATGATCTAATTAATTGGATGTATGAAGAAGATTGTGGCTCTATAATATATACAGGTGAAGAAAACTTTAGTTTAAAAAGTTGGATAGAATATATTATAGATATATTAGAAGATAAAAAAAGTTTTTATGTACATGCAATTCAAGACGATTCTAGTAAAACATTCGAAAAATTAATTTTAGATAAAACTAGGTTTTATTTGAAGAAAATTATAGAATATAAAACTGCTACAGAGCTTACAAAGCAACTGGAATTTTTAATAGAAATGACAGCAAGAGGTTTAGTTGAAATGATAATATTCGAAATAGAAAAAGAAATGCCAGTAAAAAAAGAAATTTTAGTAGATTGGCTTATGAATGGAATATCTAAAGAAATATCAGATTTAGTAGAAGAATATGTTGTTCCAATGACAGTTGTAAAGAAATGGAAGATGTAAAAAAATATAAAAAAATGAAGTAAATAAAAGTATTGTAAGATTTACATAAAAGTGGTAGAATATTACTTAAGATAACTTGTTGAAATAAAAAAGAGAAGGGAGTAATAATTTATGCTTTTTAAAATTAATCTTCGGATTGCAAGAGGTAGCTACGAATTAGAAACAGTTTATTATGGTGAAGGTGTTATAAAAATTGAAAATGATGGAACGATTGAAGGCATTATTGCAAGAGATTTTGTAACAGGAAGTATATCTGAAACAAAGATAGAAATCTCTACATTTGATGTAGATTTTTATGGAAGCTATGAATTAGAAACTAAAGGAGAGAAACATATAGAGCTACCAGGAATATATACTTTGTATGGGGGTATGTATGGAACGTATGAAATTGCAGAATTGCAATTTGAAAAAAGGCTAAAAGAAAATGAAATATCAGAAAGTTTAAAAGAAATTGAAGAAATTAAAAATTTAGCAGAGCAAATCTAAAAGCAAAAATGGACATTAGTATTTCTTATTAAGAGTACTAATGTCTACTTTTTTAATATAGTAGGAAATTTATCCTGGTAGGAGAAATTTCTATACTAGAGAAGTATATTGAGTATAATATTTTTTTATATTGTTAGCATTGACAAACAATTGCATATGTATTAAAATTATTGTGTGCAATTTCAGGGTTGCACATAATAATTGTTTATAAGTTAGCATAAGCTAACAAAGACAATAAAAAGGAGTTATTAAAATGAGTGAAACATTATTAGAAATAAAAAATTTACATGCTAAAGCAGAAGAAAAAGAAATAATAAAAGGATTAAATTTAAAAATAAATAAAGGTGAAACTCATGTAATAATGGGACCAAATGGTGCTGGTAAATCTACACTTTCTAATGTAATATTAGCAAACCCAGAATATGTTCAAACAGAGGGCGAAATTATATTAGATGGTGAAAACATAAACGCATTAAAAACAGATGAAAGAGCAAGAAAAGGAATATTTATGTCTTTTCAATCACCAAAAGAAATTCCAGGAGTTAGTGTAACAAATTTTTTAAAATATGCAAAAATAGCAACAACAGGAAAGCCTGTTAAAATATTTGAATTTAAAAAAGAACTAGAAAAAAACATGGAAGAGTTAAAAATGAAACCTGAATATGCAAACAGGAATTTAAATGTAGGATTTTCAGGTGGAGAAAAGAAAAAAAATGAAATATTACAAATGCTTACATTAAACCCAAAACTTGCAATATTAGATGAAACAGATTCTGGTCTTGATGTAGATGCAATAAAAACAGTTGCTAAAGGAATAAAGATGTATAGTAATAAAGATAATGGAGTTTTAATAATAACTCATGGAACAAAGATATTACAAGGATTACATGTAGATTATGTACATGTTTTAGTAGATGGGAAAATTATAAAAACAAGTACAGGTAATTTGGCAAATGAAATTGAAGAAAACGGATATGAAGAATACAAAAAATAGAGGTGAAGAAATTGTCAGAAAGCAAAAAACAAATAGAAGATATTTCTAGAAATATCTATGATATAAAAAATAAAGATGAATATAGTTATAAGTCACAAAAAGGTATAACTAAAGAAATAATAGAAGAAATATCAAAGCTTAAAAATGATGCACCTTGGATGAAAAAATTCAGATTAAAAGCTTTAGAAACATATAATAAATTACAACTTCCAACATGGGGCCCTAAATTAGATGAATTAAATATGGACGAAATAGCAACATATGTAAGGCCAAAAACAGATATGAAAAATAGTTGGGAAGATGTTCCAGAAGATATAAAAAATACTTTTGATGCATTAGGAATTCCAGAAGCAGAAAAAAAATCTTTAGCAGGTGTTGGTGCACAATACGATTCAGAAGTTGTATACCATAGTATAAAAGAAGATTTAGTAAAACAAGGTGTTATATATACAGACATGGAAACAGCAGTAAGAGAATATGAAGACATCGTAAAAGAACATTTTATGAAATGTGTGCCTGTTTCAGATCATAAGTTTGTTGCATTGCATGGGGCAGTTTGGTCTGGTGGCTCATTTGTATATGTTCCAAAAGGAGTAAATGTAGATATACCATTACAATCATATTTTAGATTAAATTCACCAGAATCTGGACAATTTGAGCATACCTTAATAATTGTTGACGAAGGAGCAAGCTTACATTTTATAGAAGGATGTTCAGCACCTAAGTATAATAAAGTAAATTTACACGTAGGGTGTGTAGAATTATTTGTTAAAAAAAATGCACATTTAAGATATTCTACTATAGAAAACTGGTCTAAAAATATGATGAATTTAAATACAAAAAGAGCAATAGTAGAAGAAGGTGGAAAAATAGAATGGGTAACGGGCTCTTTTGGTTCTAAAGTTTCTATGTTATATCCAATGGCTATTTTAAAAGGTGAAAATTCTAAAATGGAATATACAGGAATATCATTTGCAGGAAATGGTCAAAATTTAGATACAGGACTAAAAGTTATACATAATGCACCAAATACATCATCTGTAATTAATTCTAAGTCAATTTCTAAAGATGGTGGAATAGCAACATTTAGAAGTTTAGAAAGAGTTATGCCAAACGCAAAAAATTCAAAACTTTCTGTATCTTGTGAATCTCTAATGTTAGATAATAAATCTAAATCTGACACAATTCCAGTAAGTGATATAAGAACAGAAGAAGTAGAATTTTCACACGAAGCAAAAATAGGGAAAATAAGTGATGAAGAAATATTTTATTTAATGTCAAGGGGAATTTCGGAAGAAGAAGCAAAAGCAATGATAGTAAGAGGTTTTGCATATCCAATATCTAAAGAACTCCCTTTAGAATATGCAGTAGAAATGAACAATTTAATAAATTTAGAACTAGAAGGGAGTATAGGATAATGGAAAATATAATATTAAACGAAACTCCAGTTAGAACTTCAAAAAACTACGGAATAAATAATATAGAAATAAAAGATTTTGAAGAACCAATAATAAAAGAATTTGCAAATATTACTATAACAGATGCAGAAAATTGTATAACAAATAAAAAAGAGGACTTTAACTTAAAATTTGGGTTAGGAGAATATTTTGTAAATCAAATAAAAACTGAATCAAATGTAGAGTTAAAAATTAATATAAATAAAAATATTAAAGAACCAATAATAATAAAATTTGATTTAGACGATACAAACAATGTTTTAGTAGACAACATAAGTGTAAATGCAAAAGACGATACTAAAGCAAATGTGATTATAATATATACATCAAAAGAAAACATTACTGGATACCATAATGGAATTTGTAGTGCAGAAATTGGTAAAAATTCAAATATACATATAACAATTATAAATTTATTAAATACACAAATAAATAATTTTTATACAGTAAATTCTAAAATAGAAGAAGAGTCTAAAAACTTATTTTCTATGGTAGAATTTGGTGGAAAAAATAATGTAGTAAATTATTATGCTAATTTACAAGGATATAATTCAAAAAATAAATTACATTCTATATATTTAGGAAAAGAAGAGCAACGTATAGATTTAAATTATATTACAGAATTATATGGTAAAAAAACAAATGTAGATATAGAAGTAAATGGAGCACTAACAGACAATGCTAGAAAGAATTTTAAAGGTACAATAGATTTTAAAACAGGAGCAAAAAAAGCAAAAGGAAAAGAAAATGAATATTGTACATTATTAACAGACACATCATATTCTAAGGCATTGCCAATGCTTTTATGTACAGAAGATGATGTAGAAGGAGAACATAGTACAGCAACAGGAAAAGTAGATAATAAAGAACTATTTTATATTATGACAAGAGGGATAAGTGAAAAAGAGGCTAAAAAAATTATTGTTAAAGCAAAATTTAATTCTGTAATTAGCGAAATAAAAGATGAAAAAATTCAAAATTTAGTTTTAGAAGAGGTCGATAGGAGGCTAGATTAATGAATTCTGAGACAATTAAGAAAGATTTTAAAATATTTGAAAATAGAAATATTACATATTTAGATAGTGGTGCAACAGCACAAAGACCTTACCAAGTGATAAATGCAGTAGAAGAATATTATAGTAAAAATAATGCAAATCCACATAGAGGAACATATGATTTGAGTATAGATTCTACAGAAGAATATGATAAAGCAAGAAGAAAAGTTGCAGAATTTATAAATGCAAAAAGACCAGAAGAAATAGTATTTACTAAAAATGCTACAGAAGCATTAAACTTAATTGCAAATTCTTATGGATTAGAAAATTTGCAAAAAGATGATTCTGTAGTTATATCTATAATGGAACATCATTCTAATATAGTACCATGGCAAAAAGTAACTAAATTAAAAGAAGCTAAATTAGAGTATTTATATATAAACGATAATTATGATATAACAGAAGAAGAAATTAATAAGAAAATTACTAAAAACACAAAAATTGTGAGTATTACACAAATATCTAATGTATTAGGTGTAAAGACACCACTAGAAAAAATAATAAATGCAGCACATAATGTTGGTGCGATTGTTATAGTTGATGGATCACAAAGTGTTCCTCATATAAAAATAGATGTACAAAAAATGGATGCAGACTTTTTTGTGTTTTCAGGACATAAACTAATGGCACCAATGGGGATAGGTGTGCTTTATGGAAAATATGAGCTATTAGATAAACTTGATCCTTTCCTTATGGGTGGTGATATGATAGAATATGTGTATGAACAAGAAACAACATTCGCAAAAGTGCCAACAAAATTTGAAGCAGGAACACAAAACATTGGAGGAGCAGTTGGACTTGCTTCTGCAATAGATTATCTAGAAAATATAGGAATGGAAAAAGTAGAAGAGATAGAAAATGAATTGTTATATTATGCAAAAGAACAATTTAAAAAATTAGATTTTATTGAGATATATGCACCAAAAGAAAATGAAAATCAAATAGGTGTAATATCATTTAATATAAAAGATGTTCATCCACATGATACAGCAACAATTTTAAGTTCATATGGTGTTTGTGTACGTGCAGGGGACCATTGTGCACAGCCATTAATTAGATTTTTAAATCTTTCAGCAACATGTAGAGCTAGTATGTATATTTATAATACAAAAGAGGATATAGACAAATTAATATATGCTTTAAATAAAGCAAATGATATGTTTAAAAAATGGAGAAGGTAGGAAAATGGAGAATTTAGATTCAATTTATACAGAATTAATTATGGAACATAGTATGGCATCACATAATAAAAGAAAATTAGAAAATCCAGATAAATGCGAAATGGGGCATAACCCAAGTTGTGGTGATGAAATAGAAATTCAAATAAAAATGAAAGATAACGTAATAGAAGATTTAGCATTTACAGGTCAAGGGTGTGCCATCTCACAAGCTTCTACTTCTATTATGATAGATACATTAATAGGTAAAACTAAAGAAGAGGCTTTAGAAATTATTAATACTTTTATAGGAATGATAAAAAGAGAAATAACGGATGCAGAAGAATTGCAAAAACTAGAAGAAGCAATAGCTTTTAAAAATATTTCTAATATGCCAGCAAGAGTAAAATGTGCAGTATTAGCATGGCATACAATTAAAGATTTGCTCGATAAAGAATAAAGCTTTAAACTAAATTTACGGAGGATAATAATTATGGAAAGAGAATTAAGAACTTCTGGAAAAATGACATGGGCATTTATTTGGAGATTTATATTATACTATATTGCAATATCTATAGTATTAGCAGTTATAACTTATTTTATGTTAGGAAAAGCTAATATGTTGGTATTATCTATTTTTTCTATTATAACGATGGGAATACTAATATTTTTTCCTACTAAACTTGCAACATCAGATTTATTTAAAACAAAGAAAATGGATAGTATAAATTTAAAAAAGTTTAAAAGAAATATAGTTATTTTTTATATAATTGTTATGATGGTGGTTACTTTATTTAATACATTAAATTATGCTGTAACAATGATTGGCTTAGAAAATGTAAATGAATCAGCTATAGAAGAATTAAAAAACAATGAAAATTTACAAGAAGAAGAAAAAAATAAAATGTTAGAAACCCAAAATAATTATATTAAGCAAGTTGAAAAAATACAAAGAGAAACTTTTATAATAATAACTTTAATTGATATAATATTATTTATATTAGGAATGGTAATACAATTTAAATATACAAAAAAATATTTAAATGAAGAAGATTAAAGCTTAAGTATTGCAATTTTAAAAAAGTTATGTTAATATATTAAACATATTAAATAATAAACTAATAAAAAAGCAAAGTATATTAATTAAATTGTTTTAAGAGAAGTGATGGTTGGTGCAAATCACAAAACATAATTAATAGAAATTTCACTTTTTTGGTTCATTTCTGAAAAAATAGTAGGAGATGACGGTTGTAACGTTAAAACTTTAATAAGGTTAATAATAATTATGTAATAAAAAAAGCATAATTTATATTAATAAATTTAGGTGGTACCACGAGTAATTCGTCCTATGGCGAATTGCTCGTTTTTTGTGTGTAAGGAGGAGTATAAAGTGAAAGAAAAAATTGAACAAATAAAAAATATGGCTACAGAAGAGATTAATAGCGTAGCAGAATTAAAGAACTTAAATGATGTAAGAGTAAAATACTTAGGTAAGAAAGGTGAACTTACATTAATTTTAAGAGAAATGGGTAAATTATCTAAAGAAGAAAGACCTGTTATAGGAAGTATTGTTAACGAAACAAGAGATTTATTAGAAAATTTAATTTCTAATAAGGAAGTAGAACTAAAAAATAAAGAATTAGAAGAAAGATTAAAAACAGAAACAATAGATGTAACAGAACCTTCTAAAAAAATAAAGTTAGGTTCTATGCATCCAATAACAAGAATAAATAAGGAAATAGAAGAAATATTTATAGGACTAGGGTATGAAATAGCAGATGGGCCAGAAGTAGAATTTGCTATGTATAATTTTGATAAATTAAACACACCAGAAGATCACCCAGCAAGAGATAGCCAAGATACATTTTATATAAATGATAGCATTGTGCTTCGTTCACAAACATCACCTGTTCAAGCAAGAGTAATGGAAAGTAAGAAACCTCCTATAAAAATAATATGTCCAGGTGCTGTATATCGTTCAGATAGTGTAGATGCAACACATTCACCAGTATTCCATCAAATGGAAGGTTTAGTAATAGATAAGAATATTACTATGGCAGATCTAAAAGGAACATTGGAAACATTTGCTAAGACTTGTTTAGGTGAAAAAACTAAATTAAGATTTAGACCACATCATTTCCCATTTACAGAACCAAGTGCAGAAGTTGACGTTTCATGCTTTGTATGTGGTGGAAAAGGCTGTAAAACTTGTAAAGGAGAAGGTTGGGTAGAGCTTTTAGGTTGCGGAATGGTTCATCCAAATGTTTTAAGAAATTGTGGTATAGATCCAGAAGAATATTCAGGATTTGCTTTTGGTTTTGGTGTAGAAAGAATAGCTATGGCAAAATTTGGTATAGATGACTTACGTTTATTATATGAAAATGATATTAGATTTTTAAAACAATTTTAATTATAAATGTAATAAATAATAATTTAGTTAGAAAGGAAGAAGAATAATGAAAGCAAGTATAGAATGGTTAGAAGAATATTCTAAGATAGACAAAACAGCCCAAGAATTAGGAGATATATTAACTCTTACAGGTTCTAAAGTTGAAGGTGTAGAATCTAAAGGTGGAGATATAAAAAATGTTGTTGTAGGGAAAATTTTAGAGGTTACAAAACATCCAGATGCAGATAAATTAGTAATTACAAAAATAGATGTCGGAAATGGAGAAGTATTACAAATAGTTACAGCTGCCCAAAATATTAAAGTAGGAACAAGTGGGCAAATTGTACCTGTTGCAAAAGATGGTGCTAAACTTCCTGGTGGGATAAAAATAAATACAGGAAAATTACGTGGAATAGAATCACAAGGTATGATGTGTGGAATGGAAGAATTAGAAATAGATCCTGCAAATTATCCAGACAAAGTTGTAGATGGAATATTTATATTAGATGATGAATATGAAAAAAATATTGGTGAAGATATAGTAAATGTTTTAAATTTAAAAGAAGATATTATAGAGTTTGAAATAACACCAAATAGACCAGATTGTTTATCTATAGAAGGATTAGGAAGAGAAACAGCAGTTTCTTTAAAACAAGAATTTAAAAATCCAAGAATAGATTTACAAAATATGAAAGTAGAAGCAAAAGAGGAGATAGAAGGATTAAAAGTAAAAATAGAAGCTCCAGATTTATGTTATAGATATGTAGCAAGAGTGGTAAAGAATGTAAAAATTGGACCATCACCAAAATGGATGGTAAGAAGACTAAATGCTTGTGGTGTTAAGAGTATAAATAATATAGTAGATATAACAAATTATGTTATGTTAGAACTAGGTCAACCAATGCATGCTTTTGATATAAATACTATAGATGGAAAGAGTATTATAGTAAGAAGAGCAAAAGAAAATGAAAATATTACTACTTTAGATGGAATAGAAAGAACATTAGACGAAAATATGTTAGTAATTGCAGATACTAAAAAGCCAATAGGTATTGCAGGAGTAATGGGTGGAGAAAATTCTGAAATAACAAATGACACACAAACTTTAGTTTTAGAATCTGCAGTATTTTATGGTGGAAATGTGAGAAAAACAGCAAAAAAGGTAGGCTTAAGAACAGAAGCTTCTAGTAGATATGAAAAAGGTTTATCACCAGAAAATTCAGAAAGAGTAGTAAATAGAGCAGTTCAATTAATAGAAGAGCTAAACATAGGAACAGCAGTAGATGGAGTAATAGATATATATCCAAACAAACAAAAAGTTAATACTATAAAATTAGATGTTAACAGAATTAATAATTTGTTAGGAACAAATATTGAAAGAGAAGAAATGATAAATATATTAACAAAATTAGATGTTAAAGTTGAAGGTGATATGCTAACTCCACCATACTATAGACAAGATTTAGAAGGAATAGCAGATATAGCAGAAGAGATAATAAGATTTTATGGATATGATAAACTAGAAACAACTTTGGTAAAAGCAGAAACAACTTTAGGTGGCAGAAATAAAAAACAAACGATAGTAAATGATTTAAGAAATTTATTAATAAATAGTGGTCTATCTGAAATATATACATATGGTTTCATATGTGAAAAAGATTTAGACAAAATGAACTTACCAAAAGAAGATATATTAAGAAAACAATCTATAAAAATTAGTAATCCATTAAGCGAAGATTATACAATTATGAGAACTTCTACAGTACCAAGCATGATGGAAACATTAGAAACAAATTACAATAAAAAGAATAGAAATGTTAAACTATACGATATATCTAGAAGTTACAAAGATGAATCAAATGAAGTAGAAGAAAACAAATTACCAACAGAAGAATTAATCCTTACAATAGGAGAATATGGTGATGACGTAGATTTCTACACATTAAAAGGTTTAATAGAAAATATTTTAGAAGTAGCGGGCATCCAAAGATATAATATAGAGAAAGAATTAGAAAATAATATATATCACCCAGGAAGAACAGCAAATTTAAAAATAGGAAATGACATAATAGTAACATTTGGAGAAATACACCCTGTAGTAGCAAATAATTATGAAATAAAAGATAGAGTATATATTGCAGAAATTAATTTAGAAAAAATTACTAAATATGCTAAGATTAATAAAAAATATGTAGAAATACCAAAATATCCAGCAGTAGAAAGAGATTTAGCAATTTTAGTAGATGAAAGTGTTACAGCAGGAGAAATAGAAAACATAATAACAAAAAAAGCTAAGAAAAATTTAGAAGAACTAAAATTATTCGATATATATCGTGATGAAAAGATAGGACTAAATAAAAAAAGCATTGCATATAGTTTGAAATTTAGAGATAAAAACAAAACAATGAGTGACGAAGAAATAAATCCAATAATGGAACAAATAATAAAAGAACTAGAAGAAAAACTAAATGCAGAATTAAGAAAATAGAACACAAGGACCGTTTCCGGAATTATGGGACGGTCCTTAAAATCCCATTTCTAGAAAACACAAAGGAAGAAAATTATAGTTTACAAAGAAAATAAAATGTGTTAAACTATATTCGTATTATGTATTACAAGGGAGGAAATAAAAATGTCTAAGAAAGAAAAGAAATATTCAGCAAATAATATTTTTGTTAAAATAACAGCAGGCATTTTAGCAGCATTAATGATAGTAAGTGTAGGGGGAACTTTAATATACTATTTAATAGGTATGTAATAGGAGTAAAAAATGAAAGATGATATAATTACAGGAATTTCAGATTTTTACCAAACTAATATTTTATCTAGAATTATGCAAATGTGGGAACATCCCATAGATTTAGTATTATTTTTAATAGATATATCAATAGTAGTATTTTTAGCATACAAAATATTAAAATTAACAAAAGATTCTAGAGCATGGCAAGTATTAAAAGGAATTGTATTACTGCTAATAGTAACGTGGCTTAGTGGTGTACTTAGACTAAATATATTACATACAATATTAGATAAAGTAATTAGTTTTGGAGTCTTAGCTTTAATTATTATTTTCCAACCAGAAATAAGAAGAGCATTAGAGCAATTGGGAAGTAAAAAGTTAAGAAAATATTTGGGATTTACAGATGATATAGAAACAAAGAATAAAGAAGATATATACAAAATAGTAATTGCAGCAGAAGAAATGTCTAAAAGACAAATAGGGGCATTAATAGTAATAGAAAGAGACATAGGAATAAAAGATATTATAGATACAGGAATTTTAATTGATGCAGATGTTTCGCCACAATTACTAACTAATATATTTGTTCCAAAAACTCCACTTCACGATGGAGCGGTTGTTATAAGTCACAATAAAATAAAAGCAGCAGCGTGTATGTTACCTTTAGCAAGCGACCAAGACATTGCTAAAGAATTAGGAACAAGGCATAGAGCAGGAATTGGTATATCTAAAGAATCAGATGCAATTGTTGTTATTGTTTCAGAAGAAACTGGAAAAATATCAATTGCGAAAGATGGCAATTTACTAGAAGATGTAACAGAAGAAATGTTAAAGAAATTATTAATAAAAAATATAGTTACAGATAGAATACCAGAAAAAGAAATAAAAAATCATATATTTTGTAAAAAGTTAAAAGGTAATAAAAAATAATATAAAAAAATAAAATATTTGATTTTATAAAATATATATGTTAAAATTAAAAAAGTTTTAAACTTGGGAGGAATTACAAAATGGAAATATTAAAATATGTATTAATAGCAATATACATAATAGTTGCTGCAGCAATTATTATATTAACATTAGTTCAAGAAAAAGAAGATAATGGGGCTTCTGGTGCAATTACAGATTCAGCAACAAATAATTTTTATGATAAAAATAAAGGAAGAACAAAAGCAGGAAAGCAAAAAAGATGGACAATTATATTAGGAATTATTTTTGCAATTTTAACAGTTATTTTAGGAATTGTATTTATGTTAATAAAATAATCGGATATACTAAGAAAAGCAGCTTAATACTGCTTTTTTCTTTTATTAAAAATTAAATAAGGAGATAGAAATGGAAGAAGAAAAAAGATTTATAGAAGGAATTTTTAGAAGACATGAAAGAGGATTTGGATTTGTAATTTTAGAAGATGAAGAAGAAGATATATATATAGCGAAAGAGGATTCTAAAGATGCTTTTAGTGGAGATAGAGTATTGGTAAAGTTAAAAAAGAAATCTAGTGGAGCAAGGCAAGAGGGAATTATATTAAAAGTTATAGAACACAAAAAAGATACCTTAGTAGGAACTTTTCAAAAAAGTAAAAATTTTGGTTTTGTAATTCCAGACGATAAAAAATTGTGTAGAGATATTTTTATTTCTAAAAAGAACTTTGGAAAAGCAAGAAATAACCATAAAGTACTTGTACAAATTACAAGATATCCACAAAAAGGAAAGAAAGCAGAAGGCAAAATTTTAGAAGTAATAGGAAATGTAAATGAAGCTGGAATAGATATGTTGTCTTTAATTAAAGATTATGATTTACCTTATAAATTTCCAAAAGAAGTAGTAAAAGAAGCACAAAAATATGGTGACAAAATTAATTTGGAAGATGCAAAAAATAGAGTGGATCTTAGGGGAAAATATAATATTTTTACAATAGATGGGGAAGATGCCAAAGACTTAGATGATGCAGTATGTGTAAGAAAATTAGAAAATGGAAATTATAAATTAGATGTACACATAGCAGACGTAAGTAATTATGTTAAAGAAGATAGTTTATTAGACAAAGAAGCTTTACTACGAGGAACAAGTATATATATGTTAAATAGGGTAATTCCAATGCTTCCAAGAGAACTTTCTAATGGAATTTGCAGTTTAAATGAAGGTGAAGATAGGTATACATTGTCTGTTTCTATGGAAATAGACCCTAAAGGGAAATTAATTTATAGTGATGTATTTAAAGGAATAATTAATGTTACAAGAAGAATGTCGTATAAAGATGTTCAATCTATATTAGATAATTCGGATAATGTAATAGTAGAAAAGTATAAAGAATATATACCGGACTTTAAACTTATGGAAGAATTAGCTCATATATTAAAAGAAAAAAGAATAACCAAAGGATATTTAAATTTAGATATACCAGAAAGTAAAATTATTTTGGATAAAGATGGGTATGCAATCGATGTGAAAAAATATGAAACAACATTTGCAAATGAAATAATAGAACAATTTATGCTAATAGCAAATGAGACTATTGCAGAAAAATTTTATTGGCTTAAAGCTCCATTTATATATCGTGTACACGAAGATCCAGATATAGAAAAAGTTGCAGAATTAAATAAATTATTATTTAATTTTGGATATAAAATTCATGTAAAAGAGGGTAAAATATATCCAGCAGAATTTGCTAAAATATTAAAAGAAGTAGAAGGAAAACCAGAAGAAAAGATTGTGTCTAATATGATTTTAAGAACATTAAAGGTAGCTGTATACGATTCAGAAAACAAAGGACACTTTGGAATTGCAAGCAAATATTATTGCCATTTTACATCTCCAATTAGAAGATATCCAGATTTATTTATACACAGAATTATATCTAAATATTTAAAAAATAATTATACTTTATCAGAAAAGAAAGTAGAATTGTATAGTAAAATAGCAGAAAATGATGCGAAACAATCATCAGATAGAGAAAAAATTGCAACACAAGTGGAAAGAGATAGTATTGATATTAAAAAAGCAGAATATATGAGTAATAAAATAGGCGAAGAATATGAAGGCATAATTTCGGGAGTTACACAATTTGGAGTATTTGTAGAGCTAGAAAACACTGTAGAAGGGCTTATTAGGTTCGAAAATTTAGGCGATGAATATTATGAATATGATCCAGACCATAAAATTTTGATAGGAGAAAGGTCAAAAGAAACTTTTAAGATAGGTGATAAAATAAATATAGAAGTAATAGATGCAAATAAACAAGAAAAAAGAATATCTTTTAAAAGAATAATTTAATTGTTATTAAGCCGGGATTTTTAGGAGTGACCAAAAAAATCCCGGTTAAACCAATTTATCTAAGCAAACTAATAAATGGTGCAAATATTAAAACAATAAATGATATTATTATAATTACTATGCCGGCAGGCTTATTTGAGTTTACTTTAATTTCGTATAAAGCATAATTAACTGTTTTGCAAAAAATAATTATTGAAATAATTAAAATAAAAAAAAACATATTTATTCTCCTAACTTGATAATAAAAAACTTGATTTTATGTTTGTTTTTACATCAACATCAAAGAAAGTATTTTTATAATTACTAGGCCAGTTGTAGTTATTCCATTCGTTATCGTTTTTAAAATTCTTGATTAAATTTTTTCCAACATTATCTATGTCTGATTCAAAGACTTTAGCAGTTTTATATTGATAATCTAAGAAAGCATTTTCTAAATAGGAATTTATTAAGAGTTCTAATTCTTTTATTTTTTCTGGTGTAAGACTTTCAGAGATTTTATCTACAGAAAGTAGTCTGGCATTTAAATATATTGTAGATTTAACATAAGGAGAACCATTAACTAATTTTGCATTTATCTTTGTGTTTTTGTGAAAGTATAATGCAATATCTATTGCTGAGCTTTCTTTATATGGGTTATCTATAGAAATAACACTGGACTCAAATTGATTCGTTAAAATTAAATGCAATAAATTTTCAAAAGCAGTTAGTTCACCTACTAATTTAGCTTGTTTAAAAACAGCAAGACCTAAATTTTCACTTTTTCTTTCATATTCCACTAAAGGATTTTCACCAGCAACTATGTTAAATTCTTGTTCTGGATTTATTGGAATGCTAGATGAAGTAATAGAAAGTTTATTTCCATTACCTAAAATAGCAACAGGATCACCATAGTTTGCACTTAAAGCATTAAAGAAATTAGATATAGTTGCATTTGTTATATGACCAGTATATTCATTAGAATATGAGGTTAATTCATAATATTTTACTACTAAATTTTCTAATTCTGGTTTGGAATTGGTAATATATTGTTTAGCAGAGGATTTAGAAATAATTACATTACAATCTGGTCGTATTTCGACTTGATTAGAAAGTGTGTATATTTCAGAAGCTATACCTCTACTTGCAATTGCTTCCGAAAATATTAAAACTTTACAATGTGATAAATTAATTTCTTTACTAACATAGCTATTAAGCAAACTAATGCCACTATTAATAGAAGAACATTCTACACTATTTATAATGGTTGGTGCTGCTTCACCAGAAGAACTACTACTATCTGCACTATTAGGAAATGTAAGTTGCACAGTAAGCTCTAAATTATTATTTTTTCCTAAGTCAATACCTAGTGCAACAACATAAGCTAAGTCATCTATACTCTGAACACTATAGCAACCAGAAAGAGAGAATATTAAGATAGAAATAATACAAAATATAAGAAAACGAAGTAAAAAATTACGGAATTTTTTCATTTTTTCCACCTCTCAATCTCTTTTTTATATTTGCAAAAATTAATACCAAAGGACTATAAGCAAATAGTAAAATAAAAATAACATATTTAAAAATATTTATTTCAATATAATTTAGCTGTGCTAAGTTAGTAGGCATTAAACTAAGAATATAAAGTATGCCAGAAAAACAATATAATATACCATTGATATCTACAATATTAGTAATTTTTTTAAATATATTAATAGATAAAGAAAACGCTATACATAAATAACTTATAACTCCTATTGTCCAGATTAATAAAAATATTGCATCAAGCCTTTGGAAAAATCTTCCGAATTCTATATATCTTGTAGCTAAATATAAAGCCATTATTTCTTCACTGTTTCTAATAAATGGAAAGAGAGCTAAAAATGAAACTATACCCAAAAAGAATAAGATAACCGAAAATATTGTAGAAATTCTTGCAACACGCTTAAAGGCTTTATTATCTTCTAAAAAAGGTGGTAAAAAGTACAATATAGATATACTAGAAAATGCGAACATATTACTTAGACCAGTAAAAAATGTTGTCTTAAAACCTTTACCTAAAATAGGGAATAGACCATTAAAATCATAGTTCTTAAAATTTGCGATAATAACAAATAATATGCAAAACATAATTACAGGAAGGATTAACAAATTTACTCTAGAAATAGTTTTAAAACCAAGTTTGTTAGAAAAAGTAATTGCAAATATAAAAATTACTACTATTACAATAATGGGAAGTTTATCTAAATAAATTATTTTCAAATTTTCAGAAAAACTTCTAAGAAGTACACTTGTAAAAATTGTAAAATATAATATAAACAATACACCAGTTATGATTTTTAAGGGTTTACCGACCAAGATATTGTGAAATATCTAAAATATCTTTCCCAGAAAAATGCTTAAATAAAAATAATAATAGTTGCACAAACAAAATTAAAATAATGCCAATAAATAAAATGTTAAGAGCAGAAGCAGAAGAAGTAGTAGAAATAATACTTTTGGAAAAATTAAGTATAATATGATTTATTATTATTATTAAAACTAATCCAATAGCTTCAATATTACTTAATTTAATATTATTCATTAGGGTGCCTCCATTTCATACTTATTTCACTTTGTGCACGTTCCTTTTTTGGCTGAAGATATTTATGTCTAAATTCTTGCATCCAAGTTGGCAATACTAAAAAATTATTAGACTTTTTGTTAAAATTTATTGTGTCATTTGGATTTAAATATGAAGTACCAAATGATTTAATGCTACAAAGAATACATAGATATAAATATAAACCTATTGCAATGCCCAAAAAACCAGCTATATATGCAGAAATAGTAAATAAAAATCTAGTAATTCTTAAATGAAAACCAAATGAAAAGTCTGGAATAGCAAATGAAGCAATTCCAGTAATTGCCACTATTATTATAAGGAAGGGACTTACAATACTAGCACTTACAGCTGCTTGCCCTAATACTAAAGCGCCAACAATTCCAATTGTAGGACCTATAGGAGAAGGAACTCTAAGACCTGCTTCTCGAATTAGTTCGAAGGAAATTTCCATTACAAATAGCTCGAATATAATGGGAAAAGGAACATTTTCTCTAGAAGCTAATAATGTAAATAATAGCTCAGATGGTAATAACTCTTGGTGAAAATCTACTATAGCAATATATATACTAGGTAATAATAAAGTAATAGCCATTGCAAGAAAACGCAGAAACTTTAAAAAATTAGCAAACATTGGGCGTAAATTTGTATCTTCTGGCGAAGAAATAAAATCAACTATAGTAGCTGGAAGAATAAGACAATAAGGATTGCCATTTATTAAAATGACAACTCTACCATCATATAAATTTTTAGCAGCTTTATCTGGTCTTTCTGTTGATAATACCTGTGGAATATTAAACTTATTATCTTCACATATTAACTGTTCTAATTGACCAGTAGATAGAAGAGAGTCTATTTCTAAATTATTTAAACGATATCTAACTTCTGCAACTAAATCAGAATTTGCAATGTTTTTTAAATAACAAATACTGCAAGGAGTTTTACTTAATTTACCAACTAAAACATTTTCTATAATTAGATTTTCTGTATTAGTTGCACGACGGATAAGAGAAGTATTTACACGTATCGATTCTACAAATGCTTCTTGTGGACCTTTTATAATTATTTCATTATTGGGAGAGCTTATACTCCTTTGCTTAAAACCTTTTACATCTAAATTAAATGCAATAGAAAGACTATCTACAAAAAGTACACAATTTCCCATATTAATTGCAGAAAAAATATTGTCAAAACTAGTTTCCTTTACTAATGAATTTTGTGGTAACAACGAATTTTCTATTTCTACTGCTAAATTATTAGAATTTTTTTGAATTATAACTTTTTTTCCTTTATTAAAAGTTTTTAAACTTTGTGTTTTATAAGTATTTGCTTTGTTTCTTAACATAAGTGGTTGTAATATAAATTGATTAATTAAATTTGAATCTGACATACCATCTATATAAATAATAAAAGCAGAATAAGGGATATTATTAGATTTTAATTTGAAGTTTCTAATTATAATATCACTATTTATTAAAGTATTATATTTTCTTTCTATAATATTTTTATTATCTTTTAAATTAGTAGAAACATTTTCATTAGACTCATATGTTATGTTTTTTGAAGTAGATATATTTAAAGAAAAATCGTAAGAATCTTTAGGAACTTTGTAAGTTATTAAATTATTAAAAGCTTGTTTTAAACGTGATAATTTCATTAATATACTCCTACATATAATTATTAAAATTAGTATTTTCCAATAAATAAAAAAATATGTACAAATTTGAAAAAAATTACTATGTACAATGTTATAATGTAAATGATATAATTAAAATGAACATATTATACGAGGAGAATACTTATGAAAAATAAATTTTTAACATTTATATTAATAATTTGTATGCTAGGAATAATTGGAGGATTAGCATATTTTTTTATAGAATATGTGCAAATAGATGCAAATAATGTTTTGGCATTAGTTACAAGTACTAATGAAGTTAGTAACGAAACAATAAAACCACTAGAACCTACAGAAAGTAGTGGAGAGGGTACAATATCTAGCAATTTAGATGTTCAATCTACAAATAATAATGATAAGGTAATATCATCTACAAGATATAAATACTATTATGACCAGTTAGACTCTATTGCAAAAACAATTTATTCTGCAGTAGAAAATAATATAGAAAATTTAAAAACAGGAAATGCAAAAATCGAATTTGGAGAAAAATTTAATAGTTTATTAAATGAAGAAGGTGGAAACGAAAAGTTAAATGTAGCATATCAAGCAGCGTTAGACGCTTTTTGTTTAGACTACCCAGAAGTTTTTTATATAGATGTAACAAAAATGGTTCTTATGATTTATTCAAAAACTAATATTTTAGGTACGAAATATACAGTAACAATAGAACCATCAGAAGAAGGAAGCTATTTAACAGCAGAGTTTTCATCTAAAGCAGAAGTAGAAGAAGCGTTAAATAGTTTAGAAACTATAAAGAAAGATATAGTAAACCAAGTTGCAAGCGATGACAACTATACAAAAATAAAAAGAATACATAATTTTTTAGTAGATTATATAGAATATGATGCGTCTATGATAAGAACAAATACTAGAAATATTTATGGAGCTTTAATAGAAAAAAATGTTGTTTGCGAGGGATATGCTGAATCTTTTAAATATTTGTTAGATGCTGTTGGTATTCCATGTGTAGAAATAGTAGGAACAGGAACAAATTCATCTGGTAAAACAGAAGCACACGCATGGAATTATGTACTTTTAAATGATAGTTGGTATGCTATAGATGTTACGTGGGATGACCCAACAATTATAGGAAATGGAAAAGCTCCAAAATCTGCAAGAACTAAATATTTCTTAAAGGGAGAAATAAATTTTAATAAAACACATTTTCCAAGCGGACAAGTTTCAGAGGGGGGAGCAGTATTTGTATACCCAGAACTTAATAAAGAAGATTATGAATAATAAAAATTACGTATAAGAGTAAAGAGAAGAATATGTTTGGAAAACGATAAAGATATTTTTAATTTTGATTTACATAAATTGACGTTATACTAACAATATGTTATACTAGTTCGGTAACTCATTAATAGTATCTAAATAAGGCGTAATGCCAGGAGGAAAAAGACATGTTAAAAGATTCAAAAGTAAAAGCAAAAATTTTTTGTATGGGTGGTGGAAATCCAAAAGATGTAACAAAGCTATATCGGTATGCAAAAAGGCTAGGTGAATATAACATTCAAATTTGGGAGAACAATTATGGTATGACATATGTTGTTCATAATGGAAGGATTATTTTAAAAAGTATAACATCATTTTTTAAAATACTATATTCTATAACAAGAGATGTTTTTATCTTTAGAACTTATAAAGATGCCAAAGAGGGCTACAAGATTTATGAGTTTGATGAAAATGACCTTGAGCCATTTATTGAGAATGAGATTTCTGGTTTCGAACAATTTGAAGAAATAAACGAGTATAACTTAGTATTACTAAGTCATTACCAAAAAAGGTCAATTATATATGACTATGATAGAGGAGAAGTCTTACTAGAAACAGAAAATTCTGTTTTATGGCTTGATAAAATAGGGATATTTCTTAAAGAGCAAGATAAAAAATACCAGATGATTATACCAAAGATAGAACAAAGAGAGGGGAATGCTAAGATTATATTAATGCGATTATGGGTAAATTTGGAATCTAAACCAGTGAATGAACATGGTTCACAGCTTATAGGAAACATTCTTATAAATTTTGAAGGCATG
The DNA here is from genome assembly GCA_958422985.1 of uncultured Clostridium sp. Classification (GTDB taxonomy): domain Bacteria; phylum Bacillota; class Clostridia; order TANB77; family CAG-508; genus Merdicola. The sequence goes on from CATZPY010000010.1 coordinate 24,599, forward strand.
GGTCGAGTAAATATTATTGAGGAATTTGCTGAAGTTGAAGAACCAGATTGGCTCCCAAAACCATATAAGTATATCGTACAGAAAGATGAAGAGCTTTATATGTTAGCAATTGCTAAAGAAAAATATGCTCTAATGCCAATTCAAGGAAAAAAAATAAAACCACTTTTTTATCCAGAATTTACCGATTATATGGTTGTTATAGATGATGAAAAAGTAAGTATCGTACGATACAGCAAAGGTTGTACAGAGCTTGAAACTATGGCAACATATAAAGGAAGTGATATAAAAATATCAAATCCGGTGCTTGATATAGCAGAAGGTTGCATAAGGATACCAATTAAGATTGTACAGGAAAGATTTTTAAGGGAACTTGAATTTTAAAAAATAACATGTGCAAATACGGGGAGAAGGAAACAGCTTCTTCCCGTATCTTTGCTTGAGCTCATTATAGAAACAATTTGTGTGATAATATTTAGAATAAGTTATTTATAAGATAATACAAATTAATCCTCCACTACCTTCATTTACAATTCGTTCTAAAGTTTCTTGCAATTTTATTTGTGCATCTTCAGGCATATGTGATAATTTACTTTGCAAGCCTTCATTAACAAGTTCGTGTAAACTCTTTCCAAATATATTAGATTCCCAAATTTTTTTAGGGTCATTTTCAAATTCAGATAATAAATAATTTACTAATTCTTCAGATTGCTTTTCAGAACCAACTATTGGAGAAACTTCTGTCTCTATATCGGCTCTTATCATATGTATAGAAGGGGCTTTAGCTTTTAGTTTAACACCAAACCTAGAACCTTGTTTTACCATTTCAGGTTCATCTAAAATTAATTCATCTATTGCAGGTGTAACTATTCCATAACCTTTTGCCTTAACTTCCTCTAATGCAAATGAAATTTTATCATATTCCTTTTTTACTTCAGAAAATTCAGACATAGTCTTAAATAAATCGCCATCGTTAGAAATAGTAACACCAGACATTTCGGTTAAAACATTATAAAATAGATTTTCTTTTAAATTAACAGAAATACAAACACTTCCAGTTCCAAGCTCTATTTTATCTATACACGCTTTTTGAATAACTTCAGAAGAAGACAAGGATTCTATACAATTTTCTACTTGTTTTAAAATTTTTACCTTTTCAAAAGAAACTTTTAAATCTTTTAATAGAGCTATTCTTAAAGGATGTGACTCGTCTAATATATCTATCCATTTTGGAAAGTTAATATTGATTTCGTTAATGGGAAATTCATATAAAACTTTAGAAAATATGTTATTTATATCATCAAGTGTTAAATCTGAACAATTAATGGAAATTACAGTTGTTTCATACTTTAATTCTAGTTTTTTTGCTAAATCTTTTGTGTATTCAGAATTTGGATTTTCAGAATTTAATACAATTACAAAAGGTTTATTTAAAGTTTTTAGTTCTGTAATTACACGTTCTTCGGCATTAATATAATCTTCTCTAGGAATATCTGTAAAACTACCATCTGTAGTCATTACAATACCTATTGTAGAGTGTTCTGTTATAACCTTTTTGGTACCTATTTCTGCAGCTTGTTCAAAAGGAATTTCTTCTTCTGACCAAGGAGTTTTTACCATTCTTGGCATATCATCTTCTAAATAGCCAATAGCATTATTTACTAAATAGCCAACGCAATCTACTAATCTTGTTCTTAATTTAAGATTATTATTAATAGTTATTTCTATAGCTTCATTCGGAACAAATTTTGGTTCTGTTGTCATAATTGTTCTGCCAGAAGCACTTTGTGGTAATTCATCTGTAGCACGTTCTTTTTTATATTCATTTTCGATATTTGGTATAACTAACAAATCCATAAATTTTTTTATAAAAGTAGACTTACCAGTTCTAACAGGTCCAACAACACCAACATAGATATCACCATCTGTACGCTTAGCAATATCCTCATATACATTAATATTTTCCATTTATAAAATACCTCCTCATAGAAAATGTTTGTACTAAGTTACTTTAGTTAAGTATATTAGTAAGAATATGAAGATATTCCATAAACTCTAAAAAAATATAGGTAAATGATAAACATTGCAAAATAAAAAAGCATATGATAGAATGAAATGGTGAATTGGAGGTTTAATATGAAAGAGGAAAAAATAATAGAAAATTTAAAAAAATATGGTCAAACTAGAACTTTAAAAATATTAGAAAATGTAAATAAAGAAACAAGAAAAAAAATAATTGAAGAATTACATGATATAAATTTTATACAATTAAAAGAATTATATAATAATATTAAAGAAGAAGCAGAAGTAGATGTAGGAGAATTAAAGCCAATAAAATCTTTAAATCCAGATAAAATAACTAAAGAAGAAAAAGAAATGTATGAAGATGTTGGAGCAGATATTTTAAAAAATAATAAATTTGCAGTAGTAACAATGTCTGGTGGACAAGGAACAAGATTAGGATATAAAGGTCCAAAAGGTACTTTTAAAATAGATGTAGAGCCACAAGCAAAATATTTATTCGAAATAATAGTAGATACATTGCAAAGAGCAAATAAAAAATATAATGTAACTATTCCATGGTATATTATGACAAGTAATGAAAATAATGATGAAATTGTAAAATTTATGGAAGAACATAATTATTTTGGGTATGACAAAGAATATATAGGTTTCTTTGAACAAGGAGAGTTGCCACTAATAACAGAAGATGGTCAAATATTACTTGATGAAAACTACAATATAAAGAAAGCCTCAGATGGAAATGGTAGTATTTTTAAATCTATGTATATAAAAGGTGTATTAGAAGACATGAAATCAAAAGGAATAGAATGGGTATACATAGGTTCTATAGATAATGTATTATTAAAAATGGTAGATACATTATTAATGGGAGTTGCTATAAAAGAGGGATCAGAGATTGCAACAAGATCTATATTTAAAAATTGTCCTACAGAAAGAATAGGTTCTTTATGCATTCAAGATGGAAAAGTAAAAGTTATTGAATATTCAGAATTACCACAAGACATGATAGAAGCAAAAGATGAAGATGGAGAAATTCTATTTGGAGAATCACATGTAATGTGTAATTTATTTAGTATAAGGGCGCTAGAGAAGATAAGCTTACAAAATTTACAATATCATAAAGCACATAAAAAATATAGTTATTTAGATGAAAATGGAAAATTAGTAGAACCAGAAGAACCAAATGCATATAAATTTGAATATTTTATATTTGACTCTTTTGAATTCTTTAATCAAATATCTATTGTAAGAGGAAAAAGAGAAGAAGATTTTGCACCTGTAAAAAATAAAGAAGGAGTAGATAGCCCAGCTACAGCTAGCAAATTATACAATGAGTATTGGAGGAAACAAAATGAAAGAATGTAAAATAGAAAATTTATATAATTTAAATGAAACAATAGCAAAAGATATTTTTGCAGAAGCTACATATCCTTGGGAAGTTTTGCCTAAGATAGAGGAATTTATTATAAATTTAGGAAAAAAATTAGATAAAAATGAATATGAAGAAAAAGAAGGAAATATTTGGATTGCTAAAAGTGCTAAAGTGGCACCAACTGCATATATAGCAGGTCCTGCTATAATAGGAAAAAATGCCGAAGTAAGACATTGTGCTTTTATAAGAGGAAAAGCAATTGTTGGGGAAGGAGCAGTTGTTGGTAATTCTACAGAATTAAAAAATGTAATATTATTTAATAAAGTACAAGTTCCTCATTATAATTATGTAGGAGATTCAATATTAGGCTATAAAGCACATATGGGAGCCGGTTCTATAACTTCTAATGTAAAATCAGATAAAAAGTTAGTAATAGTAAAAAATAAAGAAGAACAAATAGAAACCGGTCTAAAGAAATTTGGAGCTATGATTGGTGACGAAGTAGAAGTAGGATGTGGTTCTATATTAAACCCTGGAAGTGTAATTGGAAAACATACAAATATATATCCATTATCATCAGTAAGAGGTGTAGTGGCAGAAAACTCTATATACAAAAATAAAAACGAAATTGTAGAAAAAAATATATAAATAATATTTAAAAGATTCTAAAAAAAGCAAAGTTTTATACTTTGCTTTTTTGTATAGTCAGAAACTTCTCTTAGTCGGAGAAATTTCTGCACTTGAGAATTATGGCGAACCTTAGATTTTCTTATAATTTACATTTGTTAGAAAATCTTGGGTTCGCTTTTATTGTTTCATAGTTGGAAATATTATACACTTTGAGTACCTGGAATAAAATAATCTACAACTCCATAAATTAGAGCACCAATTATTGCTGCAATCCAAGATATTGAGTATCCAGCTACAAAGAATTGTGTAGCATATAACGTTGCAACAGCAAGTGCAAAACCTACAATACCTCGACCGAAACTACTAGCATGTAAACCAGTAAATTTTGAAATTAAAAAGTCCATAATAGTAAGAACTATAGCAGCAATACCTAATGTCCAAATATTATTAATAGAGAAACCAGGAGTGAAAAAAGCAGTTATAGCTAAAACTACAGCAGATGTTACTAATCTCCATAGTATTTGTCCCATGGTACTTGTGGTTGAATTTCCTTTTACATTCATTTGACTATCAGCCATTATATAAAACCTCCTTAAATTGGTTTCATAATAGTAGTATTTACAAAAATAAAATAAATATTCAAAATTGAATAAAAAATATAGAATCAGACATAATAAAAAATGAATAATAAAGTAGGTGAAAGTATGTTATCAAATTTTATAAGAGCAATAATTATATACATATTTGTTTTACTGATTATGAGGTTAATGGGAAAAAGAGAAATAGGACAGCTCCAACCATTTGAACTTGCAATATCTATTATGATTGCAGATTTAGCTTCTATTCCTATGTCAGATGTTGGAATTCCAATTTTAAATGGATTAATACCAATTTTAGGACTTTTAGTTATGCACTTACTAATTTCTGTTTTAAATATGAAAAGTTTAAAATTTAGAGAGATAATATGTGGTAAGCCTTCCATTTTAATTTATAGAGGAAAAATTGATGAAAAAATATTACGAAAAGAAAGATTTACTATAAATGAATTAGAAGAAAGATTACGAGCTAATAATATTTTTAATATTGGAGATGTAGAATATGCTATATTAGAAACTAGTGGACAAATAACAGTAGTTCCTAAACCAGAAAAAAGAAATGTAATAGTTAAAGATTTTAATATAACTCCAGAATATGAAGGAATAGCATATGATTTAGTTATAGATGGAGTAATAATGGAAGAGAATTTACGAAAATTAGGAAAAGATTATAAATGGCTAGAAAAACAAGTTGCAAAATTTAAAATAAAACCTAAAGAAGCATTACTTGTAACTATAGATGGAGAAGGAGAGTTTTATTGTCAAGCAAAAGAAAGGAAAAATAAAAATGTATAAAGAAATTGTTATATGCATTTTAGTAGTTATTTTTATATTTAGTATGGATTTAATAAGTAATAACTATACAAAAAATGTTTTCTTTAATATAAACAATGAATTATCAAACTTAAGAAATGAAATGACAAGCGAAAATAAAAACGAAGAAAAGATAAATGAAAAAATGAAAGAAATAGAAGAAAAATGGCATAAAAATATAAATTTATTATCTTGTTATCTAGAACATAATGAATTAGAAAAAGTGCAAAGACAAATTACGCTAATAAAAGGAAATATAGACGTTAAAGAATATAACCAAGCAACGCCTCAACTTGATGAATGTAAATTTATTATAAATCACATAATAGATAAAGAAAGTTTTTTAATAAGAAATATATTTTAATCAAGGACCAGAAATGGATGGCACTGTTGGGGCTTGAACATATAGAGGGGATGCGGGGAAGAGGCTTTAAAATCCCGGTAGATAAGAATAGTAGGAGATTTTACGTAATTTCTTGCTATTTTTTACTGTAAAGCTCTTGACATTTACATCAAAATAGTGTAAAGTATAATAGCATTACAAAAAAAGAAGGTGTAATGGTGGAAAAAAACATAGAAATAAGTATATTATCACAAATATATAAAGATGTTTTAACAGAAAAACAATTTGAAATATTAGACCAATATTATAATAATGATTATTCCCTATCAGAAATTGCAGAAAATTATAATATTACAAGGCAAGCAGTAAGAGATAATATAAAAAATGGTGAGTCTAAATTATATGATTTAGAAAATAAATTAGGCATTATGAAAAAAAATGAAAAACAGCAAAAAATAATTGAAAACATAATAACTAAATTAGATAATTTAGAAATAAATGATAAAGAAAAAATTAATTCTATAAAAATAGAATTGAGAAAATTAATTTAAGTTAAGGAGAAAATAATGGCTTTTGAAGGATTATCTTCTAAATTACAAAATATAACAAATAAATTTAAGGGAAAAGTAAGAGTTACAGAATCCGACTTAAAAGATATGCTAAGAGAAGTTAAATTAGCATTACTAGAAGCAGATGTAAACTATAAAATAGTAAAAGAATTTATAGCTGTAATTCAAGAAAAAGCATTAGGTCAAGATGTATTAAAATCTTTAACACCAGGTCAGCAAATTATAAAAATAGTTAAAGATGAGCTTGTAGAATTATTAGGTGGAACAGAAAGTAAACTAACATTTTTACCAAATGCTCCAACAGTAATAATGTTAGTTGGTTTACAAGGTTCTGGTAAAACAACAACAGCTGGAAAACTTGCTAACATTTTAAGAAAGCAAGGTAAAAAACCACTATTAGTTGCTTGTGATGTATACAGACCAGCAGCTATAAAACAACTTCAAGTAGTAGGAAAACAGCTTAATATACCAGTTTTTAGTGATGAAAACTCTAAAAATGTTGTGAATATAGCAAAAAGATCAATTGATGAAGCAATAAGAAAATTAAATGATGTAATAATACTAGATACTGCAGGAAGACTTCAAATAGATGAAGAACTAATGCAAGAATTACAAAATGTAAAGCAAAGTGTAAGACCACAAGAAATTTTACTAGTAGTAGATAGTATGACAGGTCAAGATGCTGTAAACGTAGCAACAACATTTAATGAAAAAGTTGGATTAGATGGAATAATACTAACTAAGTTAGATGGTGACACTCGTGGTGGTGCAGCATTATCTGTAAAGAAAGTAACAGGTAAGCCAATAAAATATATTGCAACAGGTGAAAAATTAAGTGATATAGAACAATTTCATCCGGATAGAATGGCATCAAGAATTTTGGGAATGGGTGATGTGCTTTCAATAATAGAAAAAGCAGAAGAATCATTTAATGAAGAAGAAGCTAAAAAGATGGAAGAACAATTAAAAAAGCAAAATTTTGATTTGAATGATTATTTAATGCAATTAAGACAAGTAAAAAAGATGGGTTCTTTTTCATCTTTAATAAAAATGATTCCAGGAATGAATCAACTTAAAGATATAAAAGTAGATGACAAAGAATTTGATAGAATAGAAGCTATTATTTGTTCTATGACAAATAAAGAAAGAAGAAATCCAAAGCTATTAAATGCAAGTAGAAGAAAAAGAATAGCAAGTGGTAGCGGTACATCTGTACAAGAAATTAATAAATTCATGACTTCATTCGAAACAACACAAAAGATGATGAAGAAAATAAAAACAGGAAAAGGAATGAAGAATATGATGAAAAATCTAAACATGAATAATTTAAAAGATTTTAAAATGTAGATTATTAATAAAAATTAATAATAGATACTTAGATTTTTAGGAGGTGAAATAAATGGTAAAAATAAGACTACAAAGAGAAGGAAAGAAAAAAGCACCTTTTTATCATATAGTAGTAGCAGACTCTAGAAGTCCAAGAGATGGAAAAGTTATAGCTAAAATAGGAACATATGATCCAATGACAAAACCATCAACAATAGTTTTAGATAAAGAAGCTGCTAAAACATGGATAAAAAACGGAGCAAAACCTACAGATACAGTTAAAAAATTAATAGACTTAGCAAACAAAGACTAATGCAGGAGGATTAACAAATGAAGGAAGTTTTAGAGATAATGATAAAAAATTTAGTAGATAATGCTGAAGCAGTATCTATTAAAGAATTGAATGGTGAAAAATCAGTTGTATACGAAGTAAAAGTTTCAGATGATGATATGGGAAAAGTTATTGGTAAGCAAGGAAGAGTAGCAAGAGCTATAAGATCAATAATGAAATCTATAGCATCAAAAGAAGACAAAAAAGTTACAATTGAATTCATTAACTAAAAGGGGTTAATATGGAATACATAGAGATTGGACAAATTGTTAATACAAATGGATTAAAAGGTGTAGTAAAAGTAAATCCTTTTACAGATGATATTAGTAAATTTGAAGAGTTAAAGTATATATATATACAGCTTAAAAGCGAACTTAAAAGAGTGAAAATTGAGCAAGTAAGATATAATAAAAACCAGGTTTTACTAAAGCTTGAAGGAATAGACTCAATAGAAGAGGCAGAAAAATACAGAAACTTTTATTTGAAAATAGAAAAGAAAAGCCAAGAAGAACTAGGTGAAGATACATACTATATTGTAGACTTAATAGGAATTAATGTATATTCAGACAATGATGAATATTTAGGAAAAATAGAAGATGTATTTCCAACTGGTAGTAATGATGTATATGTAGTAAAAGACAATCTCGGAAAGCAAATATTAGTTCCAGCAATAGCTGAAGTTGTAAAAGAAGTTGATTTGAAGAATAAAAAAATGGTAATAAAAATTATACCAGGATTAATATAGGAGAATTAAATGAAATTTGATGTATTAACTCTTTTTCCAGAAATGTTTTCAGCATTGGATGAAAGCATAATTGGAAGAGGAAAAGAAAAAGGTCTAATAGATATTAATTTAATAAATATTAGAGATTTTTCTAAAGATAAATATAAAAAAGTAGATGACACTCCATATGGTGGTGGAGCAGGTATGGTTATAAAACCAGATGTTGTATATGATGCATATTGCTCTGTAAAAAGTAATAATGCTAAAGTTATATACATGTCACCACAGGGAAAAACTTTAAATCAACAAATTGTACAAGATTTAGCCAAAGAAGAAAACATTATATTGCTTTGTGGACATTATGAAGGTATTGACCAAAGAGTAATTGATGAAATCGTAGATGAGGAAATTTCTATAGGTGATTATATATTAACTGGTGGTGAATTACCAGCAATGGTTTTAATAGATAGTGTTAGCAGATATGTAAAGGGGGTTTTAAAAGAAGACTCTGTTGAAGAAGAATCTTTTACAAACGGACTTTTAGAATATCCACAATACACTAGACCAGAAACATTTTTAGGGAAAAGTGTTCCAGATGTATTAATATCTGGTCATCATGAAAATGTTAGAAAATGGAGAAAAAAACAAGAAATAATAAATACATATTTAAAAAGACCAGACTTATTAAAAGAAATTAACTTATCATATGAAGAAAGAGAAATGTTAAAGGAATATAAAAATTTAAAAGAAGGAGGAAGTAAATAATGGATATCATAAAATCAATAGAGCATGAACACTTAAAAGATAAGATACCAGTTCTTAAAGTTGGAAACACTGTAAGAGTTCACCAAAGAATAAAAGAAGGAAACAGAGAAAGAATCCAAGTATTTGAAGGAATCATTATAAAGAAACAAGGTGGAGGATTAAATGCTACATTTACAGTTAGAAGAATAGCTTCTAGTGTTGGTGTAGAAAAAACATTCTTAATTCATTCACCATTAGTAGAAAAAGTAGAATTAGTAAGAGTAGGTAAAGCAAGACGTGCTAAATTATATTATTTAAGAGATAGAGTAGGTAAAGCTGCTAAAACTAAAGAACAAATTGGTGCTAGAATTGAAAATAAAGAAATTACAGTAAAAACAGCTGTAGAAGAAGAACCAGTTGTAGAAGAAGTTAAAGCAGAAGCTACTGTAGCAGAAGAAACAACTAAAACTGAAGAATAATTATAAAAAATGATCTGTTATATCTTAACAGATTATTTTTTGTGTAGTAGGAAAGTTCTCCTAGTAGGAGAACTTTCTGTACTAGAGAATTATAGCGAACCTTAGATTTTCTTAGAATTTACATTTGTTAGAAAATCTTAGGTTCGCTTTTTTGTGTACTAAAGAATTATGGCATACTGTACACTTTTTATAATCTACATTTGGAAGGAAAACTTATGAATTATATGCAAAGATACTTTAACTTGAAAAAAAGTAAATTCACTGGTATAATAACTATAAATTTTTAGAAAGAGGAAATAAAATGAGAGTAGCATTCTATACATTAGGTTGTAAAGTTAATCAATATGAAACAAATGGAATGATCCAGGCATTTTTAGAAAAAGGATATGAAATAGTTGATTTTACAGAAAAATCAGACATTTATATAATTAATACTTGCACAGTAACTAGCATTTCAGATAAAAAATCTAGGCAAATGATTAGAAGGACAAAGCAATTAAATCCAGAAGCTATTGTAGTAGCTGTAGGATGCTATGCACAAGTTGCTAAGGATAAGCTAGAAGAAATAAAAGACATAGATTTAATCTTAGGAATAAGTGAAAAAACAGAGATTATAAAATATGTTGAAGAAGAAATTAAAGAAAGAAATCCAAAAACATATATATCAGATGTTATGCATCAAAAACAATTTGTAGATTTTGGAAGTGTAAATTATACAGATAAGAATAGGGTTGCAATAAAAGTACAAGATGGCTGTAATCAATTTTGTACATATTGTATAATTCCATATGCAAGAGGACGTATACGTAGTAGAAAAATAGAAAATGTGAAGAAAGAAGTAGAAGACTTAGCGAAAAAAGGTATAAAAGAAATTGTAATAACAGGAATTCATGTTGCATCATATGGAAAAGATTTAGAAGAAAATATAGGACTAATAAATTTATTAGAAGAGATAAATAAAATAGATGGAATAGAAAGAATTAGGCTAAGTTCATTAGAACCAACGTTAATTACAGAAGAATTTGTAAAAAGACTAAGTAAATTAGATAAAATTTGTGATCATTTTCACTTATCTTTGCAAAGTGGATGTAACGAAACTTTAAAAAGGATGAATAGGCATTATACGACTGAAGATTTTAAAAAAGCTACAGAGTTACTAAGAAAAACATATCCTAATGTAGCTTTAACTACAGATATTATTGTAGGATTTCCAGGGGAAACAGAGGAAGAATTTAATGCTACATATGATTTCTTAAAAGAAATAAATTTTTATAAGATGCATGTGTTTAAATATTCTCCAAGACATGGTACAAAAGCTGAAAAAATGCCAAACCAAATTGATGGAAATATAAAAGAAGAAAGAAGTAAGAAATTAATAGAATTATCTGATAAAAATGAAATAGAGCAAAATAAAAGATATATAAATAAAAATCTAGATGTATTAATAGAAGAATTTGAAAAGGGATATTATAAAGGACATACTACTAATTATATAATGGTAAAAATACAAGAAAATACAAATAATTTGCAAAATAAAATAGTTACAGTAAAAATTATAGATAACGAAGGAATAGACTTAATTGGAAAAATAGAGAAAGTGTATTGATAAAAATTAATAATTATAGTAAACTAAAAAGGAGTTTGTACAAAGGAGAAAAAAATGGAAGAAAAGGATTCAAATAAATTTTATTTAGTAGTTAAAGTAAGTAGATGGACTAAGATTAGAAATTTCTTTATTTTAAAATTTAAAAGAAATAGGAGATATGTTAATGAATAAAACAAAAAGAAAAATATTCGAAACAGCCATGCAATTATTTGCAGATAAAGGCTACGAAGCTACAAGTATAGAAGAAATAACTGCTACAGTAGGTGTTGCAAAAGGTACTTTGTATTATCATTTTTCTAGTAAAGAAGAAATATTTAATTTTTTAGTAGAAGAAGGAATGAAACTTTTAAAAAATAGTATTCAAATAAAAACAGATAAAGTTTCTAATTACATAGATAAAATAAGAGCTATAATTTTAATTCAAATAAAAGTAATAGTAAAATATGAAAGCTTAATTACAATAGTTCTTAGCCAAATGTGGGGAAAAGAAGAGAGAAACAAAAGAAGTAGAAAATATGTATTTGAATATTTAAGTATAGTAGAAGATATTGTTAGGGAAGGAATAGAAAAAGGAGAAATAATAGATAAAAACCCAGAAGTTATAGCTTCAGAAATTTTTAGTCTTACTAGTTCTTGCCTAATATATAAATTAAAATTAGAAGAAAAGATAGATATACAAGTAATGTATAAGGAAATAGAAAAGATAGCAATATCTGGGATAGCAAAGTAATGTTACAGTAATATTACAATGTTGTTACAAAAAAGAAATAAATAATTAAAGACAAAATCATTGTAGATTTATGCATAAAGATGTATAATAAACTTAGTTTTTGGAATTACGTATGATGAAGGAGGGAATTTACATGTCTAGATCTGGCATAGTAAATGTTAGAATGGTAATAACTGAGGAGAAGATATTATCAAATATAGAAAAAGTTCATAAAATGATTAATCCTAAAAGTAAGAAACAAATTATTCAATTAGATGATGATACTTATTTTAAGGATTTAGTAGAAGCTATAAAAACATATTTGGTAGAATATCCAAAGAAACAAAATTTCCCTGCAAGTGTATATAATGCTGCTTTTGATTTAGTAGAATTTGCTACAAGCCAATTCGAAGATAATACTAAGCAAATAGAAACTTTAATAAGACAAAGAGAATTAAATATAAGCTTAGGTGGAAAATTAAAAGATCTTCTAAATAAGGTAGATACAAAAGAGAAAAATTGGAAAGATAGTGTAAAAGAAGCTGGAGCAGATTTTGACGAAGATATAATAAATACATTATTAATTATCGGAAGAAGCAGAAGCAAAGAAACAGAACATTACAAAGATGCTTTAAAACTATTAAAAGCAAGAATTTCTAATTTGGAATCAAATTTACATATTGAAATAGATATGGAAAGAATTGAAGATAGATCAAAAGCATTAAGCTATATTGGACTTGAAATAGCAGATGCATTAAAAGAAATACCAGCACCAATAGAAGAAATAATAGAAGAACAAGTAGAAACTGTTACAGAACCAGTTCAAAAAGCTAAAAAAGTTAAAGCAAAAAAAGAAAAGAAAGAAAAACAAGTTAATGTTGCCGCAATTGCTGAAAATCCAAATGTAGAGAAAGCAAAAGAGCAAAAAACACAAAAAGAACAATATGTAACAGAAACATTTGAGGCTAAGCCAACTTTATGGCAAAGAATTAAGAACAGCAAATTTGTAAGAACAATTAAATATATTATGAGCATTAGAGTCGTTCTTGAAGTCCCAGCACTTCCAGAAGGAAAAGCAGAAAACTAGAAACTATAAATACTATATTGCCTAGTTTTAGGTAGTATAGTATTTTTAGACAAATTTTATGAAAAAAATAAAAAAATAATTTAAAAAGTATTGACATATTATATAAAAGATAGTATACTAAATCTCGTTGATAAGCTCCCTTAGCTCAGTTGGTCAGAGCAACCGGCTCATAACCGGTGGGTCCAAGGTTCGAATCCTTGAGGGAGCACCATTTTTTTATTTAATATGGGTAGGTGGCCGAGTGGCTAAAGGCGGCAGACTGTAAATCTGTTCTCATTTGAGTACGATGGTTCGAATCCATCCCTGCCCACCAATAAAGTACAAGGAAACTTGTATTTTATTTTTAAAATACAAACGAACAAAAGTTCGAAAAAGCTAAAAGGTGAAAATATGTTAGAAAGATTAGAAGAATGTAAATTATGTCCGCACAAATGTAATGTAAATAGGTTAAAAGGAAAAATTGGGAAATGTAAGGCTACAGATAAAGTAAAAATATCATTAGTATCGTTACATCATTTTGAAGAGCCTTGTATAAGTGGTACAAAAGGTTCTGGAACAATATTTTTTTCTAATTGTAATTTTAATTGTGTTTTTTGTCAAAATTATAAAATAAGCCAGGAAGGAATGGGGGAGGAAACTAGTGTAAATTTTTTAGCAAATAGTATGCTAAATTTACAAAATAAAGGAGCACATAACATAAATTTAGTAACACCAGTAATGTATGTTTACCATATTATAGAGGCAATTAAGATTGCGAAATCAAAAGGCTTAAATATACCAATAATATACAATTCAAATGGCTATGAAAATATAGAAACATTGCAATTATTAAAAGGATATATAGATGTATATTTACCAGATTTTAAATATTCAAATAATCATTTAGGAAAAAAATATTCTAATGTGAATAACTATTTTGAAGTAACAACAGAAGCGATAAAAGAAATGTATAACCAGGTAGGAGCACCTAAATTAAATGAAAATGGAATAATCGAAAAAGGATTAATTATAAGACATCTTATTTTGCCAAATGAAACTCAAAACACAAAAAATGTATTAAAGTGGATAAAAGAAAATATAGATGATGAGGTATATATAAGTATTATGGCACAATATTTTCCAACATATAAAGCAAAAGAAATAAAAGAACTAAATAGAAAAATAAATATAAAAGAGTATGAAGATATAGAAGATTATATATATGAAATTGGAATAGAAAATGGTTATATGCAAGATTTAGGTGAACATGAAGAAGAATATGTACCAGAATTTAAGAATAGTTTGACTTAATAAATAATATAATATAAAATATTATGTAGTAAAAACGAAAGGAAGAATGCTATGAAAATAACATATAAAGATAAAATTATAGAAATACAAGAACCTAAAAAAGTTATAGAACTATTCGAAAAAGAATGTAATGAGCACATAATTGCTTGCATATGTAATAACCAAATACAATCATTAAATCATACTTTAAAAGAAGATACAAATATAGAATTTATAGATATATCAGATAAAGATGGACTTAGAATCTATATAAGAGGATTAAATTATATTATGGCAAAGGCTTTTTCAGAATTGTATCCTAAAGCTTTACTAACAGTTGACTACCAATTGTCAAACTCTATGTTTTTCGAAATAGATAACATGAAAGTTACAGATGAAATGTTAGAAGCAATTACCAATAAAATGAATGAAATTTTACAAAAAGATTTGCCAATAGAAAAAGTTATAATGTCTAAAGAAGAAGCAAATGAATTTTATGAAAAAAATAAAACCTTAAAAGGTATACTTCAAAAAGATATAGAAGAAAGAAATCATGTTACGCTATATTATTGTGAAGACTATTATAATTATTTTTATGGTGTTATGCCGATATCTACAAAATATATGAAGATATTTAAACTAGAAAAATATAAACATGGATTTATTATAAGATATCCTAATAGAAAAGATATAACAAAATTACAACCATTTGAAGATAATCCAAAATTATT
The DNA here is from genome assembly GCA_958422985.1 of uncultured Clostridium sp. GTDB lineage: Bacteria > Bacillota > Clostridia > TANB77 > CAG-508 > Merdicola. Next base: position 39,950 of record CATZPY010000010.1, read on the forward strand.
ATCAGCCCTACAAGATTATGAAAATATACATAGGCTATTAGATATAAACACTTTATATAAACTAAATACTAAAATAGAAAATGGTGAAGCAAAACATATAGTATTATTAGATGAAGCATTACATGAAAAGAAGATAGCACAAATTGCAGATAAAATAGCTCAGAATAAAAATGCAAAAGTAATTTTGATAGCAGGTCCATCATCTTCAGGAAAGACAACTTTTGCACAAAGATTAGGATTACAATTAGAATTAAATGGTTTAAGACCTGTAACAATATCTGTAGATAATTATTTTGTAGAAAGAGAAGATACACCAAAAGATGCAGATGGAAATTACGATTTTGAAGATATAAATGCAATAGATATGAATCTATTTAATGACCAAATATTAAAATTATTAAATGGAGAAGAAGTAGAAACACCTTCATTTAACTTCCATACAGGTCATAAAGAATATAGAGGAGAAAAGTTAAAATTAAATAAAAATGACGTTTTGGTAATTGAGGGAATTCATTGCTTAAATGATAAATTAACAGAAAGTATCCCAAAAGAAAATAAGTTTAAAATTTATATTAGTGCTTTAACTGTATTAAATATAGATTATTTTAATAGAATATCAACAACAGATTCAAGACTAATAAGAAGAATCGTAAGGGATTACCAATTTAGAGGATATTCTGCCCTTCATACACTAAAAATGTGGCCTTCAGTGAATAGAGGAGAAGAGAAAAATATATTCCCATATCAAGAACAGGCAGATGTAATGTTTAATACATCTTTAGTATACGAAATGTCTGTATTAAAAACTATGGCATTGCCATTATTAAAGGAAATAGATGGTTCAGAAGAAGAATATTCAGAAGCTAAAAGATTATGCGAAATTTTACAATATTTTAAAGAAATACCAAAAGAATTAATACCAACAAATTCATTATTAAGAGAATTCTTAGGAAATGGAGATTTTAAATATTAGGAGCTAAAATATGATAAAAAATAGTAAATTTACAGAAATAGATGAAGAATTTGTATGTGAAAATTGTGGAAAATTGGTACATAAATTAGAATATTCTTGTAGAAATCATTGCCCATATTGCTTATATTCTAAACATGTAGATATAAACCCAGGTGATAGAGAAGAGAAATGCCATGGAAAATTAAAACCAATAGGAATAGAATTAAATTCTAAAAAAGGATATGTAATTGTTTTTAAATGTGAAAAATGTGGTGCAATAAGGAAGAATAAAGCAGCTAAAGATGATGATATGAATTTAATTATAAAACTAAGTAGTAATCCAATATAATGAAATGAGCAGGAATATTATTTCCTGCTCTAAAATTAAATATCTCTATTTAAATTACCATTTGTATACATATTGCCTTCAAGTCTATTTCCTAAACTTATAGTACTAATAATATTATTTATTTCGTCAATTGTTTCATCAAGTAAATTTATTCTTAAAGAACCAATGTTAAAATCTTTAGTTTCTATAGAAGTTATTCTACTATTAAAAATAGTTGTAACAGTTTGAATATTATCTGGTATAAACCTAAAATTAAAACCAATTCTATCTTCTAAAAAGAATTTTTCGTTCGAATTAAAACATTTTTTAGAACAATCTGGGTAACATTTATTAGATTTACCAAGAAAACAATAATTAGTATTCATAAGTGGAACATTACCATATGCAAATATTTCTAAATTATCTCCATAATTAGAACATAAAGACATAATAGAAGACTTATTTAATTCCGGAGATATGCCTATTATATCCACATTCATATCTAGTAATTCTTTAACTGTGTTAGCATTAAAAACATTTAAAGTGTAATTTCCAATAAGCTTAAAATCTCTATTGTACTTTTTTTGTAGATGTTTTAAAAATTCGATATTCCCAATATTAGAAAAAACAAAACCTTCTATAGAATAATTTTCTATGGCCATTTTTATATAATTTGCAAGTAAATTCTTATAATTTCCTTTTATAATAACTGGCAGATAAATATAAAGCTTAGCTTTTTTTGAAATAGCGTGAATGCAAGGAGCATATTTGCTATCATAGAAATATTTTAATGGTATATAAGCTTTAGCAAAGCTAGTTAAATCTTCATAAGAATAACTAGGATTTAAAATATTAAAACATACAGAAACTTCTTTTTTATCAATATGTGAATTACTTGAAGATGGGTTAGTATATGTGATATCTAAATTTTTTCTCATGGTATTTAATGCTAAAGTTTCAATTTTAGCTAGAACTTTTCTGCGTAAGTCATTTATTGCACTAATTTTAGTAATAAATAAATTAGAGTCTAAGGTTACTTGTATATTCTTAAACTCAAACTGAGTATTATTAGTTTTACTTAATTGACCTATAACTCTATCAACATCTAATGGTTTATTAATTGCAACGACAGGAACTAATTCAGATTTCTCTGCAACAGTTATATTGTTGTAAATGCTACCAGGTGTATTTAAGGTAGAAACAATTAAAGAAATAGGTTCGTTTTCTTTTATAGTTATGTTTGCATTTAAAGGTATTTTCTTATTTTCAATATTATTTTCATAAGAAGAATGAGCTTTATTTGTTAAATCTTTGCTTGACAATTTATAAACTTTAGATCCTACATTAATATTACCTTTTAATCTTCCAATAGTAACTTTTTGACCAGTAAAACCAGAATTAATATTTTTGGTGTTTATCATTAATTCAGACACTGTATATTTTTTATTACCATTATCTAATGAAATAGTATCACCAATTGAAATATAATTATTTAAATTAACATTTATATATCCTTTAGAACTATTATAGTGTGAAATATTACCTATATATATACCTGCATTGTTTGGCTTACTTGGAAATATAAAATCTGTATTAGGTGAACTTTTTAAATGCCCAGTAGAAAATCCACCACGGTTAAATACTTGTAACAAATCATTTTTATCAGATTCTTCTATTTCGTAATTATCATTATTTAAGTATTTGTCAATATATTTTCTATAAATTCTGGTAACGGTAGCTACATATTCTGGAGATTTCATTCTACCTTCTATTTTTAAACATGAAACTCCTGCTTTTATTAAATCAGGAATAAATTCTAACCCACATAAATCTTTTGGACTTAATAGGTAATTTAAAGAATTATCATAGCCTTTTACTTTATAAGGTAATCTACAAGGTTGAGCGCATTTTCCTCTATTTCCTGAACGACCACCAATCATACTAGACATTAAACATTGTCCAGAATAAGAAAGACATAATGCACCATGAATAAAAGTTTCTATTTCTATATTTGTATTTTTACATATATCATAAATTTCTGGAATAGATAATTCACGAGCTAGTACAGCACGTTTAAAACCTAATTTTTGCATAGTTTGTGCACACTCTAAATTATGTATAGTCATTTGAGTACTAGCGTGAACATCTAAACCTGGAAAGTTCTTTATTAAATATAAGGCCAAACCTAAGTCTTGCACTATAATTGCATCAATACCAGAGTTATATGCAAAATTTGCAAGCTCTACAGCAGATTTAAATTCATCATTAGTTATTAATGTATTTAATGTAAGATGAGTTTTTACATTTCTAAGTTTGGCATAATCTATAGCCATTTGTAAAGTTTCATAATCAAAATTATTGGCAAAAGCTCGTGCACTAAAATTGTTTGCTCCAAAATATACACTATCGGCGCCATTTTGCACAGCAGCTTTTAAACATTCAAAATCACCAACAGGTGAAAGTAATTCCAACAAAATCACCTCTTTAATTTAATATATACATCTATTGTAACATAAAAAATTAAATTAGCATAATATATCATATAAAAAAAGCGAAAAATTAAAATTAATAATTAATAGCTTTATTAAAAGAATAGGAGGGTAAGTATGCAAGAAGAAAGAGGAATGAATTGTGGATGCAATAATGGTGGATTACTTGGAAATATGTTTTGTGGATGTGGAGATAGCGAAATATTATTTTTTATAATAATATTTTTACTATTATTTACTAACTTTGGAAATTCAAGATGTTGCTAAAGAAAAAATTCGGAAGTTAAAATAAAACATATATTTCTTTTCCCCTATTTAATCTTTAAATAGGGGAAAAATACTTGTAAAAAAAATATAGTTAGTGTAAAATATGAAAATGAAAATAGAGTATACATTGGAGGAATTAAATTGAGATTTTTAGATTTAAATAGTGAAGAAGATAAAAAGAAATATACAGAATTTTTAGAACATAATGAAAGATGTAATTTTCAACAATCTTTAGAATGGGGAAAAGTAAAAAACTTTTGGAAAAATGAAATTATTTTAGCAGAAGATGAAAATAATAATATTATAGGTTCTTTAAGTGTCTTACTTAGAAAAATACCAATTTTTGGATATTTAATGTATTCATCAAGAGGACCAGTTTGTGATATTCACAATGAAGAAGTTTTAAAACAATTAACAGATGGTGCAAAAGAACTTGCCAAGAAATATCATGCAATGGTATTAAAAATAGAGCCAGATATAAAAAGCGATGATAAAGAATTTAGAGAAATAGTAACAAAATTAGGATATAAAATAAAAGATGATGCTAAAGATTTTAGAGATGAAATTCAACCTAGATATGTATTTAGACTAGATATAAAAGGAAAAACAGAGGACGAAGTATTCAAAGCGTTTCATTCTAAGACAAGATATAATGTAAGATTAGCAGGAAGAAAAGGTGTTACAATAAAAGAAGGAAATAAAGAAGATTTAAAAGACTTTCATAAAATAATGATCGAAACAGGAAAAAGAGATGGTTTTATGATAAGACCACTAGAATATTTCGAGCAAATGTATGATGCATTAGCACCAGAACATATGAAAGTATTAATGGCATATTATGAAGGTAAGCCAATTTCAGGAGTTATTCCTATTATGTATGGCAATAAAACATGGTACCTATATGGAGCAAGTAGTAATGAACATAGAAATTTAATGCCAAATTATCTTTTACAATGGGAAATGATTAAAATAGCAATTTCTAGAGGTGATGACATATATGACTTAAGAGGAGTTTCTGGAGTTGTTGATGAAAATCATCCTCAATACGGATTGTATAGGTTTAAACAAGGGTTTGGTGCAGAATTCACAGAATTTATAGGAGAACTTCACATGGACTACTCACCAATAAGATATAACTTATATAAAATATCTGAAAAAATCTTTAAAAGAGTTAGAACTTTATTAATGAATAGAAATAAAAAATAAAAAGTATGTTAAGTTAAACAGAAAGATTAGCATATTAAAATTTTATAAATTAATAGATTAAAAATAACTTGAAGGAGAAAATATGGCAGTTTTAGTTATAGAAAAGCAAGATTTAAAACATAATATAAAACAAATAAAAGAATATGCAAAAAAAAGTGATGAAAAATTAAAAATAATAGCAATTGTTAAATCAAATGGGTATGGATTAGGATTAGAAGAATATGCCAATTTTTTAATAGATAATGGAATTGAATATTTAGCAGTTGCAGGTACAGAAGAGGCTATAAAATTACGTGAATATGGAATAAAAGAAGACATTTTAATGATGTCTTCTACAGCTATAGAAAATGATCTAGAAGAAATGGTGAAAAATAATATTACTATTACAATTGGGTCAAAAGAAGCAAAAGAAGCTTTAATAAATGTTATTAAAAGATTGAATAAGAAACCAAAAATTCATATAAAAATAGATACCGGTTTTGGAAGATATGGGTATTTATATAATGAAGAAGAGCAAA
>CATZPY010000011.1 GCA_958422985.1 uncultured Clostridium sp.
ACGTCCACCTCTCCAATCTTTTTTAGAAGCTCCATCTACTGTTTTTTGTGTAGCTGTTGTAGCATGTACTGTTGACATTAAACCATCTTTTAGTCCAAAGTTATCATTTATAACTTTAGCAAGTGGTGCTAAACAGTTTGTTGTACAAGATGCGTTAGAAACGATGTTCATGCTTGTTTCATATGTTTCATTATTAACACCCATAACAAACATTGGTGCATCTTTTGAAGGTGCACTTATAACTACTTTTTTAGCTCCTGCTTCTAAGTGTGCTCCTGCTTTTTCCATTGTTGTAAATACTCCTGAACATTCAAATACGTATTCTACACCTAATTCTCCCCATGGTATGTTATGTGGATCCATTTCATTATATACTTTTATTTCTTTTCCATTTACTACTAAAGAATTTTCTTTTGCTTCGATTGTTCCATTAAATCTTCCATGCATTGTGTCATATTTAACCATGTAAGCCATATAATCTGCTGTTATAAAAGGATCATTTATAGCAACGATGTTTACTTCATCACCTTTCTCTAAAGCTGCTTGGAATGCTAATTTTCCAATTCTTCCAAATCCGTTAAAACCTACTTTAATTGACATTATAATTCCTCCATTCTTTTTTTGCCTTATAGGCATACAAAAATTTGACCTACTATTTGATCGTAGTAATTCTATAACAAAAAAGAATACTTTTCAAGTATTCTTACTTAATTCTTTACATTTTATACATATTTTTCTATTTTTAATATATACTTTCCTTTTTGTGTGTTTCCAATAATTTCAGAAATTTTAAATCTTCCCTTTCCTCTAATTGTTATTAAATCCCCTTCGTTTACTAGTTTTGTACTTTTTATTTCATTTTTAAAATTTATAAATATTCTTTCTTTTTCTATTAATTCTTTTGCTTGCGTTCTAGAAACTTTTGCAAGTTCTGCTATTACATTATCTAATCTTAATGCCGAAACAATAATGTTATATTCTTTTGTTTTTGTTTCTACTTTGTTTATTTTGTTAATTTCTATTTCATGTATTTTAGATTTTTTTAGTCTTGTTAAGCTTTGTAAATTCGTAATTAAATATTTACTTATTTCTGGCAAAATAATTATATCTGCACCATCTTCTCTTACTAAAATATCTCCTATTTTTTCTCTTACAACTCCTAATTTCATTAGCATTCCAAGATAATTTTTATGTGTATAATTATTGTATAACTCGTTTGGTAAAATTATTCTTATTGCACACATTTTATTTGTATATTTTCCCTCTTCTATAATAAATTTAAACTTCTCTGGGTAAAAAATAATAATTTTTCTTTCTGCTTCTTCATATCCACCATATAAAATGTATTTATCACATTTAATTTTCTTTAATGTTTCTAAACATATACTCATTTTATATTCATCTTGAAAATCTGTATTTGTTAATTTATTCTTTTGTTTTGCTTCTTCCATTTTGTCTAGCATTTTAGAAATTAGAATTTGTTCTTCTTTATTATATCCTTCTAATATATCCTTTTTATTCATATTTACTCCACTTTCTAATTGTATTTAAAATACTTTCTGTGTCTAAATTATATTTTTTCTCTATTTCATCTACTGTTGCTTGTTTAATAAATTCATCTGGATATCCCAATGTTTTTATTTCGTTTGTTTTGTTGTATTTATTTAATAGTTCTATTATTGTACTTCCAAGTCCACCTTTTACTATATTATCTTCTAGAGTTAATATCTTACTATCTCCTATCCAGTTAATAATATTTTCTTCATCCAATGGTTTTAAAAATCTAGCATTTATTACTTTAACACCTATTTTTTCTTTTTTTAATATATTTGATACTTCATATGCTCTTTGTACCATTTTTCCTATTGCAATTATAGTATAATCATTTCCGTCTGATAATTTTTCTGCTTTTCCTAGTTCTATGTTGTCTTCATGAACTATGTTTATATTTTCTTCTCCTCCACGAGGATATCTTATATATATTGGTCCATTATATTTTATTGCAAATTCTAGCATATCTTCTAATTCTTTAAAATTTTTTGGAGCCATAATTACTAAATTTGGAACTATATTAAAAAATGATAAGTCAAAAATTCCTTGGTGGGTTTCACCATCTGCTCCTACAATTCCTGCTCTATCTGAACATAAAACAACATGTAAATTTTGCATACATATATCGTGTATAACTTGGTCATATCCTCTTTGGTAAAAAGATGAATAAATTGGTACTACAGGGATAATATTATTTGTTGCCATTCCACCTGCCATACATATTGCATGACCTTCTGCTATCCCCACATCGAAAAATCTATTTTTAAATTTTTCCGAAAATTCTTTTAAACCTGTTCCATCCTTCATAGATGCTGTTATAGCTACAATATTTTCATTTTCCTCTGCTAATTTTACTAGCTTTTCTCCAAAAACTTTAGAATAATCTTTACTTTTACTTTTTGTTGATTTTCCTGTTTCTAAATTTATTGGCCCGGTTGAATGATATCTGTCTGGGTTATCTTCTGCTGGTTTATATCCTTTTCCTTTTTTAGTAATTACATGTATTAGTTTCGGTCCATCAATTTCTTTAGCACTTTTTAAAACACTTTCTATTTTTTCTATATTATGACCATCTATTGGGCCTAAATATGTATACCCCATATCTTCAAAAAGCATATTTGATATAAATATTTTCTTTATGCTATATTTTATATCTTGTACTAATTTTATTATTTTATCACCAAGCCATGGAATTTTAGAAACTGCTTTCTTTATGGTGTTATTAGATTTTTTATAAAATTTTCTACTTCTTATTTTGCTTAAAAAGTTTGAAATTCCCCCAACATTTTTAGAAATACTCATTTCATTATCATTTAAGATAATAATAAGATTTGTTTTAGAACTTCCTACATCATTTAAAGCCTCTAAAGCCATTCCACCTGTTAACGCTCCATCTCCTATTACTGCTACAATTTGGTAATTTTCTTTTTTTATATCTCTTGCTCTTGCCATTCCTATTGCAGCAGAAATAGATGTACTACTATGCCCTGCATTAAAAGTATCATATTCTGATTCTTCCCTTTTTGGGAAACCTGCTACTCCATCTTTTTTTCTTAAAGTTTCCATTTGTTTTTTTCTGCCTGTAAGTATTTTGTGCACATATGTCTGGTGTCCTACATCCCAAACGATTTTATCTTTTGGAGTATTAAAAACAGAATGCATTGCAATAGTAAGTTCTACAACACCTAAATTAGACGCTAAATGCCCACCATTTTTAGAAACTATATTTAATATTTCTTTCCTTATTTCTTTTGCCAATTCTTCTTTTTCTTTTAAGTTAAGTTTTTTTAAGTCTTTTGGTAAATTTATATTTTCGAGTATGCTCATATTTTATCTCCTTGTAAAATAGTTTAAATTATTATTTAACTACATTATTTTAGTTTTATAAAGTGTTCATATTTTATCATATTTTTCTACAAATTTCCATATAATTAGCTCCCGATTTTCTTTACAAATGTTTTCGCTTCCTATATAATTAAGCTGTAGTGAAAATTTATTGTTTTATACTAATATTTAGATTAATTAAAACAATATTTTAAAGGAGAAAATTATGACAAAATTTATTTCACATTCTGAAGAAGAAACAAAAAAATTTGCACAAAAAATAGCATCTAATTCTAAAAAAGGTGATATTATAGTTTTAAGTGGTGAACTTGGTTCTGGTAAAACTAAATTTACAGAAGGTTTTTTAGAATATTTTAATTTGCAAGATGAATTATCTAGTCCCACTTTTACAATTGTAAACGAATATGATACTCAAAATTTCCCTATATATCATTTCGATGTATATAGATTAGATGATGTAGACGAATTTTATGCTATTGGTGGAGATGAATATTTTGCAAATGGCATTTGTATTATCGAATGGGGTGAAAAAATAGAAGAAATTTTACCAAATTCTTATTTAAAAATTTCTTTTTCAAGAGATTTTGAAGATTCTAATAATCGTATTTTAGATATAGAATGTTTTGGAAATATAAAACTAAATTAAGGAAGTGTAAAAATGAAAATTTTAAGTATAGATACATCTAGCAATATTTGTAGCATTTCTATTTTAGAAGATACTACTTTAATATACGAAGACCATATTTCTGACAAATTAACTCATTCAGAAAACTTAATGCCGATGATAAAAAAATCTTTAGAAAATTTAAATTTAAATTTGTCCAATATCGATTTATTTACCTGTTCTAAAGGTCCTGGTTCTTTTACAGGTATTAGGATTGGTGTTTCTACAATATGTGCTTTTAGAGATTATTTTAATAAGCCTGCTATTGGTATTTCATCTTTAGAAAGTTTAGCTTATAATATTATTTCGGAAGAAAATTCTTTAGTATGTTCTATAATAGATGCAAAAAATAGCAATGTATATGCAGGATTATTTAAATATGAAAATTCTCATTATTCTTTAATTAATAATTATATTGCAGATAATATTAATAATGTATTAACTATGTTAAATAATTATTATAATTTGCCAATTACTTTTGTTGGCTCTGGAGCAGAACTTTATTCTGAATTATTAAAAAGTACTTTTAATAATTGCTCTATATCTGCTAATAATAATTCTAGTTCAATTTCGGTTGCAAAGGCTGCTAATTATAAATATTATAATTGTACTTCTAAAGAAGAACTTAGCCTTTCCCCACTATACTTAAAAAAGTCTAGTGCAGAAATTGAATTAGATAAAAAATTAAATAAAGGATAATTAATATGAGTTTAGAAATATATAATATGACAGATTATGACTTATCTTTAATAAAAGATATTTTAATTAGTGATTATGATGACTTTTGGACATATGATATTTTAGAAGATGAGCTAAAAAACTCTAGTTCAGAATATTTTGTTGCAAAATTGGATAATAATATTTTAGGTTTTGCAGGTATTTGGAAATCTGTAGATGATGTACATATTACAGATATTGTTGTAAAAAAATCAAATAGACAATCTGGTATTGGTAGCAAATTACTAGAAAAACTAATTCAAACTGCCAAAAACCAACATTTCTCTTCTATTACTTTAGAAGTAAATGAAAATAACTTACCTGCAATTAATTTATACTTAAAATATGGTTTTAAAAATGTTGGCTTCAGAAAAAAATATTATAAAAATAAAGATTCTGCAATTATTATGACAAAAGATTTATAAGGAAAGAAGGAAAACAAATGAAAAAAAATGAATTAAATTACAAGGATTTAAGAGTAATGTGTAATCCAAACTTTTTTGATTTTGAGACTACAGAAAATTTAGAACCTATTACTTCTGGAATTGGTCAAGAGCGTGGTATTAAAGCTTTAGAATTTGGTCTTAATGTAAATGTTAAAGGTTACAATATTTATATAGAAGGACCTAGCGGTGTTGGTAAAACAATGTATACTAAAAATTATTTAGATACAATTGCGAAAAAGAAAAAAATTCCAAATGATTGGTGTTATATTTATAATTTTGATAGACCAAATGAACCTATTGCTGTTTCTCTTCCTGCTGGTCAAGGAAAAGAATTTAAAAACACTATGGATAGTTTTATAAAAGATATTAAAGTAGATATAAAAAATACCTTTAATAATGAGGATTTCGAAAAAGAAAAAACTCTTATAAGACAAGAATTCGAAGAAAAAAGAAATAACTTGATGGACGAATTAAACAAAAAAGCTATGCAAAATGGTTTTTTTGTTAAAAGTGCCCAAAATGGCATTTATATGATGCCTGTAATTAATGGTAAAACAATTGAAGAAGAAGAGTTTGACAAATTAGATGAAAATATAAAAAAAGAATTTGAAAGTAAATCTGGTATTGTTCAAGAACAAATAATAGAGGCTATTAGCGAGATTAAGGCAATTGAAAAAGAAGCTGACAAAAAAATAGAAGAATGGCAATCTAATATTGCTTTACTAACTATAAATGTTCATATAAACAATATAAAATCAAAATTTAAAAGAAATAAGAAAATTACTAAGTTTTTAAATGATGTAAAAACTGATATTTTAAGAAACATTTCTGCCTTTACTTCTGAAAACAATAATAATCAAACTCAAAATGCTCCAAGAACAGAACCTCCTGCTCCTTGGCTTAATTATAGAGTTAACCTATTTATAGATAATAGTAATTTAGAAGGTTCTCCTGTTATAATGGATTCTAACACTTCTTACCCAAACTTATTTGGTCGTCTTGAATACGAAAATTATTATGGTGCTTTAAAAACAGATCATACTATGCTAAAACCTGGTTTACTTCATATGGCAAATGGTGGTTATATAATTTTCCAAGCTGATGATATTATACAAAATAGTTTATGTTATGAATCTTTAAAAAAGGCTTTAAAGGTAAAAGAATTAAATATAGAAAATGCTTCTGAACAACATTCTTCTATGGTAATGATTTCTTTAAAACCTGAACCTATTCCTTTAGAATTAAAGGTTATTATAATTGGTAATAGTAATATTTATCATACTTTACTTGCTATAGATAATGATTTTAGAAAACTATTTAAAATAAAAGTTGAATTTGAAGATGATGCTCCTCGTAATTCTGAAAACATGGTAAAACTTGCTAGATTTGCTCACGGTTTCTGCGAAAAAGAAGGGCTTCCTCAGCTTGATAGAACTGGTGTAGCAAGCTTAGTTGACTACGCTACTGTTCTTGCTAATGATAAGGAAAAAATTTCTACTAAGTTTAATGATTTATCTGAAATTATTGGTGAAGCTGCAACTTGGGCAAAACTTAGTCGTTCTAAGTTAATTACAGATAAATTTATTCATAAAGCTTTAAAAGAAAGAATTGAACGTGTAAAAAAATATGATACTCATTACTTAGAAATGATAAAAGAAAATACTTTATTAATAAATACTTCTGGAAGTGAAGTAGGCCAAATAAACGGTCTTACAGTTTTAACAATTGGTGACTATTCTTTCGGAAAACCTACAAAAATAACAGCAAATACCTATGCTGGTAAACAAGGAATTGTAAATATAGAACGTGAAGTTGACCTTTCTGGTTCTTCTCATTCTAAAGGTGTTCTAATTCTTACTGGCTATTTAGGACAAAAATTTGCACAAGACTTCCCTCTTGCATTAACTGCAAGTATATGTTTTGAACAATTATATAATGGTGTAGATGGCGATAGTGCTTCTAGTACAGAGCTATATGCTCTACTTTCTAGTTTATCTGGTATTCCTATTAACCAATCTTTTGCAGTTACAGGATCTGTAAACCAAAAAGGTGAAATACAACCTATTGGTGGAGTTAACGAAAAAATTGAAGGATTCTTCCAAATATGTAAGGATAGAGGTTTAGATGGTAGCCACAGTGTAATTATTCCTATTCAAAATGTAAGAAATCTTCATTTAGATGATGAAGTTGTAGAATCTGTAAAAAATAATTTATTCCATATATATGCAATCTCTACAATTGATGAAGGGATAGAATTATTAACAGGTGTACCTGCTGGCACTAAAGATAAAAACGGAAAATTTCCTATAGGAACTGTTAATTACCTTGTTTATGAAAAACTAAAAAAATATTCTAGTTTAGAAAATAAATAATTAGAAAAAAGCATATTAGAATAAAATCTAATATGCTTTTTTCTCTGCAAACAAGTGTAAGTCGCTTTAATCTATGTAATTATGAAGTACTCTGTATATAAAAATTTCTGCTTCCTATCTATCTCTTTTTTCTGTCTCTATATTTTTTTCTTGTGTGTTTTTTGCTAACAATTGCATTTGTTCTATTTGGCTTTGTATTGTACTTGTTCTTGTATCTTTTTTAGTTATATTTATAGCACTTTGTAAAAATTGTTCTCTAGAAGTTTTATCTTGCTCATTAACAAATATATCTGTATGTTCTCTCGCTGTATTCAATATACTATTAATATAAAATACTTCCTCATTTATTTTTTCTCTTAAATATAACGTATGGTCTGTATTTTCGCCAACTCTTTTTGCCCTTGCAAGTTCCTTAAAAGCTCTTTTTATTTCTTCTCTTTCTACATCATATTCTAGTTTTACTGTACTATTAATCCCATTATAATCTGTATATGGTACATCTTCTATCTTAAAAGTTCTATCTATTAGCTTTCCAGATAAATAACCTAGTTCTTCTTCGTTCTTATCAATTCCTGGAAAGTTTTCTCTTATACTATTGTATTCTTCTATAAAATCATCATAAAACATTCTATTAATTTTTTTATCTTTATCTATACTAGAATATTGCTCTTTTTCTATTCTTTCTTCAACATTTTCGAATATAATTTTAGATAAAATTTCTTCTTTTATATTTTCTAAAAATTTAACCCTTCTATCTATTTTCCCATTTACTATTTTAATACTCTCACCATCTGCAATTTGTAATGGATTCAATGTATTATTAAACGCTATAAACGTAGCTCTTTGTGTTTCTGTTGAGTATATTTCGAATACATTTTGATAATATTTAATTTCTTGAGGTACTCCTTGCTCTATGTCTTCTGAATTATTATTACATTGTTTTATAAATATACCTTTTTCTGGCAAGAATTCACCAAATCTATTAAGCTTTACATTATCTACTTCGCCTGATTCATTATCTACTATTAACATAGAAAGTTGTCCTTGCTCTGAACTTGCAAAATATGCTCGTTTTTTTGGAATGCAGTTTAATTCTACTTGCACATATCTTGGTGTTTCAAAATTTATATTATTTTTTTCTTCTATAGCGTTTATATTAGTAATTGCTTTGCTATATTTACCTACAATGTCTGTTAATAATTTTTCACTACACTTTCCTTTACATTCCTTTTCCAATACTTTAGCAACTATTTCTGGACTTAAATTAACTGCTTTTTGTATCTTTCCTATTATTCTTACTTTATTCACAAAATTTAGCTCTTCCGGATTATTTATTATAAATTTATTTATTAATTTTTCTTCTTGATTTGTGTTTAAAGTTATATAAGGTTCTTCAAATTGTGATATATACCTTACATCTTTGGCATTTAAACCTAAAGCATATTTTCTAGATTTAACCTCAATAGCAGTATTTATTTCTTTACATATATCTTGTTTTATTTGCTCTCTTCTTTCACCAGTACCTTCTAGCAAATGGCTATTTTCTACCAGTTCTTGTGTTAACATTTCAGTTAATTGTCTAAATTGCCAACTACTTTTTCCTAAATTTATGTATGAACCTGTTACTTTAGAAATTTCCTCTACAAATTTATTAATATCTACCTTTCCATTTTTTATATATTCTAAATCTTTTATTCTCTCTCTTGTATAAACATAATAATTTGCTATTAATAAATTTATTCCTTCTTCCAAATTCGCATTTGCTTCTTTTTTATTTATTCCTTTTTCATCATAAATCATTTCATGATATTTTTTAAAATGTTCTTCCATCTCTATATTTCTTGTATGTAATAAGTTTAAAAAATCATCATTTACATCTTTTGCTATATCAAAAAAGAATCTATCTCCTTTTTGTGTTAGAAAATACTTAATTAATTTGTCAGAATACATACTATACACTAAAGAAACTACATCTACATTTTCTTTGTATGAATAATTTTTTGAATTATATAAATTCTTGCTTAAAAACTCGGTAAGTCCTTCTCCAAAGAAATTATTGAAACCGCCCCAACCATCAACAAATGCATGAAATGTTTCATGAGCTGTTGTTTGCTTATTGTCTCCAACTTTTTTTCTTAAAACAATTATATCTCTTTTTTCTCCAACAGTTGTTGTTCTATACCCTGCCACTGTTTTATTTTCTTTTAAATATTTATCTTCTTTTTCTGTTAAAGACCTATATATTGTTCTTCTTGCTATAGATTTAATATGACTATCTATTAACCACTTTTTAAATTGTCTTTCTCCTAAAAAAGAATATATATCTGAATAAACTTCTTTTACCATATTTTTTATATCTTCTTGAATGCTAGTATTTAAGTCTAATTGATCTTGAATTTCTTGTAAATCCATTTAATTCTCCTATTTTTATTTTTCTTTTATAACAGCTTGGGCTGCAGCCAATTTTGCAATTGGAATTCTAAAAGGTGAACAAGAAACATAATTTAAACCAAGCATATTACAAAATTCTACAGATGCTGGATTCCCACCATGTTCGCCACATATTCCTATTTTTAAGTCTGGTCTTGTTTTTCTACCAAGCTCTACTGCTATTTTCATTAATTTTCCAACACCTTTTTTATCTATTGTGGCAAATGGATCAAAATCATAAATATTCTTAGCATAATATTCATTTAAAAATTTGCCTGCATCATCCCTACTAAATCCAAATGTCATTTGTGTTAAATCATTTGTTCCAAAAGAAAAAAACTCTGCTTCTTTTGCTATCTCATCTGCTGTTAATGCAGCTCTAGGTATTTCTATCATTGTTCCAACATGATATCTCATTTCTAAATTTTGCTCTTTTAATATTCCATTTGCAGTTTCTGTTACTAATGATTTTACATATTTCATTTCTTTATATTCACCTACTAATGGAATCATAATCTCTGGAATAACGTTCATTCCTTCTTTATTAACATTTATTGCCGCTTCTATAATTGCTCTTGTTTGCATTTGTGCAATTTCTGGATATGTTACGTCTAACCTACATCCT
Organism: uncultured Clostridium sp.; assembly: GCA_958422985.1. GTDB lineage: Bacteria > Bacillota > Clostridia > TANB77 > CAG-508 > Merdicola. The sequence goes on from CATZPY010000011.1 coordinate 10,651, forward strand.
CTATGTCCCATCATTGGATTAAATTCTCTTAATTTTTGAATTTTCTCTCTTATTTGTTCTTCTTTTATATTCATTTGTTCTGCTAATTCACGTATTTCAACATCTTTTTTTGGTAAAAATTCATGTAATGGTGGGTCTAATAGTCTAATTGTTACTGTATAACCATTCATTGCTTTATATAATTCTTCAAAATCATTTCTTTGCATTGGTAATAATTTATTTAATGCTACTTTTCTTTGTTCAGCAGTTTCTGATAGTATCATTTCTCTTATTGCTTTTATTCTTTCTTTAGCAAAAAACATATGCTCTGTTCTACATAGTCCTATTCCTTCTGCTCCAAATTCATAAGCTTGTTTTGCATCTTTTGGTGTATCTGCATTTGCTCTAACTTTTAATTTTCTATATTGGTCTGCCCAATTCATAAGTTTTTCAAAATTACCTGAAACAGAAGCAGGTACTGTTTCTATCTTTCCATCGTACACATTTCCTGTAGAGCCATCTAAAGATATATAATCTCCTTCCATATATTCTGCACCATCTGGTAATTCAAAATATCCTTCTTCTTCATTTACAACTATATCTTGGCATCCTGCAACACAACAAGTTCCCATTCCTCTTGCAACAACTGCTGCATGTGATGTCATTCCCCCTCTTACAGTTAATATACCTTTGCAGACTGTCATTCCATCTATATCATTCGCAGAAGTTTCTAAGCGTACTAAAATTAGTTCTTTTTCCCCTGCTTCATATAATTTCACTGCTTTTTCTGCTGTAAATACAATTTTTCCAGTTGCAGATCCTGGTGATGCTGCTAGTCCTTGTGCTATTTGCCTTGCATATTTTAATTTTTCTTTATCAAAAGTAGGATGTAATAATTGTTCTAATTGTTTTGGTTCTACTCTTAATACTGCTTCTCTTTCATCTATTAATCCCTCTTCTACTAAATCTACAGCAACTTTCAATGCTGCTGTAGCAGTTCTTTTACCATTTCTTGTTTGTAAAATATATAAATTCCCATGCTCTATTGTAAATTCTAAGTCTTGCATGTCTTTATAGTGTTTTTCTAATTTTTTTGCACTTCTTACAAATTCATTATATATATCTTGATTCATTTCTTCTAATTTATCTATAGTCATAGGTGTTCTTATTCCTGCTACAACATCTTCTCCTTGTGCATTCATAAGAAATTCACCATATATTTTATTTTCTCCTGTAGCTGGATTCCTAGAAAATGCAACACCAGTTCCACAGTCATCTCCCATATTTCCAAATACCATCATTTGAATATTTACAGCTGTTCCCCACTGGCTAGGTATATCATTTAATCTTCTATATTTTATAGCCCTTTCATTATTCCAAGATTTGAATACTGCTTCTATACATTCTATTAATAAACTTTTAACATCTTGTGGAAATGCATAACCTGTTTGATCATAATATATTCCTTTAAATACTTTTACTAAATCTTCTAAGTCGTTTGCATCCATGTCTATGTCTTGCTCTAATCCTCTTTGCATCTTTTTAGTATCTATTGCCTTTTCATAAATACTATTTGGAATTCCCTTTACAACGTCACTATACATTTGTATAAATCTTCTATAACTATCATAAGCAAATCTTCTGTTTTTTACTGCTAATGTTTTTACTGTTTCATCATTAATTCCTAAATTTAATATTGTATCCATCATTCCTGGCATAGAAACTCTTGCACCAGAACGAACAGAAACTAATAAAGGCTTTGTTGCATCTCCCAATTTTTTGCCTGTCATTTCTTCTAATTTAGCTAACGCTATTTCTATTTGGTTAATTATATCTTCTGAAATTTTTTCTCCATTTTCGTAATATTTATTACAACATTCTGTAGAAATTATAAACCCTTGAGGAATAGGTAATCCTAAATTTGTCATTTCGGCTAAATTCGCACCCTTTCCACCAAGAATATCTTTCATTTTTGCATTACCTTCCTGAAATAAATATACATATTTTTTATCTTCTTCCATGTATTTTCTCTCCTTTATCTTTTGAATCCAATTTGATACAAATATTATATCACTTTATGTTTTTTAGTAAACCTTTTTAATTTATTTTGTCTTAATTTACGTTTGTAAATCTTATTGCTTTCTTTGTTAAAACTTTTTTAATATATAAAAAAATAGGTTTGAATTTGTTTAATAATTGTATTAAACTTTCAAACCTATTTTCCTTAATCATTTTTTAGGACTATCCAAAGATTCCGAAGCCCTTCAATTATGGGTAAATCTTCAATTTCAGTAGGAAACCAATTAAATTTCTACTTTTTCTGATATCCAATTCTCTAATTCATTAATATTTACTCTTATTTGTTCCATTGTATCTCTATCTCTTATAGTTACACAGTTATCTTCTAGTGTGTCAAAGTCTACTGTTATACAATATGGTGTTCCTATTTCGTCTTCTCTTCTATATCTCTTTCCTATGCTTCCTGCTTCATCATAATCGCACATAAATTTCTTAGATAAATTTGCATATACTTCTTCTGCTTTTTCTGAAAGCTTCTTTGATAATGGAAGAATTGCTACTTTGTATGGTGCTAATGCTGGGTGTAAGTGTAATACTGTTCTTGTATCACCTTCTGCAATTTCTTCTTCTTCGTAACTATTGCATAAAAATGCTAAAGCAACTCTGTCTGCACCTAATGATGGTTCTATACAATAAGGAATAAATTTTTCTCCTGTTTCTGCATCTAAATAAGTCATATCTTGTTTTGAACATTCCATATGACATTTTAAGTCGAAGTCTGTTCTGTCTGCTATTCCCCATAATTCTCCCCATCCAAATGGGAATGCAAATTCTATATCTGTTGTTGCATTACTATAATGTGAAAGTTCTTCTTTAGAATGATCTCTTAATCTTAAGTTTTCTTCTTTCATACCTAAATTTATTAACCATTCTTTACAGAAGTTTTTCCAATATTCGTGCCATTCTAAATCTGTTCCTGGTTTACAGAAAAATTCTAATTCCATTTGTTCAAATTCTCTTGTTCTAAATGTAAAGTTTCCTGGTGTTATTTCATTTCTAAAAGATTTTCCTATTTGAGCAATTCCCATAGGTAATTTTTTTCTAGTTGTTCTTAAAACATTTCTAAAGTTTACAAATATTCCTTGTGCTGTTTCTGGTCTTAAATATATTTCAGATTTTGCATCTTCTGTAACTCCTTGGAATGTTTTAAACATTAAATTAAATTTACGTATATCTGTAAAGTTTGTTTTTCCACAATCTGGACATGGTATTTTATTTTCATTTATAAAATCTATTAATTCTTGGTCACTCATACCATCTGCTATCATATCTTTTCCGTTTTCATGTGCCCATTCTTCTATTAATTTGTCTGCTCTATGTCTTGTTTTACATTCCTTACAATCTATTAAAGGATCTGAAAATCCTCCTACGTGTCCTGAAGCTACCCATGTTTGAGGGTTCATTAAGATTGCTGCATCTAAACCTACATTGTACTTACATTCTTGTACAAATTTCTTCATCCACATTTTCTTAATGTTATTTTTAAACTCTACCCCTAATGGTCCATAATCCCAAGTATTTGCAAGTCCTCCATAAATTTCTGACCCTGGATATACATATCCTCTTGATTTGCATAATGCTACCATTTTTTCCATTGAATCTAACATAATAAAACCTCCTAATACTATATTTGCTAAGTACTAGAAGGTTTTATTTTATATACAAAAAACTTCCGCACCTAGCTTATTAGCTAGGGACGAAAGTTATATTCCGCGGTTCCACCCTAATTGATAATTTAATTATCCTCTTCGTTATAATTGTGCTCCAAAGTTCCCCATATTATTCAGCTATTAGTTTCCACCAACCACTAATTCTCTTTAAGCCTTATAAATATTTTTTCTTTTTCATTGCACTTTATTAAATTTATATACTTATATCATATTATTTACTAAAAATCAATAATTGTTATATATTTTTACCTAACTCTTACAACTTTATTTTTTTAATTAAATATATGTATATTATTTTATAACAAAAAAATACACTACTAAAATAATTTCGGTTATTAAAATTGTAGGAAATCCTATTGTAAATTTTAATTTTTTAGTTTTATGTCTAAATGTATACATTCCGATTATTCCACCAATTCCACCACCTAATAAAACTAGTGTAAATAAACCTGCTTCGCTAATTCGCCATTCACCTTTTTGTGCTCTTCTTTTATCCCACCACATTCCTAAAAAAGCTAATAAATTTATAACTAATAAATATATTATAATATTTTTAGGGGTAAAAATTGCTTCTAATAATAATTTGTAATCTAACATATAGTTTTCTCCTATTATTTAATAATTTCTTTTATAAAGCTTATATCCAAACCATAATTTATATTTAATTCATTTATTATGCTTTTAGTGTAATCTTTATTTATATTTAATACAGTCGCATATGCCATATGTTTCTCTAAAACTATTACACTATCTATTTTATTGTCTTTTATTAAAGTATAATTTTGTAAAAAACTTTTATACTTATCCCATCTAGTCATTTCTTTAGCTCCTGCAATAGTATATATTCCAGATATATATTCTCCTACTTGTAATTTTTCTATAATAATTTTCATTATTGGCTCTATGCAAACTAGTTCCATATTTGCAAAAAACAATATAAAAACATATATAAAATTAATATTTTGACTTTCAAATTCAAAATTTGGTTGGCTTAATACTAATATAGTAAGTAATGTCATTATACTTATATATAAATATAAGAAAATCGAAGATAATTTAATTTTACTTTTTCTTAAGAACTTATACTCATTAAATTCTTTTAGTACGATTTCTCTCCACTTATTAAATTTTAATTCTTCTTTTTTTATTATCCTATCATACAAATATTTTTCGTCTATTGGAAGCTCCTCTATGTTATGATTTGTTCCTATTTCTAATGAATACCTATTTTCTTCATCTCTTTTTATATTTAAATATTTTTTTGCACACAAGTCTAAAATAGTTGCAGTAATATCTTTATCTTTTTCTATTTTTTGATTTTGCAGAAAAGATAATACTGCTGGACTATATTTTACATCTATATCTCTTATATATATACCTTTATCTTTTGAAATATTAACTTTTAATTTGTTATATATATTTATTCCTATTCTAGTTAACACAAATCCAAATACTATTAACAATATAAAAATTATAATTCCATTATCTTTATAAATATTATTTATGAAAATAAGGGGAACTATTGCCAAAGGTATGCTCACTAATGCCTGTACTCTTTCAACATATTCCTTTGCTCTACTTGTATCTTTTATTATAGCTATAATTCCAGTTATTCCTACGATAAAAGCCCATATTATACAAAATATTATAAAAACTATCATATCTTTTATCACCTATTAATTTTTTACTATGTACTTTCAGGAACGTTCTAAATGTTCATTTTTTCTTATGAACATTTAAGAACGTCCCTTATCGTTCACTATTCACCATTATGCAAATAAACTCATTTGGTTGCTTTCTGGCATTCCTTTTAAACAACCTGCTGAGCGCAATAACTCTACTACAGAACTTCCTACTTTTGCTCTCATTCTTAATTCATCTATACACATAAATTCGCCATCTTCTTTGGCTTTACATATTCCTTCTGCTGCAACTGTTCCTAATCCTGGTATACTGTTTAGTGGTGGTCTTATTCCATCTTCTTCTGCTATAAATTTCGTACTATGAGATTTGTATAAATCCATAGGCAAGAAATTTATTCCTCTTTCATACATCTCTAACACTAGCTCTAATATTGCGTACATATTTTTATCTTTTGTTGTTGCATTATTTCCTGCTAAATCTATTTCTTTCATTTTGTTTAACACTTTTTCTTTTCCATGGCACATTATGTCACTGTCAAACTCATCTGCCCTAATTGTAAAATATGCTGTGTAGTAAGCTTTAGGCTTATGTACTTTAAACCACGCTATTCTAAATGCATTTGTTACATATGCCGCAGCATGGGCTTTAGGGAACATATATTTTATCTTTTCACAAGATTTTATATACCAATCTGGTACATTGTGTTCTTTCATTAAAGCAACATATTCTGCCCATTTTGCTGGGTCTTTTAAAGCTTTTCCCTTACGAACTGTTTCCATTATTTTAAATGCTGGGTTTGGTGGTAAACCTTGTTTTATTAAATATATCATTATATCATCACGACAACATATTGCTTCTGTAAGAGTAACAGTTCCTTGTTCTATTAAGCTTTGTGCATTTCCAAGCCACACATCTGTACCATGTGAAAGTCCAGAAATACGTATTAATTCGTCAAACGTTGTAGGTTTTGTATCTACTAACATTCCGTCTAACAAATTTAGTTCCAAACTCTGGAATTCCATAACTACCTACTTCTGAATGTATTTGCTCCGGTGTTACACCAAGAGCTTCTGTAGACCTAAATATTGACATTGTTTCTTTATCATCTAAAGGTACTTTAGTTGGGTCTACTCCTGTTATATCAAATAACATTCTTATCATTGTAGGATCATCATGACCAAGTATATCTAGTTTCAGCAAGTTTTGGTCTATAGAGTGATAATCAAAATGTGTTGTTATAATATCAGAATTAGGGTCATCTGCTGGGTGCTGAACAGGAGTAAACTCGTATATTTCTCTTCCCTTTGGAACAACTATAATTCCACCAGGGTGTTGTCCTGTTGTTCTTTTTATTCCTGTACAACCTTGTGATATTCTTGCAACTTCTGCATTTGCAACTGGAATATTTCTTTCTTCGTAATATTTTTTTACATATCCAAATGCTGTTTTATCTGCTACAGTACCAACTGTTCCAGCTTTAAAGGTAGTTCCCTTTCCAAATATTACTTCTGTATATTTATGTGCTTTTGCTTGGTATTCACCAGAAAAGTTTAAGTCTATATCTGGTTCTTTATCACCATTAAAACCAAGGAATGTTTCGAAAGGAATATCCATTCCATCTTTTAGTAATTTAGTTCCACACTTTGGACAATCTTTATCTGGTAAGTCAAAACCATTTTTATAACCATAGTCTGTAAAATCTGAATATTTACAATTTGGACATCTGTAGTGAGCCGGAAGAGAGTTAACCTCTGTAATACCTGTCATGTTTGCTGCAAAAGATGAACCTACAGAACCTCTAGATCCTACTATATAACCATCTTCATTTGACTTCCAAACTAGCTTTTGTGCAATTATATACATAACCGAGAAACCATTTTTTATAATTGAAGTTAATTCTTTATCTAATCTTTCTTCAACTATATCTGGAAGTGGATCACCATATAATTCGTGTGCTTTTGAATATGCAATTTCTTTTATAGTTGTTTCACAACCCGGTATATGTGGTGGACATTTTTCTGGTGATATTGGACTTATCCAGTCACACATATCTGAAACTTTATTTGTATTTGTTACAACAACTTCATATGCTTTTTCTTCTCCTAGATAGTCAAATTCTTTAAGCATTTCTTCTGTTGTTCTTAGGTACAATGGTGCTTGTTCATCTGCATCATCATATCCTTGTCCAGCTTGTAACATCCTTCTATAAATTTCGTCTGAAGGGTCCATAAAATGAACATCACAAGTTGCAACTACTAATTTATTTAGTTTTTCACCAATTTCTACAATTTTTCTGTTTATATTTCTTAGTGCTTCTTCATCTGGTACTGTACCATTTCTTACTAAGAATTCATTATTTCCTAAAGGTTGAATTTCTAAATAATCATAATCTTTTGCAATATCTTCTATTTCTTCATCACTTTTTCCCATTTCTATAGCTTGGTATAGTTCTCCTGCTTCACAAGCACTTCCTAATATTAAACCTTCTGAATATTTTTTATACATAGATTTTAGTATTCTTGGCTTTTTGTAAAAATAATCTAAATGTGATATAGAAACTAATTTATATAAATTCTTTAAACCTACATAATTTGTAGCAAGGATTATTGCATGATATGTTGGTAATTTTTTAAAATCTGCATCTCCGGCAACTTTTTTTGTAATATCATCTAAAGTTTCTATTCCTTTGTCTTTTAACATTTTAAGCATTACATTTAATACTTTTACAGTTGTATCTACATCATCTAAAGCTCTGTGTGCTACTTCTACTTTTATGCCCAAATTTTCTGCAATTTTTCCCAATTTATATTTCTTATAGTCTGGAAATAAATCTTTAGCTAATCTTAGTGTATCTAAATATGTATTTTCTAAACTTAGTCCTAAATTTTTCGCATTATATTTTAAGAAACCTATATCAAAGTCTGCATTATGTGCAACTAGTACAGAATCACCAACAAATTCTAATATTTTTGGCATAACTTTGTCTATTGTTTCTGCATCTTTTACCATATCATCTGTAATATTTGTAACTTCTACTACTCTTTGTGGTATAGGCTTTTCTGGATTTACAAAACAAGAAAATTCATCTATAACTTCTCCATTTTTAACTTTCATTATTCCAACTTCTGTTATCTTTTCTGTTCTAAATGAAAATCCTGTAGTTTCTAAGTCTAATACACAATATGTTGTGTCTATACTTTGTCCTTTAGAAAAAGATACTGGAGAAACTTTGTCTGGTGCTAAATATGCTTCTACTCCATAAATTATTTTTATATCATGATTGTCAAATCCTAATAATTTATGTGCCTCTGGAAAAGCTTGCACAACTCCATGGTCTGTTATTGCTATAGATTTCATTCCCCATTTCATTGCTCGTTTTATTAAATCTTTTGCAGATGTCATACCATCCATTTGGCTCATTTTAGTATGCATATGAAGTTCTACTCTTTTTTCTTCTGCATTATCCATTCTAACTTCTTTTTTAGGTGGTTCTACTTCTAAAATAGTATATGCCATTACAGTAAGCTCGTGTGAAAAGGAGTCCATTTGTGCTGTTCCAGCTATTTTTATTGCTTTAGCATTTTTTACTCTTCCCATGATTTTCTTTGCGTTTTTCTTGTCTAAAAACGCTTTACAAGTTAATGTACTTGTTCCATCGTATAAATCGAAACTATACAATACTCTTCCAGATTTTAATTCTCTATCTTCTGTATTTATTACTTCTCCTTGCAAAGAAACTTTTTTGTCATCAACACCTAAGTTCTTAATTTGTACAAGTGGCTCATTAATAGTCATTGTAGTTCCCATAATTAAAGGAGAACTATTATCTTCTTCTGGTAGTTCTGGAACTTCTGCATCTGTTTCTATTACAGAATTTGCAATTATATTAACATCACCTGCATATGTGTCTAAACCTGCTTTTCCAATAATTTTTACAGCTTTTATTTTATTTAGCTTTTCTAAAATTCCATCTGCTTCTTCCATTGTAGAAAAAGATTTACAGGTCATTATTCCTGTACCATCATATACATCCATTATTATTATTTTTTTACCAGACTTCGTGTCTCTAGAATCTAACTCTGCAATTCTTCCTTCTATTGTTACTTTTCCAGTATTTGCATTTATATCTTTTATTTTTACATAGTTTTCTTTAGCTTTAGAAGGTTTGCCTATAATGTAGTCTAAATTGTTGTTTTCTGGCATTTCGCTTGTAGATGGAATTTCTCCTAATTCTTCTTGTGGAATATCACTATCTGAAGGCAATGGAACATAATATTCTGGTGGTTCTTGCACCTTATTTTTAGATTCTTCTTCATATCTTTTTATTTCTTCTATTCTATCTCTAATTAACTTTTCTTCTAATAACCTATTATTTTCTTCTTGCCTTTTTAATTCTTCTTTACTAATTTGTTCTTCCAAATTTACTTTATATTCTTTTCCTAGTAAATTTTTTATTGTTATTTCTACTTGTTTGTCTGTTTTTCTACTTTTTAAAAAATCTGCTCCTTTTATATGCATTTTTACATTTATATTGTTATTTTCTACTTCTATAGTACTTTTCATAAGCAATATTGGTTTCATTAGAGGGTGTTTATGTGCCATATAACATATAATATTTTTCCATTCATCTTTTACTTCTGGAATTTTCGCATTTTCGTTATAATTAAATATCATTTCTATATTTCTTATTTTAAAGCGCTCTACTAAATACTTTTCAAAATCCCACATATCTTTTATTTGAACAAATTGCTCTGTTTTTAATATTATAGTTAATTTATTTAATTTTTTATTTATCTCAATTTTGCAAATATAACAATCTTGTATTTGTGAATTATTTTTATAGTCACTAAATATATCTTTTATCTTTTTTAAGTTGTCCAATTTAGTATCTCCTATTTACTCTCTTTTTGCTTTTCTCCAATTACCTTTAATATTTTTTCATAAACCATTTTTACATCTTTAACATAATTAATAAAAATTATTCTATCAAATATTTTTTCTTTATTAGTATAAATTACTATTGTTCCTAGCTTAAAAATTGTTTGTGAAAAAGTTTGAACATATTTTATTTGTGTCATTTCTGTATACTTTATTTCTTTCTCATTGTCTTCTTTAAGTTTATCGTTATATACTAATTTATCACTATAAAATTTATAATAACTATTTTTATATCTTTTTACATTGTAAATACTTTTTATAATTAAATATATTATATATCCAACTAATATTGCAATTCCAATTCCCACTAATTGATTTTGAGCTACTAATACTATTAAAACTAATACAATAATTAGTAGTGTCATTGCATGATTAGTAAAAAAGTCAAATATTACATTATATCTTGCTTTTATTGTTAGCTTTGCATTTTTTTTATCCATTTTCGTACCTCTTTTTAAAAAATTCTTAAAATATCTTTATACGAAATAAAAATTGATAATGATATTAAAATTATAAATCCTACCATTTGTATTCCTATTTCTAATTCTTCTTTCATTGGTTTTCTTCTTATTGCTTCTATTAGAAGTATTAATAGTTTTCCACCATCTAATGCTGGTATTGGAAGTAAGTTTGTAAAACCTAATGATATCGAAATTATTGCAAGCATATAAAGAAAATCTACTATTCCTGTTGTCTGTGACACTACACTAGAAATTCCAACAGGTCCCATCATTTGGTCTATTCCAACTTTTCCTGTAAATAGCATTTTTAAGTTTTCTAAAATTGAACCTAAAAAGTCACCTGTTTCAAAAAATGCATAATATACATTATTTGAAAAGTTATTTTCTGCAAGTTTAAAATTTATTCCTAAATAATATGTTGGAATTAAGTCTAGTTCTATATTTGTTTTAAGATTTTCACCATCTCTTATTATTTCTACTTCTACATTATTTTCTTTGCAATTTTGTATTGCTTGTATTAATTTATCAGACTTTCCTTCTACTTCTTCACCATTAAATTTTACTACTATGTCATTTGCCTTAATTCCTGCTTTCTCTGCTGCACTATTTTTATCTACTTGTACTACTTGTGTTGCATTTTTTCCATTTGCATTACTCGCTACATAAATTCCTGTACTTTTAATTTCTTTTTTGGTCGGTGTTAATTTAATTTCTTTTTCTTCATTATTTCTTTCTAGCTGTATTGTTATTTCTTCACCATTAGATTTTTTTAGTATTTCGTCTATATCTGCTTTAGTATTTATATTTTTACCATTAATTTTTTCTATTTTGTCACCAGAATATATTCCATATTGTTCTGCCGCAAAATTATCAACTGTTGAATCTACCACAGTTGATACATTGTTTCCTATTGCAGACATTATTATAAAATATACTAATATACCAAAAACAATATTTACTGCCCCACCTGCTGCGACAATAGCCATTCTTTTTGGTATACTAGCATTATTAAAAGCTCTTTTATCTTCAGATCTTGTTTCTTCTCCTTCTAGCCTAACAAATCCTCCTAATGGGATTAGTCTTAATTCATATTTTGTTTCTTTTCCTTGTTTTTCTAAAATTTTAGGACCAAATCCTATTGCAAATTCGTGAACTTTAACTTTAAATAGTTTGGCTACAAAGAAATGTCCTGCTTCATGAATTAATATTAAAAATCCCAATAGAAAAATTATTTTTATAGCACTTATTAAAAAACTAATCAAATGGAAACCTCCTAATTTAAATTAATACTAATAAAAAATATGCAAATGGTGCAATAAATATTATACTATCTATTCTATCTAACATTCCACCATGCCCTGGTATTAAATTGCTATAATCTTTAATTCCTGTAAATCTTTTTATTGATGAAGCTGCAAAGTCTCCCATTTGGCTTAATATACTTAAAATTAGACCAACACCACCTATTAATAGATAATTAATATTAAGTCCACAGAATTTATTTATTATTATTGTATAAATTATTGTCATTAATACAGAACCTAATGTTCCACCAACACAGCCTTCTATAGTTTTATTAGGACTAATTTTACTAAATTTATGTTTTCCTATTAGTTTTCCAAATACATAGGCAAATACATCTGTACCCCATGAAGCAAAAATTACATACCAAATTAAAAATACTCCGTTTTCCATAGATCTAATTATTGGAATAAACATTAAAAATATTACTATATAACATATTCCAAATAAAGTAACTGCTGCATCTATAATCGTTGTTTTCATTTTAGTTATTAAAATTTGCATAAAACATATTAATATTGCTATAGGCGCAACTGCCCCTATTGTTAGCATTACGTACTCTTTTGGAATTATATGTATTACTGCTATTGTTGCACACGCTAAATATCCAAGCCATATAATAGGGTTTGCTTTATTACTTACTTTAAAAGCATGTGCAAATTCGTGAAAACTCATAATTGCTATAATTGCAAATGCTATATCTATTAAAATTTGATTTCCAAAAACCAGTACTAATGCTACTATAGGAAAGCCTACAACCCCTGTGATTACTCTTTTTACGTTCATTATTTTCCTCCAAATTTTCTATTTCTCTTTTGAAACTCTAAAATTGCATTATCTATATCTTCCTCTGTAAAATCTGGCCATAATTTATCTAAAAATAAAAATTCTGAATATACAATTTGCCAAGGTAAGAAATTGCTTGTACGCAATTCTCCACTTGTTCTAATTAATAAATCTGGATCTGGTTCTCCTTTTGTATATAAATTATTTGAAATTGTTTCTTCTGTAATTGTTTCTATATCTAATTCACCATTTTTTACTTTGTTTGCTATTTCCTTTACAGCTGTTAAAATTTCATTTCTTCCACCATAATTTAAAGCAATATTAAATGTAACACCTGTATTATCTTTAGTTCTTTCTTCGCATTTAGCTATACTTTTTTGCATTCCTTCTGGAAGAACAGAAATATCTCCTAATACTTTTACTTTAATATTTTCTGTATCTGCCCTTTTACTATATGTGTCTAAATAGTTTTGAAGGAGCATCATAAGCGCACTTACCTCTTCTTCTGTTCTTTTCCAATTTTCTGTTGAAAAAGCATAAACAGTAATATATTTTAAACCTATTTTGTTTGCATATCTAACTATTTTTTCTAATGTTTTTGCTCCTTCTTTATGTCCTAATTTTGCTGGAAGATTTCTTTGCTTTGCCCATCTTCTATTTCCATCCATTATTATTGCAATATGCTTTGGAAAGTTCTCTTGTTCTAGTTCCATATTAAACTCCTTTTAAACAGTCATTATTTCTTTTTCTTTTCCTTCTGTTAATTTATCTATTTCTTCTATACTTTTATCTGTTATTTTTTGGATATTATCTTCCGCCATTTTTAATTCGTCCTCTGTTATTTCAGAATTTTTTTGCATTGTTTTAAATTCGTCTATACCATCTCTTCTTATAGAACGAATTGCAACTTTTGAATCTTCTCCCATTTTTCTAATTTCTTTTACTAATTCTTTTCTTCTTTCTTCATTTAATTCTGGGAAATTTAATCTTATTAATTTTCCATCATTATTTGGGTTTATTCCTAAGTCTGATGTTAATATTGCTTTTTCTATTTCTTTTAAAGCACTTGCATCCCAAGGTTGTATGACGATTAGTCTTGCCTCTGGAACAGAAATACCTGCAATTTGATTGATTGGTGTTGGTGTACCATAATAATCTATTTTTATTTTGTTTAAAACTGCTGGGTTTGCTCTGCCAGCTCTTATTTCTGCTAAATTTTCCTTATATACATTTATTGTTTTACTCATTTTTTCTTCTATTTTACTATAATCCATTTTAATCTCTCCTCTTTTTATTATTTTACTATTGTTCCTATTTTTTCCCCTTTTGCAGCTTTTATTATATTTTCTGGGTTATCTATTCCAAAAACTACTAATGGTATATTATTATCTCTACATAAAGATGTTGCTGTAGAATCCATTACTTTTAAATCTTTGTTTAAAATGTCTAAATATGTTATTTCGTCATATTTTACTGCATTTTTATCTATTTCTGGATCTGCTGAATATACTGCATCTATAGATTTTCCTAATAATATTACATCTGCATCTATTTCTGCTGCTCTTAATGCTGCTGCTGTATCTGTTGTAAAGTAAGGATTACCTGTACCACACGCAAATATTACAATTCTTCCTCTTTCTAAATGTTTTATTGCTTTTCTTTTTATATATGGTTCAGCTATTTCTCTCATCTCTATAGCAGTTTGTACTCTTGTATATACTCCTCTTGCTTCTAGTGCATCTTGAAGAGCTAATCCGTTCATTGCTGTTGCAAGCATTCCCATATAGTCTGCTGTTGTTCTTTCCATTTCATGACCATATCTACCTCTCCAAAAATTTCCACCACCAACAACTACTGCAACTTGTATTCCTAAATTGGAAATTTCTTTTATTGCATCACATAAATTTCCTACTACTTTTGCATCAATCCCAGTTTTTTTATCTCCTGCAAGTACTTCGCCACTTAGTTTTAAAAGTACTCTTTTATAGGGCTTATTAGTTTCCAAATTTATACACTCTCCTTGCTTATTTAATAAACTAAATATTTCTATAATAATTTAATCTAGCAAAGTTATTCTATCATATAATTTTATGAATTTGTATAATTTTTTAATATTTTCTTAATTTTATTGTTAAAATTTATGTATTTTTTTGTAACCGACTAGTTATTATTATTACTTGCTTATTTTTACATATTGTAATATTATTATCTATATGTATTAGGAGGTATTAAAATATATATGGGAAACAAAAATTTAAGTGAAAAATTAAAGAAAAAATATCATAAATCTTTAGAAGTTACAGATTTAAAAGATTTATTATATAAGTCTGCTACCAGATATACTAGAAGACCTGCTTTTAAGTTAAAAGATAAGGTTGGAAATATTTATAAGGTTACATACCAAAAATTCAAACAAGATGTTGTGGCTTTAGGAACATCTTTAATTAACCTTGGGTTAAAAGATAAAAATATAGCTGTTATTGGTAAAAACAGTTACAATTGGGCTGTTTCTTACTTAGCTGCTACAATTGTTGGAGTTGTAGTACCTATAGACAAAGAATTACAATCTAATGATGTTATAAATTTTTTAAATGTTTCTTCTGCTAAAGCTATCCTTGGTGATGATAAATATTTAAAAAGTTTAGCTGAAAACAAGGAATCTATAGATAATAAAAATATTCTATTAATAAATTTTAATTCTGAAAAAGATACTAATTCGTATAAATCTTATTCTTTATTATTAGAAAATGGTTACAATCTTTTAGAAGAAGGAGACAAAGAATTTGATAACATACAAATTGACCCAGATGCAATGAAAGTTCTTATTTTTACATCTGGAACTACTGGAAATGCAAAAGGTGTCTGTTTATCACATAAAAACATTACATCTAATATAATGTCTACTTTTGGTATAGTTAAAGTAAAAAGAAATGACCAAGTTCTTTCTATTTTACCGTTACACCACACTTATGAATGTACTTTAGGCTTTTTACTTGTAATTTATAGTGGTGGTTGCATTAGTTATTGTGAAGGACTTCGTCATATTACAAATAACATTTCAGAATTTAGACCAACAGTTATTTTATGCGTTCCTTTACTTTTAGAAAAAATGTATAAAAAGATAGAAAACACTGTTAGAAAATCTCTACCTAAAAAATATGCAGATATTGAAGGAGATATAATCTCTAATTTACCTTTCATTTTAAAGAATATAGTAAAAACAAAAGTTAAAAATTCTCTTGGTGGTAGACTAAGAGCATTTATAGTTGGAGCTGCACCTTTAGGACCTGAAATTATAAATTCTTTTAAAAATTTAGATATAAAATCTTTACAAGGATATGGACTTACAGAATGTGCACCTTTAGTTGCTGGAAATAATGACTTTTATATAAAACCGGATGCTGTTGGACTTCCTATTCCAAATGTTTCTTATAAAATAGATAAACCAGATAATACTGGTGTAGGTGAAATTTTAGTAAAAGGACCTAATGTAATGCTTGGTTATTATAAAGATGAAGCTGAAACAAATAAAGTTATTAAAGACGGTTGGTTTCATACTGGTGACTTAGGAAAAATTGATAACGATGGTTGGCTTTACATTACTGGTAGATTAAAAACTGTTATTGTTACACAAAATGGAAAAAATATTTATCCAGAAGAAATAGAACACTATCTTAATGAAAATCCTTTAATTTCTGAATCTTTAGTTACAGGTCTTTCTGATTCTAAAGATGACGATGTATATGTAAATGCACAAATTTTCCCAAATATTGATGCAATAAAAGAATATTTAAAGGTTTCTATTCCTCAAAAAGAAGAGATTTTCGCAGTTATTAAAGATATTGTTGCAAATGTAAATAAAAAATTACCAAATTATAAACATATAAAATCTTTTATTATTAAAGATGAAGAGTTTGAAAAAACTACTACTCAAAAAATTAAAAGATTTGGTAAAAATGTAGAAAATAATAAATAACTATTTACAATTCTCTCTTTTGATGATATCTTAATTGTGTGTGATAAACTATTAGTGTCGATAACATCGACATACTCCTTTCAAAAAGAGCAAAGTTTAACTTTGCTCTTTTTTTATTTGCTTATTCTTCAAAATCTTTAACTAGATTTCCTCTTTTTTCTTCTCGTTCTAATGCTTCTATTACTGCAGTATCAAAATTATTTATATTATATCTATACATATACGGATATTTTCGCGTAATTTTATCTGCATTCAAGTTATTTATATCATTTTTTATAACTTTTATATTAACTTTATTCAATTCTTCCTTTGTTAAGTGATATAATCCAATCAATTTCAGTTCTTTCCCATAGCTTCTTTCTTCATCTTTAAAAAATACTAACTCAAGTTCACTTATCTTATTTAAATCAATTTGTTTATCACCTATCCAATTATATAAAACAACAATTTCTTCTTCATCACAATATTTATTTGTTGGTAAGAAGTCAATTTTAGATATTTGCATTGATATAACTTGTAATAAAATATATTTTTCATACCACTTGTGTTCTTTTAACTCTTCATTTTTTATTTGACACAATAAGAAATCTCCAACTTTCCAATTAGCTTTTAAGCAAACTCTTTTATAAACATCTCTTTCCTTTGGTTGTTTCTTATTTAGTTTTTCTTTAATTTCTTCCACTTCTATTTCCCATTTTTTTAATCGTTCATCTTTTTCAATATAGTCTATGGCTTTATTTTTTACATCATCTACTAGTCTTCCATACTCCCATTGAGCATCTGCTAGTGCTACCCAAAACAAAAAATCCTTATCTTTATCTTCTATAATATTTTTCTTATATTCCATTATCTTCTGTAATGCTTCTTCATTACTTTCAGTTACATGTAGCAATGAGCAATATTCTTTATTTGTGTCAAATGTTATTTGGTTGTCATAAAATCTTGTTCCCCATTCTTGCATATTCTTTTTATATTCTTCTATATTTATTTTCTTATTTTTGTTAGTTCCCAATTTAATATAGTTTTCAATTTTGTTATCTCCAAAATTGTACCATGTTAACCAAAGTGGTATTCCATTGTCTATATACTCATCTTCTAATAAACCTGTTACAGGAAAATTTCCAATATATTTATATAATTTTTGAACTCTTGAAGTTATGTTATCTGAAATTATAGTAGAATAGCTATATTTTTCTTTTTTGGGATTATATTCATCTATAATGTATTCACATTTTTCAATTTCTTCATATGTACTTGGTATTTTATTATCTTCTGTTATTTGAATATGCATTACTGGTATATAGTATTTATTATCTCTATTTCCCCATTCCATAGCTCTTTCAAAACTTATTATTAAGAATCTACCTTCTAATCCATACTCTTTTGCTTTCTCACTTTTTAATTCATATGCAAACCTATCGCCTACCTTCCATGGACATATATATGGTTTTGGTCTTCTTTTTATTTTAATTATTTTTTCTTCTGGCTGATTACTTTCTATTTTTATTTTTAAGGCTTCTAATACTTTCTCTCTCTTTTTATATAATTTTTTATCTTCTTCCCATCTTTCTAGATCTGTCTTGTTTTCTATTATCTTTAATGCTTCCATTTTTAGATTATCTGCTAACATTCCATTTTTCCAAAGTATATCTGCTAGTACTAATATTACTATAGCTCTATCATCATCTAATTGCATATAGTCTTCATATTCTTCCAATATACTTTCTATTAATTCTTCTTTGGTATATCTTTTGCCCTCTTCATCCCCATATATTAATCTATCTTTTATACTTTCCTTTACATCACATGCTGTATCATCTTGATACAATCCTGTTCCCCATGTTCCCATGTTTCATCCCTCCTTATTTTTTTGTTTTAATCATCCATTTTAGAATTTTTAACACCTTGTTCTATCATTTGTTTTTCAGCCTTGCTTAATTTATCTTTTAAACCTGAAATATTTAATAATTCTGTTAACCAATATATCCATATCCAATCTTTAGAGATATATGCTTCAGAAATTGCACTACTATATGCATTATATAAAAAATCACAATTCATTTTTCTTAATCTATCTCGAATTATTACATATCCTGGCCAATTTGCATCTTGAAACCATTTAAGTGCAAGTGGCAAATATCTCTCCAATTCGTTATCAGAATGACTTACTATTATTTTTGCACAATTTTCCCATACCCCTTTATTTTCTTTTGGTTGAAACAAAACCGACATATTTTTTATTTTTTTACCTTCTTCTATTCCTTTTTGCTGAATGTTTTTTCATTTTTTATATTTAACATTTCAAATATTTCATCAATTCCATAATTCATTTTTATCCTCATACTCCCATAATGTTACTCCTTCATTTTTTATTCTTCAAAATCTTTAACTAGATTCCCCCTTTTTTCTTCTCGCTCTAATGCATCTATTACTACTGAATCAAAATTATATATATTGTATCCAGAGTATATAGGATATTTTTTTCTTACTTCTTCTGTGTATAAATTTTTCATATCATTTTTTATTACTTTTGCATTTATTTTTTTTAAATCTTTTTTTTCTAAAAAATAGTCACCAACTATAGTTACTTCCGATGGATCATAAACAGTTCCTTCTCGTATAAATATTATTTTTAATTCATCTATTTTTTCTATGTCGATTTCCTTATCTCCTATCCAATTATATAAACTTAATAAATCATATTCATTATAATATATTTCTCTTGGTAAGCTGCCTATATTAGATTTTCTTGTTCCTGCCATTTTTAGTAATACATATTTTTTATACCACTTATGGTCTTTTAAATCTTCATTCAATATTTGATATAATATTATATCTCCAATTTTCCAATTAGCTCTTTGAAATGTCATTTTTGGTATTTTCTTTCCTTTTGGCTGTTCAGATTCCAATTTTTCTTTTAACTTTTCTAATTCTGTTTTTCTTTTTGTATATAATTTTTGATCTTCTTCCCATCTTTCTAAATCTATTCCTTCTTCTATATACTGTAATGCTATCTCTTTTACTTTTTCATCTAGCAATCCATATCTCCATTGTGTTTCTGCTAATGCAAACCAAAACAATGGTCCTTCTTCTACATCTTCAATGCAGTCTTCCCAATTTATAATCATTTCTTCCATTGCTTCTTTTGGCTCTGTTCCTATTTTTAATAAATTTAAATATTCTTCTTTTACATCACATGTTGTATCATCTTGATACAAGCCTGTTCCCCATGTTCCCATATGTTACTCCTTTATTTTTTTACTCTTCAAAATCTTTAACTAAGTTTCCTCTTTTTTCTTCTCGTTCTAATGCATCTATTACTTCCCAATCAAAATTTTTTATATTATAACAATAATATCTTGGATATTTTCTTTCTAATTCTTCTGTATATAAATTGTTCATATCATTTTTTATTACTTTGCAATTTAATTTTTTTAACTCTCTTTTTGTCAAATGATACTCTCCTACTAAACGTATATCTGGTCCATAAACAGTTTTTTCCTGTAAAAATATTATTTTCAAATTATCAATTTTTCTTTTATCTATCTCTTTATCTCCTATCCAATTATACAAACTTACAAGTTCCCCTTCATTATAATATTTATTCCTAGGTAAGCTTCCCACATTACTTTTTATTGTTCCCATAACTTTTAATAATACATATTTTTTATACCATCTATGTTCTTTAAAATCTTCGTTTAATAATTGATATAATATGACATCTCCAACTTTCCAGTTTGGTCTCTCAAATGTCATTTTTGTAATTTTTTTTTCTTGCAGTTGCTCTGTATTTAATTTTTCTTTTAGTTTTTCTAACACTATTTTTCTTTTTTTATATAATTTTGGATTATCTTTTTTCCATATCTCTAAATCTCTTCCTGATTCAATGGCTTCTATTGCTCTTTTTTTTACTTTTTCATCTAATCTTCCATATTTCCATTGGGTATCTGCCAATGCCATCCAAAACAAATCCCTCTCATCTTCATATCGCAATCGATCTTCATTATACTCTATGATTTTTTTCAGTGCTTCTTCTTTACTCATTCCAACCTTTAATAAATCCAAATAATCTTCTTTTATATCACATGTTGTATCATCTTGATACAAGCCTGTTCCCCATGCTCCCATACTTTTATTCAAATACTATAAATATAGTATTTTCCTCCTCTCTTTGTTAATATCCTTCATACCAATTTCGAATTTCATCTTCTGCTATATTAGCTAGTATATTTTTACCTGATTCCATAAATTTTCCTAGTAACGGATTACCTAATCCTATTCCATTCCTCATATTTAATCCCGGCTCTGCAAAAGAATTTCTTGTATGATATGCAATCATTAATATTTGTTCAACTCCTCTTGCTTCTTCCAATGTTAAATTACTATCAAACAATGGATCAAAACTTAATTTTCCTTTAATGGGATCTTTCAAATGTTCTTTTTCTCTCCTTTCTCTATTCTTTGTCCTTCCTACATATCGTACAGTTCCTTTTAATCCATCAGAGTTTTTTTCTCTTAATACATAAACTGTATATCCTCTATCTTGATTTTTCCTGTTTTGTTTCAACTTTTCTGATGCCTTCTCTATTAATTTTGAAGTTGCTATAGTAATAGTTGTTGCTAAAAGTGCTGCTGCTACTCCCCTTATTATTGTCCCTAATCCTATAGCTGTACCTATAACAGCAGTAGCAAAATTTCCATTTACTTCAATATTATTAATTGGATTATTTTTTCCATAAGCAAACATATTATTGCTTAATAAACTATCATCTGTTACTAAAAATTCATCACTATTTATAAATCTTCCTATTTCTGAATCATAATATCTATCATTTAAATAATATAATTCTGTCTCAGAATCATATCGATATCCTCTATACCTATATTCATTTATAATTCCTATGTGCTTTTCATTGTTAATCACCTCATTATTATTTTCATCTTTCACACTAATTAAATTTCCCCAAGAATCATAGCTATAACTTGCAATTTTCTTCAGTTCATTATTTAGTATTCCTATTATATCATTTTGTCCATTTTTTATATAATAATATTGTTCGTTATTATACGTAAATCCTATTAAATTATTATTTTCGTCATATTGATAAAATAGTATATCTCCATTTCTGTCTTCAAAAATAACAATGTCTCCATCTAAATAATATTTAGTTGTTTTTCCATTCGCAGTCTTCTCTGTCCTAATTCCATCATCATTATATTTATAACTAATATTTAGATTTTTTTCATTATTTCTTAATGTTGCAAGTTCTCTTCCATTTTGCCATGTATATTCGTTTCCATTATAAGAAATTATATTTCCTACAGCATCATAAATAATTTCTTTTCCATTATAAGATGTTAATTGATCTTTCCAGTTTGCATTATTGTATATGTATTCTATAATTTCTGTTGGTTGGTTTGTAATTTCTTTATCTGTGTATTCGTATACGTTTTTATTCGTTATATTACCACCGATGTCATATTCATATATATATGTTTTATTTTGTTCTTTATTGTTTTCTCTAATTACTTGTCCTAGCTCATCATAATAGTAATTAACTATAATATTATTTCCTTTGTAAATTTCTTTTATGTTCCCTAATTCATCATAAATATATTTTATTTCATCTTCGTTTCCATTTTTTATAGATTCTAATAGTGTAGTTGTTTTATTTTTATCATTTGCATTTACATATTTATATTCTGTTTTATACGTTGAATTCTCATTAATTATATTTTTACTTGAGATTCTTAATAACCTATCATAATTAGTTTGTTGTATAGTTTTATCAAAAGATAGACTATTTATATTATTATCTCCTCCAAAACTATAATTTGTTGAATATTCTTTATTATTAAAATTATATTTTACGTTATTAACATTATTATTTAAGTCATATTCATAATTTATCTTAAAATTATTACTATAATCTATACCTGTAACTCTATCTGCTAGGTCATATGTATAATTAGTTGTAAGACCAATTGAATTATCTGCAACTGTTTTTAAATTTGACTTCGAATCATATACATATTCAATATTTCCCGTTACTTTCTCTTTTTTTACAATTCTGTTAAATCTATCATATTTATATTTAACATTCTGACTATTTCCATATATTATTTCGTCTATGTTGCCACTCTTTGGCCCATACTTCGTTGTTTTCATTAATTGATTTCCAATATATATATCTTTAACATTTCCAAATCCATCGTAATTATATGAATATTTCGTTCCATTATGTGTTATAGTTTTTATATTGTCATTTTCATATGTATATGCATTACTATATTCTTGGTTGCCAACTTTTTTTGATATTTTTTGTAAATTATCGGTTTTAGTATCATATTCATAATTCGTTGCATTTCCTTTGGGATCTATTTCTTTTAGTGTTAGCCCTCTATTTGTATCATATTCATACTTTGTCTTATTTCCTAATTGGTCTTTCATACTTGCTAAATATCTACCATCTTCCGAATATTCGCCTGTAGTTTCTATATATTTCTTTTCTTCTGATGGAATTACCTCTTCTAAATAAAATTTTTGAGCGTCACTATTACAAATTCCCCAACTCCATACATTAACACCATCTTCTTTTTTAGCTTCTGCAACATCTAAACATCTTTTTCCTAGTGTAAGTCTTGGTCTTATACTATAACATCCATCTCCTGTTGGTACAAATTCGAATTCTTGTTCTTTACGTGTCTCGTCAGAATTCTTAGTTACTCTTACATTTGCACCCATTTCTGTATTAGCATTTTCTATATCTATTACATTATTATTGTCCTCTACAGATAATATTTTATAATATCCATTATGTAATCTTTTTATTTTCCATCTTTGTGTATTTAGCTCATTTGATGATTGTTGTTCAATGTTTGTTCCATTTATTCCTATATATTTATCACTATGCTTTGCTTTTATTTTATAAGTACTACCAATATCAATATCGAACATATCTACTTTTTCTAAATAAAATTTTTGATTATCTTTATAATTTATATCATATATTACACTTTTAAATCCTATTTCACTAGAATTTTGATATATTGTTATTGCCTTGCTTATATCTCCTATTCTGCTTTTTATAGTATATGTTCCATCGGAATTTTTATCAAACTTCCAGTTTTGTGCTTTATTGTTTTCCAAATTTACATACATTTGTAAGTTATTTTCATTCTCATTTAGCGCATTTCTAACATCTATTACTTTTCCTTCTTTGCTTGCCATATTTACTATTTTATATGTATTCTCTGAAAGTCTTACTATTCTCCATAACTGTTTCTTATCGTTTGCTTTATATTCCCTTTGTGTTATTTCTGAACCATTAGCATCACAATCGCCCGAAGCTTCTAAGTATAAATTACTATGTTTTGCTTTTATTCTATACACTTCACCAGACTCTATTTTCTCTTTGTCTGCAAGTAAATTGTTTCCATCAATATCGTGTAATTTTAATTTCTGAGTAGCTTTTCCTTCCCACTTAGATATTACAATATCTATTCCATTTTCTTTTGAATCTTCTTTTAGTGTTATACAATATTCTTCTTTTGCCTTACTCATAAGTCTTATTGTTCCATCACCATTGTCTATTGCCTTCCAAAGTTGATTATCTCCTGAATGTTTCTGGTATTGTTGTAATTTTAGAGTATTTGTATCTACATCTACTGCTTTATTCGAATGTCTTGCAATTAATGAAAAATAGCCATCTTCTTTATTTTCCACTATAAATGCCTTATTAGGATATCCTTCTAAATATTCCCACTGTTGTATTGGAACACCATTTCCAGTTTTTACTCCATTCACATCAAAAACATTATTACTACTTACAAATTGTATATTATAAATCTTTCCATTTTCTGGCATAGTAGCACTATTAGTTTCTTCTATTCTTGATTTAATTACATTTCCATATTCATCATATTCATAACTATATTCTTGTCCCGAATTGTTATATGCTTTTTTTAATCTGTTTCGTTCATTATAATCATATTCATATGTAAATTTTCCACCTTTAGCATTCATGGATGTCGCTATTTTTCCATTTGATGCATAATTAAAATTACTATTTTGTTTTGCCTTATCTACTGTAGAAATAATATTTCCATTGCTATCATATTGGTAGCTAGTTCCTTTTGTTTCTTTAAATAATCCTATATTATCCCAAAAAGTATCATTTGCACCATAATTATTTATTAAATGAATATCTATAGACTTATAATCGCTGTCTGCAATAATCTCTTTAGACATAAATTGCCAATGTGATGTATCTGTATTTACAAATGAATCATACCACTGTGCTGTATTATCGTTTCTTACTATTGCTATAGTTAAACTTACTGTTTTTCCTCCTGGACCTCCATCTTGTAATCCAAGTGATTTAACCCAATATGATAAATTAAAAACATCTCCTTTTTTTCCTGAAATTGCTATACTTTGAAATAATTTTCTTTCTTCATATGCTGTTCCCCATGTTTTATAAACATTATTATTATCTATATTTATGACACAATCATTTCCATCATTATGTGCAATTTTTGTCCAGTTATCTAGTCCATTATCAAAATACGCATTTTTTACAAGATTTCCTGGTGTTTCCTTAACAGATATTAAATTGGATTCTAGCAATAGTTTATTCTTAGATACTCCTTCATTTCCATACTCAAACATTTTTCCATATGCATTATTTATGTTATTTCCTTCTTTTCCAAAATCTCCTACACTTATAGTTCTTCCAGAATTATCAAAAGTATATACATTTGTATAGCCTTCTTCATTAATGAACTTTGTTGTATTATTTTCATACTCTATTCCTAAATAAGCTCCTTCTTCATTATTTCTACCATATTGTTTTATACTTTTTACTCTATTTACTTTTTGCCTATAGTAGTCATATAAAAAATATGAGTTATCTATATTTTGAGCTTTTGTTAATAAATTTAAATTATCATATTCATACCATGAACTTTTTCCATCTGGATATTTTATTTGTATTAAGTTTCCATTTGAATTATAAAAATACTCTGTCTTTCTTCCAGTTAAATCTTTTATTGTAGATAGTTTACCATTACTATATTCTAAATTTACATTTGTTCCCGAAGTATCTGTTATTGAATTTATAGTTCCATTTCCATCTAAGTTAATGATTATTTTTTCTTTTTCCGAATTTTCTATTTCATATAATTGCCATTTATCTTTTATCTTTTTAAAACGCTGTTTGCTTCCAACACTATCAATTATTGTAAAAATATTATTTTCTAGTGTTAATCTTAAATTTAATCCGTCCTCATCTATATAGGTATTACCTATTTTCTTAAAATAATGTTCTGTACCGTCTTCATCTAAAAATCTTGCATATTCTATGTTATTAATATTTACTAAATTAATTTGTTGTTTATAGTTTAATTTAAATCCCCTTCCGACTTCAGAATCATCATTTCTATTATTAGTATTATAAATATGCGAAATTCCTATATTAATTCTTTCTCCTGGAGTAGTAACATCTGAATGTATTAATGTTAAATTTCCATTATAATCATTTGTATTTATAGTTCCCGCTCTTCCTAATTCTTGTGCATGATAACTCATTTTTCCTTCTATACCAGTTTGGTTTCTATAAACAATTTGTATCATCGGTCTCCCTTGCATATATGCTGAATGTGTATTGGCAGAAACAAAATATGCATCTGATTGATTATAATTATATCTTTCTGCATTATCCTTTAACATAATTCCATAATTATTACCATTTACATACCAGTCTTTTACTATAGATGTAATATTAAAATAATTATATTTAAAAGGTGAATTTGGATCATATTTGTATTTAATATAATCCGTTATATGTTGATCATAATTATTATTGCAATTGTCCCAAGATGCCCATTCTTCATTCCAATCTGCGGTCATTTTATGTACATTTATTTGCATTTCATTTTGTGAAGGTGTCCATTCTTCTGTGTCTGGGTAATTGCATATATCTAGCATAGCTGCAATAACTTGGTCTCCTGCTCTTAATTCTGGTAAATTAAATTTGATTAAACCTCTTGGTGGATTCTTTAATCTGTTGTTACTTCCTATTCTTATGATGTGTGCTTTATGCCTATTTGGTGTTCTAGAATCTCCTTTAAATATAAAGGTATCTTGTATATTTCTATAATCTAATGAAGTATTTATAGTTGGATCTATTGTAATTGGATATTCTCTTTCTTTTGCTTCTATCCAGTCTTTACTTGGTATAATCTCTACTATATATCTGTTATCTTCATCTATTAGATTAACTTCTATATCTGTTGATTGTTCTAATTTATTATCAAACATATATGGTGCTTCTATCTTATATATAACCTCATCTGTATTTTCACTTGTCACCAAAATTTCCTTATTTTCATTTAGTGACATCCTCATGTTATTTACTTCGTATTCAAAAACGTATTTTTCTTGTACACTTTCTTTATTTTTTATTATAATGCTTTCTTTGACTGAATCTGCTGTATTGGAATATTCTAAATCTGTATTATCTAAAATATTCTCATATTGAATTTGTGAAAAAACATTCTCTTGCTCTATTATATCTGTATTTTCGCTATTATATAAAATATTTAGTTTCTTGTTCTTTTCATTTTTTACTTTAGGATTTTTTATTTTAGCTTTTACTTTATTTATCTTTATCTCCTTTTGAGTTGAATTATTTTGTATTTCTTTAATAATATTTTCTGTTAAAATGCCATTTTGTGTTTTATTTTCATTTTGTATGTTATTTATTTTATTTTTTCTGTCATTACCTATGAACTTCCATTTGATTTCATTTTGTCCTTTCTTTATTTTTCCAATTTCACAATCTTCTAAAATTTCTTTTGAATACTGAATACTATATAGACCTTGGTTATTTTGTATGTTTTCTCCGTTTTCAGTTAATCGATTGTCTATCTCTTCTAGCTTTCCATTTTCTTCATAGTGTACATTACTTGGGTAGACAGTAACTAAACTACTTCCATCACTCATAAAAAAAGTTTTTTCGTTTAATTTTCTTTTAGATATATCCTCACCTAATATATTTCGTGTTTTTTCGCCCTCTTTATTCCTATTATTTTCTCTTTCGTTTAATTCTTCTGTTGTTAGCTTAGTACTATCTTTGTTTTGTTTAGCTTTAATACTTATAGCATTTACAAAATTTTCATTAGATGTAATTGTTATTGTTATTATTAGTAATATTGCTATTATTTTTATATTAAGCCATTTTAGTTTTTCCCTCCATTTCTTCATAAATTTTACTCCTCCTTTTTTACTTATTAGGCTATGCCCATATATGCAAAAAACTCGCTAAATGTATTTAACATTAGCGAGTTGCATAACAAATTTGTGTAGTACTTTTTCCTACATAAACAACCTTATAAATTTTTAATATCCCCTTATTTTTCATATCTATTTTCCCTTTTATTATTTATTCAACTTTTCCAAATTTATCAAATGGCCAAAATCTAAAAAGCACTATACTTTCTATCTTATCTTGTGGCACACATCCAAATGCTCTACAATCATGGCTTTCTGATCTGTTATCTCCCATAGCAAATACAGTTCCTTCTGGTACAACAAAATCTAGCACCAAACCACCTTCTGCTTCTGTTTTTACACTATTTGATAAATACTCTTCTTTATATTCTGCTCCATTTATATAAACTTTACCATTTTGAATTTTAACATGTTCACCTGGTAAGGCAATTACTCTTTTTATATAACTTGTTTTACCTATTTCTAAAACATTATGAACGAATTTATTAAATCCACCTTCAGGCTCTTTATATCTTGCTATAGGTGACTCTTTAAATTCTGACTCTGTTAAATAATCTTCTATTGGCGCTTCAAATGTAATAATATCTCCTTTTTCTGGAAGCTTATTACTTAGCCTTATTGTTCTATTTAATATTAATCTTTGCCCTTCTATTAGTGTAGGCTTCATAGAAACAGATCTAACTTGGGTTGGAGTCATTATATAATATCGTATCCACAACCCTAAAACTACTGCTATAATAATGCATATTATCCATTCTAGAATATTTTTTAGTTCTTCATTAATATTCATTTTTATAATTGCCTCCTAGCTTATACTAGAATTGCAATGTTTCTTTAATTCTCTTCATTGCTTCTTCTGTATTTTTTCTTTCACCAAATGCTGTTAGTCTAAAATATCCTTCACCACTTGGTCCAAATCCAACTCCTGGTGTTCCTACAATATTCGCTTTTTCTAATAACATATCAAAAAATTCCCAAGATTTCATATTGTTTGGAACTTTAATCCATATATATGGAGAATTTATGCCTCCACAGTATTGTATTCCAACCTCATCTAATCCTTCTCTTATTATTTTAGCATTTTCTAAATAATATTTAATATTTTCTTTTATCTCTTTTTGTCCTTCTTCTGTATAAATAGCCTCGGCAGCTCTTTGAGTTATATATGAAACTCCATTAAATTTTGTACATTGTCTTCTATTCCATAATTTATTTAAACTAACTTCTTTTCCATTATTTAATTTTATTTTTAGTTCCTTAGGAACTATTGTATATGCACATCTTATTCCTGTGAATCCCGCTGTTTTTGAAAAACTCTTAAATTCTATAGCAACTTCTTTTGCTCCTTCTATTTCATATATAGTATGAGGAATATTTTCTTCAGTTATAAATGCCTCATATGCAGCATCATATAAAATAATAGAATTATTTTCTTTAGCATATTTTACCCATCTAGCTAATTCTTCTTTTGATATAACTGTTCCTGTTGGATTATTTGGAAAACATAAATATATAATGTCTGGAATTTCTTGTGGAAGTTCTGGTATAAAATCATTTTCATATGTACATGGTATATAAATAACTCCATCATATCTACCCGTTTCAGTATTATATTTACCTGTTCTTCCAGAAATTATGTTTGTATCTAAATATACCGGATAAACTGGATCTGTTATTGCAATTTTATTATTTATATCAAACAAATCCACAATGTTTCCGCAATCACATTTCGATCCATCTGATATAAAAACTTCATCTGGCAATATTTGTATTCCTCTTCTTTCATAATCATATTTAACTATTGCTTTTCTTAAAAATTCATATCCTTGTTCTGGACCATAACCTCTAAAAGTATTACTTTTTCCTAGTTCATCTACTGCCTTTTTCATTTGCTCTATTATTTTATTTGCTATAGGCTTAGTTACATCTCCTATTCCTAGTTTTATAATATTTTTATCCGGATTATCTTGTTGATATTTTGATACTTTATTAGCTACTGTAGAAAACAAATAGCTATCTTCCATTTTTAAAAAGTTTTCATTTATTTTTACCATAATTATAATCTCCCTTCAAAAACTGTAACAGCTGGGCCTGTCATATATACATGCTTATTATATTTATCCCATTCTATTTCCAATTTTCCTCCTAATAATTCTACTGTCACTTTTTCATCAAGTAGATTATTTACAATTCCTGCTACTACACTAGCACATGCTCCCGTTCCACATGCTAAAGTTTCACCTGCACCTCTTTCCCATACTCTCATCTTTATATACCTTTTGTTTACAATTTCTATAAACTCTACATTCGTTTTATTAGGAAATTTTTCATTTATTTCCATCTGACTTCCATATTTTTCTACTTCAATATCTTCTATATTTTTTATAAAAGTTATAGCATGTGGATTACCCATAGATAAACATGTAAATTTAAATTTTTTGTCATAAATTTCTATTTCTAAGTTTTTTACTATTTCTTTATTCGAAATCACTGGGATTTTTTTCGCTTCAAATATTGGTAGCCCCATATCTACTCTAACTGTATCTACTTTTCCTTTTGTTATGTTTAATTGAAGTTTTTTCACTCCTGCTAAAGTTTCAATTTTTAATATTGTTTTGTCTGTAAGTCTTTTATCATAAACAAATTTTCCTACACAACGTATTCCATTTCCACACATTTCAGCTTCGCTTCCATCTGAATTAAACATTTGCATCTTAAAATCTGCACGTTCACTTTTGCAAATTAGAATTAATCCATCTGAACCTACACCAAAATGCCTATCACTAATAATTTTAGATAGTAATGATGCGTTTTCTATCTTTTGATTTACCGCATCAATATAAACATAATCATTCCCTAATCCTTGCATCTTTGTAAATTCTATCATAGCTATTCACTTCTTTAATATATCAAATTCTAGAAAATTATAATTATATTTTTTCTAGTTAGCATTCTATCATATTAGATTTTTTTTGTAAATTATTTTATTTTAAGCTATATTGTTTTGTTTTTTAATTATTTTTGCTTCTACAATTTATAACTATATTATTTTGCATCATCTTGTATGTAATTAATTACATCACCATAAATATAAAAACTTCCTACAATAAAAATTGTATAATTTTCATATTCTTTAAAAGACTTATTTATTGCTCCTTCTAAATTTATAGCAATTACATTCTTTGCACCCAGCTTTATAGCTTCTTCTTTTAGTATCTCTTTATCCCAATATCTTTCTTCACTATTGCCAGAAGTAAAAATATAAGTTCCATTCTTTTCTTGTACTAATAGTTTTAAAATTGTTTTATAATCTTTTGATTTTAATAAAGATATAATATATACTTTTTTATTGTCCTTATAATACATATTAACAGAATTTATAAAGTTTTTTATTGCAAGTTCATTATGTCCTCCATCATATATAATTGTTGGATTATTATATAATGTTTCGAACCTCCCTTTATGTATTACACTTTCTAGTCCTTCTTTTACTTTTTCTTCTGGTAACTTATAATTTTCTTTTAGAATATTTACTGCTTCTAAACAAATGCTTGCATTATATATTTGTGACTTTCCTTTAAGCTTTACTTTAATATTTTTGTAATCTTTATAATCAAACTCTTGAAACTCATTATTATATGAATAATTCTTTACATCTTCTCTTTTTATTAAATATAGTTTATTATTTTCCTCTTTACATTTATCAATAATCACCTTGTCAGCTTCATTTTCTTGGCAAATATATACAGTTTTTGAATTTTTCTTTATTATTCCTGCTTTTTGCAAAGCAATTTCTTCTATACTATTTCCTAAAAATTGCATATGATCATATCCTATAGAATTTATTATTGAAATCTCTGGATATATAATATTTGTACAATCATACATTCCACCTAGTCCTACTTCCATAACTACTATGTCACAATTTTTTCTAAAAAAATATATTATTGCCATTATTGTTTCTAGTTCAAAAAGAGTAATATCTTCTTTACCATATTCCATAATTAAAGGCTCTAGCTCTTCTATAATTTTTTCCATTTCTTCATTAGATATATTTATATTATTAATACTAATTCTTTCATTATATTCTATTAAATGTGGTGATATAAATTTTCCAACTTTATATCCAGATTTTAATAAAATATTTGTCATCATTTCTGTGCAACTACCTTTTCCATTCGTCCCTGCTATATGTATAAATTTTAATTTTTCTTGTGGATTATTTAATTTTTTCATAAAATATTCCATTGTTTCTAATGATTGCTTCTTTTTTCCATGTGAAAAGCTTTGTAAATATTTTTCTACATTCATTCTACTTACTCCTATTTTAGTATATTACTAGTTTTATCATATTTTTTCTATATTGTATAGTATACTTAGGATGATATTATAAAAACAAATTTTATATTTTTTTAATTATATACATATATTACCATCATATACTTTTTTAGCGGTTCCATTCATTATTATATGTCCATTTGATTTGTTATACAAAATTTTTAATTCTCCACCTTTTAATATTGTTTTTACATAATTTGAACATATTCCTTTATAATATCCTATACAAAATGCTGAACACGCTCCTGTTGCACATGCATATATTTCTCCTACTTCTCTTTTCCATGTTCTAATTTTTAATGTATTTCTTCCTAAATTTTCTACAAAATT
This sequence comes from uncultured Clostridium sp., assembly GCA_958422985.1. Taxonomy (GTDB): domain Bacteria; phylum Bacillota; class Clostridia; order TANB77; family CAG-508; genus Merdicola. The sequence continues at coordinate 43,447 of CATZPY010000011.1, forward strand.
TACATTTATCTTATTTGGAAAACATCCCATATTTTCTATTTCTTTTCCATATTTTTCTACATCTATTTTATCTACATTATTTACAAAAATAACAATATGTGGATTTCCCATAGATATATAATTTCCTATAAAATTATTATCATTTAATTTAATATTTATTACTATAGGAATTCTATATGTATTTTTTATATTTATATTTTTCATATCATCAAATATTGGTTTTCCCATATCTACCTCTATTTCTTCATTCATCTTAATCTTTACATTTTTTATTCCTGCTTTTGTTTCTACTTTCATATTAGTTTTATTAACAATCTTATTATCAAAAACATATCTTGCAAAACATCTTATTCCATTTCCCGATATTTCTTCTTCTGTTCCATTTTTATTAAATATTCTCATTTTTATATCTGCAATATCACTTTCTTCGGCTAAAATAAGTCCATCTGCTCCAATCCCGAAATTTCTATCACACATATATTTTGCTATTTGTGGTAAACCTCTTTCTTTTAATATATTTTTATTATTTATGCATATATAATCATTACCTAATCCATGCAATTTAGAAAAAGTAACCATATGTACACCTCCATACATTATAAATATGTGATAAAAATTATACTGTTACAAATTTTATAATTTTCTATGGATATTAATTCTATAAGAAAAAGAGCCTTTACTAAATAGTAAAGACTCTTTTTCTATCCCAGTATATACAATATAATAAATATAATTTCCTCTTTTAATTTACCAGCTTTATTTTTTTATAATTTGTAATAATATTATAATTTATAAATTGTACTATGTAATATAAATTTTCAAAATTTCAATTTTTTAATATCTTTTCACTGCATTACTAGTATATATGGGATAGAGTTTGGCTTTAAGATTCTTCTTCATTTAACTTACTAGATAACTTTGTAAGCACCATTTTTTATAATTCTGTTTCAAACTCTATAGAATTTAACTTAGATATTTGGAAATCTGTGTTATTTATTTCTTTTTCCAATTCACTAAATCTTTTTTCTAGTAATTCTAAATCATAATTAACTGTTTCACATTCAAAATATGAATTATTTACTTCTGTTATTCTTTTTTTAGAATTTCTTAGTGTTAATAAAAATTCTATTGTAGATTTCATTTTTCTTAAATTTGTATTATCTATAATTGCTTCTTGAATATTTCTTCCATCTTCTAATTTTAATTCTGCATTTTTTTATGAATAATTTTTTTGATTTTAGAAATTCTTATTTGTGTTTTTTCATATTCCTCATATGTTTTTTTAAAATCTTCTTTATAATCTTCTATTGTATTTATAGTTCCATCTAATTCTTGTGTAGTAATGCTCTTAGCAAATTTCTTTAATTGATATGCTAAATTTGCAAACTTTCCTTCCTCTATTGTAGCAATTGACATTAAAGTAGATAAATTAGTTTTCATTTTTATTCCTCCTTTTTATATAAAATCGGGATTTTGGAGACGGTCCTTAAAATCCCGATTTTATTTTCCTATACAATAAAAAATAGAGCTTCCAAAAAGCATACCTATAGTGTACTTTTTAAAAACTCTATCCCCATATTAAATTTTAATGGTGCCTCGAACGGGAATCGAACCAGTGACACAGGGATTTTCAGTCCCTTGCTCTACCAACTGAGCTATCGAGGCTTATTATATATTTTACCATTTTTAGATAAAAAAAATGGCGACCCGGAACGGGCTCGAACCGTCGACCTCTAGCGTGACAGGCTAG
>CATZPY010000012.1 GCA_958422985.1 uncultured Clostridium sp.
AAAATAGATACCGGTTTTGGAAGATATGGGTATTTATATAATGAAGAAGAGCAAATAATAGAGGATATAAAAGAATTACAAAAATTTGCAGTGGTAGAAGGAATATTTTCTCATTTTTCAACTTCTTTTTATAAAGAAAAGTGGACAAACTACCAATATGAAAATTTTATTAACCTTATAAAAAAATTAGAAGAAAATGAAATAAATATTCCAATAAAACATATATCAAATTCTTCTGCATTCATAAGATTTCCAAATATGAACTTAAATGCAGTAAGAATAGGTTCAGCATTTTTAGGTCGAATTGCAGTAGCAAATAAATTAGGATTAAAAAAGATAGGATATTTGGAAAGTGAAATTTCCGAAATAAAAATATTACCAAAAGGATGGAATATAGGTTATTCTAATACTTATAAAACAAAGAAAGAAACTAAAGTTGCTATAATACCAACTGGTTATGCAGAAGGGTATCATATGAGACTTGAAAATGATATGTTATCTATGACAAATAAGTTAAGAGATGTAGTACAAGCTATAAAAAAATTATTTAAAGACACAAAATTATATGTAGAAATAAATAATAAAAAATATGCAATTTTAGGAAGAATTGGAATGTATCATATTACAGTAGATATAACAGGTGAGAATTTACAAATAGGAGAAAAAGTAAAAATGAGTGCAAATCCTTTATATGTAGATTCTTCAGTTAGGAGGTTATATAAATAATGGAAAAAACTAAAAAACAAGGTTTTTTTAAAAATGTAAAAAATAGTATTTTCAATTTTGATTCATATCAAGAATTTGCAATGCAAGATATGAAAAAGGGGATATTTTACTTTTTAAAATTATCTATATTATTTTCTGTAGTAATATCAATAGTTTTCGCAGTATTACAAGTTACAGTAACAGTTCCAAATGTAAAAAAGTTTATAGAAGGTGATATACCAAATTTTAGTTATTCAAATGGAACATTAGAAATACAAAGTGAAGAGCCAGTTACAATAGATGAAATTGCAGATGATGTACTAATAATTGCAGATACAAAAGAATTAGATGATGCGAAAATAAATGAATATAAAGATAAAATAAATTTATATGAAATTGGAGTATTAATATTAAAAGATAAAATATATTTAAAAAATGCGTATACATTATCAGGAATTCAGGAAATTAAACTAAGTGATATAGAAAGTGTATATGGAAAGAGTGAATTCACAAAACAAGATATATTAAATGACATTAATAGTATAAATATGATTTCTTTGTGTATTAGCTTAGCATTTACTGTATTTTTAGGATTCTTCTTAATATTTGTATTTATGAGTATACTAGATATTATTATACTTGCATTATTAAGCAATATAATTGCAATGCTTTCAAGAGTGAAGATGAAGGCATCAGCATTAGTAAATATTTCTATACATGCTATGACACTTCCAATTGTTCTTTTACTTGCATATGCTATAGTATTATTAACAACAGGATTTGAAATAAAATACTTTAATATTATGTATAGAGGAATTTCATATATATATGTATTTACAGCAATTTTCTTAATACGCCAAAATTTAATAAAACAACAAATCGAATTAACTACAATTGTACAAAAGCAACAAGAACTAAAAGAAGAATTAGAAGAAAAAGATACAGAAGAACCAAAAGAAAATAAAGATGATAATAAATCAAATGATAAAAAAGATGAAGATAAAAATGAAGAAAACAAAGACAATAATGTGGGGAAAGAAGCCAACGGAGAAGTATAAATAAGGAGGATATCATTTTGATGGAAAATTCAAAAAATAACAAAGAGAAAAATAACGAATCAAAAAAATTTTGGATTTCTTCTATAGTATTATTAATAATTATTAGTATTTTATCTATGATAGCATATTTTGTATATAATAATAACAATGAGGAAAAAGACAAACTAATATTGCCATATACAGAATTAATTCAAAAAATAAATGATAATACAGTAGAAAAAATAGAAATGACAGTAGGAAGCACAACTGTTAAAGTAAAATTAAAAGATGAAGAAGAAGAAAAAACAACAATTGTTCCAAGTATACAAGCATTTTCAGAATATATACAAACTAAAACTGAACAAGGAAATGAAATGGAAGTACTTCAAAAAGAGCCAAATGTATTTTTAAAAATAGGAGATACAATTTTTACAATATTACCAACACTTTTAATGATTTCTTTAATAATAATGTTATTTAAGATGCAAGGTTTGGGTGATAAAGGAAAAATATATGATAGCGAAGAAAAAGATACTAATATCAGATTTGAAGATGTGGCAGGACTTGATGAAGAAAAAGAAGAAATGGTCGAAATTGTTAATTTCTTAAAGAAACCAGAAGAGTTTTATGAAATGGGAGCAAAAGTGCCAAGAGGAGTATTACTTTGTGGAAAACCAGGAACAGGTAAAACATTAATTGCAAAGGCTATTGCAGGAGAAGCAAATGTTCCATTTATATCTATGAGTGGATCAGAATTTATAGAAATGTTTGCAGGTCTTGGAGCTTCAAGAGTTAGAAAATTATTTGAAAAAGCAAGAAAAATGGCTCCATGTATAGTATTTATTGATGAAATAGATGCAATAGGAGCAAGAAGAACTAGTTCAAGTGGTGCAGAATCTGAAAATAACCAAACTCTAAATCAATTGTTAGTTGAAATGGACGGATTTGATACTAGTGAAACAATTATAGTACTAGCTGCAACCAATAGACCAGAAATGCTTGATAAGGCATTGTTAAGACCTGGAAGATTTGATAGACAAATAGTAATAAATTCACCAGATCAAAAGGGTAGAGAAGAAATTCTAAAAATACACAGTAAAGACAAGAAAATAGATGATAATATTGACTTTAAAGATATTGCAGAAGATACAGCAGGATTTACTGGTGCAGAACTTGCAAATATTTTGAATGAGGCTGCAATTATAGCGACAACAAGAAAACATAATTCTATAAATAAAGATGATATAGAAGAAGCAATAAAGAAAGTAACAGTAGGACTTGAAAAACATAGTAGAGTAATATCTGAAAAAGACAAAAAATTAACAGCATACCATGAAGCAGGACACGCTGTTGTAAGTAGATATTTAGAAACACAAAATGATATAAAAGAAGTATCAATTATACCAAGAGGTGTAGCTGGTGGATATACAATGTATAAAACTAATGAAGATAAATACTATATTTCGAAAACAGAAATGGAAGAAAAACTAATTGCTTTATTAGGAGGACGAGCTGCAGAAAAATTAGTATTAGATGATATCTCAACAGGAGCAAGTAATGATTTAGAAGTTGCAACAAATATTGCAAGAGATATGATAACTGTTTATGGAATGAGTGATACAATTGGACCAATATCATTAAAAGATTCAGAAAATACAAATCAAATGATTATATATGGAGAAAAAATGCAAGATGCAATAGGTGCAGAGATAAAGATATTAATAGATACAGCATATAGAAATGCTCAAAAATTATTAATACAACATAGAGATAAATTGGATGCAGTTGCAGAGGTTTTATTAGAAAAAGAAAAGATAACAGAAAAAGAATTTTACGAAATATTTAATGATTAGCCATAAAAAAATATAGCCTTTAGGGCTATATTTTTTTTGAAAAAGGTAAGTTATTTAAGACAATTTCTTTATTATTTAAGTAATTTAGAATTCCAGAGTCAGATTTAAAGTTGAATTTTAGATAATAGCTACATAGTAATTGTGTTTTTTGATTAAATTTTTTATTTATTTGATTATTTCCATATTTCCCATCTCCAATTATAGGATGACCTATATATGCTAAATGAGCACGTATTTGGTGTGTTCTACCAGTTTCTAAATTAATATCTAAAATAGTGCTGTTTTCTTCTTTACTATATGATAAAACTTTATAAGATGTAATAATTTTTTTGTAACCAGTTTTACATTTATCTGAAATATATACCATTGACTTTTTTGTATCCTTAAACAAATAATGTATTAAGGTATCTTGCTTTTTAGAAAGCACTCCTGTAACTTTAGCAATATAATGTTTTTCTATTTCATGATTTTTAAATTTTTCAGTTAATATATTGTTAACAACATCATTTTTTGAAAACAATACTAATCCTAATGTATTTCTATCTAGTCTATGACATGGCATAAAATTGTTGTTATAATTTTTATGTACATAAGTTGTTAGAGATTCTGCTCCAGTAACTTCTAAATTTTTTGGCTTATTAAAAACAATAATATTGTTATCTTCATAAACTATTGGAATATTATAAGTAGGGTAAAGTAAATCGTCTATAATATATAATTTAATTAGGTCATTTTCATATATAGTACAATCTTTAGAAATACGTTTTCCATTTATTAGAATATCTTTCTTTTTTAAAGCTTTAGAAAAAGTACTGAATTTTAAAGCTGGATATATTTCTAATAATACTTTACTTAATTTTTTATTATCATATTTTTTACTAACAATTAAATTCTTCATAATAATATTATTATAATATTTTTTTATAATAATTTCAATACGAAAAACTGGAGTAGCAGTGCTGACTCCAGTTTTTCGTTTACATGATTACACACGAGAGCGAGATATATTTAAGAACTTATCTTCCTTTCGATGTTTGTTACCAGAATGCGTACGTCTTAATTCAGACGACGTATATTCTGAAGGATGCATAGAATCAACTACTTGTAAGTACAAGGTGTTTTTAAAAAGTTTACTTCTCACAATACAACCTAAAGAAAGCCGCATTTTTTTGGAATAGTTTGGAATTGTGATAATGTAGCCATAAGGTGCGTTTGGATCTTTTCCTTTTTTAAAATGACACCATTTATCGTTCCGAGTTGCAGGTCTTACTTCGAAATCATCCCGAGTATAAATTTTTGTTTCTTTTGGTGCTTTTGACGATTTCAATTTTGAATTATTTGTTCTTCGTTTCATAGCACATACCTCCTATAATTGATAAGTATTAAAATAACATATATACTTGTCAAAGTAAATAAAAAAGTGCTAAATTTGTAAAAAAGATTGAAAAGCTACAATTAGACTAAGTACAAAGGAAAATAATTACTTGACAAAACTTAACAAAGTATGTTAAAATTACTAATTGTAAGCCGCCTAGGTCGGGTAACTAAATGTTAGCTATGCTAACTACCTTGTATTTATGCTTAGCGAGTATACAAAAATAGGGAGGTGCATTTTATAATGTACGCAATAATTGAAAGTTGTGGAAAACAATACAAAGTAGCAGAAGGAGATGTAGTATTCTTCGAAAAATTAGATGTAGAAGAAGGAAAAAAAGTTACATTTGATAAAGTAATTTTAGTATCTAATGAAGGAAAAATCGAAGTAGGAGCTCCTAATGTTAAAGGTGTAAAAGTTGAAGGAAAAGTAGTTTCTCATGGTAAAGGAAAGAAAATTCGTGTATACAAATACAAAGCTAAAAAGAACTACAGAAGAACACAAGGACATAGACAACCATATACAAAGGTTGAAATTACATCAATAAAAACAGCTACTACAAAAGCAAAAGCTAAAGAAGTAGAAGCTTAAGATATAAAGAGATAAAATATTCACGAAAGGAGTGAAATTTAATGGCACATAAAAAAGGTCAAGGTAGTGTTAAGAACGGAAGAGACAGTGAGTCAAAACGTTTAGGTGTCAAAAAAGCAGATGGACAATTCGTTTTAGCTGGAAATATCCTTATTAGACAAAGAGGAACAAAATATCATCCAGGTAAAAATGTAGGAATTGGTAGTGACGATACATTATATGCATTAGTAAATGGAACTGTAAAATTCGAAAAATTCGGAAAAGATAAAAAACAAGTAAGTGTTTATGAAGAAACAGTATCAAATGCATAATTAAAAAAGGCAAGTTTTATACTTGTCTTTTTTGTATGTCAATAAATTATGGCGTATCTAAAATTTTCTTAGAATTTATATTACAAGTAAAATTTTAGGTGCGCTTTTTGTCATTTAGAAGTAAAAATTGTTTAATAAAAAGATTTAATCTAATAAGCATTTATATATATAATATTGTAAAAAGTATGAAAATATAGTATAATATAGCAGAATTGACAATGATTGGAGATGGCAATATGCAAAATAAAAAAAGAAGTTTAACTGGAGATAGACCAACAGGAAAATTACATATAGGGCATTATTTTGGATCATTACAAAGTAGAGTAAAGATGCAAGAAGACGAAAACTTAGAAAGATTTATTATGATAGCAGATGTTCAAGCTTTAACAGATAATTTTAACAATCCACAAAAAGTAAGAGACAATGTGTACCAAGTTTTAATAGACTATTTATCTGTAGGTATTGACCCAGAAAAGACAACTATATTTTTACAATCTATGGTACCAGAACTTGCAGAACTAACAGTATATTATTCAAATTTAGTAACAATTGCAAGATTAGAAAGAAACCCAACGGTAAAAACAGAAATTGCTCAAAAGAAAGATGTTTTTGGAGAAAGCGTAACATATGGATTTTTGGGATATCCTGTAAGTCAAGCGGCAGATATAACTGCTTTCGAAGGAGAATTAGTGCCAGTAGGAGAGGATCAATTACCATTATTAGAGCAATGTAGGGAGATTGTGAGAAAATTCAATAGCATATATGGAGAAACTCTTAAAGAGCCTAAAGCTGTTTTAAGTTCTAATAAAAGAATAAAAGGACTAGATGGAAATGATAAGATGGGAAAATCTTTAGGAAATGCAATATATCTTTCTGATTCAGAAGAAGAAATAACTAAAAAAGTAATGGGAGCATTAACAGATCCATCAAGAATAAGAAAAGACGATTTAGGAAATCCAGATGTGTGTATGGTTGCATATTATCATGAATTATTTAGTGAAGATGAAGTAAAAACAATATTTGAAGAGTGTAGAGCTGGTAAAAGAGGTTGTGTTGCATGTAAAAGACAATTGGCAGAAAATATTATAAAAAAATTGCAACCAATAAGAGAAAAAAGAAAATATTATGAAGAGAGACCAGAACTATTAGAAGAAATATTAAAGAATGGAACAAAAAAAGCACAAGAAATTGCAAAAGAAACAATGTCAAAAGTAAAAGAGAGTATGAAGCTTAACTATTTTAATAAATAAAGGAGAGAAAGATGTACACAGATTATACAAAAATATTTGTAAAATCCGGAAATGGAGGAAATGGTGCTATATCATTTAGAAGAGAAAAATATGTAGCAGCAGGAGGACCAGACGGAGGAGATGGAGGAAAAGGTGGAGATGTATACTTTATTACAGATAAAGATTCAAACACCTTAATAAATTTTAGATATAATAAAAAATTTAAAGCTGAAAATGGACAAAATGGTAGTGGTGCCAGATGTAATGGAAAGCAAGGGCAAGATTTATATATAAAAGTTCCAATAGGTACAGTAGTTAAAGATGCAGAAACAGGAGAAATTGTTGCAGATTTATCAGAGACTGATTCTAAAGAATTAGTACTACCAGGAGGAAGAGGGGGAAAAGGAAATACACATTTTGCAACATCAACAAGACAAGCACCTAGATTCGCACAATCTGGAGAAAAAGGTATTGAAAAAGAACTAATATTAGAACTAAAATCTTTAGCAGATGTTGGACTTGTAGGATTTCCAAATGCAGGGAAATCAACATTTTTATCTGTAGTAACAGATGCTAAGCCTAAAATTGCAGATTATCCATTTACTACATTAAATCCTAATTTAGGAGTAGTTAAAACAGATGATGAAAATAGTTTCGTAATAGCAGATATACCTGGATTAATAGAAGGAGCAAGTGATGGAGTAGGTCTTGGAATACAATTTTTAAGACATATAGAAAGAACTAGATTAATTTTACATTTAATTGATGTATCTGGTTTTCAAGGAAGAAATCCAGTTGATGATTTCTACAGCATAAATAATGAATTAAAAAATTACAGCGAAAAATTAACTAAGAAGAAGCAAATTATAGTAGCAACAAAATTAGATGTGGCACAAGATGACACATTATATAAGGAGTTAGAGAAAGTTGCTAAAAAAGAAGGTTTAGAAATATTTAAAATATCTTCTATTACTAAACAAGGTTTAAAAGAACTGTTAGTAAGAGTAGAAGAACTTTTAAAAGAAATACCAAAAGAAAATTTAATTGAATTAAATCAAAGAAAAGTATATAAATTAAATGAAGATAAAAATGAATTCCAAATAGTAAGAGAAGAAGATATGTATGTAGTTATTGGACCAGCGGTGGAAAAACTAATGTCTAGAGTAAACTTAGAAGATACCGAATCAATGTATTATTTCCAAAGAAAGTTAGATGAGTTAGGAGTAAATGAAGCATTAAAAGAAGCTGGTGTAAAAGAAGGAGATACTGTAAAAGTAGTAGATTGGGAATTAGAATGGTATGACTAAAATATTGACGAATATTATAACATAACTGGTAACATGAGTTTTAATTATCTGAGGAGGAAAGAATAATGAAGCTCAAAAGAAACAGCAAAGTTTTACGGAAAAGAAAATGTGTAGACAAAAAGAAAAGCAAAGTGAATCCATGTTTAATAAAGATGAATTGCGATAAGTGTTGTGCAAATTGCTCACATAGCACATCTAGAGGAACGTGGCTACAGTGTATAATTGACAGTAAAGAGGCAAGTCCTAACAGCTATTGCAGTCAGTATAATTAAAGCGAAAGGAATGGGTGCAGATCGATTAGATTTGTGCCCATAAAATTTATAAAGAAAGAAATGTATATATGAAAGAACAAAGAATTCAAATTATTAAAAGGATAATTAATCAAATCTTGTTAGAAATATCAGATGTAGAATATAATATAGATTTAAGCAGATTAAAACTTTTATATGATAGGAAATATAAAATGCAAATTATAGTAAGTGATAAATTTAATAAGAAAATGCAATATAATTTTTACTATCAACATATCACGAAGTAACTCATTTCATTTCATCTGGTTCTTAGAAGACAATACAAAAAGGAGATAAAAGTAAAAGATATAATATCTTATTATATATCTAATGAAATAAGCAAATTGAAAGAAGAATTAAGTATAGACGATTTGGGTATTGAAGATGCGAAAGGAGAACGAGAATAAAAGTGGAAGAAGAAACTTTAAAATTAAATGACAAATATAATATTTGTGTACAAAAGGATCTATTAAGTAAATATATAAAAGAAAATAAAGATAAAAAATTTCAGATTATAAAAATAAAAGATGATAGAAATATAATAAGATTAAAAAAAATACCAGTTATATTTACTCTGGAAATAGATGATGATACAAAATTAAATAAAATAATAAAAAAATTGCAAAGAATAATTAAAAAAATAAATAAAAGAAAATTAGAAATAGGCATAACAAAAAAAGATAAAATTATAATAGGTGAATTAATAATAAATGGTAATAACGAAAAAAATATGGAAATAATAAAATGTATAAAAGCAACTTTTATTAAGGAAAAAGAAAAAAGAATAGAATATATTTATGATCAAGTATGCAAAGATTTAGATGAAGAATTTGAAAAAAATAATTATTGTGATTTTAAAGAAGATGTTTGCATAGGAAAGCGAAATTGTGAGAAAAAAGTTACTATGGGGTGCTGCCATAAATTTAAAAATAGAATTTTAATGACGGGAGGACTACAAGAATGCCCATATTTAATAAATAAGCGTTGTGTAACACAATGTATTACATGTAAATTATTTACTTGTGATGCAATTAATGTTAAGTTTAGATTAAAAGATATACCACTAATAAAATATTTTTTTAATCCAATTCAAAAACTAATAGTAAAAATAAGTTTTTTTACCAGAAAAGAAGAAATTATTAAAAAATTAGTATTCTTTAGTTAAAATAGAGCAAATTAATTTGCTCTATTTTGCTTTTATCATATTGACAAATAAGAACAAATGTTTTATAATGATGATGGTGAAATAAATGAAGAGAGAAATCTTACATGTTGATGTAAACAATGCATTTTTGTCTTGGCTTGCAGTAGATAGATTAGAAAAAGGAGAAAAATTAGATATAAGAACTATTCCATCTGTAATAGGTGGAGATGAGAAACAAAGACATGGAATTGTTTTAGCTAAAAGTAATTTAGCAAAACAATTTGGAATAAAAACAGGAGAACCATTATTTAGTGCAAGAAAAAAATGTCCTACATTAAGAATTTACGAAAGTAATTTTAAAGTATATAAAAAATATTCAGATATGCTATATAAATTGCTATTAGAATATTCATATAAAGTAGAAAGATTTTCAATAGATGAGTGTTTTGTAGATATGACCGAATTTTTAAATGGTAAGAAGTTAATAGATGTAGCATACGAAATTAGTAAAAGAGTAAGAGAAGAATTAAAATTTACTGTGAATATAGGAGTTGCACATAATAAGCTATTAGCAAAAATGGCGTCAGACTTTCAAAAGCCAGATAGAGTACATACTTTATACGAACAAGAAATTCAAAGAAAAATGTGGAATTTACCAATATCAGAACTATTCATGGTTGGAAAGAGAACACTTCCAAAATTGTACAATATGAATATAAAAACAATAGGAGATTTAGCATTAGCAGATAAAGAACTATTAATAAAAAAATTTGGTAAGTTTGGTAAGATGATGTGGGAATATGCAAATGGAATAGACAATGCAGAAGTTGTATTTACAATGCAAAAACCGAAATGTGTAGGAAATTCTACCACAGTTTCACAAGATATAAACGATTTAGAGAAAATAGAAGAAGTTTTACTAGCTCTTACAGAACATACTACTTATAGATTAAGAAAAATAAAAATGCTTTGCAATGTAGTTAGTGTGCAACTTAGAACAAGTGAATTTAAAAACTATTCACATCAAAGAAAATTAGATTTTTCAACTAATTCAACAAAAGAGATATTTAATGTTGCTAAACAATTAACTAGGCAAATGTATAAGGGAGAATCTATTAGGTTAATTGGAATTAGAGTAGATAATTTATGTGAAGAAGCTGAAAAGCAAATTTCAATATTTGAAAACAATAACATAAAAAAACAAGAAAAATTAGATAAAGTAGTAGACTTAATAAAAGATAAATATGGCTATGAAACAATAACAAGAGCAGGAGATATGAAGCATACAAAAAACATAAATAGAAAGGAATAATGATTGCAAAAAGTATAAATTTATTATAAAATCTATAAAAAACGGAGGATGAAGATGACAGAAATAATAGATGGAAAAGGTTTAGCAAAGAAAATAAGAGAGAACTTAAAAAAAGATGTAGAAGAATTAAGAAAAGAAGGAATTATTCCTAAATTTGCAGTCATTTTAGTAGGAGAGGATCCAGCTTCTAAAATATATGTACGTAATAAAAATAAGGCATGTGTAGAAATTGGAATAGAATATGAAGAACATGTTTTAAAACAAGATACTACAATGGAAGAACTTTTAAAATTAATAGATAAATTAAACAAAGATAAAAGCATTAATGGGATATTATTACAAAGTCCATTACCACAACATTTAGATATAAATGAAGCATTAAAGCAAATTGATTATAAAAAAGATGTAGATGGTTTTAATCCAATAAATGTAGGAAAATTATCTTTAGGTCAAGACTGTTTTGTATCTTGTACGCCATATGGAATAATAAAAATGTTAGAAGAATATAAGATACCAACAGAAGGAAAAAAAGCAGTAATAATAGGAAGAAGTAATATAGTTGGAAAACCATTAATACAATGTCTCTTAGCTAAGAATGCAACAGTTACTGTGTGCCATTCTAAAACACAAAACATAGAAGAAATTACAAAGAATTCAGATATTGTTATTACTGCAATGGGCAAACCAAAATTTTTAAAAGGAGATATGGTAAAACAAGGAGCAACTGTTATTGATGTAGGAATAAATAGAATGGAAAATGGTAAAATAGTGGGAGATGTAGATTTTGAAGAAGTATCTAAAAAAACATCTTACATAACACCAGTACCAGGGGGCGTAGGTCCTATGACAATAGCAATGCTTATGAATAATATTGTAAAAGCAACAAAAGAACAAAATAAATAAATTTATATTAATAGAGGGGGAAGTTTTTTTACTTCTTCCTTTTTGCTTAGTAGAATAATTGTGTTAAATAATATAATTTTAATGCTAGGAAACATAATAAATATTACTTAAAATAAATTTAGGAGGTTATATGATTAGTGAAGAAACAAAAAAATGGATAATGTTATCAGAGTACAAAAGAATTTCCAATAAGAAGAAAATAGAATTATTAAATAAATCTAAAAACATATATGATGTATGTAATAAGCTAAAAATTAAAGAAGATTATAGGATTAATAATTGCATAGAATATATAGATAAAAATAATATAGAGGTACTATATTATAATTGCAAATATTATCCAAAGCAATTAACATTTTTATATGATCCACCAATAGTAATATATGCAATTGGAAATATAAAAATTTTAAATGATAAAAATAAAATTGCAGTTATTGGAGCGAGAAAAGCTAGTTCTTATGGAATAAATGTGTCACAAGAAATAGGAAAAAGTCTTTCTGCGAACAATATTCATACAATAAGTGGATTAGCATTAGGAATAGATATGAATGCACATATAGGAGTATTAAAACAGAATTTAAAAAATAAGAATACAGGAAAGGGAATAGCTGTAATAGGAAACGGATTAGACAATATATATCCATATCAAAATAGAGTATTAGCACAAAAAATAGTAGAAAATGGAGGATGTATTATTACAGAATATATTGTAGGAACAAAACCACTAAAAAACAACTTTCCAGCACGAAATAGAATAATAAGTGCACTTTCCGATAAATTAGTAGTTGTAGAAGCTGAAGATGAAAGAAGTGGAACAATGATAACAGTAAATTTTTCGTTAGATTTAGGAAAAGATATCTTGGTTATACCAGGGAATATTACAAGTAAAATGTCTAAAGGAACTAATGAATTAATAAAAGATGGAGCAAAAATTATAACAAAAATTGAAGATATTATAGCAGAAGATTATTAAAATTTGCTAAAAAACTTTATCTTTTATAAAATTTATAATATAATAATCATGATTTAAGTTTTTGCTTAAGGAGGGTAAAAATGGGGAGTAAAGATATAAAAGAAAAAAGTAATAAAAAAAGAAAAAGTACCCATTCAAAAGGAAAGAGTGAAAAGGTAAAAAAGACAAAAGGTAAAAAAGTATTTAAAATCATATTAGTAGTATTTATAGTATTTTTTATTATATGTGCAGGTATATGTGCAGGAATATTTTTTGGACTTTTTGGTGATGACTTCAAAATTACAAAAGAAGACTTAATTATTGAAAATATGAACACAGTAGTTAAAGACCGAAATGGAAATGTAATCGCAAATTTATCAGGAGAAGAAAATAGAAACATAATTTCAAAGGAAGAGATGCCAGACTATTTACCAAAGGCATTTGTTTCAATTGAAGACGAGAGATTTTATAAACATCATGGAGTTGATATAAAAAGAACTCTAGGGGCAACTTTTCAATACATAATACATGGTGGTTCTTCATCATATGGTGGAAGTACAATAACACAACAATTAGTAAAAAATTTAACAGAAGATAAAGATGATACTGGTGTTGCTGGGATGGTAAGAAAAGTTAAAGAAATGTCTAAAGCATACCAAGTAGAAAGACTAATATCTAAAGATCAAATATTAGAGTTATATTTAAATATTATATTCTTGGGAGATAAAGCTTACGGGGTAGAAGTGGCTTCTAAGTATTATTTTAATAAATCATGTAAAGACTTGGATTTAGCAGAATGTGCATTTTTAGCTGGAATAAATCATTCACCAAATGCGT
Source organism: uncultured Clostridium sp. (assembly GCA_958422985.1). Lineage (GTDB taxonomy): Bacteria > Bacillota > Clostridia > TANB77 > CAG-508 > Merdicola. The sequence continues at coordinate 13,847 of CATZPY010000012.1, forward strand.
ATAAACCATTTGAAACAGATAATCAAAAAATGCAAGAAAAAATAAAAAATAGAACAAAAACAGTGCTAATGAAAATGAAAGAATTAGGAGCAATAACTAATGATGCAGAATATAATGCAGCAGTAGAAGAAGTAAATAACGGATTAGCATTTGTAAAAGGGGATATAAATACAAATGCAACAACATATTCATACCATACAGCAGCAGCTATAAAACAAGTAAAAAAAGACTTAATGGAAAAAAATAAGTGGAATGAAGAGTTTGCAGATTTACAACTTAGAAGTAAAGGATATGTAATCTATTCAACAGAAGATACTGATATTCAAGCTAAGATGGAAGAAGAATTTAAAAAGACAGATAAATATCAAATTTCAACTAAGAATACAAATGGTGAAAAGATAAAATCACAAGCTGCAATGGTAGTAATAGATCATAAGACAGGTCAAGTATTAGGAAATGTTGGAGGATTAGGTACAGAAGTAAATGCAGCAGGATTCAATAGGTCAACACAAGCTTATAGACAACCAGGTTCAACAATTAAGCCAATAGCAGTAATTGCACCAGGTTTAGAAAATAAAGTTTTAACAGCAGGAACAGTATATGCAGATGTACCAACAAATTTTGGAACGAAAGCAAATCCATATGAACCTAAAAATGATAGTAATAAATTTGAAGGCTCAATGACAATAAGAGAAGCTATAGAAAGGTCACAAAATATACCAGAAGTAAAAGCCATGTCAGAAATAGGACCTTTAAACTCTATAAATTTTTTAAGAGAAATAGGTGTAAGTAAATTAGTAACATCAAGTGAAAACAAAAAGCATAATGATGAGGCTGTTCAATTAGCGCTAGGAGGGGTTACAAATGGAATAAGTCCTCTAGAAATGGCAGCAGCATATGCGATGATTGCAAACGATGGAGAGTATATAGAACCAACATTCTATACAAAAGTAGAAGATAAAAATGGAAATGTAGTATTAGAACCACAGCAAGAAAGAAAAAGAGCTATGACAGAGCAAAATGCATATATTTTACAATCTATATTAACAGCTCCAGTAACAGGAAATAATGGTACAGCAACATATTGTGCGATTTCTGGAATGGACGTTGCAGCTAAGACAGGAACAACAAATGACTCTAAAGATAGATGGCTTTGTGGTTTCACACCATATTATACTGCAGCTACTTGGTATGGATATGACGAAAATGTAGAAATAAAATATAAGGGAAGAAACCCAGCAGGTCAAATTTGGGATGCAGTTATGACAAGTATAAACAAAGGTTTAGAAAGTGCAAGATTTGAAAAGCCTAGTGGAATAGTTACAAAGAAAATATGTAAAGATACAGGATTACTTGCAAGTTCTAAATGTTCAAATACTTATAATGAAATTTTTGTAAGTGGAACAGAGCCAAAAGAAACTTGTGACGGTGGAAGAACAACTGTCACATTATGCTCAGAATCTGGAAAAGTTGCAACAGAGTACTGTACAAATACATATAGTAAAACATACACAACAATACCAGAAAAAGAAAAGAATGCTAAATGGAAATCAGATTATAATGGATATTATGGTAATGCACCAACGCAAAAATGTACAATTCACACAAAACCAGTAGAAAATAATAAACCAGATACAAATACTATAACAAATGAAGTTACTCCACCACCATCAACAGGAAACAATGTAACAGGTGGTGACGGAAAACCAACAAATCCGGGAGATGGTTCAGCAGGAGATGGAAATTCTACAACTGGGGGAACAAATCCACCTGCAACAACAGAAGAATAATTAAACAAAAAAAAACATCCTAAAAGAAGTACTTTTAAGATGTTTTCTTAATAATATAAAACATGGAGGTTATAATGGAAATATACTTTTACAATACACTAACACATTCAAAAGAAAAATTTAGTCCTATAAATAAAGAAGAAGTAAGAATATACTCTTGTGGTCCAACAGTATATAAAGATGCAACGATTGGAAACATGAGAACAAATATTTTTCAAGATACTTTAAGAAGAACTCTAGAATATAATGGTTTTAAAGTAAAGCAAGCTATGAATATAACAGATGTTGGGCATTTAGTATCAGATGGTGATGAAGGCGAAGACAAAATGATAAAATCTGCAAGACAAGAAGGAAAAGAACCATTAGAAATTGCAAATTACTATACAAAATTATTTTTTAAAGATTTAGAAAATTTAAATATAGAAATTCCAGAAATAATTTGTAGAGCAACAGACAATATAGAAGATATGTTAAAAGCTGTAGAAGATTTAGTAAAAAGAGGATATGCTTATGAAACTTCAAGTGCAATATATTTTGATATATCTAAATTAGATAAATATCCAATACTTTCAAATTTAGATATTGAAAACCAAAAAGCTGGAGCAAGAGTTGAAGTAGATAAAGAAAAAAGAAATCCACATGATTTTGCTGTATGGATAAAAGCACCGGAAAATCATTTAATGAAATGGAATAGTCCTTGGGGACCAAGTTATCCTGGATGGCATATAGAATGTTCTGTTATGAGTAAAAAATATTTAGGAGAGGTTTTTGACATACATACAGGAGGAATTGATTTAATACCAACTCATCATGAAAATGAAATAGCACAAAGTAAGGGAATGTGTGGTAAAATACCAGCTAATTATTGGATGCATGGAGAATTTTTACTAATAAATGGTGGAAAAATGTCAAAAAGTTTAGGAAATGTATATTTATTACAAGACATAATAGACAAAGGATATGAACCACTAGTATATAAATTGTTTTGCTATTCAATACAATATAGAAAAAAATTAAATTTTACATGGGAAGGCATGGATTCTGCTAAAATTTCACTAGATAGATTAAGAGATGCATACCAAAAACATTTAAATGGAACAGATGAAATAGATGAAAGCATATTAGAACAATACAAAAATAATTTTAATGAAGCAATAAATGATGATTTAAATATGCCAGTAGCAATGAGTGTTGTATGGGAAGTAGCCAAGAGACCAGAAAAGTCTAAAAAAGTATCACAACTATTAAAAGATTTTGATAGAGTATTAGGATTAAAAATAGATGAATATAAAAAACAAGATATTCCTAATGAAATTAAAGAATTACTAAAACAAAGAGAAGAAGCAAGAAAAAATAAAGATTGGTCTGAATCTGACAAAATAAGAGATATAATAAAAGAAAAAGGATATATTGTGAAGGATTCTAAAGAAGGGCAAACAATTGAAAAAGCATAATAAAATGCACTAAAATACTTGCAAAATGTATAATTAGTATGATATAATAATACTTGTTGAAAAAACACATAAAGCTAATTTTTGGGGAGTGCTTTATTTTAAATAGTAAAGTTTCCAAAAATGTTGATACTTTATGGAAGATTAAAAACTAAGAGGAGGAATTAAAATGGCAGTAGTTGCAATGAAACAATTACTAGAAGCAGGTGTTCATTTCGGACATCAAACAAGAAGATGGGATCCAAGAATGGCTGAATATATTTTCCAAGCTAGAAATGGTATTCACATCATCGATTTACAAAAAACATCAAAAAAATTAGATGAAGCATATAGCTTTGTTAAAGAACAAGCAGAAGAAGGAAAAACAATTCTTTTTGTAGGAACAAAAAAACAAGCTCAAGAATGTGTTAAAGAAGCTGCAGAAAGATGTGGAATGTACTACATCGACCAAAGATGGTTAGGTGGAATGTTAACAAACTTCAAAACTATCAGAACAAGAGTAGAAAGATTAAAAGAATTAGAAAGAATGCAAGAAGATGGAACTTTTGAAGTTTTACCAAAAAAAGAAGTAATTGTTCTTAAAAAAGAAATGGAAAAATTAGAAAAGAACTTAGGTGGAATAAAAGAAATGGAACAACTTCCAGGAGTTTTATTCGTAGTAGATCCTAAAAAAGAAAGAACAGCTATATTAGAAGCTAAAAAATTAAATATACCAGTTGTAGGTTTAGTAGATACTAACTGCAATCCAGAAGATGTAGATTATGCAATACCTGGAAACGATGATGCAATAAGAGCTGTAAAATTAATAGCAGATGTAGTTGCAAACGCAGTTATAGAAGGAAACCAAGGAGAAACTTTCGAAACATCAGCTGAAGAAGAACAAGTAGCTGAAAACACAGAAAAAAGTATGGAAGAAATTGCTGAAGAAGCAGTAGAAGAATAATAAAAAAAGAAAGTGAGAAATTATAAAATATTAATTAAATCTAAGAAATTGATGTTTTAAGTTCTCACTTATTTTTATAAAAGGTTTATAATAGAAGGAGGAATAAAAATGATTACAGCTGCTCAAGTTAAAGAGTTAAGAGAAAAAACAGGTGCAGGAATGATGGACTGTAAAAAAGTTTTAACAGAAACAGATGGAGATATGGAAAAAGCTATAGAGCTATTACGTGAAAGAGGAATAGCAAAAGCTGCAAAAAAATCAGGAAGAATTGCAGCAGAAGGTGTAGTAGAATGTTATGTTTCAGAAGATGGAAAAGTTGGAGCTATAGTAGAAGTTAATGCAGAAACAGACTTCGTAGGAAAAAACCAAGAATTTAGAGATTTTGTTATGGATGTAGCAAAACAAGTTGTAGAAAAAAATCCAACAACTGTAGAAGAATTATTAGAACAAGATTCAATAACAGAATCAGGAAAGACAGTTCAAGAAGTTTTAACAAATAAAATTGCAACAATTGGAGAAAACATGAACATTCGTAGATTCGAAAGATTTGAATCAACAGGGCTAATAGAAAAATATATTCATGGTGATGGTAAAATAGCAGTTTTAGTTGAATTAATTAACGGAAATGCTGAACTTGCAAAAGATATATGTATGCAAATTGCAGCAGCAAGACCAGAATTTGTTAAAGATTCAGATGTACCAGAAGAAAGAGTTCAAAAAGAAATGGAAATCTTAAAAGTACAAGCTATGAACGAAGGAAAACCAGAGGCTATAGCTGAAAAAATGGTACAAGGAAGATTAAAGAAATTCTATGCAGAAATATGCTTAGTTGACCAAGATTTTGTTAAAAATCCTGACAAGAAAATTGCAGATATATTAAAAGAAGCTAATGCAGATGTAGCAAGATTTGCAAGATTCGAAAAAGGTGAAGGAATAGAAAAGAAAGAAGAAAACTTTGCAGAAGAAGTTGCAAAACAATTACAATAAATATAGTAAAAAGGGGGCTAAATATAGCCTCTTTTTGCATATTAGAAAGAACAACAATTTATTATTTACAAGATTAGTAATAAAATGAGGAAGAAATATATTTAATATATTACGATTTTATAAATATATTATTAAAAAAATAAAAAACTATATACTATAAATATATTTTTGTAGTATAATAGTAAAGAATTTTAGGAGGAAAAAATGAAAGAAAAAGATTATTCGAAAAGTATATTTATAAAAAGTATTATATTGACTATATTATTAACAACGGTTATAGTATCAATGATTACAATTATAATAATGAATAATGATGAACAAACATCATTGTTAAATAGAATTGACGGTAAATTAGCAAGTATAGAACAAATAGTGGATAAAGATTATTTAGGAGAAATAGATGAAAACAAAATATTTGACGAAACAATAAAAGGATATGTAGAAGGTTTAAACGATGAATATTCACAATACTTTACCAAAGAAGAATTAGAAAAATATAAAACAGATAATATAGAAGGTCAATTTGTTGGGATAGGAGTATATATAATTCAAGACACAGAAAAAAATGCAATAAGAGTATTAGCACCAATAAAAGGATCTCCAGCAGAAAAGGCAGGAATATTAGCAGGTGACTATATAGTAAAAGTAGATGATCAAGCATATACAGGAGAACAAATAACAGAAGCTACTAACAAAATGAAAGGAAAAGAAGGAACAAAAGTAAAAATACAAATAGTAAGAGATGAAAAGACTGTAGACTTCGAAGTAGAAAGAGCAAATGTACGTGTTAATCCTGTAGAAGCAGATATCTATGAGGAAAATATAGGATATTTAAAAATTTCTAGTTTTGATCAAGGATCTGGCTCAGAAGTTACTAAAAAAATAGAAGAATTAAAAGAAAAAAATATTAAATCTTTAATAATAGACTTAAGAAACAATGGTGGTGGAATTGTAGATGAGGCTATAGAAATAGCAGATTTATTTACTAACAAAGATAGTACATTATTAATAACAAAAGATAAACATGGTAACGAAAGTATTTCAAAAGCAAAAAAAGATAAAGTAATTGAAGTACCTATAATAGTTTTAACGAATGAAAATACAGCAAGTGCTTCAGAAATATTAGCAGGAGCATTAAAAGATAATAATGTCGCTAAAATTGTAGGAACAACAACATTTGGAAAAGGTGTAATTCAAGAATTACTAACAATGAAAGATGGCACTGGACTAAAACTTACAACGAATGAATACTATACTCCAAATAGAAATAAAATAAATAAAGTTGGAATAGAACCAGATGAAAAGATAGAATTACCAGAAGAATACAAAAATATTCTTTCAATACCAAAAGAGGTAGATACTCAACTGAATAAAGCAATAGAACTACTAAAAAGATAAAGGAGATAAGAAATGAAACACGCAAAGCCAAAGAAGCAAATTACAAAACAAAGAAAACAAATTTATATAATAATAGCTATAATAACTATAATATTATTAAGTATAACAGGGGTGTTAGGAGTAAAAATAGCTAAAAATGGATTATCATTAAAAGGAATGTTAATGACAAGTATAGGGCAAGACGAAAAGGATATACAAAACTTAGAACCATTTTATTGCTTAGTAATGGGAGTAAGTGAAGATATAGAGGCTAAACTAACAGATACTATAATGCTTTGTGCATATTATCCTAACGAACAACAAGTTTCTATGCTTTCAATACCAAGAGATACTTTTGTAGGGAATAGTAGAACAAGAGCAGATTCATATGATAAGATTAATGCACTATATCAAAAATCACCAGAAAAAACTCTTGAAGCAGTAAGAAACTTAACTGGTATAGATGTTAGAAACTATGTAGTTATAAGCAATAATGCGTTAAGAGATGTTGTAGATGCAATAGATGGAGTTTATTTTGATGTACCAATAAATATGAATTATGATGATGCAGGTCAAAAACTTCATATCCACTTAAAAAAAGGATACCAACTATTAGATGGTGATAAAGCAGAACAATTAGTGCGTTTTAGACATAATAATGATAAAACAACATATCCAGAAGAATATGGAACAGAAGATATAGGAAGAATGAGAACACAAAGAGAATTCTTGAAAGCTGCAGCTAAGCAAATATTATCTGGCGATAATATTTTAAAAATAGATGATATTATGAAAGTTGTTTTTGAAAATGTAGAAACTAATGTAAAGATGGAAGATATAATAAAATATATTCCGTCAGCAACAGAATTTAACCCAGAGAATATAAAGTCAGAAATGCTACCAGGAAAGCCAGACTTTATTGCACCATTATCTTTTTATGTAAGTGACGAAGAAGAATCTAATAAAGTAATATCTAATTTATTTGGAATATCAGAAGAACAAATAAAATTAAACAGAGAAAAATTTGAAAAAGAAAGTGGAAAAAAGATACCTACAACTACAAAGCCAAATAATAATAAAACAAAAAATACAAACACAACAGCAAAAGATTCTAAAAAGAAGACTACAAATACATCAAGCAAAAATTCTAACTCAAGTAAACCTTCTTCAAATACTAATACATCTAATAAACCAAATGAAGGTGATGTAGCAGGAGGAGCAAATTCAGGAAATATAGGAAATGGAATAAATCAAAAACCAGGAACAGGTGGAGAAGCAGAAACTAAACCAGATGACAATACAAACTCTGGAAGTACAGGAGAGTCTGGAACAGGATCAAATTCAGAAAATCAAAATAATAATTCAAACACAGTAAAATAAAAAGAAGGCTTTTTAAGCCTTCTTTTAGCATAAAAAATTAATTTATTATATTCTTAATATGTTTAAAACTTCTGTGTATGATTTTGAATAAGTATTAGTCATCTTTTAATACACCTTCTATTTCTTGTTCATTAGATTTGAACTTTTCTGCATTATCTGCTTTTTGCACTTCTTCTATACCAATACCGTTATTAAGAGCGTTAATTACAATAGATTTTATTGAAATATGTGATAATCCCAATGCTTTTTCAATTAATTCATTATATTTTCCAGTACCATTTTGATTATATATTGATTCACTTTCGTATACTTCAGTAATGCCACCTTCTTTTAAAGGTGATGCAAATGTTTTTCCATCTTCTTCAAAAACAATAAATTTTCTTTTCTTATTAAGTATATCACTTTTTATTTTTTCTTGTTCTGCTTTATTCATTTTTTGGTATTTAATTTTAGAATACCATGTAAAAGCATCGAAAGCTTCAAAATATTCTTCATCATATTCATCGGTAGCTTTATAACGAGATATTATTTCTCCTTTAGATTGAGATGGTAAGTTATTTTCAAGTTCAGAAGCCATCTCGTTTATAACTATATTTTCTATATTTCCTTTAACCATAGAATAAACTTCTCCTTTGTTACTTATTTCTAACAAAGGATTTCCTACAACAGTTTGCTTACCGTTTACCAAAGAAATTATTACAAGTTGAGTAGGCATTTCTATCATTAATATTTCTTCAGGTGATGTATTTTCTTTTTTTATTAAGTTAATTTTTTTATCTAAATTGGTTAGCCTTGTTTTAAATTGTTTAGATTTACTTGAAAAATTGGCATCTATAGATTCGATAGATTTAGAATGTTTTTCTAAACTACTTTTTTGTCTCCTTGACATAATTTCAAAAGGAGATGTGAATTCAGCTATTGCAAATTTTTCGGGTTCTAAAATACCATTTTTTATAGAATAACCATCAGAAAATCCTTCATGATAATAGTTTTTTATTGCGGAAGAAGACATTCTATATGCTAGTACTTCATCTGTAAAAAGGTCTATATATTCTTTACTTTCTGGATATAAATTTGCAATTTTTTTAAAAGCATTTTCATATATTTCAATTTCTTGATTAGGATTTTCTTTTAGTAAAGCAATTTCATTTTGAAAAATTTTATCTAAAAACGTATTTTTAATCTGTTTGCTAAATGAATTAAAATCATTTACAACCAGTGATTTTATATTACTAGTATAATTATTTGGTGTTTCATCTTTCTTAAAAAAGGCAATACAAGATTTAGAATTACAATAAAAGTCTATTATTTTCATACCAGCTTTTAACATTTCTTCTTGTTTTATTTCATCAATTATTCCACTATCATACTGAAATTGTAAATTTTCTTTTAAACTCCTACTAAAAGTATCATGCAAACTTTCTCCTTCGATACTATCTTTAAGTCCACCAATTGAATGAATTAATCTTTCAGGGACTCCCATTTTAGCATAAGACAAAGAGGCAGCAGAAAGCTCACAATAATTTAATTCACCTGTTTTAAAAGGAGTGCGAAAACATTCAGATAAAATGTTAAATTCTTCTCTAAATAACTCTCTTGATATATTTAATCCATTAGTAGAAACTTCATCATATAAAGCTCCTGGAAAACAATGAGTATAAAATTGATTATTGTTATTTCTTTTATCAACATATTCTAAAATTTTTATTTTATCTGCTAAAGTTAAAGTGGAATTCATATTTAGTGTAGATGCCACAGTCTTATAAATTTTTGGCATTAAATGATTTTTAAAAAAAGTTTCTTTATCGGAACTATTTTCTACATATTCTTTTATTATAGCTTCTGCACTTTCTAAAGTGCTATCACCAGTAGAAATATAAAATTTAGCAAGAATATTTGCTAAATCTTCATATCTACTAATGCTAGCATATGCATTTTTAAATATTTCTGAATTAAATATTTTACTCATATAAATTGACATTTCTTCATTTGTTAATATTTCTTCCATTAATTATAAGTCCTTTCTTTATTTGGTTAATTATAAGTTGATAATTAAATAATAGATAAAAATAAATTTGGTGCCATTGGGCAGAATCGAACTGCCGACCTTTGGGTTACGAATCCACTGCTCTACCAACTAAGCTACAACGGCATATTATTATAACTAACAAATGTATTTTATACTCAAAAAATAACAAAAGCAATAGTTTTTTATTGATTTTATGGAAATTTTATAAATATTATGTTACAATACTAGGGACTATAAAAATAAAAAGAGGAAAAGATATGGGATTTTTTAGTAAATTAAAAGAAGGATTAAGTAAAACAAAGAATTCATTTGATGAAAAGATAAATAATGTATTTAGTCATTTCAGAAAGGTAGATGAAGAATTACTAGAAGAACTAGAAGAAGCATTAATTATGTCAGACGTAGGAATGGAAACGTCTGTACAAATAATTTCTAATTTAAGAGATAGAATAAAAAAAGAAAAAATAGAAGATGAAGAACAAGTAAAAGAAGCATTAAGAGAAGAAATGTTAAAATTAATTGATTTAGAAAACAATGAATTAAATTTAGAAACTACACCTTCAATAATATTAGTAGTAGGAGTAAACGGAGTAGGAAAAACAACTTCAATAGGAAAAATTGCAAATAAACTAGTAAAAGAAGGAAAAAAAGTTGTAATTGCAGCAGCAGATACTTTTAGAGCAGCAGCAGTAGAGCAACTAGAAATTTGGTCTAACAGAGTTGGATGTGAAATAGTAAAAAAAGACGAAGGAGCAGATCCGGCTTCTGTAGTATTTGATGCCATAAGAATTGCAAAAGATAAAAATGCAGATGTATTAATTTGTGACACAGCAGGTAGACTTCACAACAAAAAATATTTAATGGATGAGTTAGGTAAAATAAATAAAATAATAAATAAAGAATTACCAGAAGCAAAAAAAGAAACATTATTAGTATTAGATGGAACAACAGGTCAAAATGCAATTATGCAAGTTAAAGCTTTTAAGGAAACAGTAGATATAACAGGTCTAATATTAACAAAATTAGATGGAACTGCAAAAGGTGGAGTTGTAATAGGTATAGTTGCTGAAAATAAAATACCAGTAAAATTTATTGGTGTTGGAGAGCAAATTGATGACATGGAAAGATTTAATGCAGAAGATTTTATAAATGCAATTATATAATGGAGGTAAAAAAATGGATGAAAAAGTAGAAGCTAAAACACAAGTAAAAGCAGAAAAGAAAAATAAAACTAGAATGTCATTAGTGCTATTATTTCTAGTAATAGTAGCTGTAATTGGATATATAGCCTTAAGAGGAGAATATCTAGAATTATTAGAAATAGGAGCAAATTATACAGCTGTATTTTGGCAAAACCTTACATATAAATCTGTAGTTTTTGCAATCAGTTTTGTTATATTATTTATAATAATATATTTAACAAATAAAGGAATAAAAAAAGAATTAAAACCATTTTTTGATGCTGAAAAAAGAGAAGTACCAAAATTACTTAATAAGTCATTAGCATTAGTTGTGTCTATTATAGGTAGTGCTGTAATAATGAACATATTTACAGAAAATGCAATGTTATTTTTTAATAGTACACAATTTGGTACAGGAGATCCTATATTTGGTTTAGACATTGGATATTTTATATTTCAAAAGCCATTTATAGAAATGTTACTTATGCTTTTTATAGGAATAACAATAGGTGTTTTAATATATTCGGTAATATATTATATTGTAACATTTAATGTATGCTTTGATGGAATAGATAGAAATACACTAAAACAGAGCAATTTAGTAAATAAAATTTTTAAATATATAAAAATAGTCGTAGTATTTTTTGCTGTATATATTATATTTAAAATACAAGATCTAGGAATAGATCAAAGTGTGGCTTTGCAAGACGATGAGTCAACAAGAATTTTTGGAGCAGGTCTAACAAGTGTTACTATAAAATTATGGGGTTATGTAATATTTGCAGTATTAATGGTAGTTTCAGTCTTTAAAGCTATTAAATACTTTAATGAGAAAAAAACTAAGCAAGTAGTTATATCATTAGTTACTATTCCAGGATATTTATTAACACTATTTGTAGTAATGACTGTATTTCAATTTGCATTTGTTAAACCTAATGAATTAGATAAAGAAAAGAAATATATAGAAGCAAATATTAATAATACAAGAACAGCATATAATATAAATATTAAAGAACATGAATTAGATAGTTCAGATTACAACAATTTGGATGTAGTAAATAAAAATCCAGAAACTGTAGATAATACAGCAATTGTAAGTAAAGATATAACATTGGATACTTTAAGTGATAATCAAACAAGTTCAGATTACTATAGTTATAGTAATTCACAAATAGGAAAATACAATATTAATGGAAAAGACCAATTAGTTTATTTATCTCCTAGACAAATAGAAAGTAAGAATAATACAAGTTATAATAACAAAACATATGAATATACTCATGGCTATGGAACAGTTATTACATCTGCAAATAAAACAAATGAAACTGGAAATATGCAATATGTTCAAAAATCTTTTGATGGAAGTGACAACGAAATAAATGTTACACAACCAAGAATTTATTTTGGATTAGACGAAAATAGACCAATAGTTACAAATTCAAAGGATAAATCAGAATTTGACTATCCAAAATCTGAAACAGAAACTGCACAAAACACATATGATGGAAAAGCAGGATTAAAAACTAATTTTTTAGATAGACTAGTATTAGGAATTAGAGAGAAAAATTTAAATATATCATTTTCTTCAAGTGTAACAAAAGATAGCAAAATATTATTAAATAGAAATATCTTAGAAAGAGTAGAAAAGATATTCCCATATATAATTTATGACGAAGAGCCATACCAAGTAATTACAGAAGAAGGAAAAATTGTATGGGTAATAGATGGGTATACAACAGCTTCAAAATATCCTTATTCACAAATGTCTGTTATAGAAAGAAATGGAACAAGAGAAAGATTAAATTATATAAGAAATTCTGTAAAAGTTATAGTTGATAGTTATGATGGAACAGTTGATTTTTATATTACAGATACAACAGATCCAATAATTATGGCATATAAAGAAATATATCCAGAGTTATTCAAAACTAAAGAAGAAATACCACAAGATATAGCAAATCATTTTGTTTATCCAGAATTCTTATATAATATTCAAGCTAATATGCTAGAAAAATATCACAATGTAAAAGCAGATGTTTTATATAGAAGTAGTGATATTTGGGATAGAGCAACACATACTACAGGGCAAACATTAAGAACAACAGGAACACCAATAGACCCATATTATACTATGGTAAAAACAGTAGATAGTGAAAAAGAAGAACTAGGATTAGTTTTACCATATACTTTAGATGAAAGACAAAGTTTAATTTCTTATCTTGTAGGAACATACGATGAAAATGGAAATAGCAAATTAACATTGTATAAATATTCTGTAGATAGTAATATAATTGGACCAATGCAATTAGATACACAGATAGAACAAGATGAAGAAATATCATCTACATTACAAAATCTAAATGTTACAGGTACAAAATTAATAAGAAATATGATAATGGTTCCTATAGATAATACAATTTTATATGTAGAACCGATATACCAAGTAATGTTAAACGAATCAGAAGTACCAACATTAAAGAAAGTAATAGTTGCAATAGGAAATAAAGTTGCAATAGGAAATAATTTAAAAGAAGCAATGAGAAATCTTGGTTCACAGTCAGCAATAAATATTGAAGTTTCAAATACGGATGATATTAATTCTATAATAGATGAAATTATAAAAGCAAATAAGAACGTAGAAAATTCAACTAAAAATAGTGACTGGGAAATGGTAGGAAAAGATATGTCTAGTTTGCAGTCTTTAATAGATAGGCTAGAAGAAGTGATAACTGAACAAAGAAAGCAAGAAAAACTAGAAAAAGAAACTAATAAAGTTAACAATATTACAGAAGATTCTAATGAGATAAATATTAAAAACATGAATGTAATTGAATAAAAAGCTAAAAAACACACACCATATTGTAAAGGTGTGTGTTTATGTTAGAAAAAGATATAAAAATTTTAAAAGAACAAATAGAAAAGCTAAACTACAATTTAAATAAAAACAAATTTATAGACTTAATCGAAATAATGGGAAATAAAAAAGAAATGATTTTTCGAAATTTATTTTCTGGCATTTGGAAAGGGATAGGAATTGGTATAGGTGTAACTTTAGTAACAGCTTTAATAATAGTTATATTACAAAAAATAATAAAATTAAATATTCCAATAATTAGTGAATATATAACAGATATAGTAGAAATTGTCGAAAAAACAAAAATGATTAAATAAATAAATTAGATAAAATATAAAAATATACTTTAAAAATATAAAGAGATTGTATATAATAATATATATTAAAAATGGAGGGAAACACAAATGAATTTACCAAATAAATTAACAATTTTTAGAATATTACTTGTACCAATAATGGTAATAATACCATTTTTTACACTTGATATTAAATGGATTATAATAGATGCAATATTTATAATAGCATCTATTACAGATAAATTAGACGGATATATAGCAAGAACCAAAAATGAAATAACTACTTTTGGAAAATTTTTAGATCCAATTGCAGATAAAATATTAGTTTTAGCAGCAATGCTTATATTAGTAGAAGATAATAGATTACCAGCAATAATTCCTATAATAGTATTATTTAGAGAATTTATTGTATCTGGGTACAGATTAGTTGCAGTAGAAAAAGGTGGAAAGGTTATAGCAGCATCAGTATGGGGAAAATTAAAAACAGTAACACAAATGCTTGCATTAATATTAGCTTTAGTAGATATAAATGGATTTGCACAATGCTTTACAGGAAATCTTGCAGGTGGTGCTTGGTGGTATAACTTTATTACTACAGTATTAATGAGTATATCTGTTATTGCAACAATATTTTCCGGTGTTAATTACATATTAAATGGTAAAGACTTATTTAAAGAAGAGGGAAAAGTAAATGGATAAAAATAAAGCAAAAGAAGAAATAGTTGCATTAAGAAAACAACTAGAAATATGGTCTAATAAGTATTATGATGAAGATAGCCCAGAGGTATCAGACTATGAATATGATATGACTATGAATAAATTAAAAGAGCTAGAAAAAGAATTTCCAGATTTAATTACTAAAGATTCACTAACTCAAAAAGTTGGAGGACATGTAAAAGAAGGTTTTGAAAAAGTAGAACATGAAGTTCCTATGCAAAGTTTACAAGATATATTTTCTTTTTCAGAATTAGAAGAATTTAAAGAAAGAGTATATAAGTCTGCAAAAGAGAATGCATTTGCAGAAGAAGAAGTAAGATTTGTAGTAGAAACAAAAATAGATGGTCTATCTGCATCACTAGAATATAAAGAGGGGAAATTTATAAGAGGAGCAACAAGAGGAAATGGTTTAATTGGTGAAGATGTTACAGAAAATCTAAAAACAATAAAAAGTATTCCAAAAGAACTTTCAGAGCCAATAAATATTATAGTAAGAGGAGAAGTGTTTATTGGTAAAAAAGAATTCGAAAAGATGAACGAAGAAAGAGAACTAAATGAAGAAAAAACTTTTGCGAATGCAAGAAATGCAGCAGCAGGTTCATTAAGACAATTAGACCAAAAAATAGCTAAGCAAAGACCTTTAGACATTTATATATTTAATGTACAAAAAATAGAAGGAAAAGAATTTGAATCACATTATGAGGAATTAAATTATTTAAAAAAATTAGGTTTTAATGTAAACCCAGTGTTAATATCATGCAAAAACATTCCAGAAGCTATAGAAGCTATAGAGAAAATTGGAGAAGACAGAGAAGAATTAACATTTGGAATAGATGGTGCAGTTATAAAAGTAGACAATTTAAAATTAAGAGAAAAAATGGGAACTACATCTAAAGTTCCAAGATGGGCGATTGCATATAAATACCCACCAGAGAAAAAAGAAACTAAGTTAGAAGATATTGTTTGTCAAGTTGGGAGGACTGGTGCAATAACTCCAATGGCAATATTAAATCCTGTAAAAGTTGCTGGTTCTACAATATCTAAAACTACATTGCATAATGAAGATTTTATAAAAGAAAAAGACATAAGAGTTGGGGACACTATAGTTGTACAAAAAGCAGGGGATGTAATACCAGAAATTTTAGAAGTAAAGAAAGAAAAAAGAAAAGGAACAGAAGTAATATTCGAAATGCCTAAAGTTTGCCCAGTATGTGGAGCACCAGTCATACGAGAAGAAGGAGAAGCAGCAAGTAGATGCATAGGAATAGAATGTCCTGCTAAGCTAATTAGAAATATTATACATTTTGTTTCTAGAGATTGTATGAATATAGATGGTCTAGGAGACAAAATAATTGAACAATTAATAGAAAAGAATTTAATTAGTAATATTGCAGACATATACTTTTTAGAATTCGAAGATATTGCGACACTAAAAAAGAATGGAAAGAAATTTACACAAAATCTAATTGACGCTATAAATAATAGTAAAAATAATGATTTATATAGGTTAATAGCAGCACTAGGAATAAGACATATTGGTGTAAAAGCAGCTAAAACGTTAGCAAGAAAATATAAAACAATGGAAAATTTAATGCAAGCTTCAATAGAAAGTCTAGCAATGACAAATGATATAGGAGAGATTTCTGCAAATAGCTTATACGAATTTTTTAGACAAGAGCAAACAATAGACTTAATAGATAGGTTAAAAAGAGCTGGCGTTAATATGAACGTTATAGAAACTGAAGAACTAGACAATAGATTTGAAAGTAAGACTTTTGTATTAACAGGTTCTTTAGAACAATTTTCAAGAAAAGAAGCGAGTGACTTAATAGAAAAGCATGGAGGAAAAGTATCTTCATCAGTTTCTAAAAAAACAGATTATGTATTAGCAGGAGAAGAGGCAGGCAGTAAGTTAACCAAAGCACAAAGTTTAGGAATAGAAATAATTACAGAAGAACAATTTAAAGAAATGATGAAATAATATAAGAAAGGAATATAGTATGGATGGTAAATATACATTCGAACGATTTGAAAAAGAATTAGACGCTGGCTACCAAATGTATTACACATATGTAAGAAATAGATATTTGCTATTTAAAACAGCAGAAAATTGCTACACACAAAAATTAATATCGGATGATCCCAAAAATCCACAGCCGAGGCAGACTGTAATAACACATAAACGAGTGGCTGAAATGTTTCCATTTATGGAAGAAATAGAATATAAAATAACATAAGAGGTAATTATACTACAGAAGTAGTTAATTATAGATAAAAAAACTAAGGAGGAAAAAAATGAGTATTGAAAAATTTGTATTAAACGAAACATCATATTTTGGTTTTGGGGCAAGAGAAGTATTGCCAGAGGAAATAAGAAATAGAGGATATAAAAAAGTTTTAGTTGTTACAGATAAATCTTTATTCGAGATAGGATTAACAAAAAAAGTAACAGATAAATTAGAAGAGGCAGGAATAGAATATACAGTATTTAGTGATGTAAAACCAAACCCAACTGTAAAAAATGTAAAAGATGGTTTAGAAGTTTGTAGAAACTTTGGAGCAGATGTAATAGTTGCAGTTGGTGGAGGATCTAGTATAGATACTGCAAAAGGAATATCTATTGTTATGACAAATCCAGATAGAGAAGATATAGTTTCTTTAAATGGATTATCAAATACAATAAATAAAGGAATGCCATTAATTGCACTTCCAACGACACATGGAACAGCAGCAGAAGTTACAATAAATTACGTAATAACAGATGAAGAAAGAGAAGTAAAAATGGTATGTGTAGACCCACACGATATACCTTTAGTTGCAATAGTAGATACAGAACTTATGTCTACATTACCAAAATCAATTGCAGCTTCAACAGGTATGGATGCATTAACACATGCAATAGAGGGATATATAACAAAAGCTCATAATACAATGTCAGACATGTTCCATATGAGAGCAATAGAATTAATATTTGAAAATTTACCAGCAGCAGTAAATGAAAGAAGTCAAGAAGCTATAGATAAAATGGGATTAGCACAATATATTGCAGGAATGGGATTCTCAAATGTAGGACTTGGAATAGTACATTCTATGGCACATCAATTAGGTGCTGTTTATGATACACCACATGGTTTAGCAAATGCAATTTTATTGCCAACAGTTATGAGATATAATGGTCAAGATTCAGAAACAGCACAAAGATTTAGAGAAATATTAATAAATATAGGAAGACCAGATGCTGCACATCTAAACGACCAAGATG
Source organism: uncultured Clostridium sp. (assembly GCA_958422985.1). GTDB lineage: Bacteria > Bacillota > Clostridia > TANB77 > CAG-508 > Merdicola. The sequence continues at coordinate 32,114 of CATZPY010000012.1, forward strand.
TTATAAATACATTTGTATGGAAAATATCAGAATTATCTAAAGAAGTAGGGATTACACAAACAATAAAAGATGTAGGAGCAAAAGAAGAAGACTTTGGAATGCTTGCAGATAAAGCAATGGAGGATCCTTGTAAACCAGGAAATCCAAGAGAAGTATCAAGAGAAGACTTTATAGAATTATATAGACAAGCTATGTAATTGGGATTATGAAATTTTCTACTATACAAAAAAGAGCAAAATTTATATTTTGCTCTTTTTCTATTAAAAAACTATGTAAGTTATTTTAGTCTAAATTATTTAAAATATTTGGTAAAATTTGTTTTTTTCTAGAAACAACATTTTCTAGCATTGCAGTATTGTTATCTACAGAAACGCCAAATGCTTTTTCTACAACAGGTGCATCATTTCCTAAAGAAATAATTTTAGAATTTGAATTAATTATATCTGTAGCGGCAAATACATATAAATCTAAATTTTCTTTTTGAATGTTTTCAGAAATTGCTTTCTCAAAATAAGATTGGTTTTTAAATATTGAATCTAAATCTGCTGTATTTACTTGTGCAATTCTGAATTTTTTATTTCCTTTTTCGAATAATTTACAATCTATATTTATAATTTCTTCTGGGGAAAATTCGCTAATGTCAGTACCTGCTTTAAGCATTTCTGTACCATAAACATTAATATCTAATCCAGAAATTTCTTCTAATTTTTTAATAATTTTTATATCATCTTCAGTAGTTGTTGGTGATTTTAAAATTAAAGTATCAGAAGCAATAGCACTAAGCATTAATGTAGCCATAGTTTTATCTATTTCTACGTCATTTTCTTTATACATTTTATATAAAACTGTTGCAGTACAACCAACAGGTTCAGCTCTATAATATAGTTGGTATGGAGCAACAAAGTTCATTGTGTGGTGGTCTACAACTTTTAATATTTTTGCATTAGATAAGTTATTTACTGTTTGACTAGATTCGTTGTGGTCAACTAAAATAACCTCTTGGTTATCTTCTACATCCTCTATTAATTCAGGTGCTTCTATTCCAAGAAATTTTAATACATATTGAGTTTCTTTATTAACATTTCCTAATCTAACTGCTTTTGCATTTTCATTGCCTAATTTTTTTTCTAAATTTTCCATTACTAGTGATGATGTAATAGAGTCTGTATCTGGATTTTTGTGTCCAAATATTAATGTTTCTTTTATCATATGAGTTCCTCCTTAATTAACACACTTTACATAAATTATTATACACGAAAATTATGTATAAGTCAATATTTTTAAAGCTTTTGCTTAATACTATCTAATTAATTTCGCAAGGTGTAACATTTAGTGTTTTATTATTTGTATAAATTACCATACCAGGTTTACTACCATTTGGCTTTTTTACATATTTTACAAAACAATAGTCTACAGGAACATTATTAGAAAGTCTAGCTTTGCTATAATATGCAGCAAGTTTTGCACATTTTATTAAAATTTCATTAGATATATTTGGACCTGGATTTTTTAAAATTACATGACTACCATGAATATCCTTAGTATGAAACCAAATATCATTCTTGGAAGCAATTTTAGTAGTAAGATAATCATTTTGCTTATTATTTTTACCAACTAAAACGGTATAACCATCTATATGAAATTCTCTAGGAGTAGAAGAACTTGAATCTTTTTTGTTACCAACTTTACTATTGGGTAAAAAGTCTTTAAAAATAGGATTTTCGGTAATTTCATTATAAATTTCATTAACTTCTTGAATGTCTTTAGCATATTCTAGTTCATATATGATACTTTCAATATATTGCAATTCTTCTTCAGTTTCTATTTTTTGAAGAGAAACGATTTCTAAGGCATTTTTTAATTTATTATATTTTTTAAAATATTTTTTTGCATTATTTGCAATGGATATTGTATTATCCAAAGGGATAAGTAAAATAGAATTATTATCATAATAATTTTCTAATTCAATTTTATCAGCATTGTAAAATTTAGGGATTTTATATAAATTAGCAGTTATTAACTCACCATATAATTTATAAATATCTTTGTTATTACATTCTTTAAGTTTAGCATTAATATTTTCTAATCTATAATCATATTTTTTTAGGATATGTGAAATTAATTTTAGCAAATTATTTCTATAAGAGATAAAATTACTATTTTGTTCTTTTTTATAATAAAAATCATCTATAAAAAAATTGCAATCTAAATTAGAAGATTTAGAAGCTAAATTTATAGTATAATCTAATTTATTACTCTCATTACTATAAGTACTTAAAGATACAGTATTAGTATTTAAATTATTAAGTATTTTGCACAAATATTCATATAAATTTAAAATATCATTTTCAGAAAAGTTTAAATTATTAATATTACACTTTAATAGAACATCTTTAACAAAGATTTTACTAAAACCAGTAAAATAATTTACTAAAAAATTAGTTAAATTTGTAACATTATTTTCTAAAATTAATTTATAGAAAATATCGAAAGAATTGATACTATAAAAATTTTTCTTGTTATTTTCAGGATATATATATTCTCTAGCTGGTAAAATATCACGATAAGAATTAGACAAAGTATCTAGATGCCTTAAACTATCAATAATAAAGAACTTACTATTTAATAAAATAATATTACTATGTTTTCCCATTAATTCTATTATTAGATATTTAGTTGTTAAATCGTTTAATTCATTATATCCTTCAAATTCAATTTGTATTATTCTTTCTAAATCTTCTTTAGAAGAAATATTCTTTATTTTATATCCAATTAAATGTTTTCTAAGTAACATACAGAAATTAGGTGCATTTAAAGGATTAGGTTTTGAATGAGTAGTTAAATGGATTCTATATGAGTTAGAATCTATGCAAATATTTAAAGCAAAATTTTTACCATTTGAATAAATACCAAGTAGAATTTCATTTTTATTTGGTTCATAAATTTTATTTACTTTTCCACCTAATATAGAACTTTGTAACTCGTAAGTTATTAATTTTGTTGTTATTCCGTCAAAAGCCATAATAAACTCCTTTTTTATCGTATTATATTATAAACTTATTAATATAGCAATTAAAAAACTTAATAAGTAGGAAAAAGTATTGACATTATGCGCTTTTTTAGCATATAATGTGACGTAGATATATTAACAGGGGGTTACAATACACTTATGAAATACAGCAATATGTTTTATCCATTTGATTCAAAATATGAACTAATGCAAGATGAAGAGATAATAACTAAAATAAAAGCAGGGGATAAAAGCGCTTTAAATTATATAATGGAAAAATATAAAGAACTTGTTAATATGAAAGTTAGTAAGTATTATATAATAGGTGCAGAAAAAGAAGATATTATTCAAGAAGGAATGATTGGATTATATAAGGCTATAAAAAGTTATTCAGATGATAAAAATGCAAGTTTTAAATCATTTGCAAATATGTGTATAGAAAGACAGCTAATAACAGCAATAAAAACTTCAAATAGACAAAAACATATGCCACTTAATTCATACTTGTCATTAAATACATCAGCATATGACGAAGAAGACAATACAGAACTTATGGATGTTTTTAATAATAACACAGTAGAAGACCCATTAGAAACATTAACAAAAAAAGAATATTATAAAACTGTAGAAAGTGTAATAGATAAATCCTTAAGTGATTTTGAAAAGCAAGTATTAGCAAGATTTATGAAAGGAGAAAGCTATATAGATATAGCTAACAAATTAAATTCACCTGTTAAATCTATAGATAATGCTATTCAGAGAATAAGAAAAAAGGCAATTAAAAACATATTAAAAGAAAATGATAAATAATAATTAAAATTGTGCTTGGAATAGTCTAATGCACAATTTTAATTACTAAGAAATGCTTCTATAGCTCAGTAGGTAGAGCACTTCCATGGTAAGGAAGGGGTCGCCAGTTCGATTCTGGCTGGAAGCTCCAGTATTTATTTTGAAAAAATAGTAAAATTAATTTTAAAGAAACTTTGACAAGAAAAATAAAACCGGTATTTTAAGGACCGTCCCTAAATCCCGGTTGTATATAAATTATAACGTTAACAAAGGAGAGATAAATTTGAAAATAGGAATAGTAGGACTTCCAAATGTAGGAAAAAGTACAATGTTTAATGCAATAACAAAAGCCGGTGCAGAATGTGCAAATTATCCATTTTGTACAATAGAACCAAATGTAGGAATGGTACCAGTACCAGATGAAAGATTAGATAACTTAGCAAAAATATATGACCCAGAAAAAGTAACACATGCAGTAATAGAATTTGTAGATATAGCAGGTCTTGTAAAAGGAGCAAGTAAAGGAGAAGGCTTAGGAAATAAATTCTTATCACATATAAGAGAAGTAGATAGTATATTAGAAGTGGTAAGATGTTTTGAAGATCCCAATATTGTACATGTTGATGGTTCAATAGATCCTATAAGAGATATAGAAACAATAAATTTAGAACTTGTTTTTGCAGATTTAGAAACAGTAAATAAAAGATTAGAAAGAGCAAAGAAACTATTAAAAGGTGATAAAACATATAAAGCAGAAATAGATTTATTAGAAAAAGTAAAAGAAACTTTAGAACAAGGAAAACCAGCAAGAATACTTGAATTATCAGAAGAAGAAAAAGAAATTATAAAAGATAGTTTCTTACTTACAATGAAGCCAATTTTATATGTTACAAATGTTTCAGAAAATGAAATTTCAGAAGATAATCAATATGTAGAAAAAGTAAAAGAATATGCAAAAAATGAAAAGGCAAAAGTTATAAAACTATGTGTAAAAATAGAAGAAGAATTATCTGGATTAGAAGATGATGATAAAAAAGAAATGCTAGAAGCTTTAGGAATGAATGAATCAGGACTGGATAAAGTTATAAAAGAAAGTTATGACTTATTAGGGTTAATGTCATTCTTAACAGCAGGAAAACCAGAAGTTAGAGCGTGGACAATTAAAAAAGGAACAAAAGCTCCAGAAGCAGCTGGAAAGATACATTCAGATATCCAGAGAGGATTTATAAGGGCAGAAGTTGTTTCTTATGATGATTTAATAAAACTAGGTTCTTTAAACGAAGCAAAAGAAAAAGGACTAGTAAGATCAGAAGGAAAAGAGTATATAATGCAAGATGGAGATATAGTATTATTTAGATTTAATGTATAATTCCAAGTTTTAACATGGTAATTTATGAAAAATGAAAATATATTGTAAAAAAAACTTGCTTTTTATAATAAAGTGTAGTATAAATAATAGTAGTATTGAATATAATATAAACAAAAGAGAGAAAAGGTAGGGAAGAAAATGAAAAAAAATAGTTTAATTAAAGGAATTTTATTAGTTACAATAATAGCAATTTCAATGTTAATTACAAGTAACGCTTATGCAGCAGAAACAATTGTGTTAACACAAAATTCACCAGCTAATAATGCAGTAGCAAATAATACAGCAACAAACAATAGCGCATTATCATCAACATTAACACCAACATCTACAACAAATAACACTACTTCAACATTAAATCAAAACTTACCTAAAACAGGTATAGCAGATAACACAATAGTATTTGCAGTAGTAGGTATTTGTGCAGTAGCTGCAATATATGCTTACAAAAAAGTAAGAGATTATAAAGGAATTTAATTAATTTTATATAAATTTAGGTTATGTTTAAGTATAAAATTTATGAGCAATTTTTATTTATAAATTAATTATATACTTTATATATGCCAATTAAATGGACTAGTTTTTAGGCTAGTCCATTTCTCTTGCTTTAAAAATAGCTCTGTTTTTATTTCTATTATTGCAAGTTATTAGTGTAACTTCTTTCTTATTATTAGTATTTTGATCTAAAATAGAAGTATTATTAACTTCTACTTCAAACTTTTCATAAATACTGTATTCCAAATATTCATTATTTAAATTATAAACTCTAATTATATCACCAATAGAAAGTTTGTTTAAATTACTAAAAAAAATTCCATTGTCATAATTATGACCAGCAATACATAAATTTCCAACTTCATTTGGGTTTGGTCCATAAAGTTTGCAAGGAGAAATTTTTAAAAGTTCTTCAGAACATTCCGAAATAATAGGATAATTTAAGTTGATTTTAGGTATTTCTATTTTACCAATTATACTAGAAGAATTGGATTGATTAGTAATGCTATTAGTATGATATAACGATAAAGTTTGATATTTGTCTTCTAATTTATGCGAAAAAGAATGTAATTTTGAATCCTGGTGTCTAAGAAAAGAGAAATAACCTAGTAAAGCTAAAATAATAAAAATACAGAGAATTAATGAGAATAAAAATATGATTTTAGTTTTATAATATTTGTTCATAATAATATTTTTTACAGAAAAAACAATATTATTATAAAATTATTAAAATATAAAAAAATTTGTGGACTTTTTTTGAAATATAGCTTAAAATAAATAAAGTGTAGGAGGTAATAATATGAATATATGGCATGATATATCAGCAGATAGAATAAAAAAAGATGACTTTATATCAGTAGTGGAAATAGAAAAAGGTGGAACTAATAAATATGAATTAGATAAAGCAACAGGTCTTTTAAGATTAGATAGAGTTTTGTATACATCAACACATTATCCTGCAAACTATGGCTTTATACCAAGAACATATGCAGATGATGGTGATCCATTAGATGTTTTAGTGATTTGTCAAGAAAAAATAGTTCCATTAACATTGGTAGAATGCTATCCAATAGGAGTAATGATAATGACAGATAATGATGAATTAGATGAAAAAATAATTGCAATTCCAAAGTCAGATCCGTTCTTAAATGATTATAAAGATATTAATGAATTACCAGAACAGTACTCAGCAGAAATCATGCATTTTTTTGAAGTGTATAAACAATTAGAAAACAAAAAGACAGAAGTAAAAGAAATGTGTGGAAGAGAAACAGCAGAAAAAATAATAGAAAAATGTATAAAAAATTATAATGAGAAATTTTTAAGATAAATTAGATTGTGGGGAAAAAGAAATGTTAGAAAGAATAATTTTTAATATATTATCCTTTTCTCTTTTTATAATAATCTTCTTTAAGATAATAAAAAAGAATGATACAGCTTATGTGGCACCATTAATACTAGAAGCAATAGGAATAGCGATAGGATTAATAGAATTATTAATTGGAAGATTTTTAGGGACGTATGTTAGGGTAATTACATATTTATTAGCAGTAGTATTACCATTTGCTATAATTTTATTAGAAAAGTATGGATTAAATTTTTCAGAATGGTTATATATTTTTCTTGCAAAAATATGTAGTTTTTTTAATAATAATAGAGAATGCAAAAAACTATTAATAAATTTAATTAATAAATATCCAGAAAGTTATAATGGCCATAAATTGCTTGCTCAAAACTATGAAAAAGAAGGCGGAATGAGAAAAGCTATAGATGAATATGTTAAAGCTATAGATATTAACAAAAAAGATTATGATTCATATTATAAAATAGCGAAACTATTAGTAGACCTAGATCAAAAAGAAGAAGCAATAGAAATGCTAAACAATTTAATTCATATAAAGCCAGATTATTATAATGCTTCAAAATTATTAGGAGGATTATTGTGTGAACAAGAAAATTTTAAAGAAGCAATAAATGTTTACATGACAGCTTTAAAATATAATGATAAAGATAGTTTTGAGATATACTATAATTTAGGAATTGCATATACAAGATTAAATGATTTTCAAAGTGCAAAAATTTGTTATGAAAAGGCAGCCAATATAAACTCACTAAACTATAAAGGTTATTATAATTTAGGTTTAATATCTATGCTATATGATGACTTAGATGAAGCGGAAAAATATTTTATAGAAGGTATAAAAGTTGAAGATACAGAGCCAGATAGTTGCTATCAATTAGCTAGAATATACATAATAAAAGGAGAAAGAGAAAGAGCTATAAATTATTTAGATAGAGCAATAAACTTAGATAGTTCATTTGCCAAAAAAGCTGCAAATGATCCAGTATTTTTAACAATAGAAAGATATATTCCTAAAAATATAAATAAAATAATCAGAAAAAAAACAAGTATGACAAAGCCAGAATTGCTAGTAAAAAGTCATCTTGAAGAAACTTATTTATTAGTAGGAAAAATAAGTAAAAATGATTTAAAAAATATGAATATTACAAAAGGAAAAGAAATAAATATACAAAAAGAAGAAAGAGAAAATTTATAGGAGGCTTAATATGAAAAATATTTCGATTATAGGTGGAGATTTGAGAATTGTTAAACTTATAGATATGCTAAATGCAGATGGTTATAATGTATATACATATGGACTAGAACAAGCAAACATAGATAATGTACAAAAATGCAAAAGTATAGAAGAAGTTTCAAAAAAATCAGATATCATTGTAAGCTCAATTCCTTTCACAAGTGATGGGGTTAATGTTAATACGCCATTTAGTAAAAACAAAATATCAATTGAAGAAGTCGCTAAATATATTAAAGGAAAAACATTTATTGCAGGAAGAATAGAAGAGGGGCTTTATCAAAAATTTAGTGAAACTAAAGTGATAGATTTATTAAAAAGAGAAGAATTAACTGTTTTAAACACAATAGCTACAGCCGAAGGAACAATACAAATTGCAATGGAAGAATCAACTAGAACTTTACATGGCAGCAAAATTTTAGTTATGGGATTTGGTAGAGTAAGTAAGATCTTATCAAATATGCTAAAAGGAATTGGAGCAGAAGTATATTGCGAAACTAGAACAACTGTTAATTGCGCATGGATAAAAGCATATGGATATAATCCAATTTTACTAGATGAATTAGATGAAAATTTAAACAAATTTGACATAATAATAAATACAATTCCTCATATTATATTAAATAAGGAAAGACTAGAAAAGGTAAAAAAAGATTGTATTATAATAGATATTGCTTCAAATCCTGGTGGTGTTGATAGAAATAGTGCAAAAGAACTAGGGATAAAAATAATTTGGGCGCTTTCGTTACCTGGTAGAGTTGCTCCTATAACTTCAGCAGAATTTATAAAAGAAACATTAGAAAATATATTAAAAGACTTAAAAAACAATTAGATAAGGGAGAAACATAAAATGATGGAAATAACAATTTTTAGAGCAATAATATTAGGAGCAGTTCAAGGGCTTACAGAGCTATTGCCAATATCAAGCTCTGCACATTTATTCATAATACCATGGATCTTTGGGTGGGGTGAAATAGGTGATTTTGATGTAGCATTGCATTTTGGTACATTACTTGCAATAGGAATATTCTTCTTTAAAGATTGGATAAAATTAATAAAAGGTGGATATGACCAAGTTGTAAAAAAGAAAAAAACATTTGAAGGAAAAATGTTTTGGTATATAGTATTCGCAACAATTCCAGGAGGAATTATTGGTTATTTATTAGACCATTATTGCTCAGACATATTAACAAGACCAGAAATTATAGGTTGTGCTTTAATTTTTATGGGGATAATTTTATATATAATAGATAGAAAGGCAAAATCAAAAGTAAAATATGAGGAAATGAATTTTAAACAGACTTTCTTAATAGGTTTGTCGCAAGCATTAGCTTTCATACCAGGTGTTTCTAGATCTGGGGTAACAATGACTACAGCTAGAGCAATGGGAATAGAAAGAGAGTCAGCAGCTAAGTATTCTTTTATGTTGTCTGCTCCAATAGTGTTAGCAGCTACAATATTTAAATTAAAAGATTTTGTTTTCAGTGTACCATTTTTTATAGGAATATTAGTAAGCTTTTTAGTTGGAATTGTAGTAATTAAATTTTTACTAAAATACTTACAAAAGGGTGATTTTAAAATATTTGCTATATATAGAATTGTTATAGGTATTGTTGTATTATTAATTTTTATAAACAGAGTATAAGATAGAGAGAAAGCTCTATCTTTTTTTGTAGAATTAAAAAAAATAGCTATAAATTATTGATATTTTGAAGATAGTATTGTATGATAATAGGGTATAATATATCAAGCAGAAAGGGGTAAAAACCTAATGAATAAAATAATAGGAAAAGTACTTACTTGTTGCTTCATAATAACACTATTTGTATTAAGTACACAAATAGTATATGCAGATTCAGTAGATCAATTAGAAGCACAAGGCGCAGGGCAATTAGTTCAAATAAAAGAAAATTCAGAAAAAAAACTAGAAGATTATAAAGAAGAATATGGCTCAGATGCATATGGGCTTGCTGCATACATACTAAATGCAGTAAGAATATATAGTATACCTGCATGCTTTGTAGGAATAGCCATTGGAGGAATTTATCAAATAATAGGTATTCGTAAGCTTGATGAAAGAGATAGAGGCTTTGGAATAATGATAGGATGTATAACTGTATTAGTAATAACACAACTATTACCACTTATATTTGCTATAGTTGTAAAAGGTTGGAGGGGTTAACAAATGAAAATATTATTTGCAGTAAATAATGAGAAAATATCAAAATCCATTATAAAAAAATATCAAAATGAATATAAAGAAATAAAATCATATAAAAACGTATATTATTTTAAAGATATAATAAA
>CATZPY010000013.1 GCA_958422985.1 uncultured Clostridium sp.
ATTTAATTAAGTCTGGGTGTAATCCCATTACTCCTGTTTCTAAAGTTGCTCTTTCTCCTTCTTCTTTAATTGTTTCTGCTAATTCTTCTTTAGCTTTTTCTACCATTTCTTCTATTTTGGCAGGATGTATTCTTCCATCATCAATTAATTTTTCTAGAGCTATTCTTGCAACTTCTCTTCTTAATGGGTCAAAACCTGAAAGAACTACTGCTTCTGGAGTATCATCTATTATTAAATCTACACCAGTTAATGTTTCTATAGCTTTTATATTTCTACCTTCCCTTCCTATAATTCTACCTTTCATATCATCATTTGGAAGTGAAACTATTGAAACTGTAGTTTCTTGTGAATGGTCTGCAGCACATTTTTGGATAGAATATCCAATAATTTCTTTTGCCATTTTATCTGCTTGTTCTTTAAATTGTTGCTCTTTATCTTTTATTAATATGGCCTTTTCATTAGTTATTTGTTCATCAATTTCTTTTAGTAATTGTTTTTTAGCTTCTTCAGAAGTTAAATTAGATATTCTTTCTAGTTCTTCTCTTTGCATAGAGATAAGTTTTTCTAAATTTAATTTTTCATTTTCTAAATCTTGTCTTCTTAACTCTAAATCTTTTTCTTTCTTTTCCAAATTGTCTGACTTTTTATCTATGTTTTCTTCTCTTTGGAATAATCTTTTTTCTTGACTTTGAATTTCGCCTCTTCTTTCTTTAATCTCTTTATCTAATTCATTCCTTGCATTCATTATTTCTTCTTTTGCTTTAAATATTTCTTCTTTTTTTCTATTTTCTGCATCTTTATTAGCAAGTTCTAATATTTTTTTTGCTTCTTCTTCAGCACTTTGAATCTTAGATTCTGCTATTTTCTTTCTATATACAACTCCTATAAAAAAGAATATAACAGCAGAGATTATAATAGAAGCGATAATGATTCCGATATTCATAACCCCTCTACCTCTTTCTATTAAATTTTCAATGTACAGTGTAAATATATATAAAATTTTTGAAATATATTTTTACTCACAATATAATTTTATCTTTTATATGCAATACTGTCAAGGTTATTTATGTAAAATGTTTGTATTATACATATTTTTCCTGCTAATCGGATTTATGCTTGATCTTTAAAATATCGATTAAATATTTTAGATATCCTTATTATTGTAATTAGAAAAAACATCCTTAAATCCTAAAAATTTAAAGATGTTTTTTATTTTATCTTTCTTTATTTTCTATTTCTTTTTTCATTCTATTTAAGAATTCATCTACATTAACTTGACCTATATCTCCTTCTTTTCTAGATCTTACTGCAACTGCATTATTTTCTATTTCTTTATCTCCTACAACTAACATATATGGTATTTTTTGTAATTGAGCTTCACGAATTTTATATCCTATTTTTTCGTTTCTGTCATCAACTTCAATTCTTATACCTTCTTTTTTATATTTTAATTCTATTTCTTTTGCATATTCTACTTGTGCATCTGAAATTGGTAATATTTTTGCTTGTGTTGGAGCTATCCATAATGGTAGTGCTCCCTTTGTTTCTTCTAATAAGAAAGATATAAATCTATCTGAAGTACCTAAAATAGCCCTATGAATTACTACTGGTCTATGTGCTTTTCCATCTTCTCCTATATATTCTAGATTAAATCTTTCTGGTAAAGCAAAATCTAATTGACATGTTGGAATTGTTACATCATGGTTTAAAGCTGTTTTTATTTGAATATCTATTTTAGGACCATAAAAAGCTGCTTCCCCTTTAGCTTCATAAAAGTCAATGTTTAGTTCTTTTAATATAGCTCTTAATTGGCTTTCTGCTGTTTCCCACATTTCATCATTGTCAATATATTTTTCTTTATTTTCTTTATCTCTTAAAGATAGTCTAAATTTAAATGCAGAAGCTGGGAATCCAAAATCTTTTTGGTATACTTCAAATATTAAATTTAAAACCTTTCCTACTTCTTCTTTTATTTGGTCAGGTCTTACGAATAAGTGTGCATCATTTTGGCACATTTCTCTAACTCTTTCTAGTCCACAAACACTTCCACTTGCTTCATATCTAAAGTCATGTGCAAGTTCACCTATTCTTATTGGTAAGTCCCTATATGAATGTAATTTGTTTCTGTATATCAACATATGATGTGGGCAGTTCATTGGTCTTAATACCATTTCTTCATTATCCATTTTCATTACTGGGAACATGTCATCTTTATAATGATCCCAATGTCCACTTGTTTTATATAATGCAACATTTGCAAGTGATGGTGTATATACATGTTTATATCCTAATTCTATTTCTTTATCTTGAATATATCTTTCCAAAATTCTTCTTATTGTAGCTCCATCTGGTAAATACATTGGAAGTCCTGAGCCAACAAGTTCATGAGTCATAAATAAGTCTAATTCTTTACCAATTTTTCTATGATCTCTTTCTTTAGCTTCTTCTAATAATTGCATATATTCTTCTAATTGTGATTTTTTAGGAAAAGCTATTCCATAAATTCTTTGTAACATTTTATTTTTTTCGTTTCCTCTCCAGTACGCACCAGATGCAGATAATAGTTTTACTACTTTTACTTTTCCTGTACTCATTAAGTGTGGTCCTGCACATAAATCTACAAATTCACCTTGTTTATAGAAAGAAATTTCTTCTCCTTCTGGTAATTCTTCTATTAATTCCACTTTATAAGGTTCATTATTTTCTTTCATAAAATTGATTGCTTCTTCTCTTTGAAGAGTATATTTTTCTATTGGTAAGTCTTCTTTTATTATCTTTTTAATCTCTTCTTCTATTTTTTCAAAATCATCTTCTGAAAAAGTCTTGTCCGTATCAAAATCATAATAAAATCCATTTTCTATTGCTGGGCCTATTGTTAATTTTACATCTTTATATAATCTTTTAACAGCTTGTGCCATAATATGTGCACTTGTATGCCAATATGCTCTTTTTCCTTCTAAATCTTCTTCTTGAAATGTATGAATTACTAAGTCACAATCTTCATTTATTTCATATCTTAAATCTTTTACCTCACCATTAATTTCTCCACAAGTTGCAACTCTTGCCAATCCTTCGCTTATTTCTTTTGCTACATCTAATATTTTTGTTCCTTTTTCTACCTTCATTATAGATCCATCTTTTAATTTTAGTTTAATCATAACTATACCTCCTATATATTTATTAAGAATGAAACATTTATATTTATTACTTGCCATTTAATTTCATCTAGATTTTAAGGACTGTCTACGAATCCAGATATAACAAAAAGCACCCTCTATAGGCTTTCTAGCCTATAGGAGTGCTTACACGGTTCCATCCTATTTTTTACTTAATTGATTATATCGTTATCAACGCTATAGGTTATTAGCCTAAGTGCTTAAAAAGCTAGTTTTTCAATTAGCTACATTTAAATTAGCTTTCAGCCTACGACTAATTCTCTCTAAAAACAAACACTAATTTACTTTTTCTTTTTATTGCATATATATTTTATACTTTTTCGAGTTCTGCGCTTTCTTGTACTTCATTAATTTTAATATCTCTAACGTGATCTATTTTTTCCCATTTAGTATCTCGCTTGAATAATACTTTAAAATTTATAAGTAACCATGATCCTAAGAATAATGGATAACATAATAATCCTTTTATCATAGGCTTAATTGGTCTTTTATCTAGTTTTAGTATTAACAATCCTGTTAATATTGGTAAAAAGAAAGTTGGTATAATGTATCTTGCATAATTTAACATTAAATCTGAAGTTGTCATACCATTATTTAAGTATATTATTGCATTTAGTAATAATACTACTATTGCTATTATAAACATTGGTATACTTCCTAAAATATATAATAAACCATCAAAATTCATTAATGTTTTATGCTCTTTTACACCTCTTGCAAGTTCTTTAGTATATTGTTGAATACATTGTATATGGCCAACACTCCATCTTGTTCTTTGTGACCATGATTGTCTAAATCCTACTGGTTGTTCGTCATATACTATTGCATCTGTTGCCCAACCTAATTTTCTTCCTTTTATGATTCTTTTAAGTGAAAATTCTATATCCTCTGTTAAAGTTTGTGTATCCCATCCATTTGGTTTTATCACATCAAATTTTACCATAAAACCTGTTCCATTTAATAACGGTGATAGTCCTAAATTGTATCTTGCTAAATGGTAGAAACGGTGCATTGTCCAATAGAATATTGCGTAACCTGCTGTTACCCAACTATCCGTTGGATTTTTTATATCTCTATAACCTTGAACTACATCTTCTCCTTGACATAGTTTTTTGTTCATTGCTTTTATAAAACTTTTATCTACAATGTTATCTGCATCAAATACAAAGAATGCATCATATGGAGCATTTTCCTGTATTTTTTGTTGTAAAAACCATTGTAAAGCATAACCTTTTGTTTTTTTCTCGCTGTCAAATCTTTCGTACACTATAGCTCCTTTTTCTCTAGCTACTTGTGCAGTATTATCGGTACAATTATCTGCTATTACATATATATCGTATAAATCTTTTGGATAATCTTGATTTTTTAAACTCTCCACTAAATTTCCTACAACCGCTTCTTCATTATGCGCTGGAATAATAGCCATAAATTTATGCTTTTTGTCTACTAATAAGGGTTTTTCTTTTAATTTTACAAGCGAACATATACTAATCATTAATTGGTATAGCCAAAATATAGTAAGTACCCAAACTAATGCTTGTTGAACTATATATAAATATTCCATTTCTTCCCTCTCTTTTTATTATTTATTCTATAATATTCACTACAATTACAATTATACTATCTTTATACTATTTTTGCAACTTTTGACAAAATTTAATAAATTCTTAATATTTTTTTGTTTTAATTATTTTCTTCTACATCTTTCATAGATAAGTTTATTCTACCTTGGTCGTCTATTTCTATTACTTTTGCTTTAACCTTATCTCCTTCATGTAGAACATCTTCTACATTTTTTACTCTTTCTTTTGATATTTTTGAAATATGAACTAATCCTTCTTTCCCCATACCTAAATCTACAAATGCTCCGAAATTCATAATCTTAGTAACATTTCCTTCGTACACTTGTCCTACTTCTATTTCTCTTACTATTTCTTCTATTATTTCTTTAGCTCTGCTTGCTTGTTTTTCATCTGAAGAATAAATAAATACTTGTCCATCTTCTTTAATATCTATTTTTACACCAGTTTCTTCTATTATTTTATTAATTGTTTTTCCACCTGTTCCAATTACATCTTTAATTTTTTCTACTTTTATCTTTAAATTCATAATTTTTGGTGCATATTCTGATATATGTTCTCTTGGCCCTGCTAATTGCTTTAACATTATTTCATTTAATATATATTCACGTGCTTTTTTTGTTCTTGCGAATGCCTCTTTTATTATCTTATATGATAATCCATCTATTTTTATATCAACTTGTATTGCTGTTATACCCTTTTCTGTTCCACCTACTTTAAAGTCCATATCGCCGAAAAAATCTTCTATACCTTGAATATCTGTTAGCATTACATAATCATCTGAACCATTTGGATCTGTTACGAGCCCTGTAGAAATTCCCGCAACTGGTCTTTTTATTGGAACACCTGCATCCATTAATGCTAATGTACTGGCACAAATACTTGCTTGTGATGTAGAACCATTTGAAGATAATACCTCTGAAACTACTCTTATTGCATATGGGAATTCTTCTTCACTTGGTATTACTGGAACTAATGCTTTTTCTGCTAAAGCTCCATGACCAATTTCTCTTCTACCTGGTCCTCTTGATGGTCTTGCTTCTCCAACACTATAGCTTGGGAAATTGTATTGGTGCATATATCTTTTACTTTCTTCTGTATCTATGCCATCTAATGCTTGTTCTTCTGATACCATTCCTAATGTTGCAATTGATAGTACTTGTGTTTGACCTCTTGTGAATAATCCACTACCATGTACTCTTGGAAGTAATCCTGCTTCACATGATAACGGTCTTATTTCGTCTATCTTTCTACCATCTGGTCTTTTATGTTCTGTATATATCATTTCTCTTACACATTTCTTTTCTAAGTCATGTATACTTGTTGCAATATCTGACATTATTTCTTCTGTTTTTTCTTCTCCAAGTTTATTTGTAAAATATTCTACAATTTCTTCTGTTAATTTATCTATATTTTCATCTCTTACTTCTTTATCTACTGCTTGTACTGCTTCATACATTTTAGATTTGTATTCTTTTTCTACTTCAACATAAATTTCTTCATTTACAGCAAATGATTTATATTCAAATTTAGGTTTTCCTATTTCTTTTTTCATTTTTCCTATAAAAGTACATAATTTTTTTATTTCTTTATGTGCTTTTTTTATTGCTTCTAACATAATGTCGTCTGGTATTTCATCTGCTCCAGCTTCTATCATTGCTATTTTATCTTTTGTTCCTGCAACTGTAAGTGTTAGTCTACTATTTTTTCTTTGTTCTTCTGTTGGATTTATTACAATTTCGTCATTAACATACCCAACTGCAACAGCTGCTGTTGGACCACCAAATGGAATATCTGATATTGATAATGCTGCTGAAGCTCCAATCATTGCACAAATTTCTGGTTGATTATCTTGTTCTACTGATAATACTGTTGCTACAACACATACATCATTTCTAAAATCTTTTGGAAATAGTGGTCTTAATGGTCTATCTATTGCTCTTGATGTAAGTATAGCTTTATCACTTGGCTTTCCTTCTCTTTTTGTATAACTTCCTGGTATTTTTCCTACTGCATATAGTTTTTCTTCATAATCTACTGATAATGGGAAAAAATCTATCCCATCTCTTGGTTCTTTAGATGCTGTAACATCTACTAATACTACTGTATCCCCATATTTTACTAAAACACTACCATTTGCTAAACCTGCAAGTTTTCCTGTTTCTAGTGTAAGTGTTCTTCCTGCTAATTCTGTTGAATACGATTTAAACATTTTCATCTCTCCTCTAATAATTATTTTACTTATTTATTATTAGATGTAACCTCTATTCTAAATTATTATACATAGTTCAGAATACAAGCTACTTTCTAAATTAATAAATAAGTATTCATTATACCATTTTAGGGCGTATGATAACGCCCTAAAGTTGTATATTATTTTCTTAAACCTAATTTTGCTATTATGTCCCTATATCTTTGAACATCTTTTTTAGCTAAGTAATTTAATAAGTTTCTTCTTTTTCCAACCATTTTTAAAAGACCTCTTCTTGAATGGTTATCTTTTTTGTGAACTTTTAAGTGTTCTGTTAACTCATTAATTCTTTCTGTTAAAAGAGCGATTTGAACTTCTGGTGAACCAGTATCTTTTTCATCTCTTTTATAAGTATTAATAACTTCTTGTTTTCTTTCTTTTGTCATGTTTACACCTCCTATAATTTTTATTCTTTAAACTGAGCTAAAGTTAGGTGTGTTATATCCTATAGCTAAGTATAAAGACTTTAAATATTTTACTATATTTCAAATAAAAAATCAAGTAATTTAGTTAATGTTTCTACTATTATTAGATAATTATTATGATACATATTATCTTTTAATTTTACTATTTAACAATTATTATATGTTTATTTATAACTCTCTATTCTCCTATTATTTAATAGCAAAGTAGGACCGTTATTATACGATCCCACTTTTAGAAGGTTGATTATGCCGTTATTCTGGCTATAATATCGCGAATTTTGTTTCCTCTGTTCTCAGAATAAAACTTTTCTAGTCTTTCCAGTTCCAAGTCTAAATCGATTGTTCCTCTGCCTTCTAGCTCCGCAATCTTTTTTCTTGCCTTCAAGCACAAAATTTTGAATACAATACTTTCTTCTTGGTATGATTCTTTCTTGTATTCATCCAACATTCTGCAGAATGTTTTTGCACTTTCAAGATCTTTTATCTCTCCCAGAATTTTAGTTTCGACAAAATCTTTTAAGTATTTAGCCTCCATTTGTTGCGATGTTACTAATTCTTTTTCCATCCGTTCACTGGTTACTTCAAATTTCATTGTTTCCATACTATTACCTCCTAGTATTTGCTGTACTTTTAGTTACATTTTTATATTAACATATTTATGTAAATTTGTAAATGCTATTTTTATTATAACATATCATTTCCTTACACATATTGCTTTTATTAAATTAATTATTTATAATATGACTGGTGATATTATGAAATTATCTTATACAGTAAAGCAAAACGATTCTTATATTAATGTTCTAGATGTACTAAAAAATGAATTTTTATTGTCTGCAAGATTAATAACTAAATTAAAACAATCTAATAATATCTTTTTAAATGAAGCTATTACATATACAAAAAAATTAGTTTATTCAAATGATGTAGTGTCTATTTTAGTTGACTTTGTAGAGGACAACTCTAATATTGTTGCTACAAATATTCCTTTAGATATTATATATGAAGATGAATACTTACTAGCAATTAATAAACCTGCTAATATGCCTGTTCATCCATCTATGTTGCATTATGAGGAAACACTATCCAATGCTGTTAAATACTATTTTGATACACTAAATTTGAAAAGAAAAATACGAATTGTAAATAGACTTGATAAAGATACTTCTGGAATTGTAATTTTTGCTAAGAATGAATATATTCAAGAATGTTTAATTAAACAAATGAAAACAAAAGAATTAAAAAAAGAATATTTAGCAATTGTTATAGGTTATCTTCAAAAAAAATCTGATACTTTATGCTTTCCAATTTCTAGAAAGGAAGGTAGTATTATAGAAAGAACCGTAAATCCTAATGGTGATATTGCAATAACACATTATAATGTTTTAAAAGAACAAAATAATCTTTCTTTGGTTCATGTTTTTTTAGAAACTGGTAGAACACACCAAATAAGAGTACATTTTAGTCATATTAATCATCCAATATTAGGAGATACTCTATATGGAACCTCCTCTACTTTAATTAATAGGCAAGCTTTACACAGTTATAAAATTACCTTTCTTCATCCAATTTCTAAACAAATATTAACTTTAGAATCACCTATTCCAAATGATATGAAATTTATAAATTTTAATTAATTATATATCCCAAAGATCGTACATAAATTTCTCCTATCAGTAATTTATTACTATTTAAAAAAAGTGGTACACGACCACTTTTTTGTTAATAAATCTTCATCCCTTTATTAGTAAATATGGCTATGGGAGTAAGCTTGTCTACTATATCCCCCGCGCACTTTTCTAAAGCTACCGACAGTATTTTTTCTTCATAGCACTCGTCTACATCTGCCATAACTGAACACGGAGAAACACAGATCTTTTCTCCATTCAGTTTAAAAGAGTTATTCCAATCTGGGTACATTAAATATATCCTATTTTTTGGTTTCATTATTAACGGATACATTTTACAGTGCCAATAGCATCCTACTGCTACTGAGTTTAAAGTTGGCATTCCATAATTTGTCGCTAACAAAACCCTTTTATCATAAGATTCCTTTAGTACTAAATTGGCGAAATAATCATTTCTATCGACATAATATTTTTCTAATCTTTTAGTGATAGCATAAAATTTTTCTGCGTCTTTTCCTTCAAGGTAATCTAACTTTTTACCAGTAATAAGATCTGTTTTGGTTTTTATTTTATCATAAAACCAATTTCCCTGTGTTATAACACCATCTGGCATATTTCTTTGTTGGTATTCATTTCTTGGCATATTCAGTATTAAATACTGTCCATTTTGTAAGCACTCTTTACCATTTGCACTCATAAGAGCTATTAATTGGTTTCTCGCAGAATAGTTCCAATTATATCTCTCATTTCTTAAAGCCTTTCCTACCCTTTCCATAAATTTTAATGGATGTATAAAATTATTTAACCTATATATACTAATTCCACTAACATTCATTGTTGGTTCAATTGGAACAAATGGTACGTCTGTCTCCCAATAAGCTAATGTTCCGTTAAAAAACATTTGATTTGAAATAGTTTCAGAATTGTTTACATTTGGCAAAACACATATTTCACCTTTCATTTCTCTTCCTGAAACACACGTAGCTATCTTTGTAAGAATTCTTTCTGTGGTTTCTAGTTCTTTAATTAAATTCCGTTGTCTTTCATTTGGATTTTGATTTAAATTTTTCATATTTCCTCCTAATTAAAATTATTTTTATTGGATACTGCAAAATTTTAACAATTATATACCGTTTTACACTTTATGTCAATCTTCTCGTTGTATAAAAAACGTACCTAGGATTTTCTAACAAATATAAATTCAAAAAATCTAAGGTACGTCATAATTCTCTTGTACAGAAATTTCTAAAATGCAAAAAACTTTCAGAATACATCTGAAAGTTTTATTTTTAATTTATTAAGTAAATCTGTAAGCCGGGTTCTGTCTAGGACAGTCATTTATCTATTCCATATGTTACCATATGGCTTAAGCCACCAATAAGAGGACGACGAGCAGTCTTAACCCTCAAGCTCGGTGTTGCTCCAGATGGGGTTTACATTGACCAAATATGTCACCATATTTGCGGTAAGCTCTTACCTCACCTTTTCACCCTTACCCTTATAGGGCGGTTATTTTCTGTTGCACTTTCCTTAAGGTTACCCTCACTGGACGTTATCCAGCATCATTGCTCTATGGAGCCCGGACTTTCCTCGTACGCTGTCTTTCGACCTTGCTATACGCGACTGTCTAATTTACTCTTAATTATTTTAACATTTTTATACAAAAAGTCAAGCTATCTTGCCTCTTTCTTTCTATCTCTAAGAATATCTTTAACTGTATTAACAGCTTCTTCATTTTTTGTTTTTTCTTTTAATTTTTCTTTATCTACTATAACTACTACATTTGTAAAAGTTTTAAGTGGTACTCTTCTTTTTGGGTGTTTGTCAAAAGTATAAATTTTTCCATCTTCATCTTCTACAAATATTTCTTCTCCTTTTTTATCTTTGTATAAACTATTCTTAGAAACATAATATGAAATACCATAATTTTCTGGAGTAAATTTTCCTTCTTCTCCTAATTCTTTTTTTATTTCTTTTAATTTATATTTTAAATCTTTCTCATTTCTACATTTTTGTGTTATGTATCTTTCTTGAATTAGCTCTTGAGTAGAACCTGGTGGAATTTTACCTATTCTTCTAAAAAATCTGTCATTTTCTGGTGAAAGTCGTTCTAAATTTCCAAATTCATTTACATCCTCATTTGTTACCATTAAGCCATAATATAATGAATAGTAGCTTTCTTCATCCGGAATACATATTCTAGCTAAACTTTTTAATTTTTCGTCTTCTGTATTATCATATACTTCAATTATTCCTTTTAGAAATTCTATGTCATTGTAGCTAATATATTCATCCAGATCAATTTCCTCTGGCATTTTTTCATAATTATTTCTTAAAAATGTTTTTAAACTATGCTCTTCTTCAGATTTTAATAATTCTTCCGAAAATTCTTTATAAACATGATCGCACATTTTTGCTTTTGGAGCTTCATAATATTTTTGATAATTATTAAATCTCGCTTCTAAAAATTTTTCTATTTTTTCTAAGCATTCATAAGGATACACTGGAACTAATTTTCCTTTTCCTTCAATAACAACTTTCTTTATTTCTACCTTTTGCAACAATTCTGTTATTTCATCTGAATTGCTATCATCTAAACGCAATGCCATACTATCTCTTGGTAAAAAATCTCCTCTATCTACATCTATTTGCCCTTCAAACAAACTATTTAATCCTAAAAAATTTCTTTGCTCTACTTCTTCCATTATCTCTGGTAGATTTGGCCATACTGCATTTAATTTTTCTTTTAATTCTTCATTTTCATTAATCATTCTCTTCCCAATATCTTCATGAAATCCTTTTGGTAGATTACAAATTGTTTCCATGGTATGAGAAAATGGACCATGACCAATATCATGCAAAAAACCTCTCATTAATTCTGCCACAATATATTTTTCGTAACCATATTTTTTAACAATTCCTCTTATATTATTATCTTCTAAAAGATGCATACATAATTCCATTGTTCTTGCATATGTTCCTTTGCTGTGCTTTGCTCTAGAATGCATAAGATTACTATTTTCTAAATACTTTGTACCCAATTGAAAAATTTTACTCATTCTTCTAAACACTTGTGTATTTTTTATATCGTCCATTTCTATTGTATAATAAATTAAGCCATCATTTGTATAATCTCCACTATTTCTATTAATAGCAAAATCTGATTCATAAAATATACCCTTTGGTTTATCATATAATAACCTAAAAAAATTTTCTGCTTCATTATATCCTATATGCATGTTCAACATCCTTTTCTATTTTTTAGTTTAAATATTTTACCATATATTTTTATATTTTACAAGATAATAAGTTCTTCCATTAAATTTTTATATTTACTAAGCAATATTTCTTTATCATTTGTATTTACAGAATTTTTAAATTCTTGTAATAGAACATATGCTTTTTTCACATTATATTCTTTTTCTAATTCACTCACATTATTAATTACTGGTTCAAAATTATTTATAGCATTTTCTAAGTCTTTCTTTAATTCATCCCAATTTTCTAAATTTATATTAACATATGCTTTTATTATATCTACTTTTGTTTTCGCAATTGCAATTTTTTGATTAGCGTCTACAATTTTTTCTAAATATATTGGTACATATTCATATAATCTTGATAAGCTGTTTAATGTTTCTACTTTATTTTCATCCTTTATATTCTTAATACATATATTAAGTAAATCGCTAAATTCTGTTAATTTATTATTCTCAATATTGGCTTTGTATAAATCTACTATTATTGATGGCCAAATTTTATTTAAATTTTCTATTTGAATTTTTAAACTTTGCCAATTTGTAGTTTTATCCGAATTTAAAATTGTAGTTTGCATCATACTATATTGTATATTATTACTTTTAGAATTTTCTTCTTCTTTTAACACTTCATTTAAATTCTCTGTACTTTCTATTTTAGTATTATATTGTTTTAAATTTATATTATTAATATTATTTAACATCAGTAATATATAGTTGTCTATATATTGTATTTCTGAAATATTTTTATCTCTTAGTTGTTCTTCATCTGTTTTTTGTTTGGAACATCCTGCCAAACTAAAGATCATAATTGTTATAAATAAAATTAAAATTAAATTTTTAATTATCTTTTTTGCCATATTTCCTCCAAAATACTTTTTTTCATATTATTTCCATAAATTCACTTTATATACAATGTATAAATATCTTTTTTATACAAATACTATTTTTAAGGAGTTGTTATGTTGGCAAGTGTAAATTTATATAGTACTAAATCTGGTGAAATAAAAAATTTTTTAGAGACATTTCTCGAAGTTCCAATAACTTTAGATGATAATTTATCTTGGACAAAAAAATACAACAATCCCATAGAGATTGTTGATATTATTGGTAGTTTTATCGATAATAATTATAAATATAATATAGGTATGTGGATTTCACTTGATCCAGGAATTTTAATTAATATTACAGATTATAATGCGGACTTAATAATAAGATATATGTTTGAGCGTTTTCCATATTAATTATTTTTCCATTATTATTGTATTTGGACCATCATTTATTAGTGAAACTTCCATATGTTCTCCAAACATTCCTTGTTCTACTTTTTCTATACCATTTTCTTTACATTTCATCAAAAAATATTTGTATAATTCATTTGCTTTTTCTGGTTCTTCTGCTTCTATAAAACTTGGCCTGTTTCCTTCTTTAGTATTCCCATATAGTGTAAATTGAGAAATTATAAGTAATTGCCCATTTACGTCTTTTATTGACAAATTCATTTTTCCATTATCATCTTCAAAAATTCTTAAATTACATAATTTTTTTGCTAAATAATCTGCTTCTTTTTCTGTATCTCCCTTTTTTACTCCTAGTAATACCATATAACCCTTATCTATTTTTCCTACAACATTATTTTCAACTTCTACTTTTGCTTTTTTTACTTTTTGTATTACTAATTTCATATTTTCTCCTATTTATTCAAATTTTTTATCACGAGTCATAAGCATTGTTACTGCTTCTCTTGGATCTAAATTATTATATAAAATATTATATACCCCATCTACAATTGGCATTTCTATATTATGAATTTTAGAAAGCTCATATGCTGCTTCTATATTATCTATACTTTCTATTACCATTCCTACTTCTTTTCTAGTTTCTTCTATTGTTTTACCTTCTCCTATTAATTTTCCAGCTCTTCTATTTCTGCTATGTTCACTTAAACAGGTTACTATTAAATCTCCTAATCCACTTAAACCATATAATGTATCTTTTTCTGCTCCTAAAGCTATTCCTAACCTTGCAATTTCTCCTAATCCTCTAGTTATAAGCGCCGCAAAAGAGTTGTCTCCTAAATTAATTCCTGCTGCCACTCCTGCACAAAAAGCTATAATATTTTTAAATGCTCCTCCTATTTCTACACCTCTAATATCATGTGATGTATATATTCTAAATTCTGGAGTCATAAATTCATTTTGAATATCATATAAAATTTCATCATCTTCTGATGCAATAACCATTACTGTTGGAATTCCTATAGAAACTTCTTCTGCATGACTTGGTCCAGATAAAACTCCTATTTTTGCATTTGGCATTTCCTGTCTTATTATTTCATCTAAAGGTAATAATGTTTCTTTTTCAAAACCTTTAGAACAAATAATTATTGGTTGGTTTGTTACATATTGTTTATATTCTTTTACTGTATTACGTGTAAATTTAGATGGTGTAACATGTAATATGATTTCTGAATCTTCTATCGCATCTTTATAATCTAAAACACATTCTATTCCTTCTGGTAAATTGACATTTGGTAAAAACTTGCATTTTCTTTCGTTATTTATAAGGTCAGCTTCTTCTTTAGCAAATGACCAAACTTTAACTTTATGTCCCATTTTAGCTAGATGAATTGCTAATGCTATTCCCCAACTTCCACTTCCTATTATTGTAACTTTTTTCATTAGTTTCACTCCTATTTTTTAAAACTTAGTTTGTTTTCTGAACCGTTTAAGATTCTTTTAATATTTTCTCTATGATTAAACAATACTATTATTGCTAATATTACACTATATACAAAATATCCATTTCCTATTCCTGTACTTTCTACTATATAATGACCTTCTCCTACGAATAATGTTAGAACTGGAAATAATATTGCAGCTGCAATTGACCCTAAAGACACCATTCTTGTTAAAGCCATTAATACTAGTGCAAATACCAGACATATTAATCCTAATTGCCAGTTTGTCATTAACAAAATTCCAAGCGATGTGGCTACACCTTTTCCACCTTTAAATCCAAAAAATACTGGAAATGTATGTCCTATAACAACAGCAATTGCAGCTATTTGTACTAATAAAGCTTTATTAGTATCTTTTAAAATATTTCCTACTACTATTGCTATTGCTATTGCAACAACACCTTTTAAAATATCGCAAACTAATGTTATGGCTGCATATTTTTTTCCTAAATTTCTTAGCATATTAGTAGTTCCAGCATTCCCACTTCCCTTTTGTCTAATATCATATCCTGCTTTTTTCTTGCTTATTAAAATCGAAAAATTAATACTTCCTATTAAGTAAGCTATCATTGCTATTATTATATATTCCATGTATATTCCTCCTATTTCGTTTCTATTGTATTTCCTTTTTCTCTTACAATAATTCTTATAGGTGTTCCTATAAGACCAAATTCATTCCTTATTTGATTCATTAAATACCTTTGGTATGAAAAATGAAACAAGTTTTTTACATTTACAAATATTACAAATGTTGGTGGCTTAGTAGAAGCTTGAGTTGCATATAATATTTTTAATCTACGTCCTCTATCTGTTGGTGGTTGTCTTACTGCAACTGCCTCAGTTATTATTTGGTTTAATGTTGCTGTTGGTATTCTTATTGCATTTTGATTTGCTACAATATTTATCATTTCGAATAATTTATTTATTCTTTGTCCTGTTTTAGCAGATATAAATAATATTGGTGCATAAGATAAATATGATAATTTTTCGTATACTTCTTTTTTATATTTTTCCAAAGTTCCATTTTCTTTTTCCAAAGCATCCCACTTATTTACTACAATTATTACACCTTTTCCAGCTTCGTGTGCTTCTCCTGCTATTTTTGCATCTTGGTCAGTAACACCTTCTGTTGCATCTATTAATAGTAAACATACATCCGCTCTTTCTATAGCAAGTTTTGAACGCATTACGCTGTATCTTTCTATATTTTCGTTAACTTTAGATTTTCTTCTAATTCCTGCTGTGTCTATTAATACATATTTTCCATATTCATTTTCATAGTAAGAATCTACAGCATCTCTCGTTGTTCCTGCTATATTACTTACGATTACTCTGTTTTCTCCTAATATTTTGTTTATTAATGATGATTTTCCAACATTTGGTTTTCCTATTACTGCAACTTTTATTTCTGTTCCAATTTCGTCTTCTTCATCTTCTTCTGGCAATTCTTCATAAACTGCATCTAATACATCTCCTAAACCTTTTGCATTAGTTGCAGAAATAGCATATGGATCTCCTAAGCTTAAATTATAAAATTCATATATTTCATCTTCTACTTTTCCAAATGAATCAGACTTATTACATACTAAAACAACTGGCTTTTTAGATTTTTTAAGCATTATTGCAATATCTTCATCTGCTGCTGTAACACCTTGTCTTATATCTGTCATAAATATAATCACATCTGCTATATCTATAGCAATATTAGCTTGATTTCGCATTTGTACTAAAATTTCATCATTTGATTCTGGCTCTATTCCTCCTGTATCTATTAATGTAAATTCTCTTCCTCTCCAGTTTGCTTCACCATAAACTCTATCTCTTGTTACTCCTGGTGTATCTTCTACAATAGATATTCTTTTTCCAACTATATAATTAAAAAATGTTGACTTTCCAACATTTGGTTTTCCTATTATTGCAACTATTGGTTTTGCCATTAAATTCACCTCTCTTTTTCCATTTTATACTATTTGACAAGTCAAGTCAATAGTGGTTCTTTTACATTTTTTGTATTTAAAATTTACATTTATCTTATATTTAAATTTCACTTAATAGAAGCTAGATTTAGGAACAATCCTTAAAATTCCAGTTTTATTTTCTAAAAAAAAAAACTAAAATATTAATTAATTAATATTTTAGTTTTTATATCTTAATTATTTTCTGTATTTGTTTCCTTAACTACAACTTCTTCTCCATCATAATATCCACATGTTGGGCAAACTCTGTGTGGCATTACAGGTTCATGGCAATGTGCACATGTTGCAAATTTTGGAGTTTCTAATTTCCATGTTGATCTTCTTTTATGTGTTCTTTGTTTTGACCATCTTCTTTTTGGTTGTGCCATTCTTATCCCTCCTTTTACTTCAGATATTTATATATCTATTTTATTTTTCGCATAAATTCAGTTACTGTATAAGTATACTCGCATTTTTTATTTTTGTCAATACTTAAATTACTGTATTTTTGATATTTTAAAGTTTTCATAATCTATTTCATATTTATGTGCTGTTTCACTATTTGTTTTTATAGAAATAGAATTGTCTGTTTCATTTAATGTTGCATCTAATCCTGTTTCTTTTAGCCTTTCTACTGTTACTAATCCCTTAATTTGCTTAACTTTATTTTCATCGCCTGCAGCCTCTTCTATTAAAGCTTTATAATTTTCTTTATTTTGTAAGTCGTCTTTTGCTAAGTTTAATGCTCTTTGAACTTGTGATTTAAATTCGTCTTCATCAAATGCATCTACAATTCTACTCCATTTTAAAGTAGCTTGGTAGTTTATAGTGGCTGGATCAAATCCTATCCCTTTTAACTTTTCAGCATATAAATATTTAATCCTCTCTACAACTGATTTATATAAACTATCTATTTCTTCTAATGTCATATCATTTAAAATAACTGCATTGTCATTAGTTAAATTTACTACTTCCACATTATTAGTAAATTCTTTTTTATTGTTATAATTAATTATATTTGACTTATTTCCTATAAGATTTTCTAATGTTACATTTACTTCTAAATTATCTCTTTCTATATTTCCTTTTATTTCTATTATTAGTGTATTCTTATCTGTTATAGTTTCTCCTGTTGTAGACACTTGTTCAATTTTAAAAGAATTTTTAGCATCTGAGGTAATTCTTTCTATATTTATTTTTGTAACTATATTGTTTCCATCATTTGATGACTTGAATAATTCTACTTTTTGGTTACCTTCTGAATACTTATTATTTATTGTATAATTATATTCTTTAGTTTCTATCCTTGTATTTATAAGTTTCATATTGCATTCATATACCATAATTTTAATAATACCGTTTTCTTGTATTTGTTCACGTTTTAAATCATCTATTTCTTCTTGTATTGCTTGTTTAATCTTTATAGTATATGAACCATCTAATTGTAAAAATTGAACAACATATTTTAAAGTTAGCTCATCTGTCATTAATGTTTCTAATAATTTTATTTTTAAAGAAGAAACTTCCTCTTCTGTTAATGTTAAGGTATATACATTCCCTTTCATTTCTTTTCCATTTATTTGCATTGGTATTTTTTGTTTTGTATAATGGTTGCTTAAGATTTCTTTATTTAAAACATTTTGATATGTAGAAAGTATTCTTCCTTTATCTTCTGGTTTCATATTTTTATAAATATTATAATCTATCTTCTCAAATTTATTTGGTATTTTATCTATATTTTCTATTCCTAATTTTGTATAAACTTCTCTTAAGTTTTCATTTCTTAATAGTAAATATTTATATACTACCTCATCTGATTTAACAGCATAATTATTATCGTTTCTAGCAAAATTCATTTTAAATTGTTCTTTATTGTCATATATTATTTTTGCTTCTGTTTCAGCTTTCCTCTCTGTTAAGTTACTTTTAGTATTATATTCTATTTTTGTTTTATTAATAAAATCGTCAAATTGCTTTGTATCACTTTCAGTTCCATCCGTATTTCCTGTTTGTATTGTTAATTCACCTTGACCATTATATGCATTGTTCTCTATTTTTTGGTAATATCTATCTAATAAATTTGTGTCAAATACGTCTGCTATATCCCCATTTTGATATAAATATTTATAAAATAATTCTTGTGTGCTCTTAAATGTATCTGTTGCACAATTTAAGTAAATTAAAACTCCTCCTATTATTAAAATTAAAACTGTTATGATAGAAAGTGTTATAATTAAAATTCTTTTCTTTCTCCCCATCATATCTTTTTCCTCCCATCTTTAGTATATTTATTTCATCATTCTTTGTTTTACAACTTCATACATTACTATTCCTGCTGATACTGAAGCATTTAATGAAGTTATTTTACCATGCATTGGTATTTTTACTAAAAAATCGCAATTTTCTTTGACCAATCTACTCATACCGTTACCTTCACTACCTATTACAAGTGCTATTGGTATAGTAAAGTTTTCTTCATAATGATATCTATTTGTATTCATATCTGTTCCACATACCCATATATCATTCTCTTTTAAATATTTTATTGTTTCGGTTATATTATTTACTCTAGCTATTTTCATATGTTGTACTGCACCTGCAGATACTTTATTAACAGTACTATTTACTGCTACTGCTCTTCTTTTTGGTATAATTATTCCATGAACACCTGCTGTTTCTGCTGTTCTAATTATTGAACCTAAGTTGTGTGGATCTTCTATTCCATCTAATATTAAAATAAATGGTGTTTCGTTTTTTTGTTTAGCTTCTTCTAAAATTTCCTCTACAGAACTATATTCAAATGGAGGAACAACAGCAATAACACCTTGGTGATTCTTTGTTTGGCTCATTTGGTCTAATTTTAATTTATCCGTTTGCACTATAATAATTTTATTTTCTTTAGCTTTTGCAATAATTTTATTTATTGAACCGTGTTTTTCTCCTTGTTGTATAAAAATTTTATTAATATCTTTTCCAGATTCTAATAATTCTAATACACTATTTCTTCCTTCTATTTGATCAGCATATTCTCTTTCACTCATTTTTTCCTCCTATTAATTGACTAAAATCTTGTTTAAGAACTCTTCTAAAAAATTTAGTACAATTTTTATATTATCAAAATTTTCTAAATTTCTATACTTTTTAGAAATCTCTATTTGCATGCAAGGCACTTTTGTTTGTTCACTTATACTTTTTGCAATTGTGTGTAATGTGCTCGCCTTAAACACTTTATCTACTGTAACATTTAAATTATACTTTTTTCCTAATTCTACAATTTGATTAGCATACTCTTTTTTATTGTTTAAATTACTATAATTAGCTGTTCCCACATCTATATCAAAATCATAACCTTCTTTTGCACCATGAATATCCACTAAAAATTTTATTTGTTTTTTTCTTATTATTTCAGTTAATTTAGTTTTATATTCGTTTTCTTCTATGTCATAGTTTGCATCATCATTACAGTTTTTTGTTTTATATATACAATTACAGTTTAAAGCATTTTGTAACAGTATTACTATTGTACCTGTATGACTATCTTTAGCTTTTATCTTTCCTTTTCTAAAATGACTTACACTATGTGGTGCAGATAAAATTATCTTTTCATTTCCTTCTATATATTCAAAAGATTCATTAATCTTATTATTATATTCATCAAATTTATTATCTACTTTTATAAACTCTTTTTTAGTTATATTCATTTTTATTCCTATTTTTCTTCATCTAATTTTAATACAGATAAAAATGCTTCTTGTGGAATTTCTACATTACCAATCTCACGCATTTTTTTCTTTCCTCTTTTTTGTTTTTCTAAAAGTTTCTTCTTACGAGTTATATCTCCACCATAGCATTTTGCAAGAACATCTTTCCTCATTGCAGAAATTGTTTCTCTTGCGATAATTTTTCCACCTATTACAGCTTGTAATGGAATAGTAAATAAGTGACGTGGAATAACAGTTTTTAGCTTTTCTATCATTTTTCTGCCTCTTTCATATGCAGAATCTTTATGTACTATAAAACTTAATGCATCCACACTTTCTCCATTTACATATATATCTAGTTTTACTAATTCAGATCTTCTATACTCCTTTAGCTCATAATCGAATGAAGCATATCCTTTTGTTTTTGATTTTAATGTATCAAAAAAGTCATATATAATTTCATTTAATGGTAATTCGTAAATTATAGTAACTCTATTTTCATCAAGGTATTTCATATCTTTATATATACCTCTTCTATTTTGGCAAATTTCCATTATATTTCCTACAAATTCCTTTGGAGTTAATATTTCTGCCTCTACAAAAGGTTCTTCCATATAGCTAATTTCTTGTTGTTTTGGTAAATCTGCTGGGTTATATAATTCTACAATTTCCCCATCTGTTTTATAAACTTTATAAATAACTGATGGTGATGTTGTTATTAAGCTTAAGTCAAATTCTTTATCAAGTCTTTCTTCTATTATTTCTAAATGTAATAGCCCTAAAAAACCACATCTAAATCCAAAGCCAAGCGCATTAGAAGTTTCTGCTTCATACTGAAGTGCTGCATCATTTAACTGTAATTTCTCTAAAGCTACTTTTAAATTTTCGTAGTCACTGCCATCTACAGGATATAGTCCACAATAAACCATTGGATTTACCTTTTTATATCCTGGTAAAGGTTCTTCGGCTCTATCGTCTTTTAAAGTAATGGTATCTCCTACTCTAATATCTGACAAACTCTTTATACTTGCTGCAATATATCCTACATCTCCTGCTATTAATTCATTACAAGGAAAATATTTGCCAGGTTCAAAAAATCCTACTTCTGTTACAATAAATGTTTTGTTAGAAGACATAAGTAATATTTCGTCTCCTACTTTTATTTTTCCTTCTCTTACTCTTACATAGCTTACTGCACCTTTGTAGTTATCATAAAAAGAATCAAAAATTAGACATTTTAATTTTTGATTTTTATCACCTGAAGGTGCTGGAATGTCTGTTATAATTCTTTCTAAAACTTCTTCTACATTTAGCCCAGTTTTTGCAGAAATACAAGGTGCATTCTCTGCTGGAATACCTATAATATCTTCTATTTCTTTTTTTACTTCATCTGGTCTTGCATTTGGTAAATCCACCTTATTTATTACAGGTAAAATTTCCAAATTATTGTCTAGTGCTAAGTAAACATTGGCTAGCGTTTGTGCTTCTACTCCTTGGCTACTATCTACTACTAATATTGCACCTTCGCAAGCTGCTAAACTTCTAGATACTTCGTAATTAAAATCTACATGTCCAGGTGTATCTATTAAATTAAATATATATTCTTCTCCATTTTTTGCTTTATAAATCATTCTTACAGACTGTGACTTTATTGTTATTCCTCGTTCTTTTTCTATTTCCATATTATCTAGAACTTGTGATTCCATTTCTCTTTTTGAAAGAACTCCTGTCATTTCTATCATTCTATCTGCTAAAGTTGACTTACCATGATCTATATGTGCAATTATGCTAAAATTTCGTATATTTTGCTGTCTATCTTTCATAAAATTCCTCCGTATTTAACTTTATTTATTTTACCATAGCAAAACTCTAAACGCAATATTGATTTTTTAAAACAAAAAATGTTATAATACCTAAGATTATAGGAGGTTTTGTTATGGAATTTATTTTAGCATCTTCTTCTCCTAGAAGAAAACAATTATTATCAACAATAATAAGTAATTTTGATATTATTCCAAGTAATATTGACGAACATAAATTAAAAAAGATTGAATCTAATCCACAAAAACTAGCTGAAAAGTTGTCATATGAAAAAGCATATTCAATTTTTTTAAATAAATATAAAGAAAATAATGAGTATACTGTAATTGGTTCTGATACATTAGTTTCTTTTGGTAACCTTATTTTAGGGAAACCTAAAGATAGAGATGACGCTATTCGTATTTTAAAACTTTTACAAGGAAATTCACATGACATATATACTGGTACTACAGTAATTATAAAGACAGAACATTCTGTTGTTTTCGAAACAAGATTTAACAAATCTACTGTTTATTTTAAAAACATGTCTTATTACGACATCTGCTCTTATGTAGACACAAAAGAACCTATGGATAAAGCAGGAGCCTATGCTGTTCAAGGTATTGGTAAAGTATATTTAAAAGGATACGATGGAGATTACAATTCTATAGTTGGATTAGATACACATATGATTAAAAATATTTTTGAAAAGTATAATTTAATTTAAAAAGGAGTTTATATGTTAAGCAAATATTTAGAAAAATTAGAGTATGATAAAATTATCAAAAATTTAGCCAAATACGCTAAAACTTTTATTGGAAAAAAAAATTGTCTTTCTCTAGTACCTCTTCATGAAAAAAATAAAGTGATAAAAGCTTTAAATGAAACTAATGAAGCTGTTCTGTTAAGATATAAAAAAGGTTCTATTCCTATTTATGAATTTTCTGAAGACATTAATGTTTCTTTAAAAACATTAAAAAGTAATAAAATATTATCTATTGTGGATGTTTTAAATATTGGAAAAATTTTAAAACTTTCTAGTGAATTGAAGTCTTATTTCTTTTCTGATGAACTTATAGACTTAAATGATTTTAATACTATATATTCATATTTTGATAATTTATATATTAATAAAAATATAGAAAATAAAATATTTTCTGCAATTATTGATAAATTTACAATTGATGATAAAGCTTCTTCTACTTTATATAATATTAGATCTGCCAAGAGAAAGATTGATCAAGAAATAAAGAACAAATTAAATAATTATATATCTTCTTCTTCATATTCAAAATATCTTCAAGACCCTGTTGTAACTATAAAAAATGATAGATATGTAATTCCTGTTAAAGAAGAATATAAAAATAATATAAAAGGTTTCATTCACGATATGTCTAATAGTGGCTCTACTGTATTTATTGAGCCTATATCTGTTTTTGATTTAAATAGCAAGATTAGTACTCTTACTGTTGAGGAAAATATAGAAATTGAGAAAATTTTAACTAACTTTACTTCTATGCTTTTTGAAATTTTAGATGAATTAGAAAATGATCTTAGGCTAATTGGATTGCTTGACTTTATTTTTGCTAAAGCTAATTATTCTATAGTTTTAAATGCTACTAAGCCTTTGTTAAATGAAAATAAAGAAATTAATTTAATAAAAGCAAGGCATCCATTAATAGCTAGTTCTACTGTTGTACCTATTAATATAAACTTAGGTATAAATTTTAATACCCTTGTAATTACCGGTCCTAACACAGGTGGAAAAACTGTAACCCTAAAAACAACTGGATTAATAGTTTTAATGGCCATGTCTGGTTTAAATATACCTGCTAATGAAAATAGTAGCATATTTGTTTTTGATAATATCTTTGCTGACATTGGTGATGAACAAAGTATTCAAGAATCTTTAAGTACATTTTCTTCACATATGTTAAATATTATCGAAATATTAAATAATTCTACTTCAAATAGTTTAGTTTTAGTAGATGAACTGGGCTCTGGAACAGACCCTATGCAAGGTAGTAGCTTGGCAATTAGTATTTTAGAGCACTTACATAATAACAATACTTTAACTATTGCTACTACTCACTATCCTGAAATAAAGAATTATGTTTTAACTCATTCTGGTTTTGAAAATGCCAGCCAAGAATTTGATTTAGAAACTCTTTCTCCTACTTATAGATTATTAATAGGTGTTCCTGGGAAAAGTAATGCTTTCGAAATAAGTAAAAAGTTAGGACTTTCTGAATCTATTTTAAAAAGAGCGAATGGTTTTTTAGATAGTGACACTATTTACATTGAAGATTTATTAAAAAGTATTTATGATAATAAATTGAAAATTGAACATGAAAAAAGTGAAATTGATAAAAAATTAGTAAAAATTAGTAAATTACAAGAGTCACTTGAAAAAGATGTTTCTAATGTTCAAAACAAACAAAATGAGATTATTAATAAAGCTAAATTAGAAGCTCGTGAAATACTATATTCTGCTAAAGATGAAGCAACTAATATTATACGACAAATGCGAAAAATAGAGCATAATTCTGGTAATTTAAAAGATTTAGATAATTTTAGGAATAATTTAAATGATTCTATTAAAGAATTATCTACTACTAAAAATTCTTCTACTTCCTTTAGTAATTTAGATGTGAAAACATTAAGAATTGGAATGGATGTATATGTAAAAAAATTTATGACTAATGCTGTTTTGCTTACATTACCTAACAAAAATAACGAAGTGCAAGTACAATGTGGAAATATGAAATCTTTCGTACCTATTTCTGATATTTCTATTAGTACAAATAAAAAAACTTCTTCTAATATCCCTTCTAAATCTTTTTCTACATCAACAAAGTCTAAAAATATTTCTTCTGAAATTAATGTTATTGGACAAACAGTTGATGAAGCAATTTTTGTTATAGATAAATATTTAGATGACTGTAGTTTAGCAAAATTAAAAACTGCGCGAATAGTTCATGGTAAAGGTACTGGTAAATTAAGAAGTGGTATTCATACTTTTTTAAGGAAGCATCCGCATGTAAAATCTTTTAGACTTGGTACTTTTGGTGAAGGTGAAATGGGTGTTACTATCGTCGAAATAAAATAATTATAGTTGTAGCAAGATTTTCTAACATAAAAACATATAGAAAATCTTGCTTTTGTTTTTTAGCTTGCTTTTCTTAATTCCCTTGCATGTTGTAATGATATTTCCGAAACAATTCCACTTGCAATTCTTGCTATTTCTTCTAATACTTCTTGTTCATTTAAATTTTTAATTCTTGTTTTAGTATTATTTTCTTCTACCTCTTTATAAATATAGTAATTTGAATTTCCTTTAGCAGCAATACTTGCCAAATGTGTAACAATAATAACTTGATGTTTTTTAGAAATAGTTTTTAATTTTTCACCTACAGCACTACCAGCTTTACCACTAATACCTGTATCTATTTCATCAAAGATTAGAATTGGTACTTCATCTATATCTGATAATACTGTTTTTATGGCTAGCATTATTCTAGACATTTCTCCTCCTGAAGCTGTTTTTATAAGTGATTTAAAGTCTTCTCCTTTATTTGTTGTTATCATAAATTCAACTTCATCTATTCCATCTTTATTAAAATTAACATTATTTATACTTATTTTAAATTTTGCATTTGGCATTTCTAAGTCTGCAAGTTCTTTATTTATCTTTTCTGCTAGCACAATTCCTTTTTCTTCTCTATCTTTATGAAGTTCTTTTCCTAATTTTTCTAACTCTATTACTATATTATCTAATTCGCTTTTTAATTTTTTATTTTTTTCTTCTACATTTTCTATTTTATTTATTTCCTCTTCTACTTCTTGTTTATAATTTAGTATTTCTCCAATAGTATTGCCATATTTTCTTTTTAAATCATTTATTTCATCTATTCTATTTTCTATCTCTTCCCTTTCAGATTCTTCAAAAGATGAGTCTGAATTATAATGACTTAAATCTATAGCTATTTCTTGTAAATCATAATAATTACTTTTTAAAGAACTTAATGTTTTTTGATATTTTACATTTATATCTTCTATTCTTTCTAATCTTTTAATTGCAATACTTAATGCATTTAAGGCATTTTCATTTATTTGTAAATCTGCTTCATTTAACGACTTAGATATTCTTTCTGCATTTACTATTAGATTTTTTTGTTCTTCTAATTCCTCATCTTCGTTCATTTTTAAATTAGCATTTTTTATTTCGTTTAACTGATAATATAATAAATCTAATTTACGTTGCTTTTCTTTTTCGTCTCCATAATTTTCTTTTAATTCTTTGTTTATCGAAACGTATTCATTATACAATCTTGTGTAATTCAATTTTTTATTTAAAAATTCTTTTCCTAAAAATTTATCTAAATATTTAATATGATTTTCTTTATTTAATAAATTTTGATTATCATTTTGACCATGAATATTTATTATATTTTTCATAAATTCTTTTAGCTCATTTACTGTTACTAATCTGCCATTTATTTTACAAGTATTCCTGCCATTATCAAATATCTCTCTAGAAATTATTATATTATTATCTATAGATTTTGGATTATCTGGCAAATATATGCTAACTTCTACAAAAGAATGATTTTCTCCTTTTCTTATCATTTCTTTGGAAAATCTTCCTCCAGATACTATTCCTAATGCATCTATTATTAAAGTTTTTCCTGCTCCTGTTTCTCCTGTTAATATATTAAGACCTTTAGAAAAGTCTATTAATATTTCATCTATTATGCCTATATTCTTTATATGTAACGTAGATATCATACATATGCCTCCTATTTTAACTCTTTATATGCTTCTGAAGTAATTTGTATTGCATTTTTCTTAATTTCATATAAGTCTAATAAATTATTTTCATTTTTTTCTATATATAATAAGTATTCTATATTACCTGCTGGTCCCTTTATTGGTGAATATGTTAAGTTTATAATTTTAAATCCCAATTTATTTGCAAATATTACTATATTTTGAATAACTTTTTGATGTACTTTTATATCTTTTACAACACCATTTTTATTTAAATGTCCCTTTCCTGATTCAAATTGAGGTTTTATTAATATTACTGCTTTTCCTTTTATTTTCAACATTTCGTATATTTTTGGAAGTACTTGCAGCTCTGATATAAATGAAACATCTGAACTAATAAAGTCTAGCTTTTCTATACTGTTGCTTTCTAGTTCTTTAATATTTGTTCCTTCTAAATTTACTACTTTTTTATTATTTAAAAGTGTATCTGCTAATTGAGAATGTCCAACATCTATTGAATAAACTTTTTTAGCCCCATTTTGTATCATACAATCTGTGAAACCTCCTGTTGATGCTCCTATATCTGCACATATTCTATCTTTTAAAACAATAGAAAATTTATTTATAGCCTTTTCAAGCTTTAATCCACCTCTACTTACATATTTTAAAGTTTCTCCTTTAATTTCTATATTAGATTCGTAATTTATAATTTTACTTGTTTTAGTAATTTGTTTGCCATCTACATATACATTTCCTTTTTCTATTTCGTATTTAGCTTTTTGCCTAGTTTGAAAGTATTTTTTATTAACTAAAACAACATCTATTCTATCTTTTTCGTTTAACATTTTTTACCTCTTTTTAAAACTTTTGTTCGCTTACTATTATATATTATTTTTTTATTTTGTCAATACATATTTGCGAAATTTTGTTCCTATTGACTATTATTCATTTTTATGATATAAGTATTTATATTAGTTAATATGGCCCGTTGGTCAAGCGGTTAAGACGCAGCCCTCTCAAGGCTGAATCATGGGTTCGATTCCCGTACGGGTCACCAAATCGTATTTTATTTAGAGTACCAAGTAATTAAGCAATTTTACTTGATACTCTTTTTTGTAGTTAACACACTTTTAACATATTATTTCTTATAACTGTCCTAAATGCAAATACACCAAGTTAATGTAAAGCACTCTCTTCTCATTTTTGTATTTTTGATTTTTTGTTCTATTTATGATATAATTATTTAAATTAACTAGTTGATAGGTAAAAAGAAAGGAGCACATAGACTATGTGGTTTTTCATTATTTTAATTATTCTTAGCGTTTCTTTAAAGCTTGGGGACTGGTCATTCTATCTTGGCTTATGTGGAATATTATTATTCTTTGCAAATTGGGTAATTAATAAGCTTCTTAAGCCAGAGGATTCTACAGATGGCGAACGGATTCTTATATTGATATTAAAGATTGTTGTCTTCGCTTTAATCTGGAATTGGTACTGGTGATAATAAACTCTATGGCACACGTCATAGAGTTTATTATTTTTTTGGAATATTTTTCTATTTTTTGGATATATTAATAGTACAAGTTTTTAAGGAGATGATTGTATGAAAGCTTCAAAAATACACCAAATTTTACAAAATAAACAAAAAGTTGATATTTTTTATAATGAACGACCCGTTTGGGTTCAAGAAATAAATAACAATATAGCCAAAATTGGTTTTATTGATAATTTTGAAGAAAAAAATGTACGTATAGAAGATTTATATGAAAAAAATTTATATAACAATTAAATCTTAATTTTGACATCAAAAAACCGTATTTTTAACTCAATACGGTTTTTTTATTTTTTTAGAAACTTCTAGATGAGCCTCCTCCTCCAGAAGATCCACCACCACCAAATGAACCTCCTCCAAAAGAGCCTCCGTCCGCCATAATGACCTCTACCACCAAATCCTCCTAAAAAGAAGATTCCGTGTCTACCAGAAAAAATTATTAACATTATAAAAATAGCTACCATTATAAGCTCTGGGAGTATGTGGCTATCATCGTTTGTTTCTACAGCTGTAGCTTCTGCTACACCATCTATTGTTATTCCATACTCCGTCATTACTTCTTGTAATATTGCATTAAATCCATTCTTTATCCCTGTGTCAAAATCGTTTTCTTTTAAATATGGAATTATATATTCATCTTGAATTCGTCCAGTTTTCCCATCTGGTAAAGCTCCTTCTAAACCATAACCAACTTCTACCCTAAGCACTCTCTCTTCATAAGCACATAGTATTAATACTCCATTGTTTTTTTCTTTATCACCAATACCATATTCCCTAAATAATTTTGTAGCATATTCCTCTAAAGACATTCCTTCTAAGTTTTTAGCAGTAACTACAACTATTTGTGCTCCTGTTTTACTTTCTAATGCTTTATTCATGTTTATAATATATTCTTCGGTTTCATTTGATAGTAAATTTGCTGAGTCATTTACAAAAAACTCACTTGTTTTAGGAACTATAGCATATGAATTATTTCCAAGTAATATAATAACTGTTATAATAAATATTAATACATATTTAATTTTTTTATTGTACTGTATTGAAGTCAACAGTTGGTACCTCCTCGCTTCCTTCAGATGCTTGGAAGTATTCTTTCTTTTCAAATCCAAACATTCCAGCTATTAAATTTGTTGGAAATTTCTTTATTTTTGTATTGTATTTTTTCACAACATCATTATAATCTTTTCTTGCTGTAGCTATACGATTTTCTGTTCCAGCTAATTCATCTGATAAATTTATAAAATTTTGTGATGATTTTAAATCAGGATAATTTTCTACTACTAACAATAATCTATTTAAAGCTCCTGTTAATTGTTGATCTGCATTTGCTTTTTCTTCTACAGTATTTGCTCCTGCAAGTTTTGCTCTTGCATCTGTAACTGAGTCTATTACAGCTTGTTCTTGATTAGTATATCCTTTTACTGTATTTACTAAATTTGGAATTAGGTCTGCCCTTCTTTGTAGCATTGTATCTATTGTTGCAAATTTATTATCCACTTCCTCTGCTAATCCAACTACTCCATTATAGCTAGAAGCTATTCCTGCTATTATGGCTACTAATATTGCAACAACTACTATAATTGCTATTGTAGATTTTTTCATAATTATTTTCCTCCTTATTTTAAACTTAATATAACCACTACTTAAGTTTTTATTCTTTAGTAGTGGTATTTATTATTTATTATGGTAGAAAGTTCATAGGATTTACTCTATCATTATATCCTCCTGGTGATTTTCTTACTTCATAATGTAAATGTGGACCTGTTGAATTTCCTGTATTTCCTGAATACATTATTAAATCACCTTGTTTTACCTCTTGACCTACTTTTGCAACTAAAGATGAAGCATGCGCATATAATGTATAATATCCATTATAATGTTTAATTTTTACATAATATCCATAACTGTCTGAACCACCCCAAGTAGATGTTACTACAATACCATCTGCTGCTGCATACACAGGTGTTCCTACAGATACACCAAAATCTACTGCACCATGGTATTTTCCGCTAGAATAATACATTTGGGCTGTAATTTTCCCACTTTTTACTGGTCTTATGAATCCTTTAGAACTCACTCCTCCACTTGAATTAGAACCAGAGTTTGAACCAGCAGAGTTATTTTGTTCTTCAGCTTTCTTCTTTGCTTCTTCGTATTTCTTTTGCAAAGCTCTTTCTTGTTCTTTTTCTTTAGCATCAAGTTCTTTCATCTTTTTTTCGTATTCTTTTACATCATTTTCTAAATCATGTGATTGTTCTGTTAACTCTTCTACTTTTGTTTCTTCTTTATTCTTTGCTTTATTTAATTCTTTTTTAACAGATTCTAATTTAGTTTTATTTGTTTCTATTTCACTTAAACTTGCATTTATTTTTTCTTGCATTTCAGCTATTTCTTTTTTGTCGTTTTCCAATTTTTGAATTAGTTCTTTATCTGCTGCTGTTAATGTTTCTATCATATAATAACTAGATATAAATTCTGTTAAGTCTGAAGATGATAGTAGCATATCCAAATAAGAAACTTCTCCTGCCTCGTATAATGTTATTAATCTTTCATCAAGTAAATTTTGATTCTTCTCTCTTTCTATTTCTAGTTCATCTAGTTTTTTTTGCATTTCATTAGCTTCTTTTGTTTTTGAAACTATTTCACCTTCTAAAGAACTTATTTGAGATTCATAAGAATTTATTTGACCAGATAAGTCATTAACTTTATCTTGTGATTCCTTTTTTTGGCTATTTACATCATTTAAATTCTCTTTTGTTTCTTGAATTTTTTTATTTAATTCATTTTTTTGACTACTAAAACTTGAAGCCGCATATGATATTGACAATAAATTTGTTAATACTACTATAATTGTTAATATAGTTATAAGCTTTATGTGTATTTTTTTCATTTTATCCTCCGTTTTTTGGTAAATTAATTTACTCCATCTTTATGTGTTACATATGGTAATGGATCTACAGGTGTACCATTTATTCTAACTTCGAAATGCGCGTGTGGACCTGTTGAATTCCCCGTATTTCCTGTTTTTAAAACAACATCACCTTTTTTTACTGTTTGCCCTAGTGTTACCATTATTTGATCGCCATGTGCATATAATGTTGAAACTCCACCTCCATGGTCTACCATAACCATATTACCATAAGCCGAATTATAACTTGCTTTTACTACAATACCTTCGTTTGCTGCAAGAAAATTAGTTCCTATAGGTGCTGGTATATCAATTCCTGTATGTAATTTATATACACCGGTTATAGGATGAACTCTCATTTTGAATGTAGAACTTAACTTTGTATAACCAGGTACTGGCCACAACATTTCTCCACCTATATAATTTGGATTAATTATTAGGCTATTAGCTGTTATAGCTTGAATCTCTGCTTCTAATTGATTTAATTGTGTTTGATATGCATCTATTTCTGATTGTATTTGTTTTTCTTGGTCTGTTAATTGAGAGGTATATGTGTTTTTCATAACCCTTGTATTCTCTAATATTATAGCTGCTTTTTCTTTTTCTTCCTTTGATGTATTAACTTGCTTTTTCTGTTCTTCTAGCTTTTCCTTTTGTTCTTCTATTATTTTCTTTTGTTTTTCTATAGTATCTAAAAAATCTACATTAGAATCTGCCAAAATTGATAATAAGTAATAATTAGATAAAAATTCTGTTATTGTTTTTGAGCTTAATACAACATCTAAATATTCTGTTGTACCAGCTTCATACATAGTAATTAATCTATCATCTAATAATTTTTTTTGAGTTTGGTAGTTTTCCTCTGCTTTTTTTATTTCTTCTTCCGTTTTAGAAATATCATTTTGTAAATTTACAATTTGACCATTATAATTATTTATTTCTGCTTCATATTGTGCAATATTATTATTTAGTTCTTGAACTTGTTGTAAGTTTTGTGTTAGCTCCTCCTTTACAGCCTGAAGCTGTGTTGTTGCCATATCTTGATTTGCTTGCACTTGTGTTTGTTGCTCTTGTAAATCTGTTAATTCAGCTGCATATATTGTTGAAACCCCTAAATTTGATATTAACAACAACATTATTATTAATATTTTTAGAAATCTTCTCATTTTATTCTTCCTTTCTATACTTTTAAATACCTACGCATAGAAATACAACTTCCTAACACACCTATTCCAATTCCTAATATTGTATAAACAAGCACAATTAGTCCAAACATATCTACAAATGTTAATAAATTTATACTCATTGCAGATACAACTTGTGACTCTAAAATTTGTCCTGCAATTAAATTGTAATTTATACCTAAAAGGATTATAGATATTGCTCCTGATATTATTCCAATTATTATACCTTCTACAATGAAAGGCCATCTTATAAAGCTATTTGTAGCTCCCACATATTTCATTATAGATATTTCTTTTCTTCTTGCATGTACTGTAAGTTTTATTGTGTTTGATATTATAAATATTGAAATTACAATTAATATTGCAAGTATTACTCCAGTTATTATTCTTATTCCCTTTGCCAAGTTAATTAGTGTAGTTACAGTTTCATCTTTACTTGTTATTTTCTTTATTACAAGTTCTGACTCAGATTTCCCTTCATTATATGAATCTATCTTTTTTATTACCTCTCCACTTTTTGTTAAATCTGTTAAAGTTACTACATAAGATGCTGGAAATATATTATTTTCTTCATACCCAGATAAAAGATCTGCTCTATCTTTAAACTGACTTTTTAATTGATTAAGTGCATCTTCCTTAGACTTATATTCTACAGTATTTACTCCATCTATATTTCTTATATAATCTTCTACTGCTTTTGTTTGGTCTTCTGAAATATCGTATAAAAATACTTCTATTCCTTGCTCGCTTTCTATTTGTTTCATTATACTGTTAATATTTTGGGTAATTACAAAGAAAACGCCAAATATTAACATTGTAAGACTCATAATTATTATTGATGCACTACTTGATTTTTTGTTTTTAAAAACATTTCTTATTCCTTCTCCTAATAGATAAGTTACAACATTATATCTCACAATTCATACCCACCTTTTTCATCATCTTTTACTATAGAGC
The DNA here is from genome assembly GCA_958422985.1 of uncultured Clostridium sp. GTDB lineage: Bacteria > Bacillota > Clostridia > TANB77 > CAG-508 > Merdicola. The sequence continues at coordinate 33,885 of CATZPY010000013.1, forward strand.
CTTTACGAATATGTATAACTCTTTTGTTCATTTGGTCTACTATATCTTTTGCATGAGTAGCAACAACTACTGTTGTTCCTCTTAAGTTAATATCATTTAATAAAGTCATAATATCCCAAGCTGTATCTGGATCTAAATTTCCTGTAGGTTCATCTGCAATTAGCATTGAAGGGTTATTAACTAAAGCTCTAGCAAGTGCTACCCTTTGTTGCTCTCCTCCTGATAATTCATTTGGATACATTTTTGCTTTCGCACTTAAACCAACCAATGATAAAACCATTGGCACTTGTCTTCTAATATGTCTTGGTGTAGCTTTTACAATATACATAGCAAAAGCTACATTTTCATAAACAGTTTTATCTGGTAATAATCTAAAATCTTGGAAAACAACTCCCATACTTCTTCTTAAATATGGGATTCTATTAGGTTTCAAAAATGTAGTATCTTTTCCATTTATTATTATATTTCCAGATGTAGGTTCTTCTTCTTTTAATATTAATTTAATTAGTGTTGACTTTCCTGAACCAGAAGCCCCTACAAGAAATGCAAAATCTCCTTTTTCTATAACGAAATTAGCATTTTTTACTGCTTCTGTTCCTGTATCATATCTTTTGCAAACATTTCTAAATTCTATCATTTTAATTGCTCCTTAATTCGATATATTCTTATTTATATCTACAAAATATAATAACAATAAATAAGATTTATTGCAATAGGGTGTTAAAAATTTACATCAATTATTTTTTCTATAAATTCTGTTATTGAATCCTTATCAAGTTTAAAATATTTTAGTAAATCCTCTGCTTTTCCAGACTTACCAAATTCATCTTTAATTCCCATTTTGTAAACTTTTTTTGGATAATTTTCTGCAAGAACTTCACATACTGCTGAGCCTAATCCACCTATTATACTATGGTCTTCTATTGTTATAATATTTTTAGTTTCCTTTGCAGATTTTATAATTATTTCTTTGTCTATAGGTTTTATTGTATGCATATCTATAACTCTTATATTTATGCCTTTAGCTTTTAGTTTTTCCATTGCTTCTATTGCCTCTGGAACAACTACTCCTGTTGCTATTATTGTTGCATCTGTTCCATCTCCCAATTGTACTCCTTTACCTATTTCAAATTTTTCATTTTCATATATTTTAGGTGTAGCTAATCTACATAATCTCAAATATACTGGACCATTAAATTTGCTAATTTCGTTTATAGCCCATCTTGTTTGTGTGTCGTCTGAAGTGCACATTACTGTCATATTTGGTATAGTTCTCATTAATGATATATCTTCTAACATTTGGTGAGTAGCACCATCTTCTCCTACTGTTATTCCTGCATGTGTTGCACAAATCTTAACATTTAATTTTGGATAACAAATACTATTTCTTATTTGGTCATAAGCTCTTCCTGCTGCAAACATGGCAAATGTACTAACAAATGGTATTTTCCCACAAGTAGCAAGTCCTGCTGCTGTTCCTATCATATTTTGTTCTGCTATTCCCATATCAAAAAATCTACTTGGAAATTTTTTAGCGAAAATATTAGTTTTGGTTGCAGATGACAAATCTGCATCTAAAACAACAATTTGATCATTTTTTTCTCCTATATTGGCTAATTCTTCTCCAAAACTTTGTCTTGTTGCCTTCTTGTCATTTTTATTCATTTGATTCGCCTCCTAATTCTTTTATAGCTTTTTTATATTCTTCTTCATTTGGTGCTTTTCCATGCCAACTTGCATTATTTTCCATAAACGAACTTCCCTTTCCTTTTGTTGTTTTAGCAATTATTGCAGTAGGTTTTCCTTTTGTTACTTTAGCGATTTTTAAAGCTTCCTCTATTTCAGAAATATCATTTCCATTTATAGTAATTACTTTAAATCCAAAACTTTTAAATTTTTCATCTATTGGGTATGGATTTATAACATCTTCTATTTTTCCATCAATTTGTAAATTATTATTATCTATAAACACACACAAATTGTCTAATTTATATTTTGAAGATGCCATTGCTGCTTCCCAAATTTGTCCTTCTTCTATCTCTCCATCTCCCAAAATTGCATATACTCTATAATCTTTATTATCTAACTTTCCTGCTATAGCCATTCCATTAGCTACAGATAATCCTTGTCCTAAAGAACCTGTAGACATATCTACTCCTGGTATTTTTTTCATATCTGGATGACCTTGTAAATTTGAATTTATATTTCTAAATTTTTTTAATTCATCTTCTTTTAAAAAGCCTTTTATAGCTAATGTTGCATATAATGCAGGTGCACAGTGTCCTTTAGACAATACAAACCTATCTCTGTTTTCATCTTTTGGTTTTAGTGGGTCTATATTCATTTCTTTAAAATATAATACTGCTAGTATATCTGCTATAGATAATGACCCACCTGGATGTCCAGATTGTGCATAATACACTTCTTTTAATATATTTATTCTAATTTTATTTGATATATCTCTTAAATTATTTTCCATAATATTTCCCTTCTTTATTTATAATAAATGGGACAATAAGTAATGTTATCTTATTGCCCCATCTTTAGCTATTTAATTTTTATATCCCTATATCTTCTATAATTTATATAAGAAATAATAAATATTAAAATAACTACTGGTAATACCCATCTTGCTATATCTGTTCCAGTTTTTGGCAATAATTTGTCTGCTAAATCTTTGTCTACTGTTCCGTTATAATAATATGATGTATTTCCGTTTGAGTT
>CATZPY010000014.1 GCA_958422985.1 uncultured Clostridium sp.
AGATAAAACAGATTTATTGCCAAATCAAGAACCAATATATATAGAAACTAAAGAAGTGGAAATAAAAAGTGTAGATACATTACGAGAAGATAGTAATAGACTAAAAATAAGAGTAGAAATAACAAATCCACAAAATGTAGAAATAACAAAAATAGAAATAGAAAATATGGACTTAGAAATTCTAGAAAAACGTAATACTAATGGAATGACTTATATAGATTTAATAGGTGTACCAACAAGATATTATGATAATTATCAAATTAAAGAACTTATATATTTAAAGGATGGAAAAGAGAAAAAAGAAAATGCTTATTATTTAATAGAAGAAATATTTTATAAAGAGATAACAAAATATGAAGATTGGCAAAGTATAGATAAAGAAAGTGGTGAAAATTATAGACTACTTACAGATATAGATTTTAGTGGAAAAAATAATATTAATTATAACTTAAAAATAGGAAGACTAATAACAGAAGGAAACATGCATACAATAAAAAATTTAAATTTAAATGTTGGTAATTCCAACAATTTTGGATTAATAAGTGCATTAAATATAAAAATGGAAAACGTAAATTTTGAAAACATAAAAATAATTAATAATACCACATCTAGTTTTAGAGATTCTATTGGTATAATAGGAATTAATAGTGGAACAATAAGAAATGTCAATTTTAAAGATATAGAGATTATAGACAACGGAAATAATTTACAAAATGTTGGAATGATTGGTAGGTCATATTTAGGAGAATTAAGTAATATACAATTAAAGGATATTAATATTAATGCTGGAAAAGAGAATGTGGGAGGTTTATTAGGAAAGTCTATAAACACAAAAATATCAAATATAACAGCAGATAACATTAATATTAATGCAAAAAAGAACTATATAGGTGGAATATCAGGTGTAATTTCTACTGAATTCACAGAATATCAAATATTACGTGATATAACTATTAGTAATTCAATGATTATAGGAAATTCATATGTAGGAGGAATTTCAGGCAAAGGTTTAAATAAAGGAAATAATATATATGTAAATAATTGTAATGTAGCAGGAATTAGCCATGTTGGTGGAGCTGTTGGAGACCTATCATGGTGTTTAATAGAAAATAATGTAAAAGTAGAAAATTCAAAAATACAAGGAAAGAAATATATAGGTGGGATTGCAGGATATGCTAGTGGAACAAATCAAAATGTTGTTGTTATTAACTGTTTAATAGAATCAAATTACATAGATAGTATGTATGTGGGAGGAATTGGAGGATTTGGAACTAATATTCTACAATCTGCCATTAAAAATAGTAGAATAATATCTAAAGGAATGTATGTAGGAGGAATAACTGGTGATAATGAGCAATTAAATTATTGTTATGCAATAAATAGTTATATAGAGGGGTATTCATATGTAGGAGGTATTTCGGGACATATGGATGCTGGAAATATAGGAAGCAATTACACAAATTCAGAAGTAGTTGCAACAGAGCATTCAGCAGGAGGTATTTTAGGTTACCTGGATAATAGCAAGATGGATAATTTAACAAATGTAACAACAATAGCAAGAAGTTATTATGCAAATGGAACAATAAAGTCTAAAGAATATGTGGGTGGAATTGTTGGAGAAATGGCCAAGGAAATATATGATGTAGATGGAATAAAAAGATACTATTCAAATTATATAGAAGGTAACTTGATAAGTGAAAACACAGACAATATATCTCTTGGAATAGGAAATATTCCTAAAGAAAACATGAAGTTTATAGATAACTATTATTATAAATATTCTACAATAAATGGAGATTACCCAACAAAAGAAAATGACAAATATATACCTAATGAAAGCTACTTAGTAGAACAAGATTTAAAACAAGAGGATACATACAAGAATAAATTAAAATGGGGAAATTATTATGATTATGAAATATTAAGTAAAAGCAAATATCCAATATTAAAAAGTGGGAATAAAATATTACAAATGCAAGAAGGAATTAGAATTCCAGAAGATCCAGTGTTAGAAGAACTTAAAAATGAAAATAAAGAAGCTGGAACCATAAAAATAGAAGAACCACAATATATATTTAATTACAAAGGAAAAACGATTAAAACATACGAAACATATTCAGAAATCGAGTCAGAAGATGGAAGTAGAGTTGTAAGACAAGATATAAGATTGTATGTAAAAGATGGAAAAATATATGCTTTACCGATTTATTTAGAATCAAAAAATAACAATATAAAATTTGTTCCAAATAATTTCATTATAGATTCATATAATGGAAAAGAATATGAAACAGTTTTAGGAATAGACGGTAAATTATATGATTTAAAAGAAAAAATAAATTATCCAGAAAACTTTGTGAATGATAATATTTTAAGCATAGGAAATAACTTGAATAATACTTATAGCGAGAAATCTGAAAACATAAGTAATAAAGAAAATATTGGAGAAATGACTGAAAATAGTGAACATGAAATAGAAGTAACATATAAAAACGGTAATAAGATAAAATTTAATTATCAAACAGGAGAAATAATAAAAGAATATAAAAAAGTAGATAACAATGTGAAAGATGGAAATTCAAAAGGGCTATTGAAATATGTACAAGAGAAATTTTCTGAAATAGGAAATTATACAAAGGCAGATAAGACAAATATAGAAATGCAAGATAAATATGAAGAAACAATAAAATTGCAAAATAAACTAGAAGAAATACCAGTAGAAGAAGCATTAAAAAAAGAATCTAAAGAAAATGAAAGTAAAGAAAATAATACGGACTTTAATGCAGAAACTGAAAAAGAAGAAGCTAATAACTCTTTAAAAGAGAAAAAATATATAAGCATATATAATGCGGAAAAAGACGATTACCAAATTTACCAAGAAGAAGAGTTATTAGATACGAGCAAACAGGAGGTGATAAGTGAAAACGAAAAAATAGAGGCAAATAAACTAAACAAATATTATGCAAGCGAAGAAAAAGCTACAAATACAAAAATGGGAATAGTATGGATAGCATTAAGCATAGTAGGAGTAATAACAATATTATTTGCAATGAAGAAAAGAGAGTAATTCTCTAATATGGTTAAGAGATAGGGATTAAAGTCCCAATAAAAAATTAAATTAAGTGTGTGTAGTAAACCTAGTATTAAAACAAAATACTAGGTTTACTTTTTAGCCTATTAACTTTTTAAATGAATTTGCATTTAATTTTCTAAATACATGACAATCTTTTAATTTATTTTTTATCCATTCTTTTTTACTATTAAAACCTGATTTATGTTTTTTATTAAAAATATACGATATAATTATCAAGAGATATTTTAATAATTTTTTTGTATTAGGATAAAATATTTAAGAAAAAACTTATCGTTGGATAAACTTAGTGAAAAATTATAGCTTTATACTATAGCTATATAAAAATAGCAGACAAATAAATGTAGCTAAAATGATTAACAAAAATTTAATAGAAAGGAATTAAACATATGATAATTATTAGAAACGAAACTAAAAACGATTATAAAGAAGTAGAAAAAAATTACAAGGGAGGCTTTTTATAATTTATATATACCAGGATGTGTGGAACATTATTTAGTTCATATTATGAGAGAGCATGAAGATTTCATTCCAGAATTAGACTTAGTAATAGAGCTAGATGGAGAAATTATTGGAAATATAATGTATACAAAAGCTAAATTAGTTGATGGAAAAGGAAATAAAAAAGATATTTTAACATTTGGTCCATTATGCATTTTACCTAAATACCAAAGAAAGGGATATGGAAAGAAACTATTAGAAGAATCATTTAAAAGAGCTATAAAAATGGGATATGAGACTATTGTGATTTTTGGAAGTCCAAGCAATTATGTAAGTAGTGGTTTTAAAAGTTGCAAAAAGTATAATATATGTATGGAAAAAGATGTATTTCCAACAGCGATGATGGTAAAAGAATTAATACCAAATAAATTAGATGGAAGAAGATGGACATACCATGGTAGTTCCGTTATGCATATAGATGAAACAGAAGCCGAAAATTATGATAGCACATTAGAAAAACTAGAAAAAAAGTATAAAGTAACACAGGAAGAATTCTATATATTAAGCAATTCTACTATAAAATAAAAGTTACTCTAACATATTAGTGTGTTTAAAGATATTAAGTAATTCTATTATACGATAGAATTACTTAATATCATTTACAATAATGACAAAATATGATATTATACAAAAAACTAAAAGGAGTATTGTATATGACATTAGAATTTGTAGATAGTTATTTAAATGCAAAGATAGCAGAGAATAGAGAAATAATAAAATTTTCATTTTATGAAGTTAGAATGAAACTAAATTTATCAGAAGAAGATTCTATAACATTCTTAAGTTTAATATCACAAAAGTTAATGAATACAGGCTATTTAGTATATAAAACAGGAGAAGAATATACGTTTAAAGGAAAAAAGATTAGAATACAAGAAAATGAGTTATTAGTTGCAATTTTAAAAGAAAATTTAAATTAATACTTATGAAGGAGAAATGAATATGAAACAAATGATTAAAAGGATATTGGCTATTATAATAGTAGCAGTAATGGTTATAACCAATACAACTTTAGGAGTTTCATCACAAGATTCAAAAGATTTACAAGACAAGATAGACAAAACAAAAGAACAGTTAAAAGACGTAAAAGAAACCAAAACAAATACAGAAGAACAAGTAGATAATATTCAAAACAAAATAAATGAATATCAAGGTTCTATAGATTCTTTAAACGACAAATTAGATACATTAAGTTCTAACATAAAAGAAAATGAAAAGAAACTAGAAGAGCAAAAAAAGGAATATGAAAAAAAATCAAACTTATTAGATGAACGTTTAATAACGATATATGAACATGGAACAGTAACATATTTAGATGTGCTATTATCTTCTACAAATTTAACAGAATTTATTTCTAACTATTACTTAATATCTGAACTTGCTTCATATGACTTAGACTTATTAGAACAGATACAAAAAGAGCAAAAAGAAATAGAAGAAACAAAGAAATCATTAGAAAACGATAAAGCTCAAGTAGAAGGTTTAAAAAATGAAAAGAAAATAAAAACACAAGAATTAAATGCAACAAAACAAGAAAAACAAAAATATATAAATCAACTAGAAGGTGAAGCAAAAGATTTACAAGCAGACTTAGCACAATTTGAAAAAGATAAAGCTGCTATAGATAAAAGACTTGAAGAAATAGCAAATCAAAAGCCTAAGCCAGGAGGTGGAGGTAGCTCAGGTGGAAACAATAAACCTGGAGAACCAAGCTCAAAAGGATACATATGCCCAATTCCAGGGCTAAGCAAAGCAAATATAACATGTGGATTCTATGGCTATGCAGGTCATGGAGGAGTAGACTTTGGTGGAAATTATGGTAAGCCGATAGTTGCTGCTAAGAGTGGAACGGTAGTAATTTCTGAAACACTAACAGGAAACATTCCAAATTATGATTTAAATGGAAACGTAATAGGAAGTTATAGAAGCTATGGTGAATATGTAGCTATTTTACACGATGATGGAAACATTACATTATATGCACATGGAAAGCCAGGAAGTAGACTAGTAAGAGAAGGGCAAAAGGTAAAACAAGGGCAACAAATAATGACAGTAGGAAATACAGGAAATGTAAGCCCAAGACCAAGTGCAAGTAATCCAAAAGGAGGCTCACATTTACATTTCGAAATGAGAGTTAATGGATCACAAAGAGTAGACCCAGCAAAATATTTACCATAATAAAATGTAACATAAAAAAAATATAAAAACGCAAAATAAAGATCCGTAAAGGAATAGAGTATAGCTTTAATATACAGAAGCTATGCTCTATTTACTTTTTAGGGGCTAGAAAATATAATATATCGAGTAAAATAAGAGGGAATTTAATATTACAGTATATAGCACAAAATACAATGTTGACTACTGTATATAGGAGGTAAAAAAATATGAATAAAATAATTATTCCCAAAAGAGATAATAAACTTATTGCACTTTTACTTGTATTAATAATACTTATTAGTGAAATGTGTTTAATACCATCTAATGTTTTAGCAGACTCGAAAAATTTAGAGAACCAAAATAAATCAACAAATAATAAGTATGTAAGCTTTGATACTTATTTTATAAACAATGAAAAAAATATTCATGAAATAGAAGTAAAAGATGAAGCTACATGTGCAATAGCTTTTGATTTAAATGTAGAAAATGGATATTTAAAAGATTCTAGTATAGCATTAAAAGATCCAAATTTTTCTATAAAAAATAGTGAAAATGAGATAATAACAAATATAGAAAATAATGTATTAAAATTAAAAGAGATTAATAGTAATCAAAAAATTACTATGCCAATAGTAATGGATAAAAAAGATATAATAAATTTAAATTATTTAAACAAAGAAACAAAGGTTGTATTTTCAGGAATTTTTGTTTCAGATAATGGGAAAGAACAAAAAATAGAAAAAGAAATATTAGTTAGAGTTAAATGGAATTTAAATACAGAAATTAAATTAACATCAAATATAACTAATTTTATACCAGATGAAAATAAAACACTAATCCAAGAAAAAATAAATGTAAGAGAAGTAGAAAGAAAAAATCCAATACAAGAAACAAAAATATATGTAAATGTTCCAAAATTGAACAACACATTGCCAGAAGAAGTAAGATTTGTAGCAAATAGTACAAAAGCTACAAATGGGGATATGTATGGAATTAATTTTACAAAAGATAATTACAAATATGATGCAAACACAGGAAATTTAGAAATTAGTGTAACTAATAATGCAGATGAAAATGGAAATATTGCCTTCTACGATGCAGAAGACGAGTATTTAATAACATATGTATACAATCAAAATTTTGAAGAATTATTAAAACAAAATATAGAAATAGATACATATAGCAAAGCAGAAATAAAGTTTTATCAAGGTGAAGATTTAAATGTAACGCAAAATAGTAATAAATATAATTTAAAAAATGCTATAGGAGATAATGTAACAGCAGAAATATATTCTATATCTCCAATAAATAAGGGATTTTTGTATGATAATATTAACGAAACAACTTATGATGTTAATTATAAATTAAGTGTAAATAATAAGAATGCAAATAAAATAATTAATTTAAATACATTAAATGCAAATTTTGCAGATAATGAAAAAGAATATGAAACAAATGAAATATATTATAAATCAATAGCAGTAAAAGAAGAACAATTTAACAAAATATTAGGAAAAGAAGGATTTATAAATATTTATGATGTAAACAATATTTTAATTGCAAGTATAAACAAAAACGCTAATAAAAATAATAATGGTGAATTAGAGATAATATATAATGCAAAACAACCCAATATACGTATAGAAATAAGCAAGCCACAAATAGAAGGAACTTTAGAATTAAGAAATACTAAAATAATAAATTCTAAATTAGGATATTCTATAAAACAATTAAAAGAATTTAACACAATAAATGAAAGAATAAACATAAATAGTGAATATAAAGGAAGCCTTAACCTACAAGAAACATATACAAAAGTAGATTTACAAATGGATAATACAGCATGGATGCCATTTATAGATAACAATGTGAATTTTACATTAAATTTAGCAACGAATAATAACTCATATGATTTATTTAAAAATCCAGAAATAAGGATTACATTACCAGAAGAAGTAGAAAACGTAACAATAGGAGAAGTTTCTTTAATATATAATACAGAGCTTAAGCTAGAATATGCACGTTTAGAAGAGAATAATAGGGTATTAGTTTTAAAATTAGCAGGAGAAGAAACAAATTACAAATTAGGGATACAAGAAGGAACTAAAATAATAATTCCAGCTATAATAAAGCTAAAGAATACAGTTTCAACACAAAGTGCTAACTTAAAAATGACATACTCAAATGAACTTGCAAAAAATACAGAATATAAAATGCAAGGTAAGGAAAGTGCAGAAATACCAGTTAATATGGTTGCAAAATCAGGACTAATAACTATTAGTACATTAAATGGATATAATGGAAATGAACAAAAAGTAGCATTAGATGAAAACATAGTTACAGGACAATTAAATGTAGCAGAAACTAGTAAAATTGCTACAATAGCAAGTGAAATAGTAAATAATTATCAAACAGAAATTAAAGATATCGTTATACTTGGAAAGATTCCATTTGCAAACAATAAAACAGTAAATGGAACAGAATTAGGAAGTACTTTTAATACAGCTTTAAAAGAAGTGCTAAAAGTAAATGGAATTACAGGAAAAATATATTATTCTGAGGAAGAAGAACCACAAGAAAATAGTGAATCTTGGAAAGAAAATATAAGCGAATTTACGAATATAAAAAGCTTTAAAATAGCACCAGATGCTCCTATAGCAGAAGGTAAAGAAATGAAGTTTTCATATAATATAGAAATTCCAGCAGAATTACAAGCAAATCAGAAAAGTTATTCTACATATACTATAAAATATAGTGTAAATAACCAAGAGATGGAAACAACACAAATATTAGGATTAGAAACACCAAATGTTATGAATAACGAAAAGGCAGAAGAAACTGGAATAAGTATGAATGTACAAACAAGAGTAGGAGATTTAGAACTTAAAGATAATTCTAAAATACATGAGCAAGAAATAATAAATTATGAGATAAAAGTAACAAATAATAGTAACAGTAAAGTAGAAAATATTTCTGTTAAAAGTCCAATAGCTGAAAATACAGTATATGTAGAAAAAAATGAAATACCATACGGAGATGGAGGCGGAGATTCTACAGCGGGAGACTATATTGGTGTATACAAAGAAATTTTAGACAAAAAAGAGACTTTATTGGAAATAGGAACTTTAAATAAAGGAGAGTCTAAAACAGTAGAATATGAAGTAAGAGTAAAAGATTTACCAGAAGGAGAAGAAACTAAAACAATAAGTTCTAATATAGCTTTATTAATAAATAATAAAGAACAATCTAATTATAAAATTAATAGCATAATACAAAAAGCCGAGTTAAAAACAGAATTATCTTTTATGAAAAGAACAACTGTAGTAGAAGAAAATAATTTTACATATAATTTAAGAATAGAAAATACAACTAATAAAGACTTAAAAGATTTAAAAGTAACAATGCAAATTCCAAAAGAAATAATAGTAACAAAACCTAAAGCAATAGAAAATGGTATTGGAGGAATTTGGGAAGAAGGAGACAAAAATTTAGAAATAAACTTAAATGAAGATAATTTAATAACTTGTACAATAAAAACTCTAGGACAAGGGCAAATGGCACAATTAGAGTTCTTAGCAGAAATAACAGAATTAAAAGATATTAATAATTCTATTAATATTACTGCAAATACATTTGTAAACAATGAAACATATAGATCAAATATTTCTAAAAATATATTAGAAGGTGCAGAAGTAATAATAGAAAAAAGTTCTCCAACAGAAGGAAAAGAAGTAAAAGAATGGGACACTATAACATATAACATTAAAATTACAAATAAAAGTGATAAAGTGGATTCACAAATTTATGTAATAGATAGATTACCTAAAGAAGTTATAGGAGAAACATTAAAGTATAATCAATATATATATGATTTTGAAAACAGAGAATATAAAGAAAATCTTATAGAAATGGATTTAAGTGTAATAGAAAAGCCAGAGGGAGACCAAACAGGAACAGATACAAGTAAATCAAGGCCAAAATATGATAAAGAAACAAATGAGCTTACAATTCCAACAATGTTACCACCTGGAAAAACAATTAATATAACAATAAATACGACAGTACAAGCTATAAAGCAAGATACAACACTATCTAATATTGCAAATGTTTATGGAGAAGCTATTATAAGTAATACATCAAATGAAATAAAACATTATGCAAAAAAAGAAGATACAAATAAACCAGTAGACCCAGAAAAACCAGAAGAAAATACATATAGCATTAGCGGTACTATTTGGGAAGATACAAATGTAGATGGTGCAATGGATGTTAAAGAACCACATACGGAAGGCTTAGAAGTTTTAATAGTAAATAGTGATACATCAGAAGTTGTAACAGATTTAAATGGTGTAGAAGTAAAAGCTATATCTGGAAAAAATGGTTATACACTAAGTGGATTAAAACCAGGAAGATATATAGTTATTTTTAGATATGATAACAATATTTATAAAATAACTAACTATAAACAAGAAGGTGTAAGTGACTTAGTAAATTCTAAAGCAATATCTGGACAGGCTACAATAGATGGAAACAAAGAATTTGTGGGAATGACAGATGTAATAGAAATAACCGATAGTAATGTAACTGCTATAAATATGGGATTAGTAAAATTAGGAAATTTTGACATAGGAATAGAAAAAACAATAGATACAGTAAAAACAGTAGACTCTAAAGGAAAAGAAAAAGAATATAAATATAAAGAAGGAACAAAATTAGGAAAATTAGAAGTTTCTGCTAAAAATTTAGTAGGAACCAAAGTATATGTAAACTATAAAATAAAAGTTACAAATAACGGAGAAACAAAAGGGTATATAGAACAAGTAATTGATGAATTGCCAAGTGACTTAGAATTTGAAAAATCTTTAAACCAAAGTTGGTATGAGGAAAATGGAAAGATATATAATTCAACAATAAATGAATTAGAAGTTGGACAATCTAAAGAATTAACATTAACACTAACTAAAAAGTTAACAAATGATAATTTAGGAATAACTAATAATATAGCTTTATTTAAAGCTTCTAACGAGAATTCTTCTAAAGATACTAATGAAGAAAATAATAAATCTAATGCACAAATAATAATAGGAACTAGTACAGGTAGAATCGTTTTAAATATTACAGCAATGCTAGCTTTATTAGTTATTATTGGAGTAGGAATTTTTATAATAAAAAAATATAAATAAATCTTAAAGGAAAGGAGGAATAGTATGAAGGTAATAAAGAAATTTCTTATTTGCATATTTGCATTAATAGTATATTACTTAATATTTTCAGCAAATGAAGTATCTGCAATGTCTGAAAGTCCACACTTAACAGTAGGACAAGCTGGTATAAATATTCTATATACAAATTTAATAGAGCATGATCAGAACCAGCCATATAACTGTACACAACAAGGACAAAAAGCATTATGTGCTGAGGGTGGGAGTCATTACTATAAAGTTTCGCATAGAGAAGAACAATATACGATAGGAACAGTTGGAACGCCAGCCAGTATTACTTCTAATACTGGAACTGTAAAATGGAGTAAAGAAAATGCTACTACATATAAGGTAGGACCATATAGTGTAAATTATACGGGAAATATAACAGGAGTTACTATAAGTACAGATAAAGGAACAGTAAGTTTAAGTAATAATTCGTCTAGTGGAAATTATCGTGTAGGAAATATTACAAGTGGTGGAACTTTTTATATATACATACAAAAAGCAGCAGGAGTAAAAAAAGTTAATAGTGTAACTGTAAATGTAGAAGGCACTGTTACACGAAAAGCTAGGTATAGATATGTACTATACTGTACTAGTACAAGTGGATATCATGGAAGATGGAAATGCTATACTCCTGAGAATTGCCAAATATTAGAGCATTACCAAACAGATGAAGATAGTAGCATGACATCTGACAGTGTATCTCTTCCTGGAGCACTAGGAATAATAGAACTAAATATATACAAAAGAGATAAATATTTGCCAAATGTTGGAGTACCAGGTGCCAAATACCAATTGTGGAGTGATGGTAAATTAGCATATTCAGGAACAACAGATAGTTCTGGAAGGCTAAGATTTGATTCAGTATTAATAGGCGACTATACAATAAAAGAAGTTTATGTACCATATAACTTCGAAATAAAAGGATATGCAACAATTAATGGTAAAACGTTTACAAATCTTCAGAATATGTATGTAGATTTGTCTGATGATGCAAATATGTATGTATATAATGAAAGCTATATAGATCTGGGAGGAAAGGTCTTTTTAGACTACAAAGTAGGAAAAGGAAATGATCCGCCAAATGGTTATTATGATAGTGGAGACTCGATAGTAAAAGGAATAGAAGTAAAACTGTATAGGGCAGATAATAACCAAGAACTAGCAACTACATATACAGATTCAAGTGGAAATTATAAATTTACACATTATTCTAAAGCATATGAATATTATATTAGGTTTAAATATAATGGACAAATATATGAATGTACAACATATAATGAAACATCAGCATCAATAAAACTAAGGTCATATGCAACAGAAGGAATAAACGAAAGAAGAGCATTTAATAATAAATTTACACCAGTAAATTCAAGCCATAAAGTGCCAGATAGAAATGATACAGGAAATGCACAATTTATTATATATGCATATACAGGACCTAATGGACCAAATAACAAGAAAAAATATGGTAAAAACAATTCAAAAGATGAATTAGAAAATATTAATTTAGGTCTTATGGAAAGAGACATTTTTGACATGAACTTAAGAAAAGACTTAGTAAAAGTAGATGTTTCAATAAACGGAAAAGACCATACATACCAATATAATGGAAATGGAGAAGACCTAGAAGTAAATATAAGAGGTACAGATGTTCCAGACTATGAAAGAAAATTAAGAAAAAGCGATTTACAATATAAAGCACAAGATGATAATGCAAAAGATAAATTACAAGTATATGTAACATATAAAATACAAATAAAGAATCAATCAGTAGGAAAACTTACAGGTTATGTATTAGACTTAAATGACTATGCAGATACATCATACGAATTAATAGACTCTTATGATGAAAATGGTAAGAAAATAAATTGGACACAATCTGGAAATGTATCTGGAAGCGGAAAAACATACAAAAAAATGCATACAACAGATTTAGCAAGCACAGGAATAACAGATAAAAAATGGATTTTCTTAAAATATAAAGTGTCAAATGATACTTTAAGAGAAGTTTTACAAAAAGGTGAAACATTAGAAGAAAACTATGCAGAGATAGCAGGATATAGAAACACATATACAAACGAAAGAAGAGATACAGAAGGCAGGTTATTATCAAATGCTGGAGAAAATGCAGGTTTAATAGATAGAGATTCAACACCGGATAATATGAACCCAACAAGCTCAAAAGTCCAAAACTTTGTTGCACAGTCAAAAACATCAGCTTATCAAAACTTAAGTGGAGAAGAAAAAACAAAACGTAGTACAGAAGTATTTGAAGACGACGCAGATGTTGCACCAGGATTAAGACTAATAAGAGATGATGAAGGAAGAAAGATGTCTGGAGTTGTATTCGAAGATGCACCATTACAAGCAAAGCTAAATAATAATGAAAGAGTTGGAGATGGTATTTACCAAAATGGTGAAAATAAGGTAAATAAAGTAAAAGTAGAATTACTTTGCCAAAATAATAAAGATGTAGACAGACTAAATAAAATAGAAGTAAGAACAAATTCAGATGGAAGCTATACTTTAGATGGCTTTATACCAGGAGATTATTTAATTAAATTTACTTATGGTGATTATGAGTGTTTAGTAAGCCCTCAAAACAACAATGAGATGTATACAGGACAAGATTACAAGTCTACAATTTATGAAGAAGGTAATTATAAAGATGTGTATTGGTACAAAAATACACAGCCGCGTGAAAATGATGCAGTAGACGATTATGAAGGTAGAAGACAAGAAGTTAATGCATATAGTAAAGATTATAAATATGATATTGCGCAAGTATTAAATGCTAGCAGATCAAATAATACAGGTTTATTAAGAGAATTAGCAGAAAAGACTTATATGGTGGCAAATACAGCAGATATGTCTATGGAGGTAGAGTATTTAAAAGATGAAACGGTTCCATATAAAGTACAAAATATTGACTTAGGAATAATAGAAAGACCTAGAACTGAAGTTATATTAAATAAAGAAGTATCAAATGTTAAACTTACATCAACAGATGGAACAACAATATTTGACACAAACCAAAAAGCTCCAAATTTAACATGGGTAAATAATAAATACGATAGGGATCATCATTTAAGCTCTCAAGGGTTAGTACAAGGAACAGTAGATGAAAACTTATTATATGGCTCTAATGTAAATGTAAAATATCTTCTAAAAATAATAAACAATAGTGAATTAGACTATAATGAAAAATCATATTATACAACAGGAATTGTACAAAATAAAAATACATTAAACAGAATAGAAACGACAGGAATTATAGAATATGTACCTAATATATTACAATATGATGCAAAACTAACCAAAGAAGATGGAAAAATAACTACGAGTATAGGTGGAAGAGAAACTACAATGGATGTAGGAGGAAACAATAATTTATGGAATGTACTTGCAAGTAAAGTGGAATCTAAAAATCTTCCAAGTAACTATAAGGGAACTCTATTAGAGCCAGGTGCTTTTGACGAAGCAAAACAAAAATTGGATGAAATATTAGAAACAAACTTAAATTTAGCAAAACGTAATTTAGGCCCAACTGATTATTTGGAACTAAAAGACATATTAACATTTACAAGAGTTATTGCAAGACCAGAAGACACGTCAGATAAAGAAGAAATACAAAATGTGGCAGAAATTATAAGACTAAATATAGACAATGGTAGAAGACCATATTATAAAGATACTACAAATAGAGAAATAATAGAAATACCAGGAAATACTTACCCACATACTCTTAGAAATATAGAAGAAATTGATACAGCAAGATCAGAAATTTTAACATTTGTTGTACCATTTGGTAAGGATAAACAAATAACTTTAATAATATTAATAATAGCTGGTTTAAGTATTTTAATTACAGGAATTATAATTATAAAGAAAAAAGTTTTATAATAATAAAAAAAGGAACTAGAAATTTCTAGTTCCTTTTTTTACGTACTAGAGATTATAGCGAACCTTAAATTTGCTTATAAATTAGATTTGTTAGGAAATCTTATGTTAGTTTTTATGTAAAAATAAAAGAGGGATTTTAAGGAACGTCCCCAAATCCCGGTTTGTGTAATTATAAATATATATAAAAATAATATGATTGTAATAATATGCAGAATAAAGATCCGTAAAGCCATAGAATGTCGCAAAATATAGGCTATTGAAGTGTGAAAAATATATGTTATAGTGAGAATAGATATTTATGCGAATTATAAGGGGTGCTTTTTATGCAAAAACAGATAAAAACAAATATGCTTAATAAATTTATTTCTGCATTAATTGTTGTAATGTTAGTTATATCTTCTTATGGAAGTTTTATACTAGAAGCAGTTGCAACAGATATAAATTATGTAAGTGATAAAAATGTTATTTTTGATGCATATTTTAAAAACGAGGAAAATTTAATTTACAATATAGAAGAAGATACTAAAAATGAGAATAATTTATATTTTAGCTTAAAATTAAAAGAGGGCATAATGAAAAATGCAAAGATAATTTTAAATAATCCAAACTTTGCAATTAATTATGCAGAACTTAAGAATAATATTGCTGTAAAAAATATAAATGAACAAGAAAATATTATAGAATTAAATACTATTTCTGAAGACATAGAAATTCCTGTAAAAATAAGCTATAAATCTAATCCGAAAATGAATTTGTTAGATTTGCAAAAAGATACAAAAATAAGTTTTCAAGGTATATATACAGATAGCCAAAAAGCAGACAAAAAAGTATCTGGAAATAAAAATATAAATGTAAAATGGGTTTCAAAAGTAGAGGGAAATTTACAAACAGAAGTAACAAATTACATAGAAGACAGTGGTAAGTCTGTAATAATAACAAACACAACAGGAAAAATGAACAATACAGTAGTACCTATGGAATATTTGGAATTTAGTTCGAATATTCCTAAATTAGAAGGAACTTTGCCAGAAGAAATAAGTGTAATAGAAAATGGAATAAAGCTTTTGAAAAACCAATTTACATATAACAAAGAGAGCGGAATGCTTACAATTCGAAAAGAAAACATAGCAGATGAAAATAACGAAATAAATAATTTAGAAGGAAATGTAAATTATACTATAGCGTATGTATATAACAACCAATTTAATTTAGATAAAATAAGTTTTAACGTAAGTCAAAACTTAAAATTAAAACTTTATAATGTGCCAGAAACAAATATAAGCTTTAATAATAACTTAGAAAAGCAAAAAACGAACCAAACAACATTATTAAATATAAATGGTACAGAAAACTTAAGTAAAGGATATATGTATCATCAAACTGAAGAACCTATATATCATGTGGATATGAATCTTCAAATCCAATGTGTATTGCCAAATAAAGATATAGAAATTACAGAAAAAGAAAATAGATTAACTGGAGATAATGTTAATTTAAACTTAGAAAATAAAACATTTTATATAAATACAATAATCCCAAAAAGGGAGATATTAAATATATTAGGAGAACAAGGAAGCTTAGAAATATATAATAAAACAAATGGAGAGCTTTTAAGTGTAATAAACAAAGACTCTACAGAAGATGAAAATGGAAATATTGTAGTAAATTATGATAATATTTCTAAAATAAAAATTTTAATAAAAAATCCAGAAAATGTGGGAAATATTAATATATGTAGCAATAAAAAAATTATAAAAAATCACGGAATAAATAATAATACATTAAAAAAACTAAATAATTTAAAATTAGTGTATGAAAATAGCAATATGATTTTTAATAATTTAGTAGAAAAAAATATAAAATTATATGAAACAGTTACTAAATCAACCATGCAAATAGACAAAACGGAGTTTTCTACAACAGATGATAAAACGAAAATTAATATGAAAATAAATTTAAATACACAAAATGTGGACTATGACTTATATAAAAATCCAGTACTTAAAATAATATTTCCAAGTGAATTTGAAATTGTAAATATAGAAAAAGTTGGAATATCATTCGAAAATGGACTACATTTAGAAAATGTAAATATGCAAGAAAATGCAGATGGAACAAAAACTTTAACTATATACTTAACAGGTGAACAACTAACATATTTAAATGATGATATAACAGCAAATACACAAATAGCTGTAGAAGGTGAAGTAAAAGTATTTTCAAACTTAACATCAAAAGATACAAATATTACATATTTGTATACAAACGAAAAAGCTATTACTTATGATAACAACGGACTTTGTAATGTTCCAGTAAAAATAACCGCTCCATATGGTTTTATAATGAGCACAGAAGCAAATGGAGAAAAATCTAAAAATAAAGAATTAAATGAATTAGAATTAAGAGCAAATACTGTATCACAAACAATACATATAAAAGAAACTATATTAAATAATTTTGATAGTGAAATTAGTAATTTGGAATTAGTAGGAATGATTCCAATAAAAGATAAAGAATATAAATTAGGAGATACAAGTATAAACTCTGATTTCAACGCAAAAATAGAAGGAAACATTTATATAAATAAAGATGGTGCAAAAGTTTATTTTTCTGAAGATAATGTAAATTGGTCAGAAGAAAAAACAGAAAATAGTAATTTATTTAAAATAAATTTTACTAATTCTAATTTAAATAAAGGAGAAGAATTAGTAGTTGAATACAATTTAAAGATACCAGAAAATATTACATATAATAAAAATTCATATGTAGCATTTATAACAAATGGTACTCAAAATGAAAACAAAGTAAACAATTGGTCTGGAATGAAAATTAAAACAGAGGATATGCAGTTAACTAACAAAGAACCAGAAATATCTACAGTAGACCAAAGCGAACTAAAAACAGAAATAGCTGTAATGAAAGGAAATGTCTCACTTAAAGAAGGAGAAACAGTAAATAATGAACAAACTTTAAAATATATTATTAATCTAAAAAATGAAACAAATAAAACAATTAATAATATAAAGATTGTAGCAAAAAATACAAATGCAGTATTCTACGAATACACAACAGTAGATTTAGATACTGGATTAAGTAATAAAGGCTTTTACGAATTGCCAGATAAGAAGCAACAAGAGTTTACAATAAACGAATTAAAACCAGGAGAAGAAAGAAAATTAGAATATCAAGTGGTAGTGAAAAAGTCTGGAGAAAATAGTAGTACTTATGCCAGAATAAACATAGAAGCAGAAGGAATACAAGCAAAAGAAGTAAAATCTATAGAAAATCCTATAGGAGAAGCTAAACTAAAAATACAATTAAACCCAGCAACAACTTTTGGATATCCAGACGAAATTACAGAAGAAACAGCGCCAATATTTGGAATAAATATAAAGAATTTAACAAATGAAGAAATAAACAATTTAACAGTTTCACTTTATTATACAGACTACATAAGATTTGAGTCAGAATATGTAGAAACATTGCCAAATAATAGAGCAGAATTTTTAGAAAATGAAAACAATACAGTTAAGGTAAAAATAAATAATATAAAACCAGAAGAAGAAGTAACAGTTTACCTTTATGGTTTAACAAATTTAATAGAAGAAGGAAAAGACCAAATATCTTTTTATACATTTGCAAACACAATTTATAATGATAAAGAATATATATCTGGACAGCTAGATTTTAAAATTAACAAAACATTAACAGACTTTAAACTAGTACAAACATCAAATATAGAAAAAGAAGTAAAACAAGATGATAACTTAATATACGAAACAGAAATAAGTAATGTAGGCAAAAAAGAAGCATTAGTTTCTATTTCAGATAAAGTGCCAGAAAATGCTGTAATAAATAAAGTATATATAAATCAAGGAAATGAAAAAATAGAAATAAAAAATGAAGGTCAAACAATTTCTCATTCATTAACACTTAAAGCTGGAGAAAAAGTAAAATTAATAATAGATACTACAATTAATACATATTTAAACAATAATACAGAAATATCAAATACAGTAGAATTAGTTTCTAGGCAAACAATAGAAACTAAAAAATCTAATACTATAACACATAAAATTGTAGACGAGCTAGGAGAAAATGGCGGAGATGAAGGCGAAGGTGGAGACGGAGAAGATGGAGAAGACGAAACTAATTCGATAAGTGGATTTGTATGGAATGACATGGACAAAGATGGTGTAAAAGACTCAGAAGAAGTAAATATACCTAATGTACGAGTACTATTAATTACAAGTGCAGGAGATATATTACAAGAAACACTATCAAGTTCAAATGGATATTATGAGTTCTTAAATTTAGAAGATGGAGAATATAGAGTTATATTCGAATATGATACACAAAAATATTATTTATCACCATATAAAGTAAATGGAATAAATGAAAATAGTAATTCTGATGTACTAGAAACTGAAATAGAAGAAGATAAAACTAAAAAGAAAGTTGCAGCTACAGAAAGTTTAAATATTAAAGATACAAATTTAACTAATATAGATGCAGGTTTAATAGAATATTCTAGTAGGAAATTAAATATTACAAAAACAATAACAAATATAAAAGTAAAAACAAACAAAAGAGAAAAAGAATACAAATTTAATAGAAAGCAAATTGCAAAAGTAGAAATAAAATCTAAAGAAATGGCAAATGCCCAAATAGAAATAGAGTATGCAATAGACATACAAAATGTAGGAGAAACAGAAGAAATAATACAAGAAATAATAGACACACCAAGTAGTGATTTAAACCTAAAAGATTCTAAAACTTGGTATAAAAAAGGTGATTCTATAGCAACAAACGAATTAGAAAATACTACAATATTACCCGGTGAAACAAAAACTATAAAATTAGTAATGGAAACAAAGGTGAATAATAAAGGTGAAGGAAAAAATGTTGTAAATAAAGCTAATATTGGAAATTTAAAAACACAAGAACAAAATTTAAAAATAGATATTAACAGTAAAAATAATACTGCTCAATTAATTATAGCAGTAAGCACAGGAGCAATTTATATAACAATATTACTTACTATAACATTAGCAATATTAGTAATAGTTGCTATAATTTTAATAAAAAAAGGGGGAGGATTAAGAAAAAATGGAAACTAAAGAAAACAAAAAGAAAATTTTAATTAATCTAGCCCTATTTGTAACAATAATAATTGGATGCATTATAATTTTTAGTAATGTAGCAGAGCCTTTAGAAGCAGAGCCAACAATGTCAGACAAAGATATAGCGAATAAAGCCCTTTCGAATCCAAAAGAATTTTTAGGTTATGATTATAACAAAAATCCGGAAGTAAATTTACATATTGGTAATGGTAATAGTGATGCTACAATTTGGAAATCTACAGCAGCATGTGTAGACCCAGACCATAATGCAGATGGAAATTTTGGTTCAACATATAGAATACAAGCAATAGTAGATATAGATAATAAATATAATACAAAATTATCAGATTGGACAGGTTTAAATGTAACTGTACCCAAAGGAGCAGTTTATGGATCACCTGGAACACAACAAAGAATAACAAATACAGATATTGTAACAAGAGCAAGGTTTTTAGCCGGATGGGCTAATTGGATGCTACATGGAAACTCTGGTATTCAAGATACTGTTAGTACTAGCCAAAGTAAAATAGATGGTTGGTTTTCAGCGAACTTTTTTGTATTTTGCAATTATGCTAAAAGTCACAATGCTGTATTTAATATAATGGCAGGTAGCCAATATAAAGAATATCCATATACAGGAAATAATCCTGCATGGCAAAATAGTAGTTGGCAAGTAGTTGGAGATTATCAATCTGTATATGAAGAAGCTAGAACATATGCAGAAAGTAGAAAAAACGGTGTAGGTGGGGTTACAAACATATCAACTAAATCACCAGAAATATCATACGAAGGAGAAGCAACTATAATAGGTCCATATACTTTAGGAATAACAGGTAGTGCTAAGGTATCTGGAATTACAGTAGAAACAGCAAGTAAAAAATATACTACATCAAACGTAAAAATATTAAATTCTAGCAAAAAAGAAATAGAGATAGGTGCAATTGCAAACAAGCAAGATTTTTATATAAAAATAAACGAAGCAGTAGATGAAATAAAAAGTATAAAATTAACAACAACAGGAGATACTGTTCATGCTACAAGAATATTACTATTTGCTGGAGGAAATAACCAAAGAATAGCGATATTTAATAATGAAAATGTTGAAGGTGGAGGAAGCCTTAACTTAAAAGTGCCACCAGCAAAACCAATAATTGTAAAATACAAATATGTAAAATCTATACAAAGAAAACAAAGAGATGGAACATATAAAACTTTATTTACAGTAAATGAAGTGCCAACTTTAGAAGTTAGCAATAAAGGAAAAAATAATGCTAAAGTTACAAAAGTAAATTATCCAGATTATAAAAAATATTGTAACAAAGAAGATGTAGATGAAAATGGAATTCCATATGTATACACGGGAGACTTAGTAGAATACCAGTGGGTAATTTACAATATAGGTCCAGGGAATTCTTCACCAGGAACAAAAGTTAAATTAGTAGATGAACCTGAAGCAGGTTTAAAACTACAAGAAGGAAAATCAAATGGATGGACAAAAAGTGGAAACACATACACTAAAACAATAACATTAAATAGTTCACTAAAAGGATTTAAAGGATCTACTAAAATGCAACATTATAAAGGTCAAGACACAATGATATATTTCGAAATATCTGGAAAAGACAAGGCAAATAGCTCACAAAGAGCTACGCAAATTATTAAAAATAATGGTGTACCGGTAAGGCTAACTTTTAGACTAGAGGGTATAGTATTTAAAGACAATTTAGCACAAAAAGATGGTAGAGAAGATGGAATATTAAGTACAGGAGACGATTTACTAGAAAATATAGAAGTAGAATTGTTTAATGGTAATGGAAAAAGCGTAGCCACAGCTACTACAAATGGTGATGGATGGTATGAATTTGACAAATTAGATATAACCCAAAGATACTTTGTAAGCTTTAAATATAATGGTCAACTTTATGAACCTACAACTTACCAAACACTAAAGAAATATTCTGGTAGTGGAAATAATAAAGTTGATACAGCTATAAAAGAAAGGTCATATGCAACAGATGGAGAGCAAAATAGAAATGAATTTAATAATAAATTTGCTATTGTAGACAAGAACCATAACGTTCCACCTAGAGATGATGTAGATAATGAAGCATTTATGATTACAGCATATACAGGTTCTAATGGAAAACAAAGCTTAAAAACATATAATCTAGAAAATACAGAAGAAGAGCTACTTAATGTAAACTTTGGAATTAAAGATAGAGAGCAATTTGATTTAAACTTAAGAAAAGACTTAGTAAAAGTTGATGTACAAATAAATGGAAAAGGGCATACATATGAGTACAATGGAGCTGGAGAAGATTTAGAAGTAAACATAAGAGGTACGGATGTACCAAGTTACGAAAGAAAATTAAGAAAGAGTGACTTACAGTATAAAGCCCAAGATGATACTGCAAAAGATAAATTACATGTGTATGTAACATATAAATTACAAATAAAGAATCAATCTGTAGGAAAGCTTACAGGATATGTTCTAGACTTAAATGACTATGCAGATACATCATATGAATTGGTAAAATCATATGATGAAAATGACAAAGAGATACATTGGAATGAGGCAGGAACAATATCTGGGAATGGAAAAACATACAAAAAAATGAATACAACAGATTTAGCCCAAACAGGTATAACAGATAAAAAATGGATATTTATGCAATACAAAGTTTCTAATGATACTTTAAGAGAAGTTTTACAAAAAGGTGAAACTCTGGAAGAAAATTATGCAGAAATAGCAGGATACAAAAATACATATACAGAAGATAGATATGACTTAAATAACAAGAAAATAACAAATGCAGGTCAAATAGCAGGATTAATAGATATAGACTCTGTACCAGATAATATGAACCCAACAGATTCAAAAGTTCAAAGTTTTGTAAAAGAATCTAAAACAGAAGCATACCAGAGCTTAAGTGGAGAGGAAAAAACAAAACGTAGTAGAGCAGTTTTTGAAGATGATGCAGATGTTGCACCAGCTTTAAAATTAATAAGAGATGATGTAGGAAGAAGTATGACTGGTGTGGTATTCGAAGATTCTCCATTACAATCAAAATTAAATAACAACGAAAGAATTGGAGATGGGGAATACCAAACAAATGAAAATATTGTAAACCAAGTAAAAGTAGAATTAATTTGCACAAATAATGAAGATGTAAATAGTTTAAACAAAATAGAAAAAAGAACAAATGAAGACGGAAGTTATACATTATCTAATTTTATACCTGGGGATTATTTAATTAAATTTACTTATGGTGACTATGAATGTTTAATAAATCCACAACAAGATGATAAAATGTACACAGGCCAAGACTTTAAATCTACAATTTATGATGAAAGCATATATAAAGACAAATACTGGTATAGCAGTTCAGCTCCTCGTAAAAGTGATGCAAAAGATGATTATAGCAGAAGAGAAGTTGTAAATTCTTATAGTAAAGACTATAAATATGATATAGCTACAGTATTAAACGCAAAAAGAGGGGATACAATTTTAGTAAATACTCTTGCAGAAAAAACAAATATGTTTGCAGATACAGCAGAAATGTCTATGGAAGTAGAATATTTAAAAAATGAAAAACAAGAGTATAAAGTACAAAATGTAGATTTTGGAATAGTAGAAAGACCTAGAACTAAAATCATATTAGAAAAAGAAGTTTCAAATGTTAAACTAATAGCAACAGATGGAGTGACAATATTTAATGCAGAGCAAAAAGCACCAAATTTAACATGGGAAAAGAATAAATATGATAGAAGTGGAAAGCTTAAAGCACAAGGTTTAATACAAGGTACTGTAGATGAAAACCTATTATATGGTTCTACACTAAATGTAAGCTATAAATTAAAAATAACTAATAATAGTGAAAAAGATTATAATGAAACTTCATACTATTATAAAGGAAAAGTTGCAAATCCAAATACATTAAATAAAATAGAAACAACATCTGTAATAGAATATGTTCCAACCATGTTGCAATATAGTACAGAATTAACAAAAAATAAAGGAACAGTAAATTATGGTAATAAACAAGGAAATGCTATTATGCCTAGTAAGAATATAGCTGGAAGCAATAATTTGTGGGAAGTAATTGCAAGTAGAATAGAAAAGAAAGAACTACCAAGTGATTATAAAGGGATATTACTAGAGCCAGGAGCTTTTGATGAAGCAAAAGCGAATTTGGACGAAGTTTTAATAACTAAATTAAATGGTGTAAATACAAAGCTAGGAATAGATGAGTATATAGAACTAAAAGACATATTAACATTCACAAGAGTTATTGCAAGACCAGAAGATACATCAGATAAAGAGGAAATTCAAAATATTGCAGAAATTATAAGACTAAATATAGACAATGGTAGAAGACCATATTATAAAGACACTACAAATAGAGAAATAATAGAAATACCAGGAAATACTTATCCACATACTCTTAGAAATATAGAAGAAATTGATACAGCAAGATCAGAAATTTTAACATTTGTTGTACCATTTGGTAAGGATAAACAAATAACTTTAATAATAGTAATAATAGCTAGTTTAACTATTTTAATTACAGGAATTATAGTTATAAAGAAAAAAGTTTTATAGTAAATGCCAAATAAAAATTAAATTTAATTTTGTAAAGTAAAAGTAAAGTTTTGTAGTAATAACTTGACAAAAAAATAAAAAATATGTAAACTTAATAATAAGAGTTTAATAGGAGCTTTAGGAGTAAAGCTCCTATTTTAAAGTAATACAAAAAATTTATGCTATGAATAGCCTGAGTTGTTAAAAAGCATATATTATTGTTGCTAAAAAGAAAGGTAGGGGGATTTATAATATGATAAAACTATACAATACAGACATCGAAACAAATAAATTAGAAAGAGTAAAAACATATAATAGGGGAACATGGATACATATGGTAGATCCTTCGGATAATGAAATAAAAGAAGTTTGCCAAAATGTAAATATAAAAGAAGACTTTATAAGATATGCGCTAGATAACGAAGAGAAAGCCAGAATCGACATAGAAGACGAAGATGACACAATTTTGTTTATTATAGACATACCAGTTACAGAAAAATTAAGTACAGGTGGGTATATGTATGCAACAATGCCTATAGGTATGATTGTAGTAAGAGATGATTTCTTTATAACAGTAACATTAAGAGAATGTAGTTTAATAAAGAAATTTGAACAAAATAAAGTAAAAAGCTTTTGTACATACAAAAAAAGTAGGTTTATTTTACAAATGATGTACAACAATTCATCAGAATATTTAGACTACTTAAAAAAGATTAATAAAGAAACAGAAATAGCAGAAAATGTATTAAAAAATTCTATGAAAAATAGAGAGTTATTAAAGCTTTTAAGCTTAGAAAAATCTCTAGTATATATAACAACATCACTAAGGTCAAATGAAGCAGTTATGGAAAGAACACTAAAGATAAAAAATATAAAACTATATGATGAAGATGAAGACATATTAGAAGATGCCATAATAGAAAACAAACAAGCTATAGAAATGAGCAAAGTATATAGTGACATTCTAAACGGAACAATGGATGCATATGCTTCTATAATATCTAACAACTTAAATGGTGTTATGAAAACATTAACTTCTATTACTATAATAATTGCAGTACCAACAATGATAGCAAGTTTTTGGGGAATGAATGTAAAGCTACCATTTGAGGGAAGCACATTTGGATTTTGGATAATGACATTTATAGCAACATTGCTTACAATACTTTCAATATTATGGTTAAAGAAAAAAGATATGTTAAATTAGTAAAAAAATAAGGAGGAGAAGAAATGTTAGCTGTAAATGGCGTAACAGTACGTTTTGGAAAAAGAATATTATTTGAAGATGTAAACATCAAATTCGGAAAAGGAAATTGCTACGGAATAATAGGTGCAAACGGAGCAGGAAAATCTACATTCTTAAAAGTTCTTTCAGGAGAATTAGAGCCAAGTAAAGGTGATGTAAGTATAGAAAAAGGTGAAAGAATATCTATATTAAAACAAGATCACTTTGCATATGATGAAGAAATGGTATTAGATGCTGTTATAATGGGAAACCAAGAATTGTATAGCATTATGAAAGAAAAAGAAGAAATTTATGCAAAAGAAGATTTTTCAGAAGAAGATGGTATGAAAGCTGCTAAATTAGAAGAAAGATTTGCAGAACTAGATGGTTGGAATGCAGAAACAAATGCAGCCACATTATTAAATGACTTAGGAATATCACCAGAAAACCATTATAAGCAAATGAAAGAACTTGAAGATAGGGAAAAAGTAAAAGTATTACTTGCACAAAGTTTATTTGGAAACCCAGATATCTTATTATTAGACGAACCTACAAACGACTTAGACTTAAAAACAATTCAATGGTTAGAAGAATTTTTAATAAATTTTGAAAACACAGTAATTGTAGTATCACATGATAGATATTTCTTAAATAAAGTATGTACACATATAGCAGATGTAGATTTTGGAAAGATAAAGGTATACCCAGGAAACTACGACTTCTGGTATGAATCTAGCCAACTTGCATTAAAACAAATGAAAGATGCAAACAAGAAAAAAGAAGAGAAAATAAAAGAATTACAAGACTTTATAGCACGTTTTAGTGCAAATGCTTCTAAGTCAAAACAAGCAACATCAAGGAAAAAGTCATTAGAAAAAATTCAACTAGATGAAATAAAACCATCAAATAGAAGATACCCATATATAGACTTTAAAGCAGACAGAGAGCCAGGAAAAGATATTTTAACAGTTAAAAATATAAGCAAAACAGTAGAAGGCGAAAAAGTATTAGACAATGTATCTTTTACAGTAAAAGCAGATAATAAAATTGCAATATTAGCAGAAAACGAAAATGCAAGAACAGTGCTATTCCAAATATTAGCAGGAGAACTAGAGCCAGATGAAGGAGAAATATCTTTTGGAACAACAATAACTAATGCATATTTCCCAAAAGACAACAGCTACTTATTTACACAAGATTTAAACATAACAGATTGGTTAAGACAATATTCTAAAGATCCAGACGAAACATATGTAAGAAGCTTTTTAGGAAGAATGTTATTTTCTGGAGACGAAGCGCTAAAAAAAGTAGAAGTTTTATCTGGAGGAGAAAAAGTAAGATGTGTATTATCTAAATTAATGCTATCTGGTGCAAACTTTTTAATTTTTGACGAGCCAACAAACCACTTAGACATGGAAAGCATTACAGCATTAAACGAAGGAATGGAAAGATTTAAAGGAAATATGATATTTGCATCACATGACCATCAATTAATGCAAACAGTAGCAAATCGTATTATAGACATAAAAAAAGATGGAACTGTTATAGATAAAGAATGTACTTATAACGAATACTTAGGATTAGAATAAAAGCTTGGGGTTAGTGACTTTTGCCGGGATTTGGAGTGCCTCCGGAATGGGGGATGCTCCGTAAATCTCGGTTTTAAATTAATTTTAATAAATCACTCTAAATCTCAGCCTGAAGGGAGATAAAATGGATAAAATTATAAAGATTATAGCAGATGAATTAAACATAAAGACTCATCAAGTAGAAAATACTATAAAATTAATAGATGAAGGTAACACAATTCCTTTTATAGCAAGATATAGAAAAGAAGTAACGGGTGGACTTTCAGACGAAGTATTAAGAACTTTTGGGGAAAGACTTAATTATTTAAGAAATTTAGAAAAAAGAAAAGAAGAAGTTACTAACTCTATAAATGAACAAGGAAAATTAACAGAAGAAATTACACAAGATTTAGAAAATGCAATTACACTTGCAGAAGTGGAAGATATTTATAGGCCATATAAACAAAAGAAAAAGACTAGAGCGACTGTTGCAAAGGCTAAAGGCTTAGAGCCTCTTGCAGAAATAATTTTAAACCAAGAAGAAAAAAGAGATATTGTAAAAATTGCAGAAGAATATATAAACGAAGAAAAAGAAGTAAATACTGTAGAAGAAGCAATACAAGGAGCTTTAGATATAATTGCAGAAATGATATCTGACAATCCAGAATATAGAAAATTAATAAAGCAAATTATATATTCTAAAGGAGTTATAAAAACAGTTGCTACAAAACCAGAAGAAAAATCTGCATATGAAATGTATTACGATTTTAGCGAAAATGTAAATAAATTACCAAGTCATAGAATTTTAGCAATAAACAGAGGGGAAAAAGAAGAGTTCCTAAAAGTAAAAATAGAAAAAGAAGAAGAAATTATTTTAGAGAAGATAGAAGAAGATATAATAAAAGGTGAAACGCAATTTACAAATTACTTAAAAGAAACTATTCAAGATAGTTTTAAAAGATTAATAGAACCATCTGTAGATAGAGAAATAAGATCAGATTTAACAGAAAAAGCAGAAGAACAAGCAATAAAAGTATTTGGAAAAAATGCAAAACAATTGCTATTAGGAGCTCCAATAAAAGGAATTACTGTTATGGGATTTGACCCTGCGTACAGAACAGGATGTAAAATAGCAATAATAGATGAAACAGGTAAATTATTAGATATTACAACAGTATACCCAACAGAGCCACAAAATGACATAGAAGGTGCAGAAAAAGAATTAGTAAAACTAATTAATACGAATAATGTTAATATGATTGCAATAGGAAACGGAACAGCTTCTAGAGAATCTGAATTATTCGTTTCTGAAATGATAAAAAAATGTGATCACGAAGTTTTATATACAATAGTAAGTGAAGCCGGAGCTTCTGTGTATTCTGCTTCTAAACTTGCAACAGAGGAATACCCAGATATAAATGTTTCTATAAGAGGGGCTATATCTATAGCCAGAAGATTACAAGACCCACTTGCAGAATTTGTTAAAATAGACCCAAAATCTATAGGAGTTGGGCAATACCAACATGACGTAAACCAAAAGAAGCTAGAAGAAAGTTTAGCAGGAGTTGTTGAAGATAGTGTTAACAAGGTAGGAGTAGATGTAAATACCGCAACACCATCACTTCTTTCTTATGTTTCTGGAATAAATAAAACAATTGCAAAAAATATTGTTAAATATAGAGATGAAAACGGAAAAATATCAACAAGAAAAGAATTACTAAAGGTACCTAAATTAGGAAAAGTTGCTTTTGAGCAATGCGCAGGATTTATTAGAATTCCAGATGGAAAGAATCCATTAGAAAATACAGCTGTACACCCAGAAAGCTATGAAACAGCAGAAAACTTACTACAAACAATAGGATATAAAGTAGAAGACTTAAAGGATAAAGAAAAAATAGCCGAACTTAGAAAAAAATTAAGTTGCTTAAATTTAGAAAAAACATCTAAAGAGTTAAATATTGGAGAAATGACATTAAAAGATATAATAGAAGAATTATCTAAGCCAGGAAGAGATCCAAGGGAAGATATGCCAAAGCCAATATTAAGACAAGATGTATTAAAATTTGAAGACTTAAGAGAAGGTATGATTTTAACTGGAACAGTTAGAAATGTAATAGACTTTGGAGCATTTGTGGATATTGGTGTAAAACATGATGGACTTGTCCACATATCAGAACTTAGTGAAAAATTTGTTAAGACCCCATCAGACATAGTTTCTGTTGGAGATATAGTAAAAGTAAAAGTTATTGGAATAGATAGCGAAAGACAAAAAGTAAAACTTTCTATGAAGATAGGATAAAAATAAAAAACTTCTTATACATTGTATATAAGAAGTTTTTTACGTTTAATATTAATATTAGTAAAACGGGATTTTAAGAACCGTCACCCGATCCCGGAGAAAGCCAAAATCCCAGTTTATTTATTTGTCCTCTGTATTAGGTATATCTACTATTTCAGCTTTTACATCTGTAGAACCAGATTGTTCTGCTATTTCGTTTGACGTAGCAACAGATCCATCTGCATATGTTGCTGAAGTATCTATTCCTGCTCTGTTTTCGTAGAATGCTAAGCATGCCATTTGAATATATGGTGCTAATATAATTGATATTACAAATGGTACGATAACTCCAACGAATGGTATCATAGTTAATACTATAGCTAATAAGTACCATCCAATGAATGAAAACATTAAGCAGAATAAACGACCTTTATGTCCATTCATAAGTTCTGCACTTTTGTTTACACAATCAAGTGGAAGCATATTTGGGTTGTCTATTGCAATATACATACTTAAAGCATATTTAAATGTGTAAATGATTGCAAATACATATCCAACTATAGTTACTATACCACCAACTAATGATAAAGCACTTCCAGCCACAAATATATCAGAAGATCCTGTTCCTATACCACCAATAAGGCTTGTTGCAAGAGATGATATAGTAAAAAACAATCCAACAACGATTAATATAATTGGTACAAGCATTTTTAATAATAATCTACCTGTAATGCGCCAAGCTCTGCTAAAGTTTTGCCATCCCAATATAAAGAAATCATAACAATTTATAGTTTCTCCTCTTTTTAATTGCATCATACTCATAAGAAGTCCATATGAGAATGGAATTAAAAAGATAAATCCAGCAATTGAAAAAACTATTCCTAAAAATGGAATCATACCTAGAAAAGAAATTAATGTACTATAAACTGTAAAAAGTAAAAATGTTAAAATAACAATACTCCATTTCCCTCTTAAAGATTCTCTAGCTTGTTTTCTTGCTTCTGAAGCAGTTAAAACCATTTTAAAATCCCCTCCTTAAATTAATTATATTAAATACAAAAAAATCTTAGTACTTTTCTTGTATTTGTTTAATGGAATTAAAATCATTATCTAAAATATCTAGGAAAGCTATGCCTATTTCTGGGTCAAACTGTACACCAAGATTTTTTAATATTTCAGATTTTACAACGTCCATTGGTAATGAATCCCTATAACTTCTTTTAGAGGTCATTGCATCAAAACTGTCTACAACAGAAGTTATGCGTGCAAGATAAGGAATGTTTATACCTTCTAATTTTTCAGGATATCCACTACCATCAAATCTTTCGTGATGATATTTAATAATGTCTAGAATATGTTTAAACATTTCTGCATGTGCTAGCATATTATAGCCTATTAAAGGATGATCCTTAATTTTAGTGTATTCCTCATCTGTTAATTTAGATTCTTTTAGAAGGATACTGTCTGGAATACCAATTTTTCCTATATCATGAAAAAGACCACCAATTTGTAATTTTTCTATATCTTTATCTGGTAAATTAAGTTTTTTACCAAGTAAAACAGCATATTGTGAAACTCTGTCAGAATGTCCTTTAGTGTAAGGATCTTTTGCTTCTACAGTGTGGCGTAATATTTCAATACTATCCATATAGGAATTTTTTAAATTGTCGTTCATTTTACTTATAATTCTCATCTGATTTACAGACTTTAGTGCTGACTCTATTAATAATAATAATTGGTCAAACTTATCGCTCTTTTCACAATAACCTTGAATGTCAAGTTGATGAATAGTTTCTAAAGGTGGAGCCAAATCTTTGTGACCAGTTAATAGAAGAATATATAAATCTTTATTAAATTTTCTAATTTCTTCTACAACCTTATCACCATGAATTGGATCCATAATGAAATCTAGTATCATCAAATCGAAATGTTCTGTTTTTACTCTATTTATAGCTTCTATTGGATCTGTTATACCAACAAAATCATAACTAGATCTTTTCATAAATATAGATAGTGAATCCAAAATTCCTTGTTCATCATCTACAGCAATTACTTTAAAGTTAGCGTTTTTTGTTGAAACTTGATTCTTTCTCATAATAACAGGCCTCCTAATAAATGGATTATATAAATAATTATGTATAAAAGCAAGAAAAATGTCAAAAAAATGTAAAAAATTTTACATAAAAAAGTTCTCCTAAAAGAAGAACTTTTTATATAGTACCAAATTTCTACTGGTAGGAGAAATTTCTTACTAGAGAACTATGGCGTACCTTAGATTTACTTAGAATTTACATTTGTTAGAAAATCTTAGGTACGCATTTTTATTTTAAAATTATGAATTTTGTTTTTTAGAATTATTTTTTTGAATTAATGGTATAACAATAGAAAAGGTAGTTCCATTCTTATCTGAATCACATAAGATATTTCCGTTAAAATGAGCTTTTATAGTAGAGAAAGAAACGAATAATCCTAGTCCAGTTCCATTCTTACCTTTTGTTGTAATCATTTCTTTAAATAATTTTTCTTGTACTTCCTTAGGAATACCATGTCCATAGTCTTTAATTTGTATTATCAAATTATTATCCTTAACATTTAATATTAAATCAATATTTTTATTTGGTTCATTATTATATGATTGTATAGAATTACTAATCATATTATTTATTACTTGAACTAAACAATTTATGTCACCATTAATATATATACTAGAAGGAACATTATTAATTACATTAAGTGTAACTAAAGCATTTTTTAGTTCATGCTTCATTAAAATATTAATATTTTTTAGCAATTCGTCCATATAAAAATGTACATTATTTGTAGATGAAAAATTAACAGCTTGACCTTTAACAGCAGTTATTACATCTGACATATATTCTGTATAAGTCTTAATTTTTTCTATCCAAGAAGACATATCTTTTGCAATATCATGATGATCTTGTTCAGTTACTTCTTTATCTCCAATAGAATTATCATATTCTTTTACTAAGTCTGTAAGACCTTCAGCAGCACCAGAAATAGACATTATAGGAGTTTTTAAATTGTGTGCAATTCCACCAATTAATTGTCCTAAAGAAGCTAAACGTTCTCTTTCTATAAGCATATTTTGGTTATTGTGAATTTGTTTTATATTATTTTTAGTTAATGCTTGAATTTCGTTAAAAGAATTTACCAAGTCACCAATCTCATCATTAGAAACGACAGGAAGAGTGGTATTAGTATTATTATTTTCAACAATTTTTAAAAGAGCATCTGAAACTCTATTTATTTCATTTGCAATATAATTTGCAAAATATCTTAATAAAATAATATTAACTATAAATAATATTGTAAATATAAATAATAATCCCATTAAAATGGTGTTAGAAACTAAATTGTATCTTATACCTATTACCCAAGTTTCATTATTAATATTAATAGCTCTAAATACACCTTGAGAATCGTCACCATAAAAATCGTAAGTCCTATTTTTCTCTGGAAGAGTAGAAGAAAGATCTTTCATATATGTTTTAAAGAATATAGATAAATCTTTATTGTTAGAAGTTGTTATGCTTCCAGAAGGGTCAATTATAAAATAAGAATCTAATGTTGGTTTTATATAATTAATACTTAAAAGTTTATTATTCAAAAGTTCTTTTACATTTTCATTAGTATTAGTAGGAATATCCATTGATTGTAATTCTTGATTATACAAATCATAAGTTAAATTACCTGTTTCACGGATAATAGAAGAATAACCAGATAAAGCAACTAAAATAGCAGTAACTATAAACATTGGTATAGTTACAATAAAAATTACACTTTTAATACTAGACCTTTTTACATATTTATTAAAATTACTATCTATATTTGAATATTCTGAAACTTCATTATAAATATTTACTAAAATATTTTGAAAAGTTTTTTTAGAAAATATATAAGAAATACTTGCTATTAATGTAAGCATAGACAAAAATAGCAAACATACTTTTAAAGTAATAAATAATTCTCCCTGTAATAAACTAAAAGTTACAGCAATCATAAGAACAGGTACTGCTATTTGTATTACATATATTAAATTAGGTATTCTAGATATTGTTTTAGACAGTTTATAATATAATTTAGTCATATTCTTTTTAGAAGTATGTAATAATTCATTTTTCAATTTATTAGCTTTTCTCAAACTATGTATTAATATTATATTTTCTGTTAATAAACTACATAGTACAATCATTATATATTGCTGTGTATATGTAAGACCATTTATAAAAAGCTGAAACTCGTTATCCAAAGAATTTGGTGGATAACACAAAAATATTGGTACTAATTTATAAAAGAATAGTGAAACAGCAATGAAAACGACATTATAAACTAAAATTAATTTTGTCCAGTTTTTATCTAATATTTTTTTCATTTTAAATTTTCCTCCAATCCGTGTTTAAAATAATTAGCATTTATGTTAGACCAATTAAAATTCATTTGTTTTAAAATATTAGTAGTATAAGGACTAGATATCTTTATATTACTGCTTACATGGTTGCTATTTAAAATTTTTTGCAAATAAGAAGATAAATTAAGCTCTTCTTTAGATATATTTTTTAATCCTTCAAAAGAATTATCTTTAGTAAATTGTATATTAAAATCTAAACTATTTAGCAAAGTAACAATAGCTTCAAGTGTTAATTCATTTTGATTGTAAATATGGTATACATTATATTTATTACAATTTTGTAAAATAGAAATAATTAAATTAGCACATTCATCTACAGGGCTTATATTAAACATCATATGTTTTAAATTACTAGGAACTTTCTTAGTTTTCAAAATAAGATTTATAAAACTAAAAAATAAATTTTCATTTGAATCGTATTGAAAGACTCCATCATAAGTTCTCCAAGTAATGTTGCCTAAACGGAATATAGTTATAGGAAGTCCATTTGTTTGTTCTGCTAAAAGTAATTTTTCAGCTTCAAACTTTGTTTTTATATAAATATTATCATCAATACTTTGGTTAATAAACAAATCTTTTTCAGTAAATGTATAAGAACCGTTTTTAGCAGTACTTCCAGAAATAGAAAGTGTAGAAATATGTACTAATTGGCAATCTTTAATATCTTTGCAAACATCAATTAAATTTTTTACACTTAATACATTTGTTTTTTCAAAATGAGAATAATCACCTAAATGCTTAACAGTAGCAGCAGAGTTAATTATACATTTAATATTTTTACACAAACTATTATATAAACTATAAGAAAGCCCAAGGCGTTCTTTAGTAAAATCACCATTAATAACAATAAGTCTATTTCCAAAATAAGAATTCAAGCTATCATTAAAGTAGTAATTTAATCTTTCTCTTAATCTAGTAATTGAATCTTCTAAAGAATTACCTCTAACTAAACAATATATGTTATAAGAAGTTTTTGTAAGTAATTCGTAAAGCAAATGTGACCCTAAAAATCCAGTAGCACCAGTTAATAATATATCTCCACTTAAAGAAATAGGTTCACTTTTTTCTATTTTAAATCCTTCATATGTGTAAGAATTTTTATTTTCTACAATTAAATTATTAGAATTAATAGCATACTTTTCTAATAGTCTAATTGTAGG
>CATZPY010000015.1 GCA_958422985.1 uncultured Clostridium sp.
AACTAGTAAAAAAACTGAAAAAAACAGCAATGTTGAAACAAAAAAAGTAGAGAAATCTAACTCTACTGAAAATAAAAAAGAAAACAAAAGTGAAAAAAAATCTAAAACAAAAAAAGATAAAGAAGAAAATAAGTAAAACTAATTAAAAAATATATAAAATAAATTAATTTAGATATGACAAAAGTGTTTAAATTTAAACTTAAATCTTTTCTCTTCTTTTATTTAATAATTTTCTTTACTCTTAAAGCTCTTAATGCATTTATAATTGCAATAATAGAAACACCTACATCTGCAAACACAGCTTCCCACATAGTAGCTATTCCTAAAGCACTTAAAACTAACACTAATATCTTTACAAATATTGCAAATATTATATTTTCTTTAACTATCCTCATAGTTCTTTTAGATAATTTAATAGTATCTACTATTTTAGATGGCTCATCTGTCATAATAACTACATCTGCTGCTTCTATTGCAGCATCTGACCCTAATCCCCCCATTGCTACTCCTATATCCGAAATAGCTAAAACAGGCGCATCATTTATTCCATCACCAGCAAATACAAGTTTTCCTTTTTGTGTTTTCTCATTTAGTAATTCTTCTACTTTTTTAACTTTACCATCTGGTAATAATTCTGTATAAACTTTATCTATACCTAACTCTTTTGCAACTTCTTCACCAACATTTTTTCTGTCACCAGTTAGCATTATAGTTTGTTTTATATTGTTCTTCTTTAGCAGTTTTATAGCATCTTTTGAATCATCTTTTACTTTGTCTGCTATTACTATATATCCTGCATATTTTTTATTTATAGCTACATATAAAATTGTCCCTATATCATCGCATTTAGAAAAACTAACTTTGTTTTCATTCATTAATTTTTCATTTCCAATTAATACTTCTTTATTTTCTAATTTAGCTATAATTCCAAATCCTGATATTTCATTTATATTTATTATTTTTTTCTCATCAATTTCTTTTCCATATGCCTCTTTCACAGAAATTGCAATAGGGTGCTTTGAATAATGTTCACCATATGCAGTAACTTCTAATAACTCTTCTTTACTAATACCTACAGGGCTAATTTTTTGTACTTCGAAAATTCCTTTAGTTAATGTACCTGTTTTGTCAAATACAACTATTTCTGTATTAGAAAGTGCTTCTAAATAATTACTTCCCTTTATTAAAACTCCCATTTTAGAAGCTCCACCTATTCCCCCAAAAAAGCTTAATGGTATAGAAATAACTAGCGCACAAGGACATGATACTACTAGAAAAGATAGTGCTCTATATACCCAATCTGAAAGAGTTGCATCTTTTATAATAATAGGTGGCACAACTGCAAGGATTAACGCTATAATAACAACTATTGGTGTATAATATTTTGCAAATTTAGTAATAAAGTTCTCTGACTTTGATTTTTTATTACTTGCATTTTCAACTAAA
The DNA here is from genome assembly GCA_958422985.1 of uncultured Clostridium sp. GTDB lineage: Bacteria > Bacillota > Clostridia > TANB77 > CAG-508 > Merdicola. The sequence goes on from CATZPY010000015.1 coordinate 1,447, forward strand.
TTTAATATTTTGCTTACAGTAGATTCTCCATATCCTTTTGTTACTTTAACTTTTATAACACCATTTAAATTTATAAAACCACTTAATACTTCTTCATTTTCTTTTACATCTTTTGGCAAGCTTTCTCCTGTTAATGCTTTTGTATCAAGACTAGAATTTCCTTCTACTACTATTCCATCTAGAGGCACTTTTTCGCCAGGTTTTATAACTATAATTTCTCCTATTTTTACATCTCCTGGTTTTACTTGTTTTATTTCTTTATTTCTCTCTACATTTGCAAAATCTGGTCTAATATCCATTAGATTAGAAATTGATTTTCTAGATTTACTTACTGCATAACTTTGAAATAATTCTCCTATTTGATAAAATATCATAACAGTAACAGCTTCTGGTAACTCACCAATTGCAAAAGCTCCAATTGTTGCAACTGCCATTAAAAAATGTTCGTCAAATACTTTGCCTTTTATTATATTTTTAAAAGCCTTAATTACTATTTCTATTCCAACTATTGCATATGATAAAATATATAACAAATTATTTACCCATATGTTTCCAAAATTTGCTATAAGCGCTATTAAAAATAATATAAGTGCTATTATAATCTTAATACCGTCTTTTTTCATTTATTTTCCTCCTATATAAATTTTTTTAATTATCTTTCGTTATCTTTTTTCGTATATTCCATTTTTGTGTTCAATATGTTCTATGCCTATTTCAAAAACTTCTTTTATATGTTCATCATCTAGCATATAAAAAACTTCTTTCCCTTCTTTTCTACATTTAACAATTCCACTTCTTCTTAAAGTTCCTAATTGATGTGATATTGAAGATTTGCTCATCCCTAGTACATTCGCTATATCGCACACACACATTTCATTTTGATCCAATGCAAATAGTATTTTTGTTCTTGTTGTATCTCCTATAATTTTAAAAAATTCAGCTAATTTATTAAATGTATCTGCATCTGGCATTCTCTTTATTGTACTTTCTACAATATCTTGATGTATTACATTACAATCACATATAAATTCATTTCTAGCCATCGCTTTCCTCCTTATTTAGTTGAGTATTTATTCAATCTTGTTTTCATTATAATTGAATGTATATTCAATTGTCAATATGTTTTTATCCTTTTTCACCATATCTTTATATCACGTCTTTTTATTATCTATCTTTTTATATATTAGTTTTTACGTACTATTTTTTTATTTGTTGCATATTATATATTAATATAATTTATTATATGGCGACATAGCCAAGTGGTAAGGCGCGAGTCTGCAAAATTCTAATCCTCGGTTCGAATCCGAGTGTCGCCTCCAAAAAGAGAGAATATTCAAATATTCTCTCTTTTTATCTTATATATAATATTTTTTACATAGCTTTTTCCATATTACTTATATTATTAGTAACAAATATTCTTAGGTAATCCAAAAATCCTAATTTATCTATTTCCTTTTCTGCGCAAATGTCCAGTTCCAATATCTTTTCATCTTTTATATACACACATAGCTTTCCTATATATGCATTTTTATTAACAGGAGCAGAAATTTCTTTTATATTATAAATTTTTATATTTATATTATCTTTGTCTATCTTTTTTATTGGATAATATGTATTATCAACTTTTTGCAAAACTGTTGTCACATTATTTTTCTTTCCTTTAATAACCTCTATTCTACTTTCATTTATCTTTTTCCATTCTGTATATTTTTCTTGTATCATTTCTTCTAAATTATATATTTCATAGTTTTTATATGCATACTCAATTAATTGTACACTATCTTTTGTTCTATCTTTTTTAGTATCTGCACCTAAAACTACTGTAATTATATTCATTCCTTCCCTATCTACCGATGTTACTAAACACCTATTAGCACCATTAGTAAAACCAGTCTTTACGCCATTTACACCTTCTAAATTTCCTAATAATTCATTAGTGTTATTTAGTGTTTTGCTTTGTCCATTAATAGATATAGTTATGCTTTTAGTATTAACAATACTTGCAAACTTCTTTATCTCTAAAGCATAATCTGTCATCTTGGCAAGTTCCAGAGCAGTTGTATAATGTTCTTGCATATCTAGTCCATGTGGAGTAATAAAATGTGTATTTTCTAATCCTAGTCCTTTTGCTTTTGCATTCATTTTATTCGAAAATCCTTCCACACTTCCGCCAACATATTCTGCTAATGCTACAGCAGCATCATTTCCAGAAACTAGTAATAAGCCATACAATAAATCATTTACTGTAATTTTATCTCCACTTTTAAGCCCCAATCTGGACCCACCTGTTCCTGCAGACTTTTTCGAAACTATTACTACATCATTTAAATTAGCATTTTCTATTACAACTATTGCAGTCATTATTTTTGTAGTAGATGCCATAGGTCTTTTTTCATTTTCAGATTTTCCCCATATTACTCTTTTAGATTTCCTATCATATATAATACCTGCACGAGAATTAATTTTTGGTTCTTCACTACAATTTGAAGTTTGTATTTCTTCATTTTCCCAACTTAAAAATTCTTGACTTTCTATATTGTCACTATACGAAATACTTGTAAAACTAAAAATTAAAATTGTAACTATAATAAAAATTCTTTTATACAACACAAAAATCACCTATTTCAATATATTCAAATAGGTGATTTTTATTCTTTTAACCAATGTTTTCTTTTCTATTATTCTGGACGTATCTTAGTTTGCTTTTAAAAAATTATAATTAATATCTTTTTCTTTCTCCTGGCCAGCCATGTTCTTCTTCTTCCTCTTCTTCTACCTTAGCTTGTTCTTCTTTTATTTTAGCTTCTTTTTTCTTTTCTTCTTCTAGGGCTATTTTCTTCTCTATATCTTCTTTTGCCCCCTTTTCCTCTTCTAACTTATATTTTTCTATATCTACTTCGGTTGGCTTATAATTAGAAGTTTCTATAGGTTCACTTGTATTTCTATTTGTTAATGTTATTTCTCCATAGTTTATATCTATACCTAAACTAGAAGTCTTTCCATCTTTTCTTGGTACAACCATATCTACACTACTTTCTCCACATTCTCCTGGTTGTTCATCTGTTCTTGCAGTCCTTGCCCCATAAAAATCTGGATTAAGTTCAAATTTATTGTCTGGTCTTAAGCCTAGTAAGCAAATGGTACCATCTTTTGTAACCCCCATATATTGGTCTGCATATCCTGTTTCTTTGCCCACAACTTCCTTAGAAAAGTTTTCATCTTCAATCTTTACTAGCGAAACTATTTCCAATCCTGTATCTTCTTGCATTTTATTTACAGTTTCTTCTTGTTCCTTTTCTTTTTCTGCCTTATTTAAATCTGTTTTTTCCTCTTTTTTAGATAATTCTTCTAGCTCTTTTGGATCCACCTCTTCTAAGTTTAAGTATTGTGCTGGTATTACTTGTTCTAATTCTCTTTTATACTCTTCAGTTATTTCTATTAATCCTTGCTCATTTTCTTGTGCTATTAGATCATAGTTTTTATATATTTCATAGTTACCAGTTTCATATGCCACTAAAGCTAATTGTTTTGCTTTTACTTTTATTTGTTCTATTTCTAAATCTGATAAAGAATAAATATTTTCTATTTCCTTGCCATTTGTTGAATCTGTCATTACTTTATCTTTTAAAGACATTAAATATTTACCATCTTTTTCTTCATCTTCTAATTCTTTTATTTTTTCTTCTAGTTCCTTAATTCTTTCACTTTGTAATTGTAATCTTTCCGCTAAATCTTTTTTTGACATATGCATCCCTCTCTTATTATTGTTTTACATCAAATGATATTTTAAAATTATTAAAGCCATTTTCTATTAGTATAAACTTTTGATCCATAGAATAGTCTACATTTAAAGGTGTTTTTATTGTAGTAAATAGTATATAATATTGTCCTTGTCTTTCTATATTATTATATTCAACTGCAATTAGAGTTTGTGGAAATTTCTCTTCTGCATATTTTTTAAAGTCTTCTACTGTTTTAAAATAGTTATTTTTAAAATCTGGATACAATAATTCATAAGCTTTATCATATTCTTTATTTTCTATATATTTTATAAATTTTCCACAATATTGTTGTATTCTAGTTCTTTCATCTTTGTCTTTTAAATCCTCTATCTCTAACTCGTTTGTATTTTGTTCTATCTCTTCTTTAGTTAATTTATTTTCTTCTACAGTTGTATTAGTTGTATTCTCTGTTGTTCTATCTTTTAATTTTTTTGCCATTTCCATTAATTTAAATATAGTAGAAATATTAATTATTGTCCATATTAATATAATCGTTATTAATATTATTAACAATATTTTTTGGTTTCTTCTTTTTATTTCTTTTTTATTTTTCATTCTATCCTCCTATAGCCTAGTTAGAATCATTTGAAAAAAAACTTACAAATTCTGAAGTATAGCTAGCTGTAATATAGCAATTTAACTTCTTATCCACGTTTTTATATTTTATCATCAATACAGCAGATAATCTTCTTTCTTTTACTTCTTTTATTGTATTTTCATCATACTCTGCTGATTCAAATTCTAAATTTGATTCTCCCATATCTTTTATTTTATTAACCAAAGCATAGAACTCTTCAATTTCTTCTTCTTTTATCCCTGTTAATTTTCTCATACTTTCTTTTTCATAGTATTGCCTTTTTTCCTCTTTAGTTGTCATGTTTTTTGTATCCAGAGCAATTTTAGGAACTGTATAAGTCATAAAATCTGAAATCTTCTTGCTTAATTGTGTACTTGTCATATTTCCATTATATTTTGAATTAAATGCATTGCCATTAGTTACATATATTATGTTTTCAGTTTTTTTAGAAAATTCTTTTATTTCTTTCCTTACACTTATATTAGCAATTTCCTTTTTTAGTTGCTTATACTCTATCATTAATGTTATAGAAAATACTAAGTTTAATATTACCATAATTATTAATAAAAATTTTATATGTTTCATATTTTACCTCTCTTTTTTCTTAAGGTAGCGCAGACATGTTTTGTCCTTCTCCATATTTGTCAGCTGGCTGTTTTGTTTTTATCCAATTTATTATTCCTTCTTCATCTATAGCTCCTGTTAAAGCGTCTTTCGCAAGAACATATTGAGATGTCCATCTTGGAGTTAAGTATCCTGCTGTCGATCTAACCCCCAGTGCTTTTGTTAATAATGCCTTTGTTGCTTGTTCATCCGAATCTGATTGAGAAAATGTTGAAAGCCAGAATTTGTCTCCCATTCCCCAATTAAGTAAAGACATTAATGTTCCTTGCATTATTGGATCTCTTTCCAATATCCACTCTTTATCTGTACCAGTATATGGATCTATTAAATATTGATTTATTGTAACTTGCATTTGTACTTCCATAAATCCGTCTCTATCTTTTGAACATATCGATTTAAATGCAGATTTTATTTGTGGCTCTAAAGCTAATATTTCATCAATACTTTTTCCAACAAATTGTTGTAATTCTGAACACAATCCTGGGTTTAGATCTATAGCTGCTTTGCAAAAATCTGGAATATTATTTGGAGCTCCAGCTTTGTGAGTAGTTGTCCATTGAGAAATTCCTACAGCCAACTCTCCAGGAGTAGTCCAGCCTACAGCCTCTGGTCCATTTCCTTCACCATCTGTTCCTCCAGATTCATATGGAATCCAATAAAAATATGCCCAGTCTGTATCCAATTTTTTCTTTACCAGTCTTATGTAAGACTCAACATCTTCTACAATAGAATTTTCTCTATTCATTAAATACAATCCTAAGTCTGAAGATGTAGTTGTTCCTATTACAGTTCCTTCTTTTATATATCTTTTACCATCTTTTTCTAGGTATGCTGGAGCTTCCATTCTTTTCTTTTCAGCTTCCTCAAATTCTTCTGCTATTCGCTCTACATCTATATAGTCATCTGCATATCCATTTTCTATAAAATATCTATTTGTATGTTTTACTTTCTGATATTCAGATTCTGAATTTTCATCTATTGTTCCTTTTTTAAATCCTCTTATATACATTGTAAAACCAGTACAAATTCCTTTATATTCATTATAGAATTCTTCATATTCAGAAATAGATGATGTATCTAATACTTTTATTTTTATATAATCTTCGCCTTCTTCTAGAATTTCGCCTGTTACTGGTGAAAGTACATTTAAGTCTTTTTCGAAACCATCTATTGCTCCAGTTTTTCCACTCCCTGCTGGACGATAAGCACATATAAAATCTGTAATTGGTTCACTAAATGGTTGGCTTTTATAAGAGCTATATGCTCCTGTTAATTGAATTCTATCTGCACTACCACAATCATATCTTAAGTCTTTACCTGCACATATAAATGTATGACCTGCAACAGATTTGTCTGCATTTGTTGCTCCTGAAAAAACAATGTCTCCTGCTTGCACCTGGTTTACATCTTCTATTCTCTCCCAGCCTTTTTCTTTACAATAGTCCATTAAAGGACTTCCTCCTGCAGAAGTTGTTAGTCCACATTCTGGTTGGTCTGTATAACCACATTTATAAAGAGCCCATGCAACTAACCTATCACAACTAATTCTTTTTACTCCATCACTATTAGTTTCTCCGTTACTATCTGGTGGCATATGCTCTGCATGACCATATGTAAATCCATTTTCTTTTACATATGTAGTAACTTCTTTTGCTGCATCTAAAAATTTAGTAACAAAATCTTGACTAGTTGTTGTTGTTTGATCTGTAGGCGTTGTTTCTTCTGCATCTAAGTCTGGTACACCTTCTTCTCCTCCTGCTGTTGCATCATGGTTAAAGTTAGGTTTATATATTTGAACTTCTTCATCTTCTTTAATTCTTTCGCTACCATCTGCTTCTTTTCCAGCATTTATATTATCGGTTGATACTTTACTTCTAATTAATGTTCCATAATCTGCTTGTTGTTTTTCATATCTTCTTTGTGGCCAGTAAGTATTTATATATCCACTAATTGGCCATTGGAATACATGAGTTTCTTCTTTTATAAAGTCTTCTTTTGTAAAATATCCTAAATCTAAAAATAGTCTTTTTAAATCTCTTAAAATATATTCTGAATCTTCTGTTTTAGAATTTTCTAATATTGCAAATGCCTCTAGTGCATTTTGTCTAACATTAACTTCTTTATAAAAGTTTGTTCCATCTTCTGCTTCTTTCTGTTCTACTGCTTCTTCTGCTTCTTCTCTTGCATTTGCATCATTCTGCCAGCTATCCCATGCAGCTGAATATGCCTCGTCATATACTTTTCTTAATTCATCTATTTTTTTGGCTGTATTAATACTTCCATCATATATAAAGTATTTAGCTGGCTTGTCTGCTGTACCTGCAAACAATTCTTTTGTGTGTTCATTAGTTTCTCCTCTTATAGCATCTTGTACTTGTACTATTTGTCCTCCTGCTGCTACAGTCTCTACAGTATAAAAAGCTCCAATATCATTTGGTGCTAAAGCAGAATCGTTTGATTGCGCAACTGGTATAAATTCTGACTCATAAGTTGTTTCTCCTTCTGACCTTGAATAAGCATCATGTTTTCCTTCTTCTTGAAAAATTACATCTCTATACCAATGTCTTTCTACTTTTGTTATATATGGTTGAATTCTTGAAACCGTTGTTCCTTGTCCTGTACCTTCTCCATTATTATAATTAATTGCTGCGTCTATTGCATCTGTAGTTAGACCTATTTTTTCTAATTCTTTTTCTAATTCTTTTACTTTATCACTTGTTTTTTTATCATATTCAATTAATTTGTCAACATCTTCTTTAACATTATCTTTTATTGTCGAAAAGCTATCTTGTAATATTTTAAATAATTCTTCTGCTTCGTCATCTGTAATTTCTTCCCCTCCAGATGATGAACCATGTTTCTTCTTTTTTTCAAATTCTTTATAGAATTCATCCATAAATCCTGTTGTTTCTCCATCTTCATAAGTCCATTCATTCCAAAAAGAACCATCATGTACAGTTTTTCCTGTAATTTCTGCATATGTTTTGCCTACTTCATCTGTATAGAATTTAAGATCTTTATTGGACTTCTTAGCTTTGCTAATTGCCTTATCTAAATGATCATTGAAGAAATATTGTACACAAAATTTATAGTTGAACGCAGCAGTTTTATCCTCTGAATCATATCTTTGTAGAATAGCTTCATTGTCCTTAATAAAATCTTTATTTCTTCCATCGTCTATTTTAGCATTTATAAATGCCTCATAGTTATAATACCCCGCTTTTACATTTTCTACTGTTTCAGATATCTTACTAGCTTCTATAAAGTCTTTAAGAGCTTGTAAATCGTCTACAGTTAATTTATGAGTTTCACCACTTAAATTATCGTCTAAATCTGACAAACTAGAATCTATGTCTCCAAAATTTGTTCCACCTTCTGGCATATTATTAACATGATATTCAAATTTTATATTAGCATCACTCTTAATAGTAGAAATATGAATTCTTGTATCTTCTTCTGCATCCATATCTAACCTATATACTAAATCTGGTGCCATTGTAGCTATATGTAATGCTAAAGATAATTCCATTGGTTTTCCATATCTTGCTGTCCAACCTTCCATACTATATGTATAATATGTTTTCTTAAAAGGTGCTTCCCAAGCTGCAAATGTCATTGTTTTATTCTCAACATCTGTTTCTACATCGTCTAAGAATCCCATTTGGTCAATGCCTTGCTCATATATACTCTTATCAAACTCTAACATTCCAAATTGTGGTACTCCAGTGTCCTTTTCAGTTTCAAATCCTAATAAGAATCCACCTATATCACCTACTACATGTAAAAAACTAGATACTGCTGCTTTAAACTTTTCACGTGGTACATAGGTATTATAATCTGCTGTTAAATAAGCATTTAAATACTTACTATCCATGGTTGCTTCTTCCGAATCGCCATTTTCTATAAAATTCCCATCTTCATCTGTATATTTACCAAAACCAAATTCATATGGCTTATATCCCATATTTGTTAAATATTCTGCTAATTCTTTTTGTGATTCACTATCAAACCTTGCAGAGTTACCAGAATAAAACGTTTTTAGTTCTGTAAAAAAAGATGTGGCAATATCTGAAATTTTGTTTATTAAAAGACCTGGCCCTTCCGTTACATATGCTATAAGACCTGTAGCAATAATAATTACTATAATAATTACTATTGCTATTATGGCTATAGTTCCTAATGCTCCTAAACCTTTTAAACTTTTTATTATTTTCGCCAACATCTTTCCTTTTTTAACAGCCCCTGCTGTTGCTCTTCCTGCTTTATCTACTTTTTCTGCACCAGAGCTTTCATTAACTTGTGTTGCGTCATTTAAATTATCGTCTTCCAAATCTTGCCACCTCCATTATGTAGTATGGAAATTAATTCTTAATGTATATCTTCTAATTGCATTATCTAGTTCTTCTTGTTTTGTACTTTCGTTTCCAGAATATGAACGTAATACTCTAATATCATTAAACATCATATATTCTGGTGCTCTTCCGTCATCACAATATTTATTAAATAAAAAGGTATAACTTTTGGTTTCATTTGGTTTTAATACTATTCCATAAGATCCAACTGCCTTTTCATTTCTATTATCTTCTCCTGTGTACAATGTTACTTCATTTTTTGTGGAACCATCTGCAATTACAATTGGATGGCTCGACCTATTTGTTATAGTAACTTTATAAGTTTCGTGATCATAAAATACATTTTTGCTATATATATTTATCTTCAAATTTTCATCTTCTGCAAACATATTTAAATCTGTTTTTCTAACAAATCCATCTATTGAGAGTTTTAAAGTTTTATCATTTTCTGTAAATACAAATTTCTCTTCGTCATAATAAAAATTCTGTCCTGTTAAACCTGTTGCCATTAAATCTTCCATTAAATTGACATCATATATATATTGCTTACCCACATTAGAAAAGTTTTGAATACTATATGCTCTTTTTTCTTTAAATCTTGCATCTACGTATTTTTGGAAGGAGTTTAATGTTGGATATACCTCTTCTTTACATTCTTCTGAAAGCATATTATATGCATTCTCATATTCTTTATTATTACATCTTCGTACAAAGGTATCTATAGTACTTTCTATTGTTTCTTGCCACTTTTTTGGAACTTCATCATCTGTCATAACAGATATATTTGGTTCGTAAGTTGTTTCTGGAATTTCTTCTTTTGGCATATTTTTTAAAACATAGTTTACTAAAAATATTATTGCCCACAATATAATGATAAATATCATAACTTTTTTATACTTTTTAAAAAATCTTCTTATTTTTAATCTAGTATCTATAAAGTTCATTTTTGCTCCTTCCACTATTTATATATTAAGCATTTCCTCCACCATTTCCGTTTTGTCTTGCTTGTAATTCTTGCATTTTCAACATTGTTCTTTCCATATCTTTTGCAATATTCTTTGTAGATGTTCCCATTTGTTCGAATGAATTTTTAAATTGTGTTAAACTTTGTGCCAATCTTTGGTCTTCATCTCTAAAGTCATCAACTTCTCTTCCTTTTAGAACATCTCTTGCAATAGATTCAAATTGGCTTCTCGCTACTGCAGGGTCATTTTGTAATCCTTTACTTTCTACGAAACTATTATAATTACTTCCAAGTTGTGCTCTTTCTGCTGTTTTTGTATCTGCTTTTTTCTGAGCATGTATTCTAGCTGCTTTACCAGCTGTATACACCCCTTGTCCCATTTGGTATCCAATAATAGATCCATTTACTCCTGCTGATCCTGCTCCCATTGCTGTAAATGCTAATGGTGCTGCATATCTTGTCGCCTTTAAAGAAGCTTTTGGTAAAAATGTTAAAATTCTTCCTGCTGGCGTATTTGCAAGTTTTGTTGCATTTGCCTTCGCTCTACTAAATGCTGAAGGTTTCTTTTGGCCTTTCTCAAACCCTTTATTAATTTTCTTGTCCATTTTTTCTTGGTTTCTAGCTTGGTTATTTTGGCTTGGTGTTGGCGTTCCACCTGTAGAAGGTGCTGCGCCAGCTCCTCTTCCAGTCCCAGAACCTCCGCCTCCTGCAGCTGCAGCTTTTCCAATTTTTCCAAGACTACTTCCAAGTGACTTCATAAGTGCTAATGTCATAAATGTGTCACCTAAGTTATGAGCATGTTCGAAACTGAATATTCCTCTTACTATATGCTCTGCTTGGTGAATAAATAATAACATTATACAGCCCAGTATTGCCGCACCCAAAGTTCTGTCCTGCATTAGTGTTAATGCTGTTGTCGCAAAAACTATATAAATTAAACACTGGAATGGTTGTATTAATACAGTGTACACAAACTCTTTAACCCATTTGTTTAACGCCTGTGACTGATTATCACCCATTTTATCTATTGCATATGTTATCGTAACAATTGGTGAAATTATTACTAAAAATGCTAAAGTAAGCATACGTTTTATATAAAAGAATAGGAATGATAGTGTAACTCCTACTAATATACAAAATGCTATTGCTGATCCAAATCCCATTGTAAACGAGAATGGATCTGCGCCTTGCAGAGCAAAGGTATCTACTACATCCGAGAAAATAGAATTATCTGTTGCTTCTCCCATGGCTTTTTCCATAATATTTACCAGTGCATTATTAGCATTTAGCGTAAACGCTATTATGTATTGCATTAAAAATACCAATATAAAACTTACTAGCCAATCTTTTAACATTACTTTATATTTTGCTTCATCTGAAGCAACTGTAGAAATAGCCATCCTTATTCCTACATATATTAATATTGCAAGTAAAATTCCTATTGCCAAATTTCTAAGTGCATAATACCATATTGCAATATTTTTTCTTATAGTTAATACTCCCTCACTTAAACTATCATCAAAGTTAAAGAAATTTATATCTGTTATTTCTAACTTATCAAATAAAATATCTTGTGGGCTTATGTTTATGTTAAATTCTCCACCTGCAATAGAAGCAATACCACCAACTATTAGCCTTACTACATAACCAACTGATAAAATTAATAATCTTAATGGCCAAGTAAGTAGTCCAGCAACACCATCTACAAGTCCACCTAACCAGCTTTCATATTTTTCTGTTGCTTTTGCTTCTTCTTTTTGTGCTTCTGTTGTTGCTGTATTAGTTGTATTATCTGCATATACAACATATGTTATATTGGGTAATACTATATTTAACATGGTAACTATGCATACTATAATCGTTAGTATTTTGAATAAATTCCTTTTCATGTTATCTCCCTTCCCCATTTATATCTATATTTCTAAAAGTTAAACTTGATAATACATTTTTAAGATTACTTCTACTTTCTTGTTGTACTTTAACATTTGGTCCGGTTTTATATAAATATGTATGATCTTTATTATCTTTTAAATTTGCATATTCCCTGTCTATTCTTTGTAATCTATGCATCTCATTTCTTAACTCTTCCATTCTGTTATCTACTCTTTTATCTGCATCATGTCTTTTCATAATATCTTCTATTGTAGATTTTAATGTGTCTGTATTAATTGTTTCTGAATAATCATGTTCTACTCTTGTATTAACATTTACATTTCTAGCTAATTCTTCATGCGTTTCTACTTTATCATCTATTTCTACATCTAAATCTACTGAAAACCTATAAAGTTTTGCATCTACTTCATCTTGTATTCTTCTTTCGATATCTGGACTTGTACTATTTCCATATTGTTCTCTAATTTTTTCTGCTAAGTTTTCTCTTGCTTTTTCTTTTATTTTTTCTTTTACTTCTTCTATACTATTTCTATTAATTGTTCTATTATCAAATCCTAAACTAGCCTTATACTTAGATAGTGCATCTTCTTTATCAATACGATTATCTACTATATCCGAAACTTCGTAAACATTTTCCATAGTTCTTCTGTATGAATCGTCAAATGAAGTTTTCGCCACTGCTTTTACTAAGCTTTCATCTGTACTATTTCCATTTTGTCTTCTAATTTCGTCTTCTTGTTCTCTTCTTCCTCGTGTATATAAATCTATAATATTTGTTTCTGCATTTCTTGCTTGGTCAATTTTCTCCATTCTATTTTCATATGCGGATTGTATTTTCTCACCTGTCTTTAAACCATCTTTCAAAGCTGTTCCTACACCTATTACAGCTCCACTTACAGGCCATGTTACTGCTTTTCCTATTGTACCTACAGTTTTTCCTGCTACCTTTCCTACTGTTCTTATAGGTTTAGGAATTTTTTCTACTACTCTATGAAATCTTCCTGTGTGTATTCTGCTTGTATTATTTTTTAATGTTCGTCTACTTACACTATTTGCAATTACATCTGCACCACCTGTAACTAAATTCGCTGTTCCTAAATCTGTAAAGCCATGTATTCCCATTAAAGGAAATGCTGTAACTAATTTTAATGCATTTGTCATTTTATTATTTTGAGTCTTTTTTAGGTCTGAAGCAAATTTTTTCCTGCTATTTTTTCTATCCTTCTTAACTTTTGAAGTTTCATTTTTTATGTCTTGAGAAAGTGTTTTTAATACTTCTTTATCTCCCGCTGGAATATATTGTCCTGTAGCTGCATCTATATTTTTAATACCTCTCCAGCTTTTTCCTAATGCTTTTTTACCTAAGTTACCAAGTCCTAAAGCTTGTGCTTGTACTTCTTTTTTCCTGTCTGTTTTTGTTTTAAAAGAATCTTTAAGATCTTTACCAAATTCTAAAGTTCCAGCTGCAAAGCTTCCTGCCATACCTACTGCCGCTTTTGCTTTAAAAATATTTTCAAAAATTTCTTTTTTAGGGTCTGAACCTAAAATTGTGCCTAATGATTTAGAACCTGTTTTATCTCCCACCATTCCAAATATACTCGTGAATATATTTGCTGCTTTTAACATAAAGTTCATAACGATTAATGCTAAAACTATTCCTGCAAGCGATTCGTTAGTTATTTTAAGTACTACTGTTAGGAATATTGTATATATTAATGCATGAACACTTTGTATTAAAACTAATAATGTGTAATCTTTCATCCAACGTGTAAATGCTTTTGCTTTTCCTGTTCTTACTTTAGAAATTGCATAGCTTGCTCCCATCATTGGCGCCATAACAATAAGTATACAAACAGCTAAAAATCTTTTTAAATATACATATAAGAATTTTATCATCAATATAATTAATATAATGTATAAAATTGTTCCAGCCATTCCTGATGAAAATTTTATTTCATATGCTTTTCTTCTTACAGTTTCATAAATTCCATCCTCAAACCCTAAACTGTTTTGAGAGTCCATTATCCATCCTAAAATTGAAGAATTTATATTTAGTACTAGAATTAAGAAATATTGTATTAAGAATATTATTAAAAATCCTACAACCCAGCTTACTAGCATTCTTTTATATTCAGCTTTTTCAGAAGCTACTGTAGTAATTGCCATTCTAATTCCTACATATATTAATATTATTAGCATTACTGCAATCGTAATATTACGTATTATATAATACCAACTTGCTACACTATCTCTTATTATTTGTAAAGATGAATCATCTTTTAACTTATATCCCCCTGCTGTATCTGAAAATACGTTTACGTCTAATAAAGGAACTTTGTTAAATATTATTTTGTCTATTGTTAATTTGTCATCACCTTCTGGTTGTAATTCTGTTGATGTTGGTGTATATAATTCATCATTTTCTAAGATTTTTTGGTCATCATATGTGTTTACTGTATCTCCAGTAGTTGTGTTGGTATTTGTAATAGCATTTCCTATAGTATTTCCATCTACTTCACCATCACCTTCTACTGGTTCTTCTACTGCTTCGCCTGTTATTGCATCAACTGCATCTGTAACTATATTAACAATTATATTTGCCCAACCTACAACAACCATTTTTATCATCATTGTCATAAATCCAGCTACATAGTCTGCAAGTTGAGATATTAAGTTAAATAACCATTCTAAACTAAGTGAGCTTTGTCCTGCAAAAGAACCTTGTTGCAAACCTTGGTAATAAAATTCGTCTGCTGGGTCTTCTGTTGCATTATCTTCTTCCTCTAGTGCACCACCTGTCTCTGGCACACTACCTGTTGGTGTAACTTGAACATTTTCATTTAAGCTAAATATCATGTCAAATGCATCACCTGTAGGTGCTTCATGAATTTTTAAAACTGGATTACTTGAACCAAAATTAAAATGTCTTAAATCTGTTGTTGCTTTAGCACTTGGATTTGCTGCTGCTACCATTTCGGCGTGATCATTTTTTATTAGAATATCTCCTGGTTTGGCCTCTCCTGGTGATACCTCATGCCAATATTCATTTCTTAAAGTTGTTTTATTATTAGTTGCTCCTGCATTAAAACCGTAGTTTATATATATCTAATCCTAAAAATATTTGGTACATATATGCTACACCAGTTGTACAACAACAATAAAATACACTTTTATCTGAATTAAATCGAGCTGGTACGTCTTCTCCATTTACACTATAAATAGTAATAGGAGCATATTGTTTTATAAATTGCTCTGTTTGTGTTGCTAAAAACTCTCTTGCTCCATTGTCAAAGTTTCTAGCAAAAGAAGATGATGTATTTGCTATTATTATATAAAATACTAAAAATGATACTAATATGTTTTTTAAAAACCCTTTTATTCTTTTCATCATCTTCTCCTTTCCTTATATTTCTATTTTTACATCTTTTCCATCATATGTTAAAATTTTATTTACATGGTCAAAATTTGTTATATTAAATTCGTCTTTTCCCGTTACTATAGTCTTCGTTTTTCTAGTTGTGGCATTATACATATATATACCTTTTTTATTTATACTATATATTAAATTATCATCATCATACCATAATATTTTATCTGCATATATGTCTTTACTTAATTCACTATCTGCGTTTTCTTCATCTAAAGAAAAAATTATAACATCGTATATTTTACCATCTTTATTTTTTTGTGATTTATATGAATATTTTTTACTTACAAATTCTCCTTCACTATCTACTGTTTCACATTTTGGCATTCTTCTATCCTCTTCTGCCTTTAACACTAAACTTTCATTTGTATTATAATATAATTGGTAAAGTTCCTTATATTCATTTTTTAAATTACCATTATATTCTTGGTATAATTGTATTCCATCTGTTTTTTGTGAACTATTATATATTCGTACACCTTTTAGCGGGTACATAATATAACAATAGTCTGTATCATATGAATAGTATGAATAATCTGGCCATATACTTGTAAGTTTGTTCATAAAAGAATTAAAATCTTTATTGTTATTATATTCTTCTAATAATTTCTCAAACTGTGTATAATCATAAGAAATTCGTGGGTAAACAGAAATTTCATTTGCTGTAAAACATACATATAAGTCTTTCCCCATATATTCTAATATTCCACTTTGCTCTATGTAATTATTTCCTAGTTCTTTTTTTACCTTTTCAAAAGAATCTCCAACTTTAATATTAGAAATAACCTCTTTTTCAAATTTATTTGTAAAAACTATATTAAATAATTTTCCATTAATATTTCTTACTCTATATCCGTTTTCAAAATAAATATCATAATCTTTAAATGTACTAGTTTTTTCTCCAAAATTTATATTCTTAGTACTCCAGTTATTATTTATTAATGTTTGTAGTTCACTTGTTATATCAAATTTAGTTTCTTTTAATTCCTTTTTATTTTCCAATGTGTTTTGAGATAAAAGTTTACTAAAATATTCAGATTCTTCTATATCATTAAAATATTTTTTGTTAATCGCTTTATTTTTAGTATCTACTCGTATAACAAGATTTCTAGATTTATCTATTAATCGTATATTACGATATTTTAAAAATTCAGAAATTCCTTCTATAGTTACATCATAATATGGTTGTTTAGAATCACCATCTTGATATGGACTATATTTAAACTCTAAGTATATATCTAGTGAATATCCTTTTTCTTCAGATTCTTTGCTAGATATAAACTTACATTCGCAAAATTCAACTATACTTTGCAAAGATTTTGCTTCCTCTTTAGAATTTATAGGTTTGTTTTGACTAATTTTTAGTATTACTACAAGTATAACTAAAAATGCTAATACCGCAGATACACTAATTATAATTTTCTTCTTTTTGTTCATTTTCTTTTTTTTCATATAAACACCCCTATGCTCTATGCATTAAACGAATTCCACCTAGCGAGTTAATTGATTGTGCACCTCTTATTCCAAATATATTCTTTACAATCTTTTCTCCTCTAGATAACCCCATAAGGAATATTGCTGCAAATAATGGTGCTACTGTTGCAATTGCTCCTGCTGATGTTATAAAAACACTATAAATTACTAAATGTAATGGTTGAATAAATATATTTATAAGAATTTCCTTAAGCCATCTTTGGTATCCTTGTGCTTTTTCATCACCAATACTATCTATAGGATAAGTTATAGATATTAATGGCGAAATAATCGTTAAGAACCCTACCGATAAAACCCTTTTAAAATACAATATAAAGAATTTTAATTGATAGTATACTATTATCCAATATAACATAGAAATTGCTACATAGTTCCATCCTTTTAATGTTGCCATTTGTTCTGCTATAGAATCTTTTTCTGGATTTTTTATAGTACCATTACCATACATTAGGATTTTTTCTAAATTATCACTACTTTTGGGAACCAACTTTACAAGTCCATTAGATAAATTTATTGCCATCATAATAATATATATAAGAACAAATATCATACAAAAACCTTTTACCCATGCAAATAGCATTTTTTTGTATTTGGCTTTTTCATCTGCAACAGTTGACATTGCCATTCTTATTCCTACATATACTAGTACTAATAAAGTTAATCCAACTGCTAAATTTCTTGTTGCTCCATACCATACTGCAACTGTTTGTGATAACATCCCTGTTACTTTTTTGGTTTGACTTACATTTCCAAAAAAGTCTATATCAAACATATCATATTTGCCCTCTAGCAAATCTTGTATTGTAAATTCCATTGTTCCTGTTCCATCAATTTGCTGGGAATTAACAACAGAATTTAATAAACTGCTAATTAAAGTAGGTATAACATTAAGTACTTTCATAAGTGCACTTGCTGTAGCTCCTCCCATACTTGGCTGTGGTGAAACTTTATGTTTTGAAGAACCACCTTCTGGGTTTGCTGTTGTTTTACCATCGTTTATAAGGCTATCTGCAGAGTCCTCAGAAATTCCACCCATTACTTCATTTACGTTTTCTTTCTTTGGATCTGCTGCATAAACCTTTTGCATAGGTAATATTAAATTAAATATTGTCGCAATAACTATAATTATTAACCCTACTTTTTTAATCATCTATTCTCCCTCTTACTTATGAGTTTCTATTTCCTTCTTTTTGTTTTTGCTCTTGTATTAATTTAATTTTATTAACATTTGTTTCAACGAATTCAAATTCTTTCTTAGTTGGTCTTATTGCAATTATTGCTGTATCGGATCCAACTTTTAATAATCCTTCACCTCTGTTACAGGTTGTTAAAAAGGCTGCTTCACCTTCACTTAATTTAAATACTTCCTTTATATAAGGAATTTCGGATTTATCTTGTGCTAAGAATAATTTTGTATCTGATGAAGTTAAAACCGCTTGTGCTTCTGGCTTTTCGTAGAAATCTTGGAATTTTTGTGACATAACAGCTAAAGAAACATTTCTCTTTCTAGCACGTCTTGCCATTGTATTTAAGAAGTCTACTGCTTCTGGGTATGGAAGTAACATCCAAGCTTCATCTATAAGTACTCTTTTCTTAGCTGCTTTTTCCTTATCTTCACTATTTTTCTTAACATATTTTTCCCAAATCCAAGAAAGTAATATTTGTTGTGCAAGTGGTCTTGCAAATCTTTCTTCTAGTTGAGATATGTCTAAGTTTATAAAAGGTGTTCCTTCTAATAATTCGAATGTTGATTGACCATCAAAATATGCCATTTGACCATTATATTCTCTTACATATTGTTTCATAACTTTAGATAAATAACTGTAGTGGAATCTATAATCGGGATTTTCGTTTTCTTGTCCTTTTCTTAAAATTCTTTTAAACCAAGAACCTATTGTTGGCATTTCTTTTTTAGCTCTTCCTATGTAATTTTTAGAAAATCTTTTAGCTTGGTCATTGTCTTCAAACAAACTATTTATATCATCTGTAATTCCTCTAGACTCATATTCCTCTGCAACAGATTCTGCAATAATTTGTTTTGTAAGTTCGTTTACCTCTTCACTTCTTGTACTTCCTCTTGCCATTGTAAGTAAAGCTTGTGTAACATCCTCTACTTTGTTTTCTATATTTAAAACCGCTCTTTCTCTTCCTGTTATTTCGTCTTTTATTGTTTCTGGCTCTATATCGAATAAATTTATAATTGTATTAGAATTTGGACTTATTGTTACATTAACTCCTCCTAGAGCATCTGCCACAACACCATATTCACCTTCAGCATCTAGTGCTAAGCTTTCTATTCCCATTAAAACAGAAGATCTTGCTGTAATTGTTTTTATTGTAACACCTTTACCAGCTCCAGATTTACCAAAAATAACTAAGTTGTAGTTTGTAAGTGTAGAACTAAAGTTATCAAATAGTATTGGTAGACCTGTTTGTTTGTCAAATCCTATTGGAATACCATTTTCGTGACCAACTTCTGAAGAAAAGAATGGGAAAACAGTTGCCATAGAATTTCTATCGAAATTATGAGATTTCTTTATAGTATTTTCATTAAATGGTAAGTTTGTTCTAAAAGCATCTTCTTGTATTGCCCATGCTGGCTTTACATCTATTAAAGTTTTTGCCATTTCAGAGGCTAATAACTCTGTTTCTTTGTCTAAATCTTCTAAACTATAAGCAAACAATGTACAAACTATTGTAGATTCGTATAACTTATTAAAACCACTTGCTATTTGATCTCTTAGGTCTTCTGCTTCTATTCTTTTTTGTGCTAATATTCTTTCACGGTTAATATCTCCTCTATCTATTGCGACTAACCTTTCAGATTCTAGTTCGTTAATTGTTCTATTTAAGTCTGTTTGTGAAGAACTTTCACTAACTGGTGCAATAAATACAGATGTATTTACATCTCCAAATGTATACATGCTTCTTAAAAATTCTGGAAATGTACACATTCTAGGAATATTTGCCACTACCATACTTCTTGCATATCTTGTTTTTGTAGAAACTATTTCTACATGGTTTATATTAGAAAAATCTATTCCAGCTGGTGCAATTAAATCTTTTATGCCTTTAGCATTTTTTCCTAAAACACCTTTTGGAACTTCTACTTTATTTTCTTTTTCTTCTACATTTTTATTTCTCATTTAAAACTTTCCTCCAATCCTTTTATTTGTCCGCCTTTTTTGGTCTTCCTCTTGTTGTTTTCTTTTTTGCTTCTGTTGGATTTGTTTTATCTTCAGTTGCTTTTTCTTCTTTTTCCTTTTCTTGGTCTTCTTTTGTTTTTTCTTCTATAATTTTCTTTGTTTCGTTATATAAGTCTGGACTTAATTGATTTTTGTATTCTTCTATTATTTCTATTGTTCTTTCTCTTAATTCGTTGTTTAATTTTTCTCTATCTTTTAATATACTATCTGCTTTTAACAAACTATCTGAAGCTAAATCTACAGCCATATCATCTATTTGTCTATCTATTCTATCTCTTTGTTTTTGTAGAACATCTTTAGATGTAGAATATAATGCATCATATTGTGCATCTAATGCTCTATCTAATTGATATATTTGTTCTTCATCTCTGTTGTATGCTATATATAATAATTCTGTTAATTCTTCTGAATCTAATATTCTACCAGAAACTTGTGCACTTCCTAAACTTCTTATTAATGTTTCTGTTCTTGTATATAGTTCTGTAAATACCATATTTATAATTTCATCTTTTGAGTAATTAGAAATGTTTCCTAATTCACTTTTAAAATAAGAAACTACAACATATGTTTTTTGTTGCAATACATTTTGGTTAAAGCTCATTCTTCCAATATAGTTTGATATATCTTGACCATATTCTAAAACGTTTTCTTTTCTTCTAATTTCGAAGTTTAACATATCTACTTGTTTTTGGTTTCCTATTTTTTCGTATTCTACTTTTTGCTTTTGAAGAGCTTTTATTTCTTCTGCAATTACATTTACTTTTTCTTTATATGCATCTATTGTTTTTCTTAAGTTTAAGCTTCTTGTTTGCACATATAATTGAATTGGAAATCTAATAGTATTTAAAAATTCTACAAAGCCTCTTTCTACAGATTCTTTTTCTACTTCTGATAATAAGTCGTAATTTATACCTTTACATTGTACAACCATTACATATTGTTGTCCGTTTTTTCTTATTATCATATCATCTCTAACTTCGTCAAAATCTAATATTTTATCTGTTGTTTCTCTTGGTATTCCATTAAACTCTTTGTTAGCTTTTTTTTCTTCTTTTTCCTTTTCTCTTTGTTCTGTATTTACTTTACTTTTATAAACGAAAAAGTAATATGCTATTATTAAACCAATTATTACAACAACTAGTATAATAAGCATTATGTTTAACCCCATTATAATATTGTCCATATTATTTTTCCTCCTTTGTATCTTCTTCTGTTATTGTATCTGTATAAGAATAAATACGTCTTTTAGATTTAAATTTTATATACCTTGTTATAATTTCGTCTAATGATTCTCCTCCAACTTTCTTTGTTACAGCAATACCAGCTATAGTAGGTATTTTTATAGCACCATACATCCAACCTAAAAGACCAAATACACCCATTATTATTAAACCTGCTGTTTTATACCCGTAATACTATTCCAAAAATAAAGTAGAATATAAATCCTATAAGTGCACCAACACCTGTTGTAATTAAGGATTTAGCAGTAAAAATATATAATATTCTAGACTCTCCTTTATAATTTCTAGGAACATAATAAGTACCCATGTTTATTCCTCCTTTGTTTAGTTTTATTAATTATTAAAATTCTTTCATAAAGTTATATACTATTGTCCAAATAGTATGTGCTCCAAATACTACTATTATAGAAATAACTAATCCTATTAGCTGTTTCTTTAATTTCGCCTGTGCGTCTGGACTGCTTGCAGTTGCATATTTAACTCCCATTATACATGTTACTATTACTAATACCCCTGCTGCAACAGCAACTAATGCTTGTGCTATTGGCATTATTGTTGTTGCCACATCGCTACTATTTATAACATCTTTTTCTTTACCTTTTTCTATAAAAGCATCTGCATCTGCTTTAAGTTCATCCCAAGTTTTTACTTCATCTGCTGCGAATGTTTTTACTGGAATAAATACTATTAATAAAACCATTAATAAATTTATAATAAAAAATATTGCTTTTTTCACTATAAACACTCCTTTTTTCCCATTTTATACTTATACATAATTATACTTTATTCCCCTATATTTTGCAATAAATTACAGCTAAATGTCTTATTTTTGTAAAAATTTTCTTATTATTTTTATTAATGTATTTCTGGTTATAGTTGCCACATCCCTAAACGATTTTTTAAAAGTAAAAAACCTAAATGTTAAATATTTAACATTTAGGTTTTTATTTCTATTTTCTCGTTAGCTCTTAGGCATTCCCATTGCAAATTTTATAACTATTGTTACAAGATTTGAAGCTGCAAAGAAAATTATTACGCCTATTACATATGGTACCATTTTTTCTTTTATAGTTGCTTTATCATTTGGACTAGAAAGCATATATTTCATTCCTAGTACCAACAACGCAACTAAAGAAATTGCTGTACCTGCTATTTGTACAATATTAAGTATCTTACCAGTTTTAGTATCTAAGTCTGATACACCCTCTTTAGTATATATTCCAGTAAAATCTTCTGTATTTATTTCGCCTGCATATACAAAATTACTTATATTAAATACTACAAATAACATTAATATAATAGTTAAAATTTTTATTATTTTTTCTTTCATTTTGCTTCACCTCATTAAGAAGCTGGTAAACCATTAGCAAAACTTTTTATAATTCCTAATAATCCTGAAGCTGCAAATAATACTATAGCTCCTACTATATATACAACAGCATGTTTTTTAATGTCTGCTTTATCGTTTGGTGCTGCTGAAATATATTTTATTGCTAATACTATAAGCATAATAACAGCAACTGCTGTACCAACTATTTGTGCTACTGAAAGTACCATACTACCAATTGAGCTAAGCGCACCATCTGCTCCAGAGCTTGTTGCTTTTGGTATATCATATCCTGCAGCAAATACCATTGATGTTGCAAATAAAGTTCCTAATACTACAGTTAATACTGTTATTATTTGAGCTGTTCTTTTTGAAATCTTCATTGCTCTTTTCCTCCTCTTTATTCTATTATTTGATACTAATCCATAAAATGATTATACAACATTTAGCTTCTATTTGCAATATCTTTTGCTTTTTTAAAGAAAATGTAACTTTTATGTAATATTTTGGCACCTATTTTCTTTAATTAATTTCTCATTATAATATTTCGCAATTAGCATATCTAACTCTACACTTATTTTATAAATAGCAGAATAATCTACATTTTCTTCTATACTTTTGTTTAATTTATCTCTTACTTTACAAATCTCTTCATTTAACATATAAATCACTCCTTTTTCGGTTTTCTTTTGTGTATTTTATGTTACCATATTTTTTTATGCTATTCAATTAAATATTCCTATTTTTATGCGTGTTTCCAAACTTTCGTATGACTATTTTTTTAGTTTTTTTGCAAAATAAAAAAAGAAGATACAAATTTCTTCTTTTTCTATTATTTTATACAATTTTATTCTTTTGGCTTAACAACAGATAAAATCATTCTTTCTTCTTTAAATTTTTCTTTTAACATATTGTTTACATCTTCTATTCTAATTTCTTTCCATCTTTCTACATAATCAAATGTATTAATATTATTTAATTTATCTCTCATAAATATTCTGGCTATTTGAGCTGGGCTATTATATGAAGTAATTAGTCTACCATATATCTTATTTTTTGTTCTAATAAATTCTTTCTCACTTATACCTTTCTTAATTTTTTCTTTTACAGTTTGCTTAAACTTTTCAAAAACTTTTTCCGGATTCTTAGATGATGCAAATATACTTATTTGAGAATATATATCGGAATATTCATATTCTAAATCTGGCTCTGTAATTATTAAGCCCTCTTCATATAATTTTTTAAATAATTCCGAATTTTCATCAAATATACAGTTTAATATTATATTCAATATTAATTCTTTTTTTATTATATCTGTATTTTCTACTTTATCTTTTATTCCTATTACAAAGGCTGGAACGCTAACTTCCATTTCTTCTTGCATATTTGCTTTGTAAATTTCTTCTTTTTCACTTGGATATATTCTTTTAATTACTCCTTGTTTTTCGTAATAAGGCATATTCTCTTTTATTAGGTTTAAAATATATTCTGGTTCAAAATTGCCACATACTGCTAAAACCATGTTAGAA
Source organism: uncultured Clostridium sp. (assembly GCA_958422985.1). GTDB lineage: Bacteria > Bacillota > Clostridia > TANB77 > CAG-508 > Merdicola. Next base: position 25,863 of record CATZPY010000015.1, read on the forward strand.
GGATGATAAAATGTATTATAACAATGGTATAATGTTTCTTTAGTTATCCTGTTTATAGAGTCTACTGTTCCTGCTACATCTATGCGTACTGGGCATAAATTATACATACAGTTTAATGAATTCAAAAATACCTTAGATATTGGGTCATCATCATACATTTTTATTTCTTGTGCAATTATTCCCTTTTCTTTTTCTACATTTTCATCTGTATAATAAGGATGAAATACATAATTTAGTAATTCGCAAAATGCTTCTTCAAAATTATCTATTGTTTCAAAATAATATGCTGTATGATCATTTGTTGTGTAGGCATTTGCTTCTGCACCAATTGCTGTTAAATTATCTAAGCTGTTAGTTCCATCTGCTTGTTCAAACATTTTGTGTTCTAAAAAGTGCGCAACTCCATCGGGTATCGTTATTTCCTCTTTTGTTTTAGGATTTATAAAATGATTATCTATAGAACCAAATTTAGTCCCTATTATTGCCATTTTCTTATTAGTGTTTTCTTTAGGAACAATAATAACTTTAAGCCCATTTTCTAATTCTTCTAAATATGCTTTCTCTTTCACTGTTTTATTTTCTAATATTTCCATTTTATCCTCCTAGTTTCTTAAAAAATAGATAGTGTTTATACTAAGACTTTTTGCTACACTGTTAATTTCTTCTCTTGTTACTTTTTCTATATTATTTTTATATTCTTCTATTGTCATCATTTTATCTGATAACTCTTGTCCGTAGTAATAAGAAAGTTCTATATCTTGTTCTTCCTCTATATTATTTATGCTAGATAATATTGTTCTTTTAGCTTGGTTAATATCTTCTTCAGAAAAATTGCTTTCTTCCATATCTTTTAATTGTTCTTTTATAATTTCTACAGTTTTGTCATAATTTTCTATTTCTATTCCTGCTCTAATAAAAATATTAGATTTTAGTTTCATGTAATTTGAAGATACCGTATATGCTAAACTTGCTTTTTCCCTTACATTCTTAAACAATTTCGAACTAGCACTACCACCTAATATTGTATTATATACTTGAGCACCAAACCTTAAATTATCTTCTTTTAAGTCTAAGTCCATTCCAATTATAAGTTTCCCTTGGGATATATCCATTTTTTCTTCTACAACTTTTTCTTTATTTTCATTACTTCCCAAACCTTGTCTTACATAATTACTTTTTCTTTCTTTTAATTCTTTAATAATGGGATTATCTTTTAAGTCTTCTACATTTATATTGTTTCCAGACACAAAAATATCTATTTTACAAGTATCTATTAGTTTTTTATAATATTCATATAAATTTTGGGCTGTTATCTCTTTTAATTGCTCTACATACCCATATTTATATATTCCATAAGGCTTTCCTTTATACATTTCTTCTATTGTTCTATTTAACGCATACATAGCTTTATTATCTATTTTTGAATTTATTATTTGCTCTAAATTGTTTTTTTCTTGTTCTAAGTATTCTTTATTAAATTCATTGTTATTAATATTAGGATTAAACACAATATCTAATAATACACTTATACTTTGTTGCAATAAATCCTCTTTTTTAGGTAAATACTCTTCGTTTAAACTTTCTAAGTAAAATTTTAAAACATGATTATCTCCAGATTTTTCTATTCCAGAATCAAGTTCTGCCCCATATAGTTCTGCCAGTTTACTTGTTATTTCTTCCCTTGTTTTTAATTTTTTGCTTCCTCTTTTTAGCATTAGTGCTATTAGAGTATCTTTAGTTGCATTTTGATATTCTAGTGGAAATGTTAAAAAAACTGCACAAAGATTTGTTTTAAATTTTTCTGTATTAATATTATGAAAGGTAATGCCTTCTTTTAAAATAACTTTTTCATATGACATATTTTTTCTCCTTTTTATTTTATCTTTTACTATTTTTACAATTTTATTCTATACTTTTTACTCTATATAATATATTTCAAAATCTGCAATTTCTCCTGTTTTATTATAATTTCCTTTAATATAGTCTTTTATTTTTTTTGATTCTTGCTCAGTCACATTTTTGTCTTTAAGCAAAATAAATGTGTCTTTCATGTTTTTAATTTTTTCTAAAACTCTTTCTTCTCCTTTATATCCCCAATTTCCCAACAATGGTAAATCAAAGTCTTGATAATTTTTTCCCAATAATATTTGGTAAATATTTGCTTCTTCTGAAAATATTATAACTTTTTGGTTATTTTTTTCTTTTAATTTTACAAAATTTGTCACTTCGCTAATTTTTCCTTGCATTTCTTTTGTTGCAAACATAGAGAAGTAAGGATCTTCATATTCTTTTACGTTAAATCCTCTTGATATGGTAATCCCCAAATAAAATATATTCACTATTAATGCTATGCTTATATAACCTACAATTATCTTTCTTATAATATCTAGCTCAAATAATTCTTTAGCATTTATAACAAATTGCTCTGCTAAATAAATACAATAAACTATAGGAACAATTAATGCCAATGTAATATGATATATATTAAATATAGGGTAACCTATAATTAAGCTTGTAAATGTAAAACATGCAAAGAATATACTTATTTTAGTAAAATTATCATTTAGTTTTAATTTTTCTTTCTTTTTCATAAACCACGCAATTATAAAGGCTATAATTGGAATTGCATATAGCACTATATTAAAATCTTGTATTTCAAAGTGATTTGTTGCAAATTCACCTATTCCTAAGAAACAATAGTTAATGAAGTCTTTAAACTCACCTTGCATAATAAGAATAGCAATCCATAACATAGTTGTTGCTAAAAATATTACATATGTTCCAAATAATTTTTTTACTACTTTTTTTATCTCTTTTCTATAATTATATATAGTGAATATTGTAAGTCCAATTAAATAATATATTCCTATATTTTGTTTTGTAGCAAATATTAGTGCAGATACTATTCCTTGTTCTATTATATTTACATGTAAATCGTCTTTTTTTATAATAAAATTCATTCCTAATAGCCAAAATAAAATTGCTAAATTATTATAATTTGCTCCACATGGGAGCAATGTTTTTACAAATGGTAACGAAATTAACAATACATATACAGTCGCTCTTGCTGTTGGAACTTTCAATTTTCTTAAAATATTTAGTTGTAATAAAAAAATTACTTCGAATATAATTATTCCATATATTTTATATACAAAAAAATTATCTCCCAAAATAGATAAAAACAAATTACCTATCCAGAAAAAAAGTGGTGTATCTATTACATTATTTTGTGAATACAAATTTATTCCATTATGTAATTTATGCGTATTGGCAAAAGTAAACAATTCGTCCGAAACATCTATTCTATTATAATAAAATATTTGACCGCAAAAACAAAATAATATTAACAATGCACTATATGAAAATTGATGCCTCTTTATATGTTCCTTTATTTTTACTTTCATTATTGCTCCTATAACTTTATTTTAATAATAATTCTTTTACACATTCACTTATTGTTTTTCCATCTGCACTAACACCTAATTGTTTCTTAGCTTCTCCCATTACTTTTCCCATATCTTTTATACTACTTGCACCTGTTTTATTTATTATCTCTTGTATTATTGGTAATATTTCTTCTTTAGTTAATTGCTTTGGTAAATATTCTTCTATAATAGCAATTTCTTCTTTAACTTCCTTTATTAAATCTTCTCTTCCACTTTTTTCATAATCTGGTAAAGCATCTTTTCTAGTTTTAGCTTCTTTAGCAATTATTTGCATAATTTCTTCATCATTAAGCTCTATTTGATTATCTTTTTCTTTTTGTAAAATAGCAGCCCTAATCATTTGAACCACATTTTTTCTTACAACATTCTTTTCTTTCATGCTATTTTTTAAATCTTCTAATAATTTTTCTTTTAACATATTTTTTCCTCCTTATTTGAACTTCGGGATCGAGGGACGGTCCTTAAAATTCCAGTTGTTTAATGTAATTACACATAATCAAAAAGGTTGGAACCAGATTTATTCTAGTTTCCAACCTCATTTACTAATTTTATATTAAAATTTTCTTTTTCTAGCTGCCTCTGATTTTTTCTTTCTTCTAACACTAGGTTTTTCATAATGCTCTCTTTTACGAACTTCTTGGATTACACCATTTCTGGCACATTGTCTTTTAAATCTTTTTAAAGCATCTTCTATATTTCCATCTTTTACCTTAACTTCTGATGACATTATATTCCCCTCCTTCCGGCTTCTTACAACTGTGGGATAAAATTAAACTTTTGTGCTACTTTTAACACAATAGTTTAATAGTTTAAATTTGTTGCCAATAAATTAGGGCAATATTAATTTATAATATCACCTACAATTTTATAGCTACTCTATTATATATAATTAACTTTTGGTTGTCAATATGCTAATCGGTAAATTTTACCATTTTAATTGCATTATCTTTTAATGTTTCTTTTACATCTATTATTCTCTGATTAGTTGACCCTCTAAATTTTAATGTTTTATCCATTTTGGTTTCGTCAAATTTACCATCTACCACAACATCTATATTAGATATTAACTTGTTTGTTACATTAGAAGTTTTACATTCTGGAATAATATCTTTTTCGAAATCGAATCCTGTATAACACCAAATATTTTTATTTGGATATTTTTCTTTTACTTTTGTAACTAAATTTGCTAATGCTTCTTGGTTTTCTGGTTCTAGTGGTTCTCCTCCTAGTAAGCTTAATCCCTCCACATAGTCGTGGTCTAAATCTTTCATAATTTCATCTACTGTATCCTCTGTAAATTCTTTACCATATTTAAAGTTCCATGCAATCTCGTTAAAACATCCTTTACAATGATGTCTACACCCACTTACAAATAATGATACTCTAACACCTTCTCCATTTGCTATGTCTACTTTCTTAATATCTGCATAATGCATAATTCCCACATCCTTCTTTTGCTTTCATGTTTATTTTTTGCTACACCTATTTTAACTTTGCAAAATCGTAATGTCAAACTTATACTTCTTATGTAACTAGCAAAAATTATTGTGTATTTTTATAGTGTTACCGTTATTTTTTACATTTTTTACAAACTATGCAATTGTCGATTTTCGTTGATATTTTGGGTTTTTATATTTTTTTGATTTTTTTATGAATATCTATAGTTACCAATATACAAAAAAAGAATTTCAAATTTGAAATTCTTTTTTTCTTATTAATTATTACACATTATCTGAATTATTTCTTTTTTATTCTTTCATTTTTTCCTGAGTATTACTCTAAAGTCCTATTTTCTCTTTTGTTTCTTAGTTAGAACTACTGCATATCTTAATGTTACTGTTTCTAATCCTATTAGTCCAA
>CATZPY010000016.1 GCA_958422985.1 uncultured Clostridium sp.
GGTCCTCCTAAAAATGCAACAGTACCTCTTATTGGTCTACCACAAGCAAGTCCACTTATTGTCTGATTAACAACTGCCTGAAAAATTGAAGCTGCTATATCAGATTTTTCAGCTCCCTCATTTATTAAAGGTTGAACATCTGTCTTAGCGAAAACACCACAACGAGAAGCAATAGGATAAATTGTAGAATAATCTTTTGCAAGCTCATTAAGTCCAGCTGTATCGGTATCTAGTAATGAAGCCATTTGGTCAAGAAATGCACCTGTACCACCAGCACAAGTTCCATTCATTCTTTGCTCTATAGATTGATCGAAGTATATTATTTTAGCATCTTCTCCACCTAGCTCAATAACTACATCCGTTTGAGGTATAAACTTTTCAACAGCTCTTTTACAAGATACAACTTCTTGAATAAAAGGTAGCCCTAAGAATGTAGCTGCAGACATTGCTCCAGAACCTGTAAGAGCAATAGTAAATTTACTGTTTGGAAATTTTTCTGGTAATGAATCTAAGACTTTGCAAACAGTATTCTTAGTATCTGAAAAATGTCTTGTATAATCTGAATATATTTCTTTTTTATTAGAATCTATAACTATAATTTTTACTGTTGTTGATCCTACATCTAGGCCAACATGAAGTATATTTTCCATAAGTTTCTCCTTTCAATACTTTTATAAAAAAGTACAATTTCACAAGATAATTTTATACGGAAAAAGCTATTTTGTCAAATTGTAAAAATATGAAAATAAGTTATATTTTATACTTGTCTTTCATAATAATTAATCAAGAAAAAGGAGGGATAAAATGAAAAAAAGAGAAGGTTTTTTTATTGTTTTTTTCTTAATACTATTAGTGGTAATTCTAGGATTTGTAATATACTATTTTAATAGAAATGATTTTAAAGAAAAGAATGAAATAATAGAAGAATATGTTCCAGAAGAAGAAATAAGTGAAAATCAATTAAGAAATACAATTATTTCACTATATTTTGTAAATAAAGAAAGCAAAGAAATTAATCCAGAAGCAAGAAATATAAATGCAAATGAATTATTAAAGAATCCATATAAATACTTAATAGAACAATTGATTTCAGGACCAAAAAATGAAAAACTAGAAAAAGCAATACCAGAAAATACGAAATTAAATAATGTAAAATTAATTGAAGATATATTATACATAGATTTTTCGGAGGATTTTATAAATAATGCAATAGAAGGAAAAGAAAACGAAGATGTAATTATTGAAACAATAGTAAAGACAGTTACAGAATTAAATGAAGTTAATTCTGTAAGAATATTAATAAATGGAGAGGAAAATAAATCTTTTAAAGATGGGGAAATAAGTTTTGAAAATAATTTTTCTAGACAAGATTATTAATTTTGTTTTTTTAAAAATTCAGCAAAATTTTTAGTCTTTAATAAGATTGTAAATTTATTTAGAAAACTTTCAACCTGATATAAAGAACAAATTAAATTATTTTTCTTATTTGTAATTTCCTTTTTATCCATAGTTATAATTACCTCCAAATTTGAAAAAATTAAATATATAGTATATAATATGAAATGAAATTTATTATGTTGAGGAATAAAAATGAAATTAGAGAAAAATGAAAGAATAGACGATTTAGAATATAAAGGACTAAAAATTATACAAAATGAAAATTATTTTTGTTTTGGAATAGATAGTATTTTATTAAGTGATTTTTCAAAAGAAATAAAAAAAGATAGTACAATATTGGATATTGGGACAGGAACAGGAATAATTAGTATTTTATTATCTAAAAAGACAGAATGCAAAAAAATATATGCATTAGAAATTCAAAAAGATATAGCTGAAATGGCTAATAGAAGTGTTAAATTAAATAATTTAGAAGATAAAATAACAATAATAAATGATAACATAAAAAATATAATAAATTATTTAAATGCAAATTCAGTAAATGCAATAGTTACAAATCCACCATATAAAAAAGAAAATAGTGGTGTGAAAAATGAAAATATTAATAAATTAATTTCAAGACATGAAATTACAGCAAATTTGGAGGACTTTATTGCTAATGGTAGCAAAGTTCTAAAAGATAAAGGTTCTTTTTATATGGTAAATAGACCAGAAAGATTGAGTGAAATAATTAATATATTTAAAAAATATAAAATAGAAGCAAAAAAATTGAGAATAGTTTATTCCAAACTTGATAGTAAGCCAAACTTAATTTTAATAAAAGGAGTAAAAAATGCAAAGCCATTTTTAGAAATAGAAAAACCATTAGTTATATATAATGAAGATAATTCATATACAGATGAAATTTTAAGAATATATAATAAAAAATAGGAGGAAAAATGAAAGGAAAATTATATATAGTAGCTACACCAATAGGCAACTTAGAAGATATTACATTAAGAGCCATTAATGTATTAAAAGAAGTAGATTTTATAATAGCAGAAGATACAAGGCATTCTTTAAAGTTATTAAATCATTTAGAGATTTCGAAGCCATTAATTAGTTATCATAGGCACAATGAAGAAAATAAAACAGAAGATATACTAAATAAAATAGAAGAAGGAAAAAATATTGCATTAATTTCAGATGCGGGAACGCCAGTTATTTCAGATCCAGGAGAATTTATTGTAAAGGAAGCAATAGAAAGGGAGATAGAGGTAATACCTATTCCAGGAGCTTGTGCGATTATAACAGCTTTAATGGCAGCAGGAGTAAATACTCGTAATTTTACATTCTACGGATTTTTATCATTAAATAAAAAAATTAGAACGAAAGAATTAGAGCAAATAAAAGACAATAATAATACTGTAATATTATATGAGGCACCACATAAAATAAAAAATACAATGCGAGATTTGGAAAATTATGTAGATGATAGAAGGATTGTTATAGCTAGAGAATTAACCAAAATACATGAAGAATTTATAAGGGGGAAAATAGATGAAATTAAAGATAAATTGCAAAATCCCAAAGGAGAATATGTAATAATAATAGATAAAAATGAAAATATCAACGAAAATGAAGAGAATAAATTAAGTGAGTTATCCATAGAAGAGCATTATAAATATTATGAAAAAATGGGGCTAGAAAAAAAAGAAATAATCAAGAAAATAGCAAAAGATAGACAAGTTGCAAAAAATGAAATTTATAAGCAATTTACCAATTAATTAGCCATAAAAAAGAGAACATCTGAATTATAGGATGTTCTTTTTTATTTAGAAATATATAAATAAAAATTTGGAATAATTATTTATATTATTTTTCTTCATCTTCTATTTTTGATAGAGATGTAATACATTTTGGACAAATTAATTTATCTTTATATGTTACTAAATTTTTTGTATTACCGCAAAAAATACAATTAGGTTCATATTTTTTTAACACTATAGAAGAACCATCAACATATATTTCAATAGGATCTTTTTCTTTAATATCAAACTTGTTTCTTAATTCTATAGGAATGACAACTCTTCCTAATTCATCTACTCTTCTTACAATTCCTGTTGATTTCATGTACAATCCTCCTCATCCAAATTAAACGACAATTTATACTATAATAATAGCATATAAACTCGGATTGGTCAATAATTTAAGATTAAGAAAGTTTTCCTGTTTTTGGAAATATTTTGTATAAAATTAAATTTAAACTAATAGAATGAAATATGGAGGAGAAATAATGTTAAATAAGTTGTGGCCATGTTTTATAGTAATTTCGTTTATTTATGCAATTTTGAATTTTAATATGAATGAACTGAATAATTCTATTTTCGATTCATGTAAGCAAACAATTGAAATGCTCTTAAGTTTTATGGGGATTATGTGTATGTGGAATGGAATAATGGAAATTGTTAAAGAAACTACATTAATAAATAAAATAACAAAATGTTTATCTCCAATCATGAAGTTTTTATTTCCAGATGTAAAAAAGGATAAAAAAGCATATAAAGAGATATCAATGAATATTGTTGCAAATTTTCTAGGTTTAGGAAATGCAGCAACACCATTGGGGCTTAAGGCTATACGATCATTGCAAGAAGAAAATAAAAATAAAGAAGAGTTATCTAATTCTATGGTAATGTTTATAGTTTTAAATACAGCATCTATACAAATTATTCCAACAACAGTAATTGCAATAAGAGCTTCAATGGGAGCGGCAAATCCATCTAGTATAATAGTTCCAAGTTATATGGCTAGTATTATAGCAGTTGTAATAGGAATATTAACCGTTAAAATCTTATCAAAAAAGGAGTAAAAAAATGAATTTTATTAATTATATATCGGAAATTATAATTCCATTTATAATTGTTTTTATAATAGCGTATGGATTTATAGAAAAAAAGAATGTATATGATATATTTATTATAGGTGCAAAAAAAGGAATAAAAATAGTAATAGAATTATTCCCAACTTTACTCGCAATATTTTTAGCAATAAATTTATTAAAAAGTTCAGGAATAATTAATTTTGTAGTTAACTTAATGGAGCCACTGTTGAAAATGTTAAATATTCCTGTAGAGATAATGCCATTAGCAATATTAAGGCCAATTTCAGGTAGTGCATCTATGGGTATTGCTACGAATATAATACAAGAAAATGGCGTTGACAGCAAAATAGGATTAATTGCAGCAACAATAATGGGAGCAACAGAAACTACATTTTATACAATTGCTTTATATACTAGTTCAATAGGGGTAAGGAAAATAAGATTTACACTACTTGCATCATTACTTATAAACCTTGTAAGTGTTGCAACTGTAATTATTTTATTTAATTATATGTAGAAAAATGTCGAATGATTTTTATTGACAAAGAAACAAAAAGGGAGTAATATAAATAAAATTAATTCAAAGAGGAAATATGTTTTTTAAAATATTAATTTTTATTTCAATTTATTTTTTTATAAAGAAAATTATTCAAGAAATTATTTCTAAAAAAATCCAAAAAAAGTTAAAAAGTTAATAATCTTACAGAAGGAGCAATTTTATATGCTTATAATTATTACAGCTCCCCCAAAAAAAGAAGAGATAATTGCATAAAAATAATATAATGTTCCTTCTGTAGCCCCCAATATATTTACCAATGATAAGTTTCGTTATTAGATATTTTAAAAGCTCTAAATAATTGTTCAACTAAAAATATTCTTATTAATTGATGAGGAAATGTCATTTTGGAAAAACAAATTTTTTCATCTGCTACATTCAAAACATCTTCAGATATTCCTAGGGTGCCTCCAATAATAAAAGTAATAGAACTATTATAATTAAGAGCTATAGAGTCAAGTTTAGATGAGAAGTCTTCAGAAGAATATTGTTTACCTTTTAAATCTAAACAAATTTTATAAGAATCTTTTTTTAAATGAGCCAATATTTTATTTCCCTCAGAATTTTTTATATTATTAATAATTTTATCATTTAATTTTGAAGGTAATTTTTCATCAGGAAGTTCTATAATATTTAAATTACAGTATTTAGAAAGTCTTTTTGAATATTCGTTTATTGCATCTTTTAAAAAATTTTCCTTAATTTTACCAATACATATTATATTAATAGATAACATAACAACCTCCTTATATTATTAGAAAGGAATAAAAAATCATGAATAGTAGTTAATATAAAATAAACTGCTATATAATTTTCATAGCAGTTTATAAGAAATTATATACTAAGAAACAGTAACTAACTTACTAGGTTCATTTCTATTAGCAACAGATACTCTTATAGAATTTTCATCAAAGTTTTTACTTATTAATTCTTCTATAACAGTTTGATAAGCTAATTCTGGAAAATTATTTTCTTTGCTTAAATGTCCAAGCATAACTTCTTGCAAAGATCCTTTGGATAAATAAGCTATCGTCTTACCAGCCATTTCATTTGGCAAATGACCATTTGGACCTAAAATTCTAGTTTTCAAGTAATATGGGTATTTTCCAGATTTTAATATTTCAGGATCATAATTAGATTCTAGCAAAATAAAAGAACTACCATCTAATTTATTTATAATAGAATTAGTCATATGTCCAATATCTGTTGCTATACTAATTTTATCATTATTATTTATAATATTAAAACCACAAGGATCTGCGGCATCATGAGGAATAGAAAAAGGGTCAACAGTTAAATCACCAATTTCGAATTTTTCATATGATTTAAAGGTTTTTTGATTTATACTATCAATGCGCTCTCTTTGTTTAGGCATTGCATCCCAAGTCTTTTCATTTGCATAAACAGGTATATTATATTTAGAAGATAACATCCCTAAACTTTGCACATGGTCAGAATGCTCATGTGTAACAATAACTGCATCTATATCAGAAATAGAAATATCATTAGAAGACAAAGCAGAAGTTAGTTTTTTTAAACTAACTCCACTATCTACTAATATTTTTGTATTATTACTTTCAATAAAAAGACTATTTCCCGTACTTCCACTATATAAACTTCTAAAATTTAACATTTAATTTCATCCTTTGCTTATTCAGACACTCTTTCTATTTTAGCACCCAATTGTCTAAATTTGTCTTCTATATGTTCATAACCTCTATCTATATGTTCTAGATTATAAACTTCAGTTTTTCCTTTTGCTATAGTTCCTGCTATTATAAGAGCTGCTCCGGCACGCAAATCTGAAGAATATACCGGTGCAGCAGACAATTCATTAACTCCTTGGAAAACAGCAGATTTACCAGAAGCAGTAATATTAGCCCCCATTTTATTTAATTCAGCAGTATATTGAAAACGCGAATCCCAAATACTTTCATTTATTATACTAGTTCCGTTAGCTATAGATAGAACAACACCCATTTGAGGTTGCAAATCTGTAGGAAAACCAGGATATGGTGCAGTTTTAATAGTTGCTTTAGTTGGTCTTTTAGAAGTCCAAACCCTTAAAGTATCTCCGTCAATATCTTCTACATGTGCACCGATTTCTAATATTTTAGCAGTTACGCATTCTAAATGTTTTGTTATACAGTTTTTTATAGTAACGTCACCTTTAGAAGCAACAGCTGCAAGCATAAAGGTTCCAGCTTCTATTTGGTCTGGTACAACTGAATATGTAGCATTACCATGCAAACTTTTAACACCATTAATTTTTATAATATCTGTACCAGCTCCACGAATATCTGCTCCCATAGTATTTAAAAAGTTTGCAACATCAACTATATGAGGTTCTTTTGCAGCATTATCTATAGTAGTAGTGCCTTCAGCAAGAACAGCAGATAACATTACATTTATTGTTGCACCAACAGATACAACATCTAAATATATAGAATTACCAATTAATTTTTTCGCTTTGGCTTGGATTTTCCCTTGTGAAACATCAACCTTAGCACCTAATAATTCAAAACCTTTAATATGTTGATCTATAGGACGAGGACCTAAATTGCATCCACCAGGTAAACCTACTTCAACATCTTTAAATCTACCAAGTAATGAACCTATTAAATAATAAGAAGCTCTAAATTTTCTAGTTAATTCTAATGGTGCATGAGTAGATGTAATATTTGAAGAATCAATAGTTAAGGTATTATCATTAACCCATGTGATTTTTGCACCTAATTCTTCTAAAATTTTACAAGAAATTTTAACATCACTTATATTAGGCACATTTTCTATTGTACAAGAACCATTAATTAAAAGTGTTGCTGGTAATATAGCAATTGCAGCGTTTTTTGCTCCACTAATTGTAACTTCACCTTTTAAAGGAGAACCACCTGTTATTATTAATTTATCCAAATTCATTACCTCCAATAATATGTTAAATATATAATATTCATAAAAAATATAGTATAAAATCCACTATACCTAATAAAATATAACATAAAACAATGCTATTGACAACTATATTATAAATATTTTATTACTTTTACGAATTATTAAAAAATTCAACTATTTTAAATTTAATTTTTATACTACTATCAATATTCTTATCTTCATTATTATTATTTATAATATCATAACTTTCAGAATTTAAATTTTCTTTTAAAATATCTTTTGAATCATCAGGAATGACGCCAGAAGAAGAATTAACAAAACAAAGAGGAGGAAATAATACGCACCACCAATTTTGACCTATAGCTTCTCCTATTTCAATTTTTAAAGCGTCATAATGTCCTGAGGGAAATGAGATATCACCATAAGATTTTGTAGGAAAATAAAAATTTCCGATAGAAATATTTACATTATAATTATAACCATGTGAATGTATAGTTTCTAAAGCAATATTTTTAAAATCTTCTAGGTGATTAGAAACAATGGAAATTACATTATTTTTCGAATGAGAATTAGATATCAATGTATTCATGTAATTTATTATATTATCTCTAACAATTAACTTTAAATTTTGGTCTTCTTCAGAATCGCTATTTGCAATTATATGTAATCTAAAAACATTAGAAGACAAATTTGCAGAAACACTCTTGGCGTAATTTGTGGAAAGCAAAAAAATATACAAGCAAAACAATATTGTTAAAGTAAAGATAAAACTTAATTTCTTATTCATAATAACCTCCTAAATTTTATGTATTAATAGGAATATGAACAGAAATTAAAAAAATATACAAATGAAGATAAAATAATTGTCGATGAATTTAAACAAAACAAAAATGGAAAATATTGACAAGACAAAATGGCAATGGTAAAATTTGTAAATAGCCAAAAATAATTGGAGGGAATACTATGTATTATGAAAAAAAAATAAAGAGGATGTCTAGTTTCTATGTGAATGAGGTGCATTTAATAACAATGTTACTTCCATATATTGAAGGAAAGATTAGCAAAGATTGCAAAATTTATACAATTTTACAAAATGACTTAGATAAAACAGTTAATGTATTATTAGAAAGATTAAACTTAAAAGATGAAGTAAAGCTAAAAATAAAATCAATAGATTGGAAAAGCAAAAAAATAGAGGAATGTATACATAAAGAAAAGAATATAAATAATAAAAGTATAAACTATATTTTAATAAATGGAGATTCAAAATTTATCATTAAAGCAAATAATGTATTAGAAAAGCTTAATACAAATAATGAAGAACGAAAACTTGTAATCATTAATTGCTATGATATTATTGAATTTAATAAAAATATAATTGATATTTTAAATTATACAGATAAGATATTAAACACATCTGGAGAACATGAAATAGAAGAAATTTTCCCCGAATATGTGAAAGAAAAAAGGAAAGCTTAAATATAAATTCCGTATATATTGACGAAAAAAATTTTATATTATAATATAGTATATGTCATTTATAATAATATAAAATTAAGAGAGGCAGATCAATGGAAAAAATTAATGAGGTAAAAGAAATACTAAAGAAGAATCATCAAGAGCAACTATTAATTTGCTATGATAAATTAGACAACAAAGGAAAAGACAAACTATTAGATCAAATATTAAGTGTAGATTTTGACTTAATGAATGAACTATATGAAAACACAAAGAAAGAAATAAAAATAGGTGATGATAAAATTGAACCTATTGAATATGTGGATAAAGATAAATTATCTAAAGAAGAATATGAAAGTTTAGAAAAAAAGGGAATAGAAATAATAAAAAATTCTAAATTAGCTGTTTTAACAATGGCAGGAGGTCAGGGAACAAGACTTGGATATAATGGACCAAAAGGGACTTTTGATATAGGTTTAGATACACATGAATCTTTATTTGAATTGATTTGCAAACCAATTAAAGAAGCAAACAAAAAATATAATGTAATAATTCCTTGGTATATTATGACAAGCAATGAAAATAATGCAGAAACAGTTAAATTTTTTGAAGATAATAACTATTTTGAATATCCAAAAGAGGGTATAAAATTCTTTATCCAAGGAGAATTACCTATGATAGATAAAGAAGGAAAAATATTAGTAAACGAAGAAGGATTTCTAAAATTAGCAGCAGATGGACATGGTGGAGTTTTCGAATCAATGTTAAAAAGTGGTGTTTTACAAGATATGAACAATAAAGGTATTGAATGGGTATTTATAGGTCCAGTAGATAATCCTTTAGTAAATATGATAGATCCAATTTTTGTTGCAATTGCAGATAATAAAAAATGTATGGCAGCAGGAAAATCTGTTGTTAAAGCAAGACCAGAAGAAAGAGTAGGAGTATTTTGTAAAAGAAATTCTAAACCAAGTGTTGTAGAATATACAGAAATTTCAGAAGAAATGAGTAATAAAAAAGATGAAAATGGGGAATTAGTTTTTGGAGAATCTCATATTAATTGTAATTTATTTAATATAAAAAGAATAAATGAAATTGCAAAAAATAAATTACCATATCACGAGGCATTTAAAAAGGCAAATTATATAAATTCAAGAGGAGAATTAGTTAAGGCTGAAAAGCCAAATGCTTACAAATTTGAAACTTTTATATTTGATGCATTTCAAAGTATGGAAAGTATGGCAATAATGAGAGTAAAAAGAGAAGAAGAATTTGCACCAGTAAAAAATGCAGAAGGAATAGATAGCCCAGAAACAGCGAGAGAATTATATATAAATTTTCATAAGAAAAATTAAAGATAAAAACGAAGAAGAATGGGCGTCAAAGCCCATTTTTGTGTTAAAAGGAGGATAAAATGGAATATTTAAATGAATACAAAAAATGGTGTACAAGTGATGTTTTTGATGAAGAAACAAAAAAAGAATTATTAAATATAAAAGATGATAAAAAAGAAATAGAAGATAGATTCTATAAAGAGTTAGAATTTGGAACAGCTGGATTAAGAGGAATTATAGGGGCTGGAACGAATAGAATGAATATATATACTGTAGGAAAAGCTACACAAGGATTAGCCAATTATATTAAAAAAAATAATGGAGAAGAAAGAGGAGTTGCAATAGCATTTGACTCTAGACATATGTCAAAAGAATTTAGCGAAGAAGCAGCATTAATATTAAATGCAAACGGAATAAAAACATATTTATTTGATTCTTTAAGACCAGTACCAGAGCTATCTTTTGCTGTAAGAGAACTAAATTGTATAGCGGGAATTATGATAACAGCAAGCCATAATCCGCCAAAATATAATGGATATAAAGTTTACTGGGAAGATGGAGCGCAAATTGTGCCACCTGTAGATAAAGACATAATAAATGAAGTAAAAGCAATAGAAGATTACAAAGAAATTAAAAAAACATCTAAAGCAGAAGGCAAAAGACAAAAACTATATACTGTAATTGGAAAAGAAATAGATGAAAAGTATATGGAAGCATTAGAAAAATTAGTATTAAATCCAGAAATTATAAAGAAACAAAAAGACTTAAAAATAGTATATACGCCATTACATGGAACTGGAAATGTGCCTGTAAAAACAATTTTAAATAAATTAGGATTTGAAAAGGTATACATTGTAAAAGAAGAAGAAAAACCTAATGGAGATTTTCCAACCGTAGACTATCCAAACCCAGAAGATCCAAAAGCATTCAAATTGGCGTTAGAACTAGCAAAGGAAAAAGATGCAGATATAGTATTGGCAACAGATCCAGATGCAGATAGGCTAGGGGTATATGCAAAAGATTCAAAAACAGGGGAATATAAATCTTTTACAGGAAATATGTCAGGTTTATTAATTGCAGAATATGAATTATCACAAAAAAGAGAACGAAACAATATTCCAGAAAATGGAATATTAATAAAAACTATAGTTTCTTCAAATTTAGCAGATGCTATTTCTAAAAAATATAATATAGAATTAAAAGAAGTATTAACAGGATTTAAATATATAGGAGAGCAAATAAAAATATTTGAAAAAACAAATGAAAATACATATTTATTTGGTTTTGAAGAGAGTTATGGATGTTTAATTGGAACACATGCAAGAGATAAAGATGGAATTGCAGCTGTAATGGCACTTTGCGAAGCAGCAGCATATTACAAAGAAAAGGGATTTACATTATGGGATCAAATGATAAACATATATGAGGAATATGGTTATTATAAAGAAGACTTGCTAGCGATAACATTAGAAGGCGTTGAAGGAGCAAGTAAAATAAGGGAAATGATGGAGAACTTAAGAAATAATATTCCAACAAAAATAGGAGACTATAAAGTAGAAAAATTTAGAGATTATAAAACAGAAAAAATAATCAATATGGAAACAAAAGAAGAAGAAAAAACAGGATTGCCTAAATCAAATGTACTTTATTTTGATTTAGAAAATGACTTTTGGGTATGTGTAAGACCATCTGGAACAGAGCCAAAGATAAAGTTCTATGTAGGAGTTAAAGGAAGTAACATAGAAGATGCAGAAATAAAAGTAAAGAAACTAAAAGAAGATTTAAATGAAATAATTGAAATGTAATAACATAAAAAATAAAGTCAATATATTAAATATTGGCTTTATTTTTTAAACGTCTAATTAAGTTTAAAATTAATTGTTGATCTGAAATATCCATATCTTTTAATTCATCTGTTATAGTTGTAACAATAGCAATTGAATTGTCTTCAAAAAATTGATTAAATAGTTGTGTTGGATTGGTATCAATAGCTTTACAAAGCAAGATAATATTATATATGCTGGCATTATATTTACCATTTTCAAATTTTGATAGATATTCAGGCGTTAAATCACTTTTTTCTGCTACTTCTTCTTGTGTAAATTTTTTACTTTTTCTAATTTGTTTATAAGTATTACCAATAATTTTATTTGCTTCTTTTAAATCCATGTGCTATCCTCCTAAAAAATTTATATTAAGTATAACAGCACTTTCACAATAATTTAATGAATTAAATAACAAAAAACTACATTTAAATTGAACTATAATTAAATTAACCATTCCAACCTTTAATTGTACTTCGTTTTATAGCCCCATATATATTAGCTCTTATGTGAGGTATTTGCTTATTTAAATCGTATAATAATTGCTTTATATCTTCACGTTTAGATTTCCCATCCATTGGACAAGCTTTAGGCATAACATTAATGTTATTATTTTTTATAAAACTACGAATCTGCTTTTCACTAATATATATTAGTGGTCGGATTAAAGTAATTTTAGACCTATCCATATAAGAAATAGGTGCGAAGGTAGAAATGCTGCCAGTATACAAAATATTCATAAGAAATGTTTCCAATACATCGTCCTCATTATGACCTAAAGCGATTTTATTGCATCCATGTTCAATTGCAGTACTATTTAAAATACCACGTCGCAAATTAGCACAAAGAGAACAAGGATTTTTTTCTTTGCGAATGTCAAAGACGATTTCTTTTATATCGCTATTTACAACATATAATTGGACATCAATTTCGTTACAAAGCTCATACAAAATTTTAACATCAAAAAATTCAAATCCAGGATTGATAGATATAGCTATTAAATCAAACTTTTTAGGATAAAATCTTTGTAAACTTTTAAGAGCTTTTAACAAAGTTATAGAATCTTTCCCTCCTGATAAAGCTACAGCTATTTTATCACCATCATCTATCATATGAAATTCTTCAATTGCTTTTCTCATTGAACCTAATATTTTTTGCATAACAAAATCCTTTCTTAACTTTTGTTATTATACCTAAAAAATGGATAAAATTCAATAGTTTTAAAATTCCTGATAAGTTAACTTGAAAAAAAATTGTAAAATTGGTATAATACAAAAGTATTAAAAATATGCACTTATAGCTCAGGTGGATAGAGCGCTCCCCTCCTAAGGGAGAGGCCGCTGGTTCGAATCCAGCTAAGTGCACCAATAGGAGAATTTATGGAAGAGAAAACTTTTTTTATGAAGAAAGCTTTAAAAGAAGCTGAAAAAGCATATTATAAAGGAGAAGTTCCAGTAGGTGCAGTAATTGTTAAAGATGGAAAAATAATTTCTAGAGGGCATAATTTAAAAGAAATAAAAAAAGATACAACAAAGCTTGCAGAAATTATTGCAATCGAAAAAGCAAGCAAAAAAATAGATGCTTGGAGACTAGAAGACTGCGATATATATGTGACAATGGAACCTTGCCCAATGTGTATGGGAGCAATAATTAATAGTAGAATTCGAAAAATTTATTATGGAATACCAGATTTAAAAGCGGGAGCTTGTGGTTCGGTAATTGACTTAACTACATACAAATTTAACCATATACCTACATATGAAAAGAATGTATTAGGAGAAGAGAGCAAAGAACTATTACAAAGATTTTTTAGAGAACTAAGAGCAAATAAAAAAGATAGAGGTGTAATTAATGAAATTTAGCGAATTAAAAGATAAAAAAATTGTTCACATATGCATAATACTTGGTATTATTGTGATGATTTTAATAATAGCAGGAATTATTATGCTAAGATATCAAGTAGAAGGAGAAACAAATTTACCATTTGAATTATCTAAAATGATTGTTATAAGTACAGCAGAAAGCAAAGAAATAGATAAAGTAGATAATTTAAAATGGAATTTTAGTGTAAGTCAATATAATGATATATATTTACAAATTGGTAAAAATGAAGAATACAAAAAAAATACTAATATTAAAAATATTACATTAGAAAATTTTAACGTAGAAAAAAATAATAAAAAAGAAAATATAAAGTTATATAGAGCGAATTCAGAAGGAAAGATAGTTGAAGATGAAGCACATTTTGTAAACAATACATTAACATATAAAGGTGATAAGGAAACTAAGTTAGATGAGCTAAAAATTTCTAATCAAGGTGGAATAATTTTATTACGTTCAGTTAATGAAAATGTATGTGAAGTAAGAAATAACGAAGAAACAATTGTGCATGATGGAACATTACTTGCTAAAGGAAATGCTAATATAGAAGATCTAAAATATAAATTAAGTTTTGACATAATAATAGAAACAAACAAAGATATAAGATATAAAGGTACTATAAATATAGATTTACCAACAGGGAATGTCCAAACAGAAGGAAAAACGCAAATAGAAAAAACAGATTTTAGTGATGTAATATTTAAAAGAATGTAAAATGTCTTGCTAAAAGTTTAAAAAACATATATAATATGAAAAGATATAAAATAAATTACAATGTTTAGCCTTTGTATGGAGGGCAATCTCAATAAAAAGCTATGAACCTTGTCAGGTCCGGAAGGAAGCAGCAATAAGTAGTGTATTTATGTGGGAAATTGCTTTCCATAGAGAGGCTAAACTTAAATTAAAGGGAAGTGAAAAAATGGCATATACAGCATTATACAGAAAATTTAGACCTTTAACTTTTGAAGAAATTGTAGGACAAGAACATATTACAAAAACACTAAAAAATCAATTAATGGCAGGAAGAGTAGGACATGCATATTTATTTAATGGCTGTAGAGGAACAGGAAAAACATCTGCAGCAAAAATATTAGCAAGAGCAGTTAACTGCTTAAATCCACAAGATGGGGAACCTTGCAATGAATGTGAAATATGTAAAGCGGCTATTTCTGGATCATTAACAGATATAGTAGAAATGGATGCTGCTTCTAATAATAGTGTAGAAGATATAAGATTAATAAGAGATGAAGTAAACTTTTTACCAACACTTGCTAAATATAGAGTATATATAATAGACGAGGTTCATATGTTATCTACAGGAGCTTTTAATGCGTTATTAAAGACATTAGAAGAACCTCCTGCACATGTAAAGTTTATTTTAGCAACAACAGAGCCACAAAAATTACCAGCAACTATATTATCAAGATGTCAAAGATTTGACTTTAAAAAAATAGATTTAGAAAATATAGTGAAAAGATTAAAAATAGTTTGTAATACAAGCAATATAGATGCAGAAGAAAACGCTTTAAAAATTGTAGCTTCATTATCAGAAGGAGCAATGAGAGATGCACTAAGCATTTTAGAAAGATGTTTGCAAGATGGTGAAAACAAAATAACAGAAGATAAAGTTAAAGAATTGGTAGGTATACCAAAATTAAAATTTATAGAAGAAATTGTAGAAAGTATATTAAATAAAGATATAGATAATTGTTTAAAGACTTTAAAAGAAGTTATAAATGATGGGAAAGATCAAAATAACTTTTTGTGGGAAGTAATAAAATATGTAAAAGATGTTTTATTATATAAAGTAACTGAAGAAACAGGAATTTATAGTGAAGATGAAAAAGAAAAACTAAAAGAAATTGCTAACAAATGTAAAAAGGAAGAATTAGTAAATTTAATATATGAATTATCAAATCTAGAAAATGATATAAAATGGTCTTCACAAAAAACAATAATGATAGAAGCAGGATTTATAAAATTATGTAGTAAACAAGATGTACATCAAGAATCTTCTGTAACATATGAAAGTAAAAATATAGCTAATAGCGAATTACAGGAATTACAAAGAAGATTATTTAAAATAGAAAGTTTTTTAAGTCAAGGTGGAAAAATAGCTAATAAGGAATCAAATACTACAAAGCAAAACAATATAGTAAAAAGTGTACCCAGGAAACCACTAACAAAAGAAGAACTAAAAAGTAATGCTTTTTGGAAAGACATTATAACTAAATTTAAAAATGAAGGTAAAATGGGACTATATACAAATTTATTAAATACAACAATTTCAGAAATAAATGATATGACAATCGGGATAAATTTTGTAAATAATTTAAAACCATTGGCTAAAGAAATTTTAGAAAGACCTGAAAATATGCAAGCTATAGCTAAAGAGATATCTATAGCATATGGAAAAGAAATGAGAGTTAAACTAATAGATAATAATGAAGATGTTGGTTTGCAGAAATCTGAACTAGAAAATTTAGTAGAAAGTTTAGATATTCCAATAGATATAATAGAATAAAATTAGGAGGTATATAATATGGCAAGACGTGGAGGATTCCCAGGAGGAATGGGAGGATTCGGAGGAATGAATCTAAATAATTTAATGAAAGAAGCAAAAAAGATGCAAGCAGATTTAGAAAAAACACAAACAGAAATAGCATCT
Source organism: uncultured Clostridium sp. (assembly GCA_958422985.1). Classification (GTDB taxonomy): domain Bacteria; phylum Bacillota; class Clostridia; order TANB77; family CAG-508; genus Merdicola. The sequence continues at coordinate 16,874 of CATZPY010000016.1, forward strand.
AAGGATTTTGAAAGTACAGCAGGTGGCGGAGCAATAACAGTAAAAGTAAGTGGAAAAAAAGTTATAAAAGAAATAAAGTTAAATAAAGATATAGTAGATCCAGATGATGTAGAAATGTTACAAGATTTAATAATTACATGTGTAAATGATGCTTTAAGTAAAGTTGATAGTGCAACAGAGCAACAAATGGGCAAATTTAACATACCTGGATTAATGTAAGGAGAAAAAATGTCAATATATTCACCATCAATAGAAAAATTAATAGAAAGTTTTGAACGATTACCTAGTATTGGAAACAAAACAGCAACAAGGCTTGCTTTTTATATGTTAAATTGCAGTGATGAAGTTGCTGAAGAGTTTGTAAAATCAATTCAAGAAGCAAGAAGAAATTTAAAATACTGCTCAGTTTGTTTTAACATTTCAGATACGGATCCATGTATGATATGTGGTAATCCTAGAAGAGATAATTCTATTATTTGCGTAGTAGAAGATGTTAAAGATATTATCGCAATGGAAAAAACACATGAATATAAAGGAGTGTATCATGTTCTACATGGTTCTATTTCACCAATGAATGGAGTTGGTCCAGATGATATAAAAATAAAAGAGCTTTTAACAAGATTACAATCAGGCGAAGTAAAAGAAGTAATTTTGGCAACAAATCCAAGAGTAGAAGGTGAAGCAACAGCAATGTACTTATCTAAATTAATAAAACCATTGGGAATTAAAGTAACAAGAATTGCAAGAGGAATTCCAATTGGTGGAGATTTAGAATATACAGATGAAATTACATTATTACAAGCTCTAGAAGGACGTATGGAAATATGAGAAATATAAAACTAACAATTGAATATGATGGAAAAGAATTTAATGGTTGGCAAAAACAACCAAATAAGTTAAATATTCAAGGAAATATAGAAAAAGTGATTTCAGAAATAACAAAAGAAGAAATAGAACTTATAGGTTCTGGAAGAACAGATGCAGGAGTTCACGCAATAGGCCAAGTAGCTAATTTTAAAACGAATTCTAATATTCCAATAGAAAAATTTGCAATTGCTATAAATTCTAGATTAAAGAAATCTATAATTATAAAACAAGCAGAAGAAGTTCCGGAAAGGTTCCATAGTAGGTATAACTGTAAGAAAAAAACATATAGATATATAATAAATAATTCCGAAACAGGAAGTGCTATTTATAGAAATTTAGAATATAATATAAAGATGCCACTTAATGTAGAAAATATGAAAAAAGCATCAAAGTATTTTGAAGGAGAGCATGATTTTTCAGCATTTAAAGCAAGTGGTACTAGTAGTAAGAGTAGTATAAGAACTATATATTCAGCAAATGTAAAAAAAGAAAATGAAAGAATAACAATAGAACTTACTGGAAATGGATTTTTATATAATATGGTAAGAATAATATCTGGAACATTAGTGGAAGTAGGATTAGGGAAAATTAAACCAGAAGAAATAAAAAATATAATAGAATCAAAGAATAGACAAATGGCAGGAAAAACATTGCCACCATATGGATTATATTTAGTGGAAGTTAACTATAATTAGTAGCAAAAAAATAAAACATTCATAATATATATAAAGGGCAAGGAGAAAAATTCTCCACACATAACTTCTAAAAAGAAGTATGAAAGGATTGAAATGTATTATGAATGTTTTATTAATATTTTTTGCAATACCACTTGCTGTAATAGTAATATCTATAGCGTTAGAAAAGCTTTTAGATTGCCCAGTACTTGTTTCAGCCATTATATTTTCTATATTATTATTAATTGCAGTTAATTTTTCTAGCACAATATTTTTTATTTTAACAGTGATATATGCAATAATATCTTTTGTATCTGCATGGTTTTGCAAATATTTTTGTAAATTTTTATGCAATTTAAGGAAATGCAATAATAATTGTAATAATGAAGAAAATAATAGAACATTAACTGTGAATGGAAGAGTAAAAGTTTTAGACTCTAACAATAATAATCAAAATAATCAAAATACATCTGGAACATTTTGTGGATGTTATAAAAGAAGATAAATAAGGAGTTTTTTATGAGAATAGACAAATTTTTAAAAGTAGCAAGAGTTATAAAAAGAAGAACAATAGCAAATGAAATGGCAGATAAAGGCAGAATATTTGTAAATGAGAAACAAGTAAAACCTAGTTATGAAGTAAAAATAGGGGATATAGTTGAAATAAAATTTGGAGAGAAAATGTCTAGATTTAAAATTATAGAAATTCCAAAAATTCAAGGAAAAAATATGCCGGAGATGATAGAATTATTATAATTAATTCTCATCTTCGGCTATTGTTTTGGCTATATTATAAATAAGTCTTTGCTTTTCAGGAGAACATTTTTCTAAAAGCTTTTTAAAATCTTCTTCCAAATATGATTCGGAATTTTCAGAACTTCCAGATAAGATATATCCTTCAGAAATATCTAATAATTCACAAACTTGTGTTAGTCTGTTTAAATTTAAATGGGAATGCCCACGTTCTACCCTACTTAAAAAAGCTATAGAGACGTCTATTTTTTCAGCTAAATCTTCTTGAGTCATATTTTTTGCAAGCCTAGCTCTTTTTAATCGTTCTCCAATTATAGAATAATCTAAAGCCATTATGCTCCTCCTAATAATTTAATAAAGTTAATATAGCATTTTGCTAAACAAGCTGGAAGAAACTGAATAGTAAATATTAACTGATAAATTGATAATATTTTTCCAAAAATACCAACAAATTATTCCTAAATTTTATAAAAAATTATTGATAACTATTATCACTTATGTTATGATGATAGAAGAGTCTAAAAAAGGCAAAAATATATCAGGAGGTATGTTATGAAATTCAAACAATGGGAAGGTTTTAAAAAAGAAGGGGAATGGACTAAAGAGATTGACGTAAGAGGTTTTATTCAAGCAAACTATATTCCATATGAAGGTGATGAAAGCTTTTTAAAAGGGGTTTCAGATAAGTCAAAAAAATTGTGGGACAAAGTATTAGACTTATATAAAGAAGAAAGAGAAAAAGGAGTTTTAGACGTAGATTGTAAAACACCTTCTAGAATAGATGCTTATGGAGCAGGTTATATAGATAAAAATTTAGAAGAAATTGTAGGACTTCAAACAGATGCACCATTAAAAAGATCTATTATGCCAAATGGAGGTATTAGAATAGTAGAGAAATCTGCTGAAAGCTATGGGTATAAAGTTGATGATGAAGTAGAATATATTTATCATAACTTAAGAAAAACTCATAATGATGGTGTATTCCAAGTATATACAAAAGATATTAGAGCAGCAAGAAGTTCACACTTATTAACAGGACTTCCAGATGGATATGGAAGAGGAAGAATAATTGGAGATTATAGAAGAGTTGCATTATATGGAGTAGATGCACTAATTGAAGATAAAAAATTATTATTAGAAACATCATTAGATACAGATGAATTTACAGAAGAAATAATTAGACAAAGAGAAGAAGTTTCTGACCAAATAAAAGCATTAAATCAATTAAAAGAAATGGCTAAATCTTACGGTTTTGATATATCTGAGCCAGCATCAAATGCTAAAGAGGCTATACAATGGTTATATTTTGCATATTTAGCAGCAATAAAAGACCAAAATGGTGCAGCGATGAGTTTAGGAAGAACATCAACATTCCTAGATATATATATTGAAAGAGATCTAGAAAGAGGAATTATAACAGAAGAAGAAGCACAATCATTAATGGATCAATTTATAATAAAATTAAGAATGGTTAGATTCTTAAGAGCACCAGAGTATAATGAATTATTTAGTGGAGATCCAGTATGGGTAACAGAAAGTATAGGTGGTATGGGAATAGATGGAAGAACTTTAGTTACAAAAAATTCTTACAGAGTATTACATACATTAGAAAATTTAGGTGCAGCTCCAGAGCCAAATCTAACTGTATTATGGTCTAAATACTTGCCAGAAGCATTCAAAAAATATTGTGCAAAAATCTCAATAGATACATCTTCTATTCAATACGAGAATGATGATTTAATGAGGATAACATTAGGCGATGACTATGGTATTGCATGTTGTGTTTCTGCAATGAAAATAGGAAAACAAATGCAATTCTTTGGAGCTAGAGCAAATTTAGCTAAAACTTTATTATATGCAATAAATGGAGGAAGAGATGAAAAATCTGGAAAACAAATTACACCTAAATTTGCACCAATAACTTCAGAATACTTAGACTATAATGAAGTTATGGAAAAATTTGATCAAATGATGGATTATGTTGCTAAAATATACATTAAGGCTTTAAATGCAATTCATTATATGCATGATAAATATTCATATGAAGCTTTGGAAATGGCATTACATGATAGAGAAGAAGACATATTAAGAACTATGGCTTGTGGTATTGCTGGTTTATCTGTTGTTGCAGATTCACTTTCTGCTATAAAATATGCAAAAGTAAGAGTAATAAGAGATGAAACAGGACTTGCAGTTGACTACGAAGTAGAAGGAGATTTCCCTAAATATGGAAATGATGATGACAGAGTAGATGATATTGCTGTTGAATTAGTAAAAACATTCCAAAGAAAATTACAAAGACATATAACATATAGAAATTCTAAACATACATTATCAATATTAACAATTACATCAAATGTTGTTTATGGTAAAGCAACAGGAAATACACCAGATGGAAGAAGAGCAGGAGAACCATTTGGACCGGGTGCAAACCCATTACATGGAAGAGATACAAATGGAGCGCTAGCTTCTATGAATACAATTGCAAAATTACCATACGAATATTCTGAAGATGGTATATCTTATACTTTTGCAATAACTCCAGGAACATTAGGTAAGGACAGAGAAACACAAATTAATAATATGGCAAGAATGCTAGAAGGATATTTTGTAAAAACAGGTCATCATATCAATGTTAATGTTTTCGATAGAGCATTATTAGAAGATGCTATGGAACATCCAGAAAAATATCCACAATTAACAGTTCGTGTATCTGGATATGCTGTAAACTTTATAAAACTTACAAGAGAACAACAATTAGATGTAATAAACAGAACAATTCATGAAAGAGTATAATAAAAAATAAAGGGATTTAGGACGACATTGTTCCTTAAATCCCATTTTACTGCATAAATGTATTGAAATTGGAGGAGATATGATAGACTTAAAAAATGAAATAAGAATACATTCATTTGAAACATTAGGGGCTGTTGATGGACCAGGAATAAGATTTGTAATATTTACACAAGGATGTAATTTACAATGCAAATATTGCCAAAATCGAGATACTTGGGATATTAAAGCAGGTAGAACATACCAAATACAAGATATAGTAAAAAAGATAGAAAGATATACAACATATATGGGAGCTGAAGGTGGAATTACAGTAAGCGGAGGAGAACCACTATTACAGCCAGATGCTTTAATAACATTATTTAAAGAAATGAAAAAAAGAAATATAAAAATAGCAGTAGATACTTCTGGAAATTTACCTTTAACAGAGAAAATTAAAGAAGTTATCGAACTTACAGATTTGTTCCTATTAGATATTAAATGCATAAACAATAATGTATGCGAAGAATTAGTTGGTAGACCAAACGATTATGAACTAGAATTTGCAAAATATTTAAGTGAGCATGGTAAAAAAATGTGGATAAGACAAGTTTTAATTCCAGGTTATACAGATAAAAAAGAGGACTTAGAAGAATTAAAAAAATTTATAGATTCACTAAAGACAGTAGAAAAAGTAGAAATATTACCATACCATAATTTAGGTAAATTTAAATGGGAAGAGTTAAAAGTTCCATATGAATTAGAAGATGTAAACATGCCAACAAATGAAGAAATAGCAAGAGCAAAAGAAATACTAGGAATTCTTTAAAATAAGTTTAATAGATATTAGATAATAAAAAGTGGAAAACTATATTTAGAAAAATAGTTTTCCACTTTTTTGTATGACTTTATTAAAAAATCAAATCTAATATAATTCCAGAAATTACTCCAATAGAAAATAATAATGTTGTTATTTTTATATTTTCTTTTAAATCATCGTTTGTTCTAAATAATACTAATAGACCAACTCCTGTATTAACTAAAAGACCAGCAATCATTGTAGCAAAATTAAGTACATCTGAAACATATAATTGTGTAATTAGAACAGAAGATGCACAATTAGGAATAAGCCCTACCAAAGAAGCTATAATTGGTCCAACTACAGGTGTAGAATTTAAAACTTTTGCTAAAGTATCTTCTCCAATAAAAAATATAATTAAATTTAAAACGAAAGATATAACTAAAATATATAAAGTAATATTAATAGTATGCTTTAGAGAAGATTTTAATATTCCGTGTTCACAGTTACAATGCTCATGTTCGCATAAATCCTTTATTTCAGGTTCTTGGCTTTCGTTTTCAAATTTTTTTCTAAAAAATAAATCAATTATAAAACCAATAATGATAGCGATTGACAGTTTTATACCTAATATAGTAAAAATTATTTTAGCATCTATTTCTGAAGAAATTAATATTGGTAACATTTCGTCAGATGTAGATAAAAATATTGCAATTAATGTACCCAATGTAATAATTCTAGCAGAATAAAGACTAGATGCTGCAGCAGAAAAACCACATTGAGGTATAATTCCTAAAATTCCTCCAAATAATGGACCAAAACGTCCGGATTTTTTTATAGCATTTTTAGTTTTATGACTAGTTTTATGTTCTATAAATTCCATTATTATGTATGTAATTAATAAAAATGGAATTAACTTTACAGTATCTATTAATGTATCTAAAATAACATCTAACATAATAATTCTCCTATCTTTAAATAACATAAATATTTTACTATAAAATACCAATATTTTCAAGTAAATGTTGCAAAGTAGAAAAAAATATGATAAAATATTCGTGCTGAAAAGAGAAATCTTTTCTCCTTACCCATTTAGATAATGGGTTATATAACCATGAGGAGGTGAAAATAATGAATAAATACGAGAGTGTTATCATTATTAATCCATCAATAGAAGAACAAGCAATAAAAGATTTAATTAAAAAGTTCTCTGATTTGATTAATAATAATGGTAAGGTAGAATCTGTAGAAGAACGTGGAACACAAAAATTAGCTTATCCTATAAAGAAAAAAGAAGAAGGATATTATGTAATAATCAACTTCGAAGCTAAACCAGATTCAATAGATGAATTAGAAAGAAACTACAGAATAGAAGACAACGTAATGAAATTTATAGTTGTAAGAAAAGAAGCTTAATTTAATGGGGGAGCCTTTATTAAATTAAGAAAGGATAGGTAAAAAATGAATAAAGTAGAATTATTAGGTAGATTAACTAGAGATCCAGAAGTAAGATATACACAAACAAACAATACTTTAGTAGCTTCATTCTCATTAGCTGTTAATAGAAGATTTGCTCGTCCAGGAGAAGAAAGACAAGCAGATTTCATCAATATTGTAGCTTGGAGCAAACTAGGAGAATTTTGTAGTAAATATTTTAAAAAAGGTCAACAAGTTGCTATTATAGGAAGAATTCAAACAAGAACTTGGGATGATGACCAAGGTCAAAAACATTATATAACAGAAGTTGTTGCAGAAGAAGCATATTTTGCAGAAGGTAGAAGAGATGCAGAATCTGCAGGAAGTTTTGATAATACATTTGGTGGAATGCCAACAGGTGGAGATTCAGACTTCGAAACTACTTCAAATGATGATTTACCATTTTAATTAGAAAGGGGGAGAAATAAATGGCAGATAAAAAACAAAACAGAAGAAACAATAGAAACGATGACGATTTCAATCCAAGATTTAGAAAAATGAGAAAAAAAGTATGTCCTTTATGTGCAGACAAAGACTTAGAATTAGATTATAAAAATGCAGAACAATTAAAGAAATTTATAAATGATAAAGGTAAAATTTTACCAAGAAGAGCAACAGGAGCTTGTGCTAAACATCAAAGAGATATTACTTTAGCAGTAAAAAGAGCAAGACATATTGCAGTTTTACCATATACTCAAAACTAATTGAATTCGTAAAGAAGTAGCTATAATTTTAAATTATAGCTATTTTTTGCATTTTATTATATAAGAAAATTATTTATTATCATAAATAAAAAATATTATACAAGAAAAATTAATTTTATATTGAAAAATGTAGGAAAAAGGTTTAGAATATAAAGTAGACATAAAAATGTAAAGGAGAAGCGAAATGAAACGTGAAATAATTATTAGCACGGAAAATGAAATTCGCCGTAGACGGGAGGATGTATACTACGCCTACTACTTTGATGAAATACCGGTATGGTTGATTGCTGAATTTTCGGGATTCAGCGAAAAGACTATTAAGAGAGATTTACAGTATATTGAAGAAAACTTAGAGGTGTTTAGAGATAATTAGAAAAGAAACCTTCAGCATTTGCTGAAGGTTTCTTTGGTGTAGGAAAAATTTTAAGGTCTGTTCCCAAATTATGGTTTTATATATTTCTTATTTTGAACCTAATATCATCACCGAAGAATTTACATATATTATAATATCCAACGATTCGAGAAACTATTCTTTCGTCATATATAGAAAAAAGATTTTGAATAGAAAGATTAGTTGAGATAATAGTTTTTTTATTATTTAATATTCTAGTGTTAATAATATTAAACAATTCTGTAAATTTTATATTATTAATGGACTCTGTTCCTAAGTCGTCTATAATTAATAAATCTGCATTAAGTACATTATTTAAGAAATCTTTAGAAATATTGTTTTTACCAAATTTGCAATCAATTATATTATCTAACATAATTGGAGCGGTTTGATATAACACAATTTTACCATTATCTATTAATTCCTTTGCAATACAATTAGAAAGGAAGGTTTTACCAAGCCCAGGGCTACCTGTAAATAATAAATTTTTTCCTTTAGGATTATCAAAATCAGATAAAAAATTATCTATAATTTTCTTAATAATTAATATGTTTTGTCTTGGTGAAACAGAAGAGTGATATTTTTGTTCATTTACTTCGTCCGAATACATATTAATATTAAAAGTACTAAAATTTTCAAAATCTAATTTGTTAATGTTACATTTGTTATATGAAATATTAATTAATTTTTGTTTTAAACAAGAACACATTGTAAAATTACCTTTAGAATGAATGTAACCTGTATCGTTACAAATAGAACATTCATATTTAGGTAATAAGTCTGATTCAGTTAAATTTATTTTTTCTAAAAGTGAATGCTTGTTGGCTTTTAATAATTCTAATTTTTGCTTTAAAAGGTTTATTTTAGAAAAGTCAGAAGATTGTAATTTTTCCTTAGCAAGACTAAGACCACATTTGGCAATTTCAGAATTTATTTTTTCAAACTCTGGATACTTACTAAATAAAGATTCCATATTTTTATCTGCAATTTGCTCAGCACGCAATCTCTTAATTTCATATTCTTTTAATAAATCTTTTAATACACTGTCTGCCATATGTTAAAACTCCTTAACTATTTGCATATAATGAATCTAAATTATTATATGTTCTTTGCTCAAAACTTTTGTAATTAGTTTGTTTTTCTAAAGTCTTTTTATTTTGATTTTGAACTTTCATTTGTTCAAGATAATTATTAACATCTGTTGTTGTATGTAGGTTATGTTCATTCCAATTTGAAATTAATTTGTCTAAATAATCAAAATTAAAATTAGATTTAGAAGTAGTTCTTTTTAGTGCGATTTCTATTATATCCATAGAATAAGAATAATCTACAACCCATTTTTCAATATAAGCACTTTCATATTGAGTTAAAGGACGAGATAATCCAAGCTTCTTTGAAATTTGTTTCTTTATTAGTGATAACTTTTCTTGTTTTGCATAGTAATTGTCTAAATCGGTAAAATTTTGAATATGATTTTTGTGCCATCCATCTGCAACAGCTTGAATATAATTTCTATGTAATGCAGAACGTTCTAAACAATATCTGAATAATGCAATCATTACTTGCTCATCAAAACCATATTTATTAAACCATAAGTCAATATCGCTATACCAAGAAGGAGACATCATTCCTTGGAAACAAGAATTATTAATTTCTTCTATTGCTTTTGCTCTGTACTGGTTTTTAGCATTAGAAAGGGCATTTTCTGGTGATGAAGTTAATTTTGGAGAATATAATTTATTTAATTCTCGTTCTTGCAAATCAACAACAATGTAACCATTATTTTTCTTGATTAAAATTTCTTGTTTTTCCCAATAAGCTATAGCTTCTTGTATTGTCTTAAAAGGAATATTTAATGCTTTTGAAAGATCATTAATTTTTATTTCTTTGTTATATTTTGCAAGAAAAACAATATATAAATATACTTTTATATAATCACCATTTGCTTGAGCCATATATTCTGTAAAAAATATATCTGGCAATTTTGTTTCAGAAAATAAAAAGTTTTTATCACTTTGTTCTAATTTCATTTTTCTCCTCCTACAATTATATCATTATAGCATTATAAAAAAAATTTTACAATAACAAGAAATAACAAAAAATACAAAATGAAGCAGATATATGCTATTTAGGTGTCAAAAAAATTTTTTCGGTATAAATAGATGTGTCTATTAATAAAAAATTTTACAATATAAGAAAGTACATACACGATATTTTCATGATAACATCCAACTATTGAAAGAAGAGTAATAGGTCCATTTATTAGTATAAATATAAGAATTTTGGCATTTATACTTAAAAAAATATTACTAATAATAAAATAAGTTATAAAGTAGTTTATTGCAAGGAAAGTTAATGTAGAATAATCTATAATTCCAAGAAACTTATTCTTAAAATTAAAATTTTGTGGAATTATAAAAATAATAATCACCTCGTTTTAAAAAAAGATTTTAAAGTAGATAAATTTGTATTAAAGTCTGTAGAGATACCTCCTATTAGACTACGAATATATGTATTTGATTTTGTAAGTGCAAATATTGAACTTACATATATAAATTTTGAAACGATATTCCCAGAAAAATTTAAAGATAATGTAACTATTAATATAATAGTTACAAAAAATTGCATAAACAGCAAAGAGAAAAAGGAACGTATCCAACTCCTAAAAAACCAGTTAGATGAATTTAAAGAATAACTTAAAATAGCAAAAGGCGATAATATGACGAAAACTTTTACCATTATTAAACGTATAGAATACGAAAACATTAAAGAAATAAGACCAATACTACAAAAAGATTTTAATAATCCAGATAAAGAAAAAATATCTAAAGAATTACCAGATATTGAAATTGTGGCATTTAGTTCGGTTACTAATGTTTTAAAAGATATTGTTTTAGAAACAAAGTTAGATCCTATTTCTTGTAATGATTTAGTTATTAAATCTGTAATGTTAATAAATTGCTCACAAATAAAATAAGAACTATTCATAAGAAT
>CATZPY010000017.1 GCA_958422985.1 uncultured Clostridium sp.
TTATGTGTAGTACTATATTTAGGAAAAAATGTAGTGCTAGAAATAGCCTGTTTTTCTTGTTGTTTAAAAATCCTTTCAAAGAAAGAATTTTTATTACAACGAGATTATGCAAATTACACAGAATTTCTTTACAATTACCATTGCTTAGAAATTCTAGTAATGTGTTTTTTGAGTTGCTTAAAAGCTAGAAAATTAAAATTAATGCGAAAAAGCTACACCAAAACATTAAACAAATTTAACAAAGCCAAAATAGGAGGTGTAGCGTAATGAAGAAATTTAACTTTAGCAAAAAACATAAAAAGAATAATTTAGGATTGAATAAAAAAACGCATGGTAAAAATAAAATAAGTGATGAATTAAATAAAATAGAAATAAAACCACAATTTTTAGTAATAGGGTTAGTAGTAATAATAACAGTAATAAGTTTAATATATTTCATATTTTTAAAATATAGCCCAGTAATGAACTTTAAATATGAAGGTTATGGAATAAGTGGGAAACAAATAACAGAGAATTTGTTAGGAGCGTCTAGAGATAAAGAAAACAGAGATTCACAAAACAGTGATTTAAGCGATAGTGACGGAAAAAATGCAAGTTTAGCAAAAATAGAAGAACAAGGGACAATATTTAAAAAGTTAAATTCATATTTTATAGGTAGTAAAGAAAAAACAGAAATAGACCTAAACTACCCAATATATATAAATGATAAAAATACAATATATAACTTAAACCAAGATATAACATTAATAAGTAAAAACTTTGAACAAATAGCAGGATATCCAAATATAAGTATAACAGATGGAAAAGTATATAACGGAAATAGTTTAGAAAGAGCAGATAGTAAAGAATATATATTTGCAAAGACAACTGAGGGAATATATATAAATTTAAAAGAGATAAAAATAAAAACAACAGCAAATGAATATGTATTGCCAGTAAATAGCTTAATAGTATTTGAAGAAGATGTAATAAGATATTACAGTGTTCAAAATAATATTTTAGTATTTAATGAAATAAAAGATGTAGATTATAGTTCACAGGTTATTATAAAGAACATAGAAGATAATGCACAAACTAGGTTAAACAATAATATACAAAGTAATGTTCAAAAAGTGGATAATACATATAAGTATGAAGAGTTATTAACAAAGTTAGGAATAATGGGAAATGCGAAAAATGATGTAGAAAATTCGCAAGAGGAAATAGAGAAAGAAGAAACATTTAACGAAGAAGAGCAGATAGACGAAAAAGAAGAGAATAAAGAAGAAGTAGCAGAGCCAATAGAACCAGAAAATAAGGAAGAAACACAAAACAATACAGAATTTGTAAAACCAGAAGTAACAGTAGAAGAATTTAAAGCAGAAGTATATTCAGCAAAAAGTAGATTACACATAAAAGATCCAGCAGGAAGAATAATAGAAGCACCAACATTCGAAATATACAAAGAAGGGAAAATATATTTAAGGAGAATATTTAAAGTTTCAGGAGAGATACAAATAACAGGATTAGTGCCAGATACAGAATACGAAATAATAGGCAAATATATTTACTTAAACGAAGAAGATAAAAAAATAGAAAATACATTTTATAAAGGTAAATTAAAAACAAAAGGATATGAAGCGTTAGGAGCAATAATATTAAATAAAGAAGAAGGAGAAATATATAGTAACAAAATCCAGATAAAAAATTTAAAGATAACATCAAACATAAATGCAGAAGAAATAAAAGGAATAAACCAAGTAGAGCTAGAAACAGGGAAAATAAAAACAGTAATAAAAAATGATAAAGTAAATGAACTATTACAAGGAAAAGAAGTAACAATAGAAAGTTCTGAGGGATTAAAGTCTAGTTCTAAACTTAATTATAAAATAAGATTTTATGATAAAAATGGAAAAGAACTAAAAGTAGAAAATAATGAAGGAAAGACTAAGACATCGAAGCAAGAGCCAAAAGTAAAAATAACAGTAAAAGAGCAAGATATAGTAAGCGTAACATTAGGATTAAAGCTAAACAATAAAGATAATGTGTCACTTAACAATTATAAATATGCTATAGCAAAGTCAAATGGAGAAATAGTAAGAGAAGAGAAACTATCAGAAAATGAAAAAGAAATAAAACTAGAAGACTTAGACCAAAACCAATATTATAAAGTAACAATATATGCAGATTTTGACTTAAATGATAATAAAGGTATAAAAGAAAACATAGATTTAGGAAATTTAGTATTTGCAACAAAACCAATAGCAACATTGGGGGCATTAGAATTACAGGTAGAAAACAAAGAAACAACAAATAAGAGTACAAAAATAGCATATAGAATAGACGAAGAAAGAACAGATAAAAGATTAATACAAATATTAAATGAATTAACAATAAAAATAGTAAAAGAACCAAAAAATTCTGAAGAAAATGCAAATGAAAATAAAGACAACAAAGATGCAGAAATAAAAGAAGAAAGCAGGAGCAAGGCTGGAAGTACAGAAGAAGTAGCATATAGCCATACACTAACCGGAGAAGAAATAGAAAAGTTAAAATTAGGCGAAACAAAAGAAATAAATTACGAATTACTAAAATCAAATACAACATATAAAATAGAAATAACAGGAAACATAGAATTAGGAAATACAAAAGAAGAAATACCAATAACATATACATATAACGAATTTACAACTTTAAAAGTACCAACAAAAGTGGAAATAAAGAATCAATTTGTAACAGGAAATTTAATAGACCTAGATGTAAGAGTAAAGGACGAAGATAATTCTGTATTAAATAACAAATTAAGAATGGAATTAAGAGACGAAAAGAGTAATTTAATAGATTTACAAGAGATAGAAACAAATAAAGATTGGTTAAGAAAAACATATGAAAAATTAGAAGAAAACAAAACATATAAGCTAAGTTTTTATGCAGACCAATATAATGAAGGAAGTACAGATGAAACATATAAGATAAATTATTTAATAAAAAGAATAGAAATACTAACAGAACCAGGAATAAGTGGGCAGATTGGTTTAACGGACTTGGGTAGAAAAGCAATAGGAAAAAATTTAGTAGATGTAAGTTCAGAAACAAAATGGCATGTATATCCGAATTTTAATACAAATGATTATTATGGAAAAGAATATAACAAAGAAACAAAAGTTTTAAAACTAGGTGGACATGGCAATTATAGAATGGCAGTATATGATTTAAGAGAATATACAGGACAAGAAATGACAATGAGTTTTAAAGCAAGAACAATAAATGGAGATAAGAGTGCATATGTACAAAACAGTAAAACAAATACAAACAGAACGAAAGTAGAAGAAATATCAACGGCATGGAAAGACTTTTCATATACTTTAATATTAGATAGTACAGGCTATTTAGGTTTCTGTGTAACAGGTGGGGGAGGAATAGAAATAAAAGACCTCCAAATAGAACTAGGGAATAAGAAAACAGAATACGAGGAATTTAAATATGACTTACAAAGTAGTTATAGTATAAATTTAGAGGACAAAAGAAATGAGATAACAACAAATGACTACTATATAAAAGTGTATGAAAATGGTAATTTGGTAAAAAAAGATAGATATGAAGAAATTACAGAAGAGAATAATATAAAAAATGAAATAAAAACATATAATACTCAACCTAAAAAAGACTACAAAGTAGAACTAGTAGTAAAAATAAGGGACAGAGAATATGTATTATCTAAAATTGATTATAGTACAAAAGATACAGAAGAGATTAAAGGAATATATACAAAAGAGGATTTTCTAGAAATACAACAAAGAGGAAATTATATAGTTTTAAACGATATAGATCTAAGTGGAGCCAAAGGCGCACAATATAAATTTGGTTCGACGCAAATGCCATTTAAAGGTAAAATAGATTTTAATGGACATTCTTTAACAAGAGATGCACAAACTAATGAAGCAATAATTGATGTAATCGGAAAAGAAGGAAGCATAGAAAATTTAGTATTAAATATAAAATTAAATAATGAAGTAGAAATATCTACTTTTAAAGGACTAGCGAAGGAAAATAAAGGTGTTATAGAAAATGTCCAAATAAATCTTATAGAATCTACCAAAGTACCTAATATGGATATTGCATTACTATGTTGGAACAATTATGGAACGATAAATAAGTTTGTAATAAACTATGAAAAGTCATTATATGGAATGAAAGGATTATATGGAATAGCAGCATATAATAAAGAAAATGGAACAATATCTAACGGATATACTACTGGTGAAAACATAAAAGCAGTTTGGAATAATACGAGTGGAGGTGTACGTTTAATTGCCAATATTGCAAATCATAATAATGATAGGACAACTATTAAAAATGTGTATACATTAACAGGTATAGATGCAAAAGGTACAACAAACAATGGTTATATAGGGCATATTGCAACTGAAATGTATAGAAATTCAAAACTAGAAAATGTTTATTCGGTTGGACTTGGGGATACATATAATTTAGGTATAGGACCAAACATATGGTATTCAGAAAGAAAGCAGATAAAAAATTCGTATTATTTTAATGATGAAATTTTTACAAGCCCATATAATCAAAAGACAACAAAATTAGCGTTGTGGGATAAAAGCTTCCAAAATGAAATATTAAACTCAGAAAATGCTTTTGAGGTGGATAGCTTAGTGGAAAAAGGATATTATCCACAAATAGATATGCCAGAATGTATGCCAAAACAAAAATATATCGAACTACCAGAAGTAGAAGATAAAGATTTACCAGATATATTATCTACAAAAGTATTAGAAAACAGCCACAATAGTGCAAAGGTAAAATTTGTAATAAATAATCCTTCCGGTGAAACTATTACGAACATAAAAGTAAAGAATTTAAACTGTAAAATAGAACAGCAAGAATACAAAGATGGTAAAAGTGAAGTAATAGTAGTACTAGATAATCCTATAATTTGTGTATCGAAATATTCTGTAATTAGTATATCTACAAAAGGAGCATATAATAAAGAATATACACGAGAATTTAAAGAAAATGAAAGAACAATAAACATAGATTTTTACAGGGAAATAAATACAACAGAAGATTGGAAAGATATAAATAAATCAACAAGTGAAAACTATATTTTAATGCAAGATTTAGATTTTAAGAACAACCAAAAAGATAGTAACATATATAGTGCATATAAAGGAAAATTAGATGGAAATAATCACACCATACGAAATGCTACAGGTAGAGAACATATACTAGTAAACATAGAAAATGAAATGAAAAATATAAAATTTGAAAATATTGAACTTAATACAATTTATAACTCAGCAGGAATAATTGGTACAGCTAATAAATTAGAAAATGTACATGCAAATAATGTAGCAATAACTAGAAATAATCAAAACAGTGAAAATGGTTATACAGGAGGACTAGTTGCTGTAGTAACAGATACGATGAAAAATTGTAGTACAAATAATGTTGTAATTGTAGACAATAGTACGTGTATAAACTATAGAATAGGTGGCTTAGTTGGTGTAGCAAATAGTGTGAAAATGACTAATTGTTTTGCAAGCAATGTAAATATGAAAATTAAAAATGGCACATACCAAGGTATAGGAGGACTAATAGGTTCTATAGAAGTAGCAACAGATGTAAAGAATTGTTATGCACATGGAAGAATAGAAATAGACGGAAATAATGTAGGAGGTTTAATAGGAACCTGGCAAGCTGGAAGCATAGAAAATTCGTATTCATATGTAGATATAACAGGAGATGTAGGAAATGTTGGTGGATTAGTAGGAAGATCTGCAATTAATTTAGAAACAAAAAATACAATAACTTTAGGAAATATATATACAAGTAAAATGGATACAACACCAAAAAGAGTATTGGGAACACGTAATTTAAAAACGACTAATTATGCTTATATTAACCAAAGAATAAATGGATTAATAGGAGATGCAGAAGAAAATGTAAAATTACTAAATGCAGAAGAACTACTAAATAAAAATACTTATATCAATTTAAATTATGGAGATGCATTTGATTATAGTGGTTTAGATAACAGCATATTGCCACAGCTACGAAAAATGGACGAAGATGGTAATTACCAAGAAGCATTATTGCCAAATCAAGTTGATATATATTTAGATATAAGCAATGAGCTAAAAATAGATTCTATAGACATACAAAAAAGTGCAGTAGACAAGGTTGAAGGAAGGATTGTATTAATTAATACAAAAGAGGTAGAAATAGTAGATTTAGAAATAGAGGGTATGGATGTAGACATTATAGGTATAGCAAATAATAACGGAAAAACTTATATAAATGTAAAGGCAAAGCCAAATAAATTTTATGATACATATAAAATAAGCAAAGCAAAATATAAGGACCAAGGAATAACGAGAGAACAAAGTATAGAAGGAAAGATAGAATTACAATTCTTTAAGGAAATATATAATTTTGATGATTGGCAAAATATAGAAAAAGGAACATATCAAAATTATAGGCTAATGAATGACATAGACTTTACAGGGAAAACACAAGTAAATTCAAATGTTACAATAGGAAGATTGGAAGCGAATAATGAAAACAAAACGTTAAAAAATATAAATGTGGAAGGTGCACCTTTAATAGAAAAGGTAGAAACTGAAATTAAGGATATTAATTTTGAGAATATAAATATTATATCAAATAATATTGTAAGTAACGTAGGTGTTATTGCAACTTTAAAAGGAAGCATGAATAATATCTATTGCAAGAATATTACGATAGATGCAAATAGCGCAGACAATGTAGGAATAGTAGGAATAAATTTTGGACCTATAGCAAAAATTAATATGAAAAACATCAATTTATCGGGTGGAAATTGTGTAGGAGGTCTTGCTGGTTTTTCTAAAAGTACGATAGATGATGTAACAGCGAATGAAATAAAAATTAGTGGAAATGACTATATAGGTGGTATTGTTGGAAAAATATATGCAGATACAAAGAACGTAAATGTGACAGGTGCAAAAATAAAAGGACATAATTATGTTGGTGGTGTTATAGGGAGTGTACCTGGAACTGCGACAAATTTTTATAATTTGTTTGTAAATGATTCTGAAATTTGTGGCAATTCTAATGTTGGAGGAACAGAAGGTGCCATATATGGATATGGAAGTGGAAAAAGAGTGGTTTACAATTCTAATATCATAGGAAAAGGAAACAATATTGGTGGAATAATAGGTAATAATGGTGGAGGTGCAGAAAAAAGTGAAGTTATAAATAGTAATATAAAAGGAATAGGAACTAAAAGCGATTATGTTGGTGGAATAAGTGGAAATATTGCGCAAACAATAAACGATAGTAGAGTGCTAAATTCAAAAATTGAAACAACAGGAATTTATGTTGGAGGACTAGCGGGAATATGCGGTCATCCTAGTAATAATATGAACAGCATTGGAAATTATGTAGAAAATAGTACAATTATAGGTAAATCAAATGTTGGTGGGGCTTTTGGATATGCTAAGAACAATTCTACTATTGCTAATAATTATATAAATGCAGAAGTTATAGCAAAAGAAAATGATGTGGGTGGAATAGTAGGCTATATAAAAAATGGCACTATGTCTGCTATCCAAAACAAAACTATTATAAATGAAAATTATTTTGTTGGAAATATAAGTGGAAAGACAAATGTTGGGGGTTTAATTGGAAATATTGAAAAAGAACTATATATGCCAGAAGAATATTACAGTAGAAATTATATAGAAGCACATATACAAAGTGAATATAATAGAAACGCTTCATTAGGGATTGGAAATATACCTAGTCAAAACCAATATTTGAAGGATACATATTTTTATAAATATTCTAGTATAAATGGAAAAAATCCAAATACAGAAAATGAGATTTTTATACCTGCAAATAGCTATTTGGAAGAAAGAGATTTAAAACAAAGAGAAACATATATAGATAAGCTAAATTGGAAATTAAAATGGAACTATAATGTTATTAATGATAATAAATATCCTACCATAAATAGTGGATTTGCTGACCAAACAGGAATTTCTTTGCCTAAAGATGAGGAAAATATAATTGAGGAAAATTCGAATGAAGAGAATATAAGTGCTCATAATGTGGCAGAGGAAAATTTAGAAACAGTAGAGCTACAATATACATTTAATTACAAAGGAAAAATTATAAAAACATATGAAACATATTCCGAAATTATTGCAGAAGATGGAAGTAAAGTAGTAAGAAAAGATGTACGATTGTATGTAAAAGACGGAAATTTATATGCTTTGCCTGTTACTATGGATATAGATGGAAATAAGATTAAGCTTGTAGAAAACAACTTTATTATAGATTCGTTCAATGGAAAAGAGTATGAAACAGTTTTAGGTTCTGATGGTAAGCTATATGATTTAAAAGAAGCAATAAAATATCCAGAAAACTTTGTAAATAATGGTATTGCAAGTATGGGGAATAATTTGGATACAGAAGATTTTGTGGAGAGTTTTGTAAAAAACGACATAAATGCAATCAATTCAGAGCAAAATGCGAGTGAAAATATAATTAAAAAGGATTCGTTTGAAGAAGTTAGTGAAAATAAAATTAAAGACGGAGAAGTTGAAGAAATTAGCGAAAATAATAAACCTGAAATAGAAGTAACATACAAAAATGGAGATAAATTAAAGTTTAATTATCAAACAGGAGAAGTAATATCTCTAACAGAAGAAAAGCAAAATAAAATAGGATTATTTGATTATGTGAAAGATAAATTATCAGAAATAGGAAATTCAAATTCTGGTGAATCACAAAAAATAAAAAGGAAATATGAAAAAGTTAAAGTACTACAAACTAAACTAGAAGAAATGCCAGTAGAAGAAGCCTTACAAGAAGAATTGAAAGGGCATAATAACAATATAAATAAAGCAGAAAAAGAAAATATCGGAAAAGACAAAAATAGCAACAACGGCGAGAATGTTGAAAATAACAAAACTAATAACTCTTTAAAAGAGACAAGATATATAAGCATATACAATACAGAAAAAGATGAATACCAAATTTATCAAGAAGAAGAGTTATTAGATACGAGCAAGCAGGAGGTGATAAGTGAAAACGAAAAAATAGAAGCAAATAAATTAAACGAATATTATGCAAGCGAAGGAAAAAGTAACAATACGAAAATGGGAATAGTATGGATTACTTTAAGCATAGTAGGAGTAGTAATAATATTATTTGTAATAAAGAAAAGAAATTAAATTAAGTGTGTGTAGTAAAAGCTAGTATTTTAATGTATACTCAAAAAGAGAAGTTCATTTTAATACTAGCTTTCTTCAAATTTAAGAATAAATTAAGTAATAAAGAAAATAATATATGTAAACTCAAAAAATGGAGGAAATAATGTTTAAACCACAAGCTATTTATTTTGAACCTAATATAAAAAACTATGAATTGGGAAGAGAATTAATGAGCAAATATAAAGATATTCCTAAATTTGAAATTGAAAACCATAATAATATAGAAGAAATGCGAAACAAGCCAAACAAAGAATTTGCTAATATGAAAAGAAACTTAATTATAGGAATTAGAAAAACACATAAATTTGTGGAAAACCATAAAACATCGGATTTTTTAGTACCATATACATCATCTGGATGCACTGCTTCATGTTTATATTGCTATTTGGTTTGTAATTATAATAAATGTAGCTATTTACGACTATTTGTAAATAGAGAGCAAATGTTAGATAAAATAATAAAAACAGCGGAGAAGGCAGATAAAAATTTGAATTTTGAAATAGGTAGTAATAGTGATTTGATTTTAGAAAATACAATTACAAACAACTTAAAATGGACTATAGAAAATTTTAGACAAACAAAAAAGGGAAACTTAACATTTCCAACAAAATTTGATATGGTAGATAGCATTCTAAATTTAAACCACAAAGGAAAAGTTACAATAAGAATGAGTGTGAACCCAGAAGAAATTATAAATAAAGTTGAACTAGGGACATCAAGATTGGAAAAAAGAATACAAGCTATAAATAAACTAGCGGAAGCAGATTACAAGATAGGAATATTAATTGCACCTGTTATATTGGTTGAAAATTGGAAAGAGCTATACTTAAATCTTATAAAAAGATTATCAATAGAATTATCGGAAAAAGTAAAAAAAGAAGTTTTTTTTGAAATAATATTTATGACATATAGTTATGTTCATACAAAAATTAATGAAGAAGCATTTCCAAATGCAATTAATTTGTATGACAGGAATTTAATGAAATCTAGGGGAAGAGGAAAGTATATGTATAAAGACGAATTTAGAAATGAAGGAAAACAGTTTTTTATAGATAATTTGCATAAATATTTTCCCAAAAATAAGATAGAATATATAGTTTAAGGAAAAGATAAATAATAGCAAAGTGTTTGAAAAAACAGAAGGAGCAAAAGAAGTGATTTTACTCCCATGCCTAACTCCCGAAATACGAAATTACTAAAAAAACATATAAAATGGTTGCTAGATTTACAAAAAAAAATTATAATAATAGCAAATAAAAAAAGCGAGGGATTAAATGAACATAAGATTAATATTAGGAATCCTTGTAAGTATAGTAGCCGTTGAATTTATTGCCATAATTATACAATTAGGAAAATATAAAAAAGTAGTAGAAGAAAGCATAGAATATGAGAACTTTAGAAAAGAAGTAATAATTAAGGCAAATAAAGAGAGAAGAGAACTAAAAGAGGCATTGGAAAAACAAAAAGAAATGCAAGATAAATTAGCAGAATTAAATAGAAAAAGGGAAAAAGCAAAAGAACGGGACTAAATAAAAAAGGAAAAAAGTGAAATAATTAATTTATTAAATATTATATAAAAAAATGTAATTTAAAGCAAAATAATAAGCTAAAAATGTTGACTAAAAAAATCAGAATTAGTATAATAAAAACTAGGGAAACTAAAGATAGAAAGGATAAGGAGTATGAAAAAAAGTAAACTAACAATAATAGCAGTTGTATGCCTAATATGTGCTATTGCACTAAGCATTTTTGCAACTAGTGTTAAAGCCACAACAATGGAATTTGGCTTGCAAGAATATAGAAAAGCAAGAGAAGATGGTGCGCAATATGGGTATAAAATTTCAGATAAATATGTATGGAAACTTGTTACATATAATGCTCAAACAATAGACTATAGTAAAACAATATATTGCTTAAAAGCAGAACAAGGATTTTACACATCAAACCCAGGTGTATTTAGACAAGAATATGATACATCATATAACTTAAAAGATAAAACATCTATGCCAAGCTTGCCAGTAGCAGAAGAAGATTATAACTCAATTATTTGGATATTAAATCATGCATATATACCAAATGCAGAAACAGCAAAACAAGATAAAGAAGTTTTAATAAAAAATGCAGGAATAACAGATAAAGTGGAATTAACAGATGACGATATAGATGTTATTCAGCAATTAGCTATATGGTATTTCACAAACAAAGACAACCCTGTATATCATACAGATTTTGCAGGAGAGCCATCATTACAAACAGTATTAGAATCTAAGAAGACAGGAGAAAATAAAGAAGAATATAAAGCAATAGAAGATAAAAATCAACCAAGATACGACCAAATGGAAAAATTATTTAAATACTTAGTAGTAAATGCAAAAAATGCAACTGAAGAAGCAAACAAAAATGAGGCTCCATTAACATTAGAAAAAGGAACTCCAGCAGTTTCTACAGAAAATGATAATTACATTATAGGACCATATGAAATTAAAAAGAATAATGATACTCCATATACTTTAAACATAAATGTAACAGACAGAAAAGGAACAAACATAACAGATAATGTAAAATTCTTAAATGCAGATAAACAAGAAATAAGCATAGATGACATAATAGGTAAAGAATTTTATTTAAAAATTCCGGTACAAACTATAGTAACAAATAAAATAGACGGAATTAAATTTAATATGAATGGTACTTATACAGAAACTACAGCAACATACTGGACAAGCTCTTCAAACAGTACAGTACAACCAATTGTAGTAATAGAAAGACAACCAAAAGAATTTTCTGGAAGCAATGAAGTTTTATTTTCAGTAGAAGGAAAATATAGTTTTAAATTAGTAAAAGTAGATTCAGAAGATATAAACAAAAAATTACAAGGTGCAGAGTTCGAAATTACAACACCTACAGGAACTCAAAAATACATAACAGATGAAAACGGAGAAATAAACGTAGCAGACATTAAAATTACAGAGCCAGGTGTTGATACAATAACAATAAAAGAAACAAAAGCACCAGAACCATACAAAATATTACTAAAAGAACCATTAACATTAAAAGTAACAAAAGATGTAGCTAATGGTAGTTATACAGCGACAGATGCAACATTAGAAGGATACGGAAAAGATGCTGTTCAAATAAAAGATGGAGTTGTTACAATAACTGTTGCAAATAAACCAAAGATATTCGACTTAAGCCTAAAAAAATGGGTAAGTAAAGCAATAGTAACAAACGAAGATGGATCACAAAACATAATAGAAACAGGACATACAGGGGATGAAAATCCAGAACCACCAGCAAAAGTAGATTTAGGAAGACAAGATATAAATAAAGTAACAGTAAAATTCGAATTCCAAATAAAAGTAACAAACGAAGGTGAAGTTGCAGGTTATGTAAAAGAAATAACAGATTATATACCAGAAGGACTAAGATTTGTAAAAGAGGATAATCCAGATTGGTATGAAAGAGAACCATTAGACGGAAAAGAGAGAGTTGCAACTAAGAAGCTAGAAAATACATTATTAGAGCCAGGAGAAAGTGCTACAGTTTCTATATTATTAACATGGATAAATGGTGAAGATAATATGGGACTAAAAACAAATATAGCAGAAATAAGCCAAGATGATAACGAATTTGACTTACCAGATATAGATTCTACACCGGACAATTTTAAAAATGGTGAAGACGATATAGATGATGCACCTGTTATTATAACAGTAGCATTAGGGGATACAGTACTATATATTGGTGTTGCAACACTTGCAATAGTAATATTAACAGTAGGAACATTTATTATAAAGAAATATGCAATATAAAAAATAGTTAATTATAAAACCCAAAGTGTTATATAACATGGAGGGTTTTTTATATATTAGATAATTATGGCGTACCATAAATTTTCTTAGAATTTACATTTGTTAGAAAATCTTAGGTACGCTTTTTTATTGTACTTTTTGTCACTTGTTAAAGGAAAAAATATTGGACTGCGATTTTAACCAACATCTCCCAAGCTTAGCATAATCTAAGTAGAATGCCTCTTGAAAAAGATTGGCAAATAGTGTAAAATGTATAAAGCTAAAAAAGAGCAAAATTATAGGGTAATGTAAAGAAATCTATGAAAATAGATTATAAAAATGTTATCTAAAACTAATTAAAGATTATATGAAGGAGGAATAGAAAATGAAAGTAATTTTATTAGACAATATTAAGGGTGTAGGAAAAAAAGATGAGGTAATAAATGCAAGTGATGGCTATGCAAGAAATTTTCTATTTCCTAAAAAGTTAGCAGTAGAAGCTAATGCAGAGAATATGGCAAAATTAAAAGGAAAACAAGATTCTGCAAGCCATAAAAAAGCAGTAGAAAAAGATGAAGCAAAACAAATAGCAGAAAAGTTAAAAACAATATGTCCAAAATTAAAGATAAAAACAGGAGAAAATGGAAAAGTATTTGGTGGTGTAACTGCTAAAGATATTGCAGATGTACTAAATAAAGAATATAAAATAAACATAGACAAAAAAAGAATAGAACTAAAAGAAAGTATTAAAACTTTAGGAGTTTCAAAGGTTAATGTAAAACTATATGAAGGAGTTACAGGTGAAATAAAAATAGATATAATTCCAGAATAATATTAAGAAAAGATTGTAGCAAACTAAAAAATATTATAATAAATTTGCTACAAGTGAAAATATTAAGTTTAAAGTAATTTAGGAGGAATAAAATGGAGTTAGGAAAAATTCCACCAAACGATGTAGAAGCAGAGCAAGCTGTTATAGGTAGTATGCTAACAGATAGAGATGCTGTAATATCTGCAATAGAAATTCTTAAAGAAGAAGATTTTTATAGAGAAGACAATAAAACTATATATGAAGCAATTTTAAACCTATATAATAGATCAGAACCAATAGATATTATAACATTAAAGGCAGAGCTAACATCTATGGGAATGTTCGAAAAAATAGGTGGGTTAGAATATATAGTAGGGTTGCCAGAAAAGGTACCAACAACAGCAAACGTAGAAAGATACATTAATATAGTAAAAGAAAAGTCAGAATTAAGAAGACTTATAAAAGCAGCAAATGAAATTATAGAACAAGGTTATGACCCAACAGAAAATATAGACGATATAATGAACAGTGCAGAAAAAAAGATTTTTAATATTATGCAAGATAAAGACCAAAAAACTTATAGTGCAATAAAAGATGTTTTAGTAGATGCTTTTACAGAGCTAGAACAATTATATAACCAAAAACAACACATAACAGGTGTACCTACAGGTTTTATAGACTTAGATTACAAAACAGCAGGTCTTCACAATTCAGATTTAATCCTAATTGCAGCAAGACCTGCCATGGGAAAATCTGCATTTGCTTTAAATATTGCAACAAATGCAGCAGTAAAAGCAAAAGTTCCAGCAGTATTATTTAGCCTAGAAATGTCTAAGGAGCAAATGGTAAACAGAATTTTGTGTAGTGAAGCAATGGTAGATAGCAACAAAGTAAGAACAGGAAAAATAGACGATGACGACTGGATAAAACTTGCAGACACAATGGGAGATTTATCAGAAGCACCTATTTATATAGACGATACACCAGGTATTTCTATTAACGAAATAAGGGCAAAATGTAGAAAACTTAAACTAGAAAGAGATATAGGTTTAGTAGTAATAGACTATTTGCAACTTGTACAAGGATCATCAAAAAGAGCTTCTGGAAGTAGAGAACAAGAAATTTCGGAAATAAGTAGATCTTTAAAAATATTAGCAAAAGAAATAAATGTACCAGTAATAGCACTATCACAATTATCTAGAGCGCCAGAACAAAGACCAGACCATAGACCTATGCTTTCTGACCTTCGTGAGTCTGGAGCTATAGAGCAAGACGCGGATATCGTAATGTTCTTATATAGAGATGATTACTATAACGAAGATAGTGAAGACAAAGGTTTAGCAGAAGTAATAATAGCAAAACACAGAGCTGGTTCAACAGGTACTGTAAAGCTAGTATGGCTTGGTAATTACACAAAATTTGCTAATATGGAAAGATATAGAGAATAAATTATAAAATATATAAGTGCAAAAAAGATAAGTTACGACTTAATATTTTAAATATAGAGAATAAATTAGTTTTAAGGGACGGTAGAATGGAAAAAAATATTTTAAAAACCATAAAAAAATATGAACTAATAGAATCTGGGGATAAAGTACTTATTGCAGTATCTGGGGGACCAGATTCTATGTGTTTATTAGACGTTTTAAACAAATTAAAAGCAAATCTAGGAATAGAAATAGCAGTTGCACATGTAAACCATGGAATAAGAAAAGAAGCGAAAGAGGAAACAGAATACATAAAAGAATATTGTAGTAAATATAATATAAAGATATATATAAAATATGCAAATGTATTAAGTCTTGCAAAAGAAGATAAAATAGGTTTAGAAGAAGAAGGCAGAAAAGTGAGATATAACTTCTTTGATGAAATTTTAGAAGAAACAGGATTTAATAAAATTGCGATTGCTCATAATATGAATGACAAAGCAGAAACTGTTTTAATGAATATAATAAGAGGAGCAGGAAGCTTAGGGCTAAAAGGAATAGAGCCAAAAAGAGAAAATAAATATATAAGGCCTTTAATAGAAACCGAAAGATGTGATATAGAAAAATATTGCGAGGAAAATAAGTTAGAACCTAAATTAGACCAAAGCAATAATGATAATGCATATACAAGAAATAAGATAAGAAATGTACTAATTCCATTTATAAAAGAAGAATTTAACCCTAATATAATAAAAGGAATTAATAAATTATCTGAAATAGTAACAGAAGAACAGAATTATTTAGAAAAAATTGTGAATAATATATATAATAAAATAAAAATAGAAGAAACAAACGAAAAAGTAGTATTAAGCTTAAAAGAATTTAATGAACAAGAAGATATAATAAAAAAGAGGATATTAATACTTAGCATAGCCAAAATATTTGGAACAAGCAAAAATATAGAAAAAATACATATAGAAGACATTATAAAACTATGCAAAAGAAATATAGGAAACAAATATTTAACACCAAACAAAAATGTAAAAGTTTTTGTAAATAAAGGAAAAATTATTATATCACATACATATTAATATCCGTAAGAGGAAATAACTTGACACACAAAAGAAACAAAAAATAGCTTGAAATCAATTGATATATATGGTATATATGCATATAGCAATAAAGAAAATTCGTAAAAATATGATAGGAGGAAATTAAATTGAAGAACGGTATTAAGTCATTAGCAGTATGGTTAATATTTTTAATTATATTTATAGTATTAATTTCATCAATAATGGATAATTCAAGTAACAAATTAGCATACTCAGAACTGCTTGCAGATATGGAAAAAGGAACAGTTAAAAGTATCGAAATACAAGCAGGAGGAGAAAAAGCTTTAGTAGAAGTGGAAGGAGAATCTCTTCCAAAAGAAGTTAACATTCCAGACATTAATAGCTTTATGACATATGCACAAGAAATATTAAAAACAAATAGTTATACATTAACAGAAAAACCAGAGTCAGTATTTATGAAAGGTCTTTACCTATTAATACCATTTGGAATTATAGTAATTGTTTTATTATTTGGATTATTATTAATTAACCCAGGAAACCAAGGTGGAAATAAAACAATGTCATTTGGAAAAAGCAAAGCTAGAGTAACAAATG
Source organism: uncultured Clostridium sp. (assembly GCA_958422985.1). Lineage (GTDB taxonomy): Bacteria > Bacillota > Clostridia > TANB77 > CAG-508 > Merdicola. The sequence continues at coordinate 16,951 of CATZPY010000017.1, forward strand.
GCGCAGAAAAAACAAAGGTTACATTTAATGATGTAGCAGGTGTAGATGAAGAAAAAGAAGAATTAGAAGAAATAGTAGAATTCTTAAAAACACCTAAGAAATTTACAGACATGGGTGCTAGAATTCCAAAAGGTGTTTTATTAGTAGGTCAACCAGGAACAGGTAAAACATTACTTGCAAAAGCAGTTGCAGGGGAAGCAGGAGTACCATTCTTTAGTATAAGTGGTTCTGAATTCGTAGAAATGTTTGTTGGTGTTGGTGCATCTAGGGTTAGAGATTTATTTGACCAAGCTAAGAAAAATGCTCCATCTATTATATTTATAGATGAAATAGACGCAGTAGGTCGCCAAAGAGGTGCAGGCCTTGGTGGAGGACATGACGAAAGGGAACAAACATTAAATCAACTTTTAGTTGAGATGGATGGTTTTGGAACAAATGAAGGTGTTATAGTGCTTGCAGCAACTAATAGACCAGATGTACTAGACAAAGCATTATTAAGACCAGGAAGATTTGACAGACAAATAGTTGTATCTGCTCCAGATGTAAAATCTAGAGAGCAAATATTAGAAGTTCATGCAAGAAAGAAAAAATTAGCAGAAGATGTAGACTTAACAACAGTTGCAAGAAATACTTCTGGTTTTGCAGGTGCAGACTTAGAAAATATTTTAAATGAAGCAGCATTACTTGCAGCAAGAAGAAATTTAGATTGCATTGGAATGAAAGAAATTGAAGATGCAATGGTAAAAGTTACAATGGGACCAGAAAAGAAAACAAGAGTAAGAAGCGAAAAAGAAAATAAATTAGTTGCTTACCACGAAGCAGGTCACGCAGTAGTAAGTAGATATTTACCAACACAAGATAAAGTTCATCAAATATCTATAGTACCAAGAGGAATGGCTGGTGGATATACAATGTATAGGCCAGCAGAAGATAAATCTTTTAGATCTAAAACAGAGATGGAAGAAAATATTGTTTCACTATTGGGTGGAAGAGTTGCAGAAAAGCTAATATTGGATGATATTTCTACAGGTGCAAGCAACGATATAGAAAGAGCAACAGCAATATCTAGAGCAATGGTAACTAAATATGGTATGAGCGAAAAACTAGGAACAATTACATTTGGTGCAGACCAAGAAGAAGTGTTCTTAGGAAGAGATTTAGCACATGCTAAAGAGTATTCTGAAGAAACTGCATCAATTATAGACGAAGAAGTTAAAAAGATTGTAGATGCAGGATATGAAAGAGCTATTAATATTTTAAGTGAACATGTAGATAAATTACATGCAGTAGCAAAAGTATTATTAGAAAAAGAAAAAATTGATGGAGAAGAATTCGATAGAATTTTCGCAGAATAAATGCCAGCCGGGAAGGTAGGCTAGCATAGCCGGGATTTGAGTATGATACTCAAAATCCCGGTTTTTTGTATAGTATGGGAACTTCTCCTAGTAGGAGGTTCTGTACTAGAGAATGGAGGGTAATCTTATATTAAAAGTTTAAAAAGTGTATATTGAAATTCTTAAAAAGTGTATATTAAAAACATTAAAAAATGTATATTAAAAAACTTAAAAAATGTATATTAAGTTTTAAAATAATATAATAATCTTGAGAATATTAATCTCAAGGTTATTAATTACTAAGATATATTTATTATTTTGTTCTCAAAGTAATAATCTATATTTTCTTACATATAATTATTAAAAAGCTAACAATAGAAATGTAGCAAAAACTTCTAAATAAATAATACTTTTTGCTGAAATGAGCAAAAACTTGACAAGGTATAAAAAAAGATTTATTATATATTTAGGTGATTAATTAAAAAAATGTAAAAGTTTCATAACTACGTGTGCCTTCGAGCGAAGCGAGAAAGGAATGTGATTTTAAAATGAGAGAAAAAATTATATACCGTGAAGAATATATAAATAAACTTAATGCATATAAAGATAAACAAATAATAAAAGTAATAACAGGAATAAGACGTTCAGGAAAATCAACCATATTAAATGAATTTAAAAAAGAATTAATAGATAAAGGTGTATTAGAAAAAAATATTATATCCATAAATTTTGAAGACAATAGTAATAGAGAATTATTAGATTTTCAAAAATTACACGATTATATTATAAAAAAAGCAAATCCAAAATGTATGAATTATGTTTTTTTAGATGAAATACAAAATGTAAAAGAATTTCAAAAATGTATAGATAGCTTATTTTTAAGAGACTACTTAGACATTTATATAACTGGTTCAAATTCATATATGTTATCTGGAGAGCTTGCAACATATTTAACAGGAAGGTATATTCAAATACATGTATTGCCATTATCCTTTAAAGAATATATAAGCTACTATGGTAAAGAAGATGAACTTAGAAAATATAATGAATACAGTATATATGGGGGCTTTCCATATCTTATAAATTTAGAAGATTATAAAGAGAAAATAGAATACTTAGATAGTATTTATAATACAGTAATAGTAAAAGATGTAATAAATAGAAAAAAAGTAAATGATGTTATGATGCTTGAAAGCATTTGTAGATTTTTATTTGACAGTATTGGTTCTAGTATATCAACTAAAAAAATAAGTGATACTTTAGCTTCTAATGGTAGAAAGAATTCTGTTCATACAGTAGAAGAATATATAAATAGCTTATTAGAAAGTTATGTATTATATAAAGTAAATAGATTTGATATAAAAGGAAAACAATTATTAAGAACACAAGAAAAATACTATTTATCGGATTTAGGCTTAAGAACATATCTTCTTGGTAAAAACAATAACAGGGATTTAGGACATATATTAGAGAATATAATATTTTTAGAATTAAAAAGAAGAGGATATAGAGTATATATTGGTAAGAATGGTGATACAGAAGTAGATTTTGTAGTGGAAGCAGAAGATGAATACATTTATATACAAGTAGCACTATCTGTTAGAGAAGAAACTACTTTAAAGAGAGAATTAAAATCATTAGAAACTATATCTAATCATTATAAAAAATATATTATAACATTAGACTATGATACGAATAATTATAATGGAATAAAACAAATAAGTGCAATTGATTTTTTACTAGGTAGAACTCAATTGTAAGTGTAACAAAAAAATAATATAAAATAGCGAAAAATAGTACGCGTAAATAAATAGAGCTATACTTCTTTAACTAGAAGAATGGCTCTATTTACTTATTTGATAGTGAGAAGTAAAATTATAATAACAATGTATTATGGAATAAGTAGGTGTATAAAAATGAAGAAAAATAACAAAAAAGAAAAGAAACAGCAAAGTTTTGATGCTGAACACACACGGGGCTTTTACTTTAAACAAAAAAATAATAATTGTAACTTCGATGGTATTAATAATTGTATTAATTACGACACTTGCAATGGGAATATTAAATAAAAAACGAAACACTACAACATTAGAAGGCCAAAAAACAGAATTTAACTTACAAGACAATGAACATATGCATCTAGAACTAGATGCAAGTGGTGACCAAGTACCAGTACCAAACGGCTATGTAGGAAGTAAAGTAACAGGAGAAAACGAGATAAACACAGGGTATGTGATATATGAAGGAGAAGAAGAAGTAAACGATACTAACAAAGATGAAGCACAAAGAAGTAGGAACCAATATGTGTGGATACCAGTACCAGATCCAAGCAAAATGTATGGTACAGATGCTAATGGAAAAAAATGGGGGAAGTTATATGAATTTACAACAAAGTCAGGAGATAATATAAATGAAATAACAGGGGAAAAACCACTTAACTGGGAAGAAACAGATGGAGTAATAAGTATAATTAATACAAATGAAGAAGAGTATTATGAAGAAGAATATTATAGAGAGCCAGATTATAGCAATGTTTATGATATTGATTCAGAGTTAAAAACAGTAGATTTAACTAATCAGACAACTCATGAGTTTTTAAACCAATTGGAGCAAGAATTTAACAATATGATATTAGGTGTAGAAAAATATAGAGGATTTTATGTAGGAAGATATGAAACAGGGAACATAGGAAAAGAAAAAGCAGTTGTACGAAAAGGAAATGGAGATATAAAAGAACAAACTTGGCATACAATGTATAAAAAAGTAAAAAACTTAAAAGGACAAAATACTAATATAGAAACAGGAATGATTTTTGGGAGCCAATATGATAGAGTGATTACATGGTTAATAGAAAGTGAAAGTAGGACAAAAGAAGAGATAATATATAATTCAACAAGTTGGGGAAATTATAGAAATGCAACATTCGAATATCATATGGAAGGTGTTGGAATTCCATTATGGAAGTTTGAAGATAGTGCGGATAGATTAGCAACAGGAAGTTCGGAGTATACAAGATTAAACAATATATATGATTTGGCTGGGAATGTATGGGAATGGACGATAGAAACAGATGGTGGATACTATAGAACTGTTAGGGGTGGAGCTTATAATCTTGGTGGCAGTGGACATCCAGCAAGTAACAGATTAGGTTGGCAGCCGAATAGTACTGACGCGTATGATGTACGGTTGTCGAGCAATGCTTTACATCAAATAAACTTAAAGGAGCATATCAGAAAAATTAAAACTTAAAAAATAAAACATTTTAGACAAACAAAATAATCAAATGATATGAAAGTTTAACTGAAATATTTAAGCTAATAATTGGTTTAAAATCGTATAGATTTATAAGTGTAACAAAAAAATAATATAAAATAGCGAAAAATGGTACGCGTAAACAAATAGAGCTATACTTCTTTAACTAGAAGAATGGCTCTATTTACTTATTTTATAGTGAGAAGTAAAATTATAATAACAATATATTATGGAATAAGTAGGTGTATATAAATGAAGAAGAATAACGAAGAAGAAAAGAAACAGCAAAGCCTTGACGCTGCACACACACGGGAGTTTTACTTTAAACAAAAAAATAATAATTGTAACTTCACTAGTATTAATAATTGT
>CATZPY010000018.1 GCA_958422985.1 uncultured Clostridium sp.
GTCCTAAGTACTTCTATTTAATCATCTTATTTTACATTTTTCAAGCTTTTTTCATTTTGCTTTTTCGACAAATTATGAACTAGTTTCCTTCTAAGTCAGAAAAATGGTCTCCATTTTTTGTAAAATATATTTTACAGGAAGACGCTTATGAAACATAATCATAAAAGGTGTTCAGATGAATTTAAACTTCAAGTAGTTTAAGTAAAACTATATAGAAAAAATTAAAAGACCAACTAAATATTGTTAATTAGCCTTTTAAAAAAAGTTTATTTTCAAGTAGTAACAATTGTGGTAAAAAAATGAGGGACAGTACAAAACCTTCCCTCAATCCCGTTTCAATTTTAATTAATTTTTATTTTCTCCATATGGAGTAAGATAACTTAATCCACGTATTAATAATTGCTCTTTTTCTTTTGTTTGTAAAGAATCGAAGCTCATATTTATTGTGTAAGTATCTGTTATTACTTTTGCTTCTTGACCATCTTGTATATCTATTACTTGATATTCATCTTTTTCATAATTATATATTTCTACTCTTTGTTTATATCTTACTATTGCATATGATAATGGAGATACTTCATAAGTTGTTCCATTTACAGTTATATTACATCTTTCTAAAAAGAAATATAAATCTTGTCCATCATATAAAAATGCTTGGTCTAATTTTGTTTTATTGGTTTCTACTGCTAAGTTTGTTTCTAAATAAACATCATTACTTTCTTCTACAATATTTGAAAAGTGATTTATTCTATACATCATTCCATTGTTGTTTGGAAATACTATTGCCATATCTTCTGGGAATATAACTTTATTTTCTTTTTCTGCATAATATACTGGTGTAGAATCTAATGTAACTTTTTTGTCTGTTGCTTTTAATTCTGTAAGTCCTTCTTTTCTAGTAAAAGTTAATTCTCCTTTATATTCTACTTTTTGACCAGAATACCATTGGAAGAAATTGTGGCTTTCTGTTTTTGTACTATTTAAATTTGCTATTATTATTGATACCACAATTATTATTATTATTAATGCTGAAATAATTGATATTGTTATTATTGTATTTTTTCTTTTTTTCTTTTTCTCTAATAACTCTTCTTCTTTTTCTAGCTTTTCTTTTCTTTTTTGGCTTTCTTCATTTTCTTCTGGCTCATTAATTATGATATCTTCTTTGCTATCTCCATTTTCTATTACAGAAGTATTTACTTTTTTGCTTTTCTTTTCTACTTTAGCATTATCTAAATTTTCTTCTTTTTCTACCTTAGCCTCATCTAAATTTTCTTCTTTAGTACTTCCTTCTTTTTTATCTTTTGCCATTTCGTCTAAATTTTCACTTTCTTCTTTTGTTTTTTTACCTCTTAGTTTAGCAATATTCGCTTCTAATATTTCATTGTTTGTTTTTGTTTTTTTAGCTTGTTTTTTAGAATTTTCATTTTCTAATATATCTTCTTTAGGAGCTTTTTCCGTAGTTATCTCATTAATTTTGTCTGCTTCATTTTCAAGCTCTTTTTTATCTTCTGTAGTTTTCTTAGTTGCCTTTTTCTTAGTTTTTGTATTTGTACTAACTTTTTTTGCAGTACTTTTTTTCACTTGTTTTTTTGGCTTTTCTTCTTTAGTATTATCTTCAGGCACAATTGCCTCACTTTGTTTTTTTTCTGTATTAGAATTTTCTTTAGACACATTTGTATCGTTTTCATCTACAGCAACTTTTTCTACATTTTCTTCTTTCTCTTTATCCTTCTTTGTCTTTTTCTCTGTTTCTTCTTTCTTCGTGTCCACTTTCTTTGTTGTCGCTTTTTTCTTCACTGTTGTCTTTTTCGAATCCGTTTTCGAATCTGTCGTCTTCGAATCCTCTTTCTTCGTTGTTTTCTTCGCTACTGTCGTCTTCTCCGCTGTTTCCTTGTTTGCTACTGTTTTCTTCGCTTTGGATTCTTTCTCTGCTGTTTTGTTTTCCTTTGTTTTCTTTAATTCTACTTCCTCTTCTTTTTTCTTTTGATTTTCTTTCTCTTCTTTCATCAACCGTTCTCCTTTTATGGTTTGTAATAATATCTTCAAAATTCTTTAAGAAGAAATATATTGCATATACTATTAAAAATATTATTAAACATATTTTTATTACAAGTACATATGGATCATTACTTTCTTCTATCATATAACTTGTTAGTATATTTATTAAATATAGCGCAATAATTTGTGCTACTGTACTTACTATTTCTAAAATTGCTTTTTTATAATTAAGTATTGCAAATATTATAGATGAAATAGCTATCATTAGTAAATATAATAATATATTTCTACTATATACACAAGCAGTAAATATTACTAAAAATGTTCGTATAAGAATTGATATAATCATTATAATTTGCTTATTACTAAGTCCCATAAACATTCCACTTAATATTACACTCTTTTTGTGTATATTAAATTTTTTTGTTACTAAATACATTATAAAACTTAATAATAATATTATTCCTAAAAATATTGGCAATACCCAAGCAACTTTGCTTAATTCATAAAGTATTGTATCTAACATTTTATTCCTCTTTTATAAATAATCTAAATTCATTATGTTTTAACATATAATATCCTATTATATTTGTTAATTTAACAAAATTATCTATAGAAATTATCTCTATATCTCCATCTATTTCTCCAATTACTGGCAAATAATCTTCCATAATACTTAAATTATATTTTTTACTCTTAATTTTTATTATAGAAACATTATCATATGTTTTTAAGCCTTTTTGTATGTTTAAAATTTTTACTTTCATTTTGGCAACTTGGCCAACTTTTTCTTCTACTTTTTCATTATTCATGTAATGTACCTCTAAATAATAATTTACTTTCGTCTACATCATCATATTTTCCATTTAAAATATCTTCTACATCGCGAAGTGTGTCTTCTATGTCTACCATTACACCTTTTATACCTGTGTAATTTTCAGAAACAAACATAGGTTGTGTAAAATAATTTCTTAACTTTCTAGAACGATAAAATATCATTCTATCTTCTTCAGATAGTTCATCTATACCTAAAACTGCAATTATTTCTTCTAGTTCTTCGTATCTAGATAAATATCTTAATGTTTCTTGTACTAAGTCATAATGTTTTTGACCTACAATTTCTGCGTCTACTGCTTTACTTGTAGTTTTAAATACATTTATTGCTGGGTAAATACCCTTTTCTGCAACTTTACGGTCAAGAACTACTTGCCCGTCCATATGTGTTGTAACGGCTTGAACAGCTTCATCTGTTATATCATCCGCTGGTATATATATTGCTTGGAATGATGTTATAGATCCTTTGTCTGTAGAATTTATTCTTTCTTCTACATCTGTTACATCTGACACCATTGTTGTAGGATATCCATTTTCTATTGGAACCCTCTTCATTTCTGTTGATATTTCAGACTTTGCTTGAATAAAACGATATATGTTATCTATAAAAACTAATACGTCTTGATTCTTTTCATCTCTTAAGTACTCTGCAAGTGTTAACCCACTATATACAGCTTTAGATCGTGAACATGGATTTTCACCCATTTGTCCAAATACCATAGACATTTTGTCTAATAAGTCTGATTCTTCCATTTCTTCTATTAGTTCTTGTCCTTCACGAGAACGTTCACCAACACCTATAAATACTGCGTTAGATTTTAATCTTTTGTAAACATTGTTTATAATTTCTTTTATTAAAACTGTTTTTCCAACTCCTGCCCCACCTAGAAGTCCCATTTTAAATCCTTTTTGAAGTGGTGCGAAAAAGTCTAAAGCTTTTATTCCTGTCCATAATGGCTCATTATTTATGTTTATTTCCTTAAAAGAAAGTTTTCTGTCATATACATTTCTTGTTCTTATAGATTTTAATTCTTTATGGTTTATTACATCTCCATATGGGCTAAATACTTTTCCTAACATTTCATCAGAGTATTCTATTTTAAGCCCACCTTCTTCAAGTGTTACAGTTCCTCCTTTTTTTAATCCTATAACTCTTTCAAAAGGTACTGTAGATGCAATATTATTATCTATTTGAACAACTTCAAATTTTCTTATACCTTCATCGTCTTTATATGTTAATATATCATTAATTTTGACATTGTCACTAAATAATAATACTTTAACATTAAGTTCGGAAATACCAATTATTCTTCCTATTATTTCCTTTTCGTTAGTCATTATATCTACACCTTCCTACTATTCTTCCTTAAAATTTAAATTTGTAAAATTCTCTAAAACTTTTTTAAAGTTCTTATTTTTGATAATTTTTCTTTCTTTTCTTAAATTAACTTCTTCTAGTTCATCTAGTTTTTTTAAAGATTCTTTTGTTATGGTTTGCCTCATAATATTTTCTGAAGCAAAGCTATTTTCTGTTGCAATTTTTATTTCGTAAGATAAATATAGTACAATTATATTTCTTAATATACTATTTATATCTCCTTCTATTACAAAGTCTTCTAAGTGTCGCTTCTTAGTTTGCATCTCCTCTTCTTGCATACTTTCTAGTGGAAGTATTTTCTTTTTTCTTAGCTCTATTTTACTTATATTATAATAATGATTATAGATGATATTTACTTCACTATATTTTGCATTTAGCATTGCATCATACAAAATATCTTCTATCTCTCCTATTTTACTTGGATACTCATCTTTTGTCATTGATAAAATTACATTTTGTTTTTCGTTTGTAATTTTCTTTCCTATAATAATTTTGTCTATATTCTCATCTGCTTTTGCTAAGTCATTTACATTTGTGTTAAAGTTACCACAAAATCCTAAATCATTTCCAACGTATACATTTAGAGGCTTGTCTTCTTTATTTAACTTTAATATTTTTTTATCTAGTATTAAATTTCTGTTGTTTAGTATATTGTCTGCAAAATCTGAAATTTCTTTTTCGTATTCAAAATACTTTTCAGCATTTTTTCTTGCAGTATCTACTCTAAGTAAAGAATGAAAATTCATTACTTTTACTACATTTCTTATTTTCATTTAGCATCCTCACCTAACATTTTGAATCTTTCTTTTATTTCTTCTTGTGATAATGGAGAGAATTTATTTTGTCTTAATGCTTGTTCTATTGCTTTTCCCGTTTTCATTTTCTCTCTTAATTCTTGGCTCATTTCGTCCATATTTGCAAGTTCATAAACTTCCTTTGTTTCTAAATAGCTTAAAAGTTTAAGTCTTACACTAGAACCTAGTTTTTTCATATCGGTTGTTTGTACTGCTCCACCTAATCTAGAAACAGATACACCATAGTTTATTGCTGGTTTTTGACCTTTTTTAAATTGTTTTTCTGATAATACAATTTGTCCGTCTGTTATAGATATAATGTTTGTAGAAATATAATCTGTTATATCTCCACCTTTTGTTTCTACTATTGGAAGAACTGTTATAGAACCACCACATTTGTGCTGACATCCTTTTTCTAATAATCTTGAATGTAAAAAGAATATATCTGCTGGGTATGCTTCTCTTCCTGGTGCTTTGTTAGATATTAAGCTTATTTCTCTGTAGCTTTCTGCATGACTCTTTAGGTCGTCAATTACAACTACTACATCTTTCTTTTGCATCATGTATTCTTCAGCAATTGATAATCCTACATATGGTATTAAACTTTGTACTGTTGTTTTATCATCGTTTGTTGCTGCTACTATCATTGTATATGATAATGCATTTCTTCTTAATAGTTCATTATATATTGTTTTTATTTCTTTTTTAGTTTTACCAACTGCTATATAAATACATATAATATCATTTTTGTTAGACTTTTCTTTCATTATTTTCCCTTGGTTTACTATAGTATCTAAAGCAATTTGGGTTTTTCCTGTCTTTTTATCGCCTATTATTAATTGCCTTTGACCTCTACCTATTGGGTATATTAAGTCTATTCCAGCAATTCCTGTCATCATAGGTCTATTTACAGGTGTTCTATCCATTATAGGTACTGTTGGCTTTTCTATATCTATATATTTAAACTTTTCGAATGCTCTTCCTGTTAATAAATCTATCCCGAATAAGTCTGTAACTCTACCTAGAGCCTCTTCTGCAAAGATGGCTCTAAATCTTTCCCCTGTTGTATTTACAGTATCACCAATTTTTATTGGTTCATCTTCTTTTACAACAGCTACTATTACAGAGTTCTCCTTTATTTCGTTAACATATCCCATTCCTTTTCCTCTTATTATTACTTTTTCATAATAAGTAACATTTTCAAGTCCAGATACTTCTATAATATAGTCCTTTAGCCTAATTACTTTTCCTGTATCAAATACATTTTTTTCTTCTTTAATTTTCTTCAATTTGTTTTCTACAAGATTGCTAATATGCTCGCCCATTTTTTCTCCTTTACTTTATATAGTTTGAACAATTTTGATGTTCTTTTATTTTTTCGTGAAAGCTTTTAAGAACATCCTTAAAAAATTCACTTTTATATACTATAGTCATATAATTTGTCTTTGTATTCTATAATAATACCTTTTGACATGTTCTTAAATAATTTTGTTTTTATTTTTGAACTTAGATAATCATAGTTTTTACTCTCTCTTCCAACATATACATATATTGTAGGAGATATTTTATCCATTCTTTCTTTTATTTTGTCTAACATTTCTAAAACATTAAAATTCTTTATTGTTTTTATTATTGGTTCTACATAATCTTTATTTTCGCTATTTAATACACTTTCTACCAAAATTAATTGTTCTTCTGGTGTTAATGTTAATGACTCGTATATAGCATTTTGTGTAAATAATTCTTTAAATGATTGTAATTCTTTATATTCTTTGTCATCATCATTTTCATGTATTTTTATAAAGTCTTTTATAAGCTTTTCACTATCTACGTCAAATTCTTTGTTTAAACCTTTATAATTTTTAAAGAATCCAGATTCCCTAAATTCTGGTGTTGGAATGTCATATACAATTTTTTCTTCTGGTTTTGTATATGCTGGTATCTCGACAATCTCACCATTTTCTCCTTGTTCTTTAGCTTCGTTTAAACGCTTAATTTGCTCTGATAATATCTCTATTTCCTTTTCTTTTTCAGCTATTATATAGTCAAAATCTTCAAGTTTATCTAAAAAGTATTTTTTTGTGCTACTATTTATTCTTTTTACTAAGTTTTTAAACATAAAGAATGTAAAGATAAACATTATTAAGACCACTATAATTGCTGGTATTATTAATTCCATAATTCTCACCTACTATACTGTTAAAGGATTGTAAAATAATAATAAAAATACGAATGCAAATAGTAGTAATAAGAATATTGCAACTACTATTAATATTGTCATTACTGAATGTACAATATCACTTTTAGTTTCTGGGTTTCTACCTACTGCTTCTGCAACTTTTGATCCTAGTATTCCTATTCCTAAACCTAGTCCTAAGAATGTTAAGCCTATCATCCATCCAATGCTACTCATTGTTGCTACTAAAACTTGTTCCATTGTTTTCCACCTTCCTTTTAATAATTTTTATATTTTGCTTGAATATTTGTCTTTACTGGTGCTCCATCATGTGATGTTCCCTCTACTTGTAAAACTATTTCGCTTCCATAGTTTTCAAATGCAAGTACATTTGACCAACCACCTGCCTTTACAGCTTCTGCTAGGTTTACAACTATATCGCTTTCTTTCATTCCATCAACATATAATGCAACTTTAGCATAGTCAAATGCATAATTTTGGTCTAATTTTAAATTAAAATAAACCTTTTGTTTTCCTGCTAATACTTTTGTTATGTCTAATTTTGCATTTATTCTTGTAGTTCTTACAGATAACACATCTTCTATTTGGTCTTCTATTTCGTTATCTGCTGTTATTTGTTTATATCCAAGTGTTATTTTATATTCTGTATTTGGCTCTAAATCTGTTAACCTGTATGTTGTAGCATGTTTATCTAATGCTATCATATTTTCGTATCCAACTGCTTCTATAAATGCATATACTGTTTGGTATTTATTTTCTGGGTCTTGTACTGCATATTCTATGTCTATATAAGAAGATGTTGCTATTGCTCCTCTTAATGAAACACTTTTTGCAAGTGGTGTTTTATTTTTGTCAGAACTTATTATTCCTCCACTTTGTCCTACAGTTCCACCATTGTTTACATTATCATTTTGGCCTGTTTGTGTATTTTGGTTTCCATTTGCAGCCCCCTCACCATTTGGCATATTTCCATTTGGTCTCCATATGTTTTCATTGTTATTGTTGTTATTATTATTTTTATTATCTTCTTCATCTTCTGTGTCTTCTTTACTTGTTTCATTTGTATTTTCTTCTGGTTCTTTTTCTTTGTATTCATTAGAACTTCCTATTATTTTCTTTAAGTCAATCTCGTTACTTCCTACTATTAGCTTTTCGTTTGCAATATCAAACTTATAAGAACTTGTAGTAAGAACTATTGGATTTATTGTTTTAGCATAAATTTCATTATTTAATATTAATGTATTTCCAGATTTATCTATTATTACATATAAGTATTTTGATGTACTTATGCTTCCAGAATCATTTCTTATAGAATCACTTATAAGTAAATATTGTCTATCTGCAATTTTATAAAATTGGTCTCCAGAGTTATTTTTTATCTCTGTATCTTTTACATATTTTTCTACTTGTCCATCAAATAATACTTTAAATACTTCACCATATAGTGTTACTTTAGATTTTGCTTCATTAAAGCTTACAACTTTTTTGTTTAGCTTATAAGTACTTTTAGAATTATTTAATGTTAAGTAATAATTTCCATCCCATTTTTTGTTTATGGTTGCTTCTTCTTCTGTTTTTATTGGCACATAATCACTATCATACAATGTTACATTACTTTCTATTTTATACTGTTCTGATTCATGTTTTAAGGCTAATCGTAGACTTGTAATTAATAATATGATTATTGTGATTATGATAATTGCAAAAAGTGCAAATCTTTTTTTATTTCCTGCTGCTAATGCTCTCAAATTATTCACCCCTATTTTTTATTCTTAAGGAGGAAGAATTCCTCCTTAAGTTTATTGTTTTTAGCATATATAATTATCTAATTCTGAAAGTATTTTTACTTCTTTCACTTGCTTTTAGTAATTATCCATTTATGAAAATATGCTCTATTCTGGCTGTGTCTACAATTTCGCCACCTCTCATAAATTGCATTTCTACATAATATTTACCCTCTGTAGGTAAGTTTTTATTTAATGTAAAACTATAATATGTTTCGTTATCTACTTGTGAATGTATCTCTCTTGGTACGAATTCTTCTATACCACTTTGGTTATATCCACTTGTGTTATAAATTGAATATCTTATTTGGTCTATTTGGTCTATTTTGTAACTGTTATAGAATAATAAGTCTATCTTATTTGGCTCTGTAGCATTATTGGTTGATGTTACATTTCCTACAGAAATACCACTTTCATTTACTGGTGCTATTGTACGTGTATTTGAAGCATCATGTATATATGGTTCTTTACCATCGTTTGGATAGTCTATGTCCATATTTACTTCTAGTGTATATTTTTGGTCTCTCGCTACATTCTTTAGTTCAAATACATTATTTGCATCATCTGTATTGTATTCGCCTTTATATTCTTCTGGTGTTATATCTTCATGGTTTTGATTATATATTTTCACCCTATATTTATCTCCCACTACTGTTCTGTCATTGTCATACATTGTAACTTTAAATCTTATTCTATTTCCAATATCTGTTGTTCCATCGTCGTTTACTGTGTCTAAACGATATCCATCTATACCAACTAGTGGTGCACTTAGTGGCGCTAAATAGAATTCTGCATCTTTTGTTCCTAAGTCAATTTCTTTTTGCTCTTCACCATTTGTTATTACTGCAATTGGTGTTATGAATATTTTATATCTTGTTCCAAAAGTAAATATACTTCCTGGGTTTGCTTCTACATATTCTTCCATTATTGCTTTTGGTAAGTCATCTTCAAATTCTGCTACTTTTTCCTCATATGCTCCTGTATCTGAATTTTGCCTATAAATTATGTGTCTTAGCTTTTGGAATCCCAATACTTTATCTAGTGTATATGATACTTTTAAGTCTTTGTCTGCATAGCTTGTAGGGCTATATTCAACTTTTATATTTTCTATATTTACATTTGCAAGTGTAGAGAAATAGTAAAGCTTACCTACTGTATCGTAATCTACGTCATATAAGTATTTTTCTATAAACTCTTCTTCAGAACCTTTTGTTATATTACGTATTTCTGCTCTAAATTTTATGTAATAATATGTTTTTGGTTCTAATCCATCTATTGTTATTTCGTTTTTAAAGTCTGCTAAAGGAATTGCAACTTCTTTTATTTTTTCACTGTTGTTTAAATTTTCATCTGTCTTCCATAATTCTACAATTATATTATTATCTTTTATTTCTATTCCATCTTTTGTAATTATGCTTGCATTAACTTTAACTCTGTCTAGTTCTTCTGTTATGTCTAATTCACTTGTGCTACCTTCTTTTAATAAGCTTATTCCAGGTATTATTAGGTTAAATTTAATTATATTGCTTCCTTCTGGAGTTAAACTTGCTAATCCAATTTCTTTTTGTAGTACTACATCATTTTGATATGTGTACCCTTTTTCAGAATAACTTAATGTAAAGTTTGCTTTTTTATTATTAATAGGATTTACTAAATTAAATGTTGTTCCCTTATCTGTACTATTTCCATTTGTTCTATTAAACATATTTTCACTTATAGTTGTTGTTGGTGCAACATTTCCTTCTTTATTTATAGAATAGTAATTTATGTCTTCTCCAGATCTATATGCCTTTTGGTATGCTACATAGTCACTTTCTATATCATAACCTGTAATTCCTGTATCATAATATGCTTCTACATCTACTTTTGTTTCTTCATTCAATAATTCTGAAATATCGTTAAAGCTTACTGTTAGCATATTATTTCTTAATACTTTTAGGTCTTTTTCTATTTTTATCTTTTGTGTTTTTGTATCTGTAAATGTTGCTTTTACAGCAACTATTTTAGAAAGTTTTTCTAGATCTCCAGAAATTGTTATATTTACACTATTTTCCTCTACCTCTAGCCTATATTTTAAGTCTTCTATATTTCTTGTTCCTTCGAAGTATTGGTAAGCAAGCCCTATGTCTACTGCTTCACCTGTTTTAGATATCCTTTGCTTTGTTCTTATTTCAAAATTTCCTGCGACTAAATTTTCAAATGATACTTCTTCAAATACATCTCCAGTATTTGGATTTATTGATTTTGTATCTTTCTTTATTGTTGTGTTTATATATGCTGTTAATTCGTCTTTTTCTAGCGCATTATCTATATCTAAAGATTTATATTTAAATTTAAATGCTTTGTCTGTAGATATAGAAGGATACATTATAATTCTTGGTTGTTGTTTATTTGGTTCTACTTCTTCAGATTTTAATGTTACATTATCACTTGGAAGTGGCCATTCGGTTTCTCCTTCACCATCATGGTTTAAGTCTAACATCATTTTATATGTAAAATAATATTTATTTCCTCTCCTTGCTTCATCTACATCTTGAACATTATATTTTGTACCATCACCTACATTAAAGATTGCTGGTGGAATAACTCCATCTTCTCCTATTTCTATCTCTTGTGTTCCTACTACTTCATTTGTTGTAGAGTCATACATATTGTATATAACTTTTACCGCATAGTTTTGGTTGTTATCATATTTTGCTTGTGCCTTATAACCTACTATTGTTTCTGCATTTAATTCGCTTCTTGGAGCTTCTGTATCACGATTTCTAATAGTTGTTACTGTTATAGCTTTATCTGGATCTGTTGGTAAGTCTGGAATAAATCCATTTGTTGTTACTACATAGTAGTCATATCCTAGTCCTTCTACTAATGGTATTTTATTTCCACCTGCGTATGTATAGTCATATGCGTTTAGTACTTGTATTGTGTATTTTTGGTCTTTAAAGTCTTTGTTCTCTGCTCCAAAAAACTCTGGAGTTATAGCTTTTACTTCATCATAATACTCTTCTTTTATCTTACTTTTATAAGGTTCTTGAGCATATTCGTCTTTTATTTTTACTGTTCTTATTGCTGTTCCTGGCATTGTTACAGTTCCATCACCATTTTGTATAGGTTGACCTGCATATATTCTAAATTCTAAATTTGAAAGAACATTTGCTTCTAGGTCTTGTAATGTTGGATCATCTGGGTTTACTGTATCTATACTTCCTGCATTTTCTGCATTTGCTTTTTTTAGATTAAATTTAATGTTAAATGTATTTTTGGTATCACTACTATCTTGTATAAATGAACCCATTAATGCATCTGGTGTTAGTGTTTGTATTACTGCTCCCCCTATATAACATTCATCTATTGGGTCATTATCGTCTTTTAAATCTACTGTTGTAAATATTCTAAATTTATATGTTTCGTTACTTCTTAAGTCATTTATATCTATTGGTATTGTTAATCCACCTTGATATGAAAATTGTTTTGTATAACCTGTAGAATCTGTATATGTTATTAACATTTTATTTGCATCATCTGTTTTTATTGTGTTATTTGGATCTTCTATTATTAGTTTTCCTTGAATTCTTTCGAATGTTATTGTTTCTTTTTCGAATCTAACTGTTGGGAATTCTACACCATCCATTTTCATAACATTACTAAATTCACTTTCGTATTCTACTATTTTTTCGTTGTCATTAAATATTGCTACTACTTTAAATGCGTATGGTACACCTCTTGATAATATCTTTTCGTCTACTTTTACTGTTATTGCTTCTTTACTTGGAATTTCTCTTGTGTACACTGGGGCTTCATCTAAATCATTTCTTGTGTCATATATTTCGTATCTATATCCTTCTATACCATTATCTTGGTCTACAACATTTGTTATATTTAATCTAAATGTAGATTCTCTTTTGTCTATTTCGTATTCTGGTCCCACTATTTGTGGTTTGTTTTTTAATGTTCTAAATACCTTTTCTTGTGAAAATCCATTAGATATAATTTGACCATTATATAGTACATTAGATAATTTTATTGTATAATCTGTGTTTGATGAAAGTGATATAAATTCTGCTGTTTCTCCTGCTTGTGTTCCATTTCCTACCTCTACTGTTTGTTCTACTGTTCCATTTGGTGCGATTAATGACATTTCTGCACCTTTTACTTTAGAGTCTGGATCTACTGATACTTTAAATTTTAAAGAGTTATTAGTAAAGACATCTTTTTCATATCTTATTCCAACACTTTTTGTTCTAAATATTTTATACACAAAGTTTTTAGTATATGTTATGCCATCTACATCATATGCTGATTCTATTACTAATGTATAGTCTGTTTCTGGTGATAATGTTGAAACTGCTATGTCTATATTATATGTTCCTAGTGCCTCTTCTTTCGCATATACATTTTTTCCTGTTGCATTGTCTAATATTTTTATATATGGTTCTCTTACAAGTCTTGCTTCATCATCTTGTATTGTAATTTGTGCATTTAAGCTTATAGAGTCTACGTCAAAGCTTTCTACTTTAAATACAGGTGCTACTAGTTCTGGTAAGTCTTCTACTTCTTCTTCTACAATTCCTCCAGAACCTCCATTTGTTCCTTCTCCTGCATTTCCGTTTTGAACATTATCTTCTCCATTTGCTCCTGTTTGTGAATTTTCTCCGTTTTGTGTATTTTGTCCATTTTCACCATTCATATTTCCATTTTGTGCATTTGGATTATTTTCTGAATCTTCATCTGAATCTTCTGTTTCTATTTCATTTTGCATAGATTCTTCTATTTCGTTATTTTTATATTTGTCTTCTTTTGTTTCTTCTACAATTTCTACATTATCGTCTGAATCTATTACCATATTTGCAAGATTCATTTTTGTTTCGCCATTTTTGTTTACAGCCTTACTTTGTAAGTTTATTTCTATATTATCTGGCATTTTTATATTAACTTTACTAGATATTGTTTGGTATATAATTTCTTGATTATATAGTTTTATTATTTGGTTATCTAAATATTCTAATTCTATATAGCCATTAATTTCTTTTGTTGTTCCATCGTCAAATGTTACTGTCATGGCATTTCCCGCTATTAAATATTTAGTATCTGATATTTTCCAGATTAAGTTTTTAAATTGTAGTTTATTGTTAAGGTGATTAATATAGTAATTTTCTCCCTGTTTTTTAACTATTTGATTTGCAGATATACTATAATATGTTATTGGGTCTTGTTCTATATTAGCTAAGTTAATTAGAACACCTTTTTTCAAACTACTTATAGCACCATTATTATAGTGAATAAAGTTATCCTTAGTTGTATAAACTTCATCACCACTGGTATCTTTAAAAATAACTTTCTGGTTATTCTTTATTTTATATTCTTCATTTGCATTAAAGTAATACTTATCAATTTTTTGAGTCTGGCCATTTGCACTTTGCAATATATAACCCGGTTCTTCAAAATTTTTCATATTTTCTTTTTGTATATTGTAAACATTATAAAACAATAATCCTGCTAGAATTACTCCAATGCTTACTATAAAAAATACATATTTTTTCATAGTTATGTCCTCTCCCACTTATTTTGTTCTATCAAAAAAATAGTATCACAGAAAGAATTTCTTTTCAATATATATACTTTTCCATTTATTTACTTTAAAAAATTATTACTTCTATTGTATTACGGAAGCCTATTTTGGCGTTTTTTGTTTTCTCGTTTTTTTATATATTAAATTATTATGACATTTTTAAAATCCGAACTGGGATTTAGGGACGGAGGTTAAAATTCCAGTTTGCCTAAAAAAAAAGATAAAGCTTTACTTCTTATTCTCGAAGTAAAGCTTTATCTTTTTCCTGTTTCTATTTTTCGTCATTTTACATTATTTAATTACATATATACTAATGTATTGCTTTCTAAATATTATAATTCTTAGTAAATTTTTCTTATTTTTCTAAATTTGTAAGAATTTCATTTATTTCTTGTTCAGATAATATAAACTCTGTATTCACAAATCCTATTTCTGGTCTAATACCATCTTTGTTATGAAAATCTGAACCTGCTGTTACAAATAGGTTATGCTCTTTTGCGAATTTATTCCATTTTTCTGTTTCGTCGAATTTATTATCATTTCTGTCTACATATAAATAATTTGCTTCTAACCCATCTGGCTTCATAGCATTTATTATTTCTTCTATTTCAGCATCTGTAAGGTTATCTTCGTGTACATATGCTACTGGATGTGCTAATACTACTTTTCCATTTGCTTTTCTTATTATTTCTGCTGCTTCCTTTGGTGTCACACTTTCTTTTTTTACATATGCTGGACAATTTTCGTTCATAATTGTTTCTATAAATTCACCTTTATTTGGAATATGTCCGAATTCTTCTAACAATTTTTCCTTATTTTGTGGATTAGTTGTTGCATCTAACGCAATATGCGCTTTTGTAACTGCATCTATTTTATCTAGTTCTTCTACGTTTATATAATATCCTATTTCTTCTAGTTTTTTTGCAACATTATGCAAATAGTCATGTCTTGCATTTCTTATTTTATTTAATCTTTCTCTAAATTCTTCATTATTTAAATCAAAATTATATCCTAATACATGTACTCCTGCTTTTTTTGCCTTTGTAGACATTTCTACTGCTCTAATAAGTTTTATATTTTTGCTTTTTGCATATTCAAATAATTCGTCTGTATATGCTTCTATTGTATCATGGTCTGCTATTGCAATTACAGATACTCCATTTTTATATGCTTCGTCTATTATTTCTTTTGGCGCTAAAGCTCCATCTGAAACTGTTGTATGTATATGTAAATCTATTCTTTTATTCAAGCTCATTTTCGTCTCCTTCATCTATTTTTTTTATAAAATTTGCCACCATTGGTTCTTCTAGTTTTGCTTTGCTTTTACTTATTTGAATTTTCCAGTCTGCTACTCTTTTTAAGAAAATTCTTTCTAATTCATATGATTGGAATCTTCTAAAATTAGCCGGTGTTGCTGATTGCATAAGAAATCCAAATAACTCTTCTGGAGTATTTTCTTCAATTACTCTAGCTCTACTTGCTTTTAATGGTTCTTCTAAGCTTGGTGGAAAATTAAATGCAGTAAAAGCTGAAAGATAATCATAAATAAAGTTATATGCTTCATCGTCATATTGCCATTCTTTTCTAAAAGATTTTGGTCTTATAGGTAAATATGGCTTTCTTCCAGATTTCTTAGCTTGCTGTAATTCGTCTGGAACTTTCTCTATTAGTTTAACCATTGCAGATTCTTCCATTATATGAGCATCTATTGGTAAGAATGTTCTTGGAAATTTACCATCTTTTAAAGTTGTTGCTATTTCTGCAACTTCATCTAAAGATTTTAAAGGGTCTACATCTGATGTTCTCATATTGTATTTTTCTAATAAGTTTGTTAATTCTTCCTGTGCAACTTCTACTTCACCATCTTTGCATACCATCCACATGTCTAGGTCGGGTAATCTGTTTATAAGTTTCCTTGGCTTTAATGAATCCAACATATTAGGACACGGCTTACATACAGTTTTAAGATCTGGCATTGTTGCATAATTTTTCTTTAAGCATTCTTTACATTCCCATATTGACTTTTGTACAGGTTCTCCGTCTTTTACTAATTGCCTGTTGTATCTAACTTGTTCTGATATAATTGGTATATCTCCTTTTAAATCTTTATCTAATACATAAAATGGATAACCTGTTCCAAATGATCCTCTATTTACAGATACAGCAGATGCGATTGTATTAAATGCTTCTATGTTCCATATTAAGAATTTTCTTTTTAAATCTGTATTTGTTTTTTCGAATGTTGTTGAAGCGTTTTCTACTTGCTCCACCATTTCTTTTACAGTTTTTTCATTTTCCATATTATCTCCCTCATTCTTACTTTATGGTAACTACTATAATAACATAAAAATACTGTTTTGACAATTAAAAACGTTTACTTTGTTATATATTATTACACAAAAGTGTACTTAAGATTTTCTAACCAATAAAAATTTTCATACTATGAAAAATTTCCTACTAAAGAAAAAAGTGAATGCCTAAATTTAAACATTCACTTTTTTTTACTTTTATTATAATTAGATCTGAATCGAGATTTTAAGGACCATCCCCTAATCCCGACTTTTAGATTATATATTTCTTAATTATAAAGATTCCTCCACCTAATGTTATTACTACTAATGCTGTTATTCCTAAGTATAATTTTGCATCTCCTAATGTTATTGTAAGCATTACTGGCGCATCATCTATATCGTCTTCGTTTTCTTTAAAGTTGTCCGGTACAGAATCTATATCTGGTGTGTGGCTATCATTATAATCTTGGCTTATTTCTGCTATATTTGTTTTTAATCCCATATTATCTTGGTTATTTATCCATGTTAATATTATTGGTACAGAGCTACTTTCTCCTGGCCTTAATAATGTGTTTTCTAGTTTTTTTGTTGCAACCCTTTCTTTTCCATTTAGTTCTTCTCTTCTATACCAATCTGGATTATCTTCTTCTATAAACTTTAAGCCTTCTGGTATATAGTCTGTTATTTCTTTTGCATATCCAGCTATTTCACCTTCGTTTGTTACTTTTATTTGGAATTCAAATTTTACTGTTACTTTATTTATATCTCTTCTTCCTAAATCTACTTTTGCTGGTGGCTCTGGATCTTCATCTCCTGTATGACCTGTCTCTTGTACTGTTTGTTTTCCATCTTCGTCTATTATAATTGCTTTACTTACCCATTTTTTAAGGCTTAAGTCAAAATATTTTACTTTTACAAATTCTTTATCTAAATCGTCTTCTTTGTTCCATTCATTGTTGTTATTTGGAGTAGAATCTATATCATCTATTGGATCGCCAGAACTGTCACTGTCTTCTTTTATCTCTGCTGTATTTACTAGTATTCTGTCTGAAGTATTTGGTTCTGTTACCTCGAATGCAATTTTTACATCTCTATAGTCTGGATTGTTCTCTGTTAGTCCTTTTTCTGGATCATAAGCTTTAAGTAAGTTATCTTTTTCATTTTTTTCTTGTTCTTTAGATAAGTAATCTGTTACTACGCTTTGTCCATCTTCAGCTTCTTTCCATCTATATTCTCTATTTATAGGGTTATTTGTTAAAAACTTCAATCCTGCTGGAATATCATCTTTTACTTCTTTTGCATATCCGTCTAATAAACCTTCATTATACACTCTTATTGTATATGTTACTACATTTCCATTTTCTACTTCTACTGGATCTTTGGTATGGTCATATTTAATGTTTCCATCTTCACCCATACTTAAAGCTGGTATTCTATTTGTTATTTCTTGGTCATTTACTCCTGTTATAAATTTTCTTAATGCTAAGTCAAAGTATACTACTCTTACTTTTTCGAAGTCATCATCATCTTCTTGACCTGGTACATATTCGTTATTAATTTCGCTATCTTTATATGTTGGTAATCCATCATCACTAGGTACTTGAATGTTTCCTGTTTCAGAATCTCTATCTATTACGTCATTTCCATCTGCATCTTTAGATTCTGTTATTTCTGCTAAATTTGTTAGCTTTTTACCAAACTCTGCTGTATCTTTTATTTTACAAGCAATTTTTACGTCTTTGTATGATAATGTCGTTCCATCAAATCCTTTTAATAAATTCTTTCTTGAAGAATTTTCTTTTTCTTTAGATAAATAATCTGTTGTAACTGTTCTACCATCTTCTGCTAATTGCCATTCATATGTTTTGTTTGTTTCGTGTTCTGGTAAAAATTCTAATTCTGCTGGTAATTTATCTTGTATTTTATTTGCATATCCATCTATTGATCCTTCGTTATATACTCTTATTGTATATTCTACAACATCTCCTCTTTTCATGTCTAATGGTTTCTTTGGATGATTATATTCTGCTGTTGTAGCTGTTGCATTTGCAAGTTTTGTAGTTTCTACAGATGGTGTTCTTCCTATTAATGTTGTACCATTTTTTCCAGATATGAATTTTCTTAAAGATAAGTCAAATTCTTGTATTATAACTTTTTCAAAGTCATCGTCGTCTTCTTGTCCTGGTATGTATGTTTTTCCTGAATTTATTTCTTCATCTTTATATGTTGGTAATTCTGTATCTCCTGGTAATGCAAAATTTCCATTTGGAGCAGAATCTCTATCTGTTGCTGAATTTCCTTTGCTATCTGTTTCTGCTGTAATTTGAGCTAAGTTTGTAATTTTCTTTAATGCTTCTGTTGAATTTTTAACTTTACATTTTACTTTTACTTCTTTGTACTGTAATGTTGTACCATTATATGCTTTTATTAAATTATTAGCGTTTTGATCTTTATTAGCTGCTTCTGTTGAATATGCAAGTTTATTTGTTTTTATTATTCTGTTATTACTTGCATCTATCTTCCAACCATAACCTGCGTTAAAGTCTGTCTCTTTTGGGTATTTTTCCATATCATTTATAAATTCTAATTCTGGTGGTAAATAGTCTGTTATTTCTCCAACATATCCATCTAGCTCACCTTCATTATATACCCTTATTGTATATGTTACTACATCTCCTGGCTTTACTGCTACTGGCTTTTTGTTATGATTGTAAGTTGCTGTTGTAACTTTTGTTCCATCTATCATTTTGTTTAAATTCGAAATATCTACTGTTGGCTCTCTATTTATTTCTTTTCCATTTACTTCAGAAATAAATTTTCTTAAAGATAAGTCAAACTCTCTTTTTGTAACTCCAACTTCTTTTTTACCAGTTAGTGGCATATCTTGTTTTTCTACAGCAACTAATGGTTGTACTGTATCTGGATTTTGTGTTGTTGTCCAAAATCCTTTTGATGTTACCCTATATGAACCTGTATAGCTAAATTCTATTTTTGTTATATCATCTATTTCAGATGATGGAATGTTAATATAAAAGCTTTGCCCTATTAAATCTTTTATTGTTTTTCCATCTTCTACTGGTTCTTTATTTGAATTTAATAGTGTATATTTTCCATTTAAATTTGTTCCATTTTGATCTACAAATTTAGTTTCTATTTCAAATGGTAAATCATTATTTTTATTTATCTTATATGGTCCTACTATGTAATTACTTCCATCTAGCTCTACAAGTGGATTAACTTCTTCTGCTAATGTTATTGGCTCTGTTACTTTTCCATTATTATTTTTATAATATGCTATGTTTTCATCTTTTTTAGCATTGCTTACTATGTATTGGTATAATTTTTCCATTGCATCTGCTCTTGTTTGGTTAACATCTGCAATTGTTGTATAAGAACCTACACCTTTTTCTGCTATTGCAACTTCTTGGAATGATGGTTCTCCTGCAAAGTCTACATGGTATATGTCTGGATTTTCATTTGATTTTGTATTTGTAAAATACCATAATGCCATTTGTTGTACTACATCTATATCATCATCTGTTAGCTCTCTTTTTAAAGAATCATTCATTTGAGTTGCATTTAATAAAACTTCTCTATCTTTTGTAGCTTGCTCTTTCTTTTTAGCTTGTACTTCTACAGAATCTCCTGCTTTTGCATAATATGGTATATATGCATGGTCTAAAATCCACATAGCAGAATAGTAGTAATTTTCATTTTCGAAAATATCTGGTACTAGGCTTGCTTTATCTGCAAAATCTATCATTTTATCATATGTTTGTTTAAAAGTATTTGGTGTTGCTGTATAAAATCCTCTTTCTGCTTTTAAACAATATATTGTATTATCAAAATTCATTGTAGTTCCATCATTTTCGTATACAATAACCTTCCAAACCTTTTTGTTTCCATTGTTTATTCTGTACCCATATTGTTTTCCGTTTGTTTCTCTTCTATATTCACTTAGTCCAAATGTTACTGGATTTGTAGCTGCAAATGCTTCTGTTCCTAGGCATATAGCTAACATAATTGTTACAGCAATTACAGCTATTTTCTTAAAAAGTTTCATAGTTTTTTTACCATCCTTTTTTCCCCATAATATACTAACTGTATTTTACTATATTATATATAATAGTCAATAGTAAAAAATAGCAGTTATTACGGCTAAATTATACTCTTCTCCATCCTGCCTACGGATATAGTTTTTGCTATATCTAGTAGGCTTTATAATTTCACATTACAATTATATTACATTTTTGTATTGTTTGCAACAAAGGGATTTGGGGACGGAGGTTAAATCTTGTTTTTCTTTTATCGGTTCTCTTAGTTCTTCATATACAAAAATCGAGATTTGAGGACAGTCCTTAAATCTCGATTTTTTACATTGGTACTTGCCTATTTTTAGGCTTTCCTTTATTTTCTCTATATTTTTATGTGTTAATCTAAATTATTATTTTCTCTTTTGCTTTTTAGTTAGAACTACTGCATATCTTAATGTTACTGTTTCTAATCCTATTAGTCCAA
>CATZPY010000019.1 GCA_958422985.1 uncultured Clostridium sp.
TGAAAAATAATAACAATAAGTTATAAGGACATTAGTTATCCAAAAGAATTGTTAAAAATAAAATCATATCCGAAAAAATTATATATTGAAGGAAATATAAATTTGCTAAATAAGCCAATTATAGCAATTGTTGGATCAAGAAATTGTAGTACATATGGCTTCGAACAAGCAAAAAAATTTGCAAGCCTATTATCTAAAAATGGAATATGTGTAATAAGCGGATTAGCAATAGGAATAGACTCTATATCACATATTTCTGCTATGCAGAATATTGGAAGAACTATAGCTGTGTTAGGTTCAGGTTTTAATAATATATATCCAAAAGAAAATAAAGAATTATTTAATAAAATATTAGAAAATGATGGTTGCGTAATTTCTGAATATGATCCTAAAACAGTAGCTGATACAAAGAATTTTCCAAGAAGGAATGAAATAATAAGTATGCTATCCTTAGGCGTTCTAGTTATAGAGGCAGGATATAGGAGCGGAAGTACTATTACAGCTAATAGGGCTTTTAAACAAGGGAAAAAGGTATTTGCTATTCCAAGTAATATAGATAGCAAATTAGGAATTGGTACAAATAAACTTATACAGAAAGGAGCAAAACTGGTAACTAATGTACAAGATATTTTAAATGAAATAAATATATATACTTGTAAAGATATAGAGCAAGACTGGAAATATGAAATTAAAAATGTACCAGTCAAATATAAAGAAGTATATAATATTATTGGAAATATGCCAGTAGATATTAATACAATAGCTAGAAAACTAGAACTTCCCATACAAGAAGTAAGTGAACAATTAACAATGTTAGAATTAAATGAGTATATTAGAGCATTACCAGGAGATATGTTTGTAAAAGTATGAATAAATTAGGTAAAAAGGGAGAAGATACAGCAGTTAAATATTTAGAAAAGATGAATTATAAAATATTAAAAAGGAACTACAAAAATAGAAAAGGTGAAATAGATATAATTGCCTATTATAATGGGATTATAGCTATTATAGAAGTTAAAACAAGAAGTAATAATAAATTTGGATATCCAATAGATGCAGTAAACGGAATTAAAGCTCATAAAATAAAAGAATGTACAAAATACTATTTATATAAAGAAAAAGTAAAGTTTTCTGCCATTAGGTTTGATGTAATAGAAATTTATAAAATAAAAGAGCAATATGTAGTAAACCATATAAAAAATGCATTTTAAAAGATTTGACAAAATTTGCAAAACATATTAAAGTTATATAAGTGTAAAGAAGTTTAGTAATGTATTTCTTAAGTAAGAAAGGAGTAAAACTATGAAAGAATTTTATCATAGCATACAAAAGAGTAAATATAGTAAGGAAGGTGAATTCGTTAAGTTTAGTGTATATATTAATATGGATATATATGGTTGGATTAACGAGGTAAAGTTACGGTTAAAAGGATATGAAGAAAGAGAAATAACTCTAAATTACAAAAATAAAGATGAAAAATATGCTTATTTTGAAACAGAGCTATTTATGTGTACAAGAGCTATTTATAAGTACAAATTTTCTTTTATATCCGAAAAGGAAAAATATAAGGAAACGAAAGAATTTAAAATTTCAGTTGGATTTTATGTACCAGATTGGACAAAAGGTGCAGTAATGTATCAAATATTTATTGATAGATTTTATAGAGACACTAACGTAAAAATAGAAGAATTTGGAAAACGTAAAATTCATAAAGACTGGAATGAAGCACCAATTTTAGGACCGGATGAAAATGGGGAATGGAATACAGATTCCTTTGGAGGAAATTTTAATGGAATTAAGAAAAAATTGGATTATATCAAATCGTTAGGAACAGATATAATTTATTTAAGCCCAATCTCACAAAGCTCATCAAATCATAAATATGATGGTGAGGACTTAGAAGAAATTGATCCTTATTTTGGAGGAAAAGAAGCTTTTAAAAGTTTGTGTGATGAAATTCACAAACAAGATATGAAAGTAATGGTAGATGTAGTGTTTAATCATGTTGGGAAGGACAGCAAATATTTCAATGAAGGAAAACTTTACAATGAAATAGGAGCTTATCAAAGTAAGGAATCTAAATATTTTCCGTTTTTTAAAACTACAGTAGAAAATGGGAAAATTGTATTTTCATATTGGTGGGGAATAAAAGATTTAGTGGTTTGTAACAAAGATTCAAAAGAATGGCAAAAATATATATGTGGAAAAGGCGGAATTATAGACCAGCTTTTTGCATATGGAATAGATGCCATTAGAATAGATGTTGCTGATGAATTACCAGACTTTTTTATTACTCTTATGAGGGAAGCATGCCATAGAAGTAAAGAAGATTCCTTTTTGTTAGGCGAAATATGGAAGAAACCTGTAAACCAAGGGAGAGAATATCTTGAAAATGGAAAAGGTGTAGATTCAATAATGAACTATTATTTTGTATCTGCACTAATTGACTATTTAAAATACCAAGATAGTCAAAATCTTTATGACAAGATTTTGGAAATATTCAACGAATATCCCGAAGATACGATATTAACAGCAATGAATTTTACATCTACACATGACATTAGTCGAGGAGCAAATATCTTTTCACCAGATATTATATTTAAAGACCCGCAAGATCCATCAAGGGAATGGGCATGGTCTTTAAAAACAAAATATGAAATGGATAAAAATTGGCAATCTGAATATGAGTTATCAGAAGAGTCAAAAGAATATGCGAAAAAAATGTTAAAACTATATATTTTCATTTTAGTGTTTTGGCCAGGGATTATTTCTATTTTTTATGGTGATGAAGTAGGAATATGTGGTGCAGGAAATCTTGCTAATAGAAAAACTTTTCCATGGGACCATATGGATAAAGACATGCTGTTTTATGTTCAAAAAGTATTAAAAACACGTAAAGAATATGATTTTTTACGAATAGCTTCATATCCGGAAATTTTGGAGCTTACAGAAGATAAGTTTATCTTCAAAAGGAAAAATAACCAAAACGAAATTCTCGTAATTGTAAACAACGGATATACAGATATTAAGGTAGAAGAAACTGGCTCTGTAATATTAAGCTACAATTATGATAGTTCGAAAAACGTAATTCACTCGAAAGGTGCAATTGCATTAGTAACTTTATAACTTCTTATACACCAAAAAACAGTTGCAAAGATTTAAACTTTGCAACTGTTTTGTAGTTTATTATTATAAAATTATGTTATTTTTAGATTTTGTTAAATATGCATTTGAAACAAAAATATTAAAATAATTTATTAATGTGATAAAGAAGTAACAGAATTAGCTGTTAAGTTTCTTACAGGAGCCATTAAAACCTTTCCTGTACCTCTGTATACATTTACAAATCCTTCACCTGAAACAGCAGATCCAATTAAACTTTTTGTTGATTTTTCAACAGTAAAGCTAAGATCTTTTGACCAAGCAATTGCGAAATTACCATCTATTCTTAAAACATCATTTTGTAATTCAATTTCTACTAATTCCTCTCTTGGAACAGGTGATTCTAAAGCAACGAATCCATTACCCGAAAGGCTTAAATTGAATAGACCTTCATTTCCTAAAACTGCTGAAGATAAATTATTACGCATAACAACATTTTGTTTTATACTAGATTCACATGCTAAGAATAAACCATCATCTAATACTATTCCACCATCCCAATTAGATAAATCTTCTAATAAAATGTGTTTATATGTAGGTTCTAAAACTAAAGTTCCTGTTCCTCTATATTTTGGCTTTACAGCGCTTTCTTTTGTAACGCTTCCCTTAATAGCTTTACCGAAAAAGTCACCAACACCTTTAACATCTGCAACAGCTTCAACATTTCCAACAGACCATTGCATACTACCAGAACTTACAGTATATTCGTTATTTTCTAAATTTATAAGAAGTTGTCTTTTTCTTACATTCATTCTTGAACAATAATAAGCTGTTATAGCTGTTGAAGGCATTACACTTAAGTCACTCATATATTCTATAACCTTCATTCCAGCTTTTACATCTGCTACACGAATATCGTCATTATCTTGTAAATTATTAATTTTATACATAATATTACCCCTTTCGAATTTATTAAAATGATTATATAAATAAAATAATAAAAATGTCAATAAAATGTTATGAGATAAATAAAAAACACAGAAGTATAAAACTTCTGTGTTTGTATATAAGCTCTTTCTATCTTTTTGAGAATTGAGGAGCTTTTCTTGCTTTTTTAAGACCGTATTTTTTTCTTTCTTTCATACGAGGATCTCTTG
This sequence comes from uncultured Clostridium sp., assembly GCA_958422985.1. GTDB lineage: Bacteria > Bacillota > Clostridia > TANB77 > CAG-508 > Merdicola. The sequence continues at coordinate 4,260 of CATZPY010000019.1, forward strand.
TTAAGAATCCGTTTGATTTTAAAGCTGGTCTGTATTCTGAGTTAGCTTCATTTAAAGCTCTTGCTAATCCATGTCTGATAGCTCCTGCTTGACCTGTAAATCCACCACCTTGAACTTTACAAATAACATCGAATTTGTCTAATGTATTTGTTACATTTAAAGGTTGTTTTACAATATATTTTAAAGTTTCTAAACCAAAATATTCATCTAAATTTTTTCCGTTTACTGTTATATTTCCTTTTCCTTCAACTAATCTAACTCTAGCTATTGCATTTTTTCTTCTACCTGTTCCATAGAACATTATTTTTTCTCCTGCCTTTGCCATTTAAAAATTCCTCCTTAATCTTTTAAGGGATATACCCTGTAATTATATATTAGAAATTCCACATTTCTGGTTTTTGAGCCATGTTTTCATGTTCATTACCAGCATATACTCTTAATTTCTTTAACATTTTTCTTCCTAATGAATTATGAGGAAGCATTCCTTTTACAGCAATCATCATTGCTTGTTCTGGTTTGTTAGCCATCATAACTCTTGCTGAAGTTTCTTTTAGACCTCCAATGTATCCAGAATGACGTCTATAAAATTTTTGATCTAATTTTTTTCCTGTAAATGTTGCTTCTGAACAATTTATTATAATTACATGGTCACCAACATCTAAGTTTGGTGTATAAGTTGGTTTGTGTTTTCCTCTTAATAATCTAGCAGCCTCTGTTGCAACTCTACCAACTGGTTTATTTGCTGCATCTAAAATATACCATTTACTTTCGATTTCATTTCCTTTTACACTATATGTAGTATTATTCATGGTAAAATTACCCTCCATTCAAATTTTTAATTTATATAATAAGTTTTAAGTATATAAACTACCGGGGAGAGGCTTATATAATTATTACTTATTTACTATTTTAACTAAATTATAAATTTAGCATAATAATTTTATTACAATAAGGCTAAAAAGTCAAGGCTTTTGGGGAATAAAATAATAAAAACAGGTAAGATTATCCAATAAATAGTTGAATAAATTATGTAAAACGAGTATAATAGTTATTATATATGAAGTTGCTAAGGGAGGAATACAAAATGAGAGAAATCTTTGTAAAGAATAGTAAAATTCTTTTCAAAAAACATCCAGACCGGGAAGAACTTTCCAAATCCGACTCATCTCTTGAACATATACAATTAGATAAAGAAGGCCTAGCCACATATTTAAGTGAAATATGTGAAGGAGATGGAAAATTTGTTACTTTCAGTGCAAAAATATGTGGTAATAAAGCTACATATGATATTGTAATTGAAAAGAAAGATGAATTAACATCTTCTTATAGTGTTCCAAAAGAGGATGTTCCCATTACAGGAATAGAGAAAACAGAGGAGCTATCTTCCATAAATAAGACTGTAATACATATAAAGGAAGATGCTTTCCTAATGTTTACAGGAAGAAAGCTAAAACCTGGAGACTTCTGTTTCGAGAAGATCTTAATTAATGGGGAGTTGGTAGAGATGCCTATTAATGTAAAAACTGTGATAAATGGTGCAGGAAATTTGTACCAAATTATTACAGACGAAGATGGAACATGGGGTTATAATATCTAGAGAAAGCGCCTTGTAAGGCGCTTTTTCTAAAATAAAAAGGAGATAAGAAAGTGGAAATATTTTTTAGTATTGTAAGTATTATTGGAATTATAATTGTAGGATTTACATTATTTTTATGTATAAGAAAAGATATAAAAACTAATGAGTTAATTGAAATTAGATATGTAATTAGAGAAAATAAACCAATTATAATTTCAGAAATTTATAAAGTACGTTTAGACCATCTAATAATAGGAGTTATAGGTGGAGTTATATTGTCTGCAATTTGTATAATCTTAAAAATAAATAATATATGGTAGATATAAATGAATTAATAGCTAGTGAAAATAAAAAATATTTGCCAAAATTATGTAAAGTATGATATAATTATAATGTAGCACATTAGTTTTAGATTCATAAAAGAGAAGGGAGAATACTATGAATCGGATAAATATGGGGGTAAGTACTCCGAAACAGCAGATCAATTTTATTAACCTAACTAAACCAACAGTAAAGGAATATGAGAATTGGTTTGCAAAACACGCCACTTGTTTAGAAGTAAAATCAGCAGATTTTTTGCTATTTGCGGATGAAAGCTTCAAGACACAGAAAAGATATTATAATCTGCCAATTGCGGTTTATGTATCTGAGCTAAAAGATGGCCAGCCAATTTTTAAGTTGTATAAAGGCTTGACTACTTTAGAGTTCATTCAGACAGGAAAAATAGGAGAATTAAGTTATGTTATTACCACTAGTGGAAAAATTGGTTATGTAGTTCCAAAAGGTAATAATAACGGACCAGAACCTGTAGGAATAGGAAAAGAAAAAATGCCAGATAATAGGAAAGAAGATATAATCTTAAATGAAGATAATTTCATTATTCTGTCAGGCTGTAGATTAAAAAAAGGGGACTTTTGCATTTCAAATAATCCTACAAGTAAAGAAAAGCTTATAATAAAGTTTAAAGAGTTGATGGGAAAACGGAGAATAAAAACAGTAGAATATATACTGAAAGCAGAGCCTCTTAATGGAGTAGTAGGAACCAGACCAGATATGTTTACAGTAAAAGAGGTAAAAACAACGCAAGGAGGAATGCAACGTATTACAACTAAAGATGGTAGAAGAGCCATAAATATTCTGAAAGAGGGTACGCTCATTTAGAAGAAAGAAACAGGCTGTTAGCAAATTGCTAATGGACTGTTTCTTTTAATGTAAACAATATTATAATCAATTTTTAGTGACAATTATCAGAAAAAATCCAGTAGCAGAAGATTTTTTATTTATTTAGTTTTTGTAAAAACGAATACTGTAATAGTAACTAATAAATCACATTTTAGTCATTGTAATTTTATGGCAAATACTATATAATTAAACAGCAATAAGGAGAACATAATGGATAAAAATATATTAATAACAGAAAAGCCTTCTGTAGCTATGCAAATGGCGAAAGCGTTAAAAATAAATACAACCAGAAAAGATGGATATTTAGAAAGTGAAGAATGGGTAATAACCTGGTGTGTAGGTCACCTAGTAACAATGAGTTATCCAGAAAAGTATGATGAAAAGTTAAAATTTTGGAGATTGGAAACACTACCATTCATACCAAAAGAATGGAAATATGAAGTGATTCCAAATGTACAAAAACAGTTTAATATAATAAAAGAACTTTTAAATAGAGAAGATGTAAAAACAATATATGTAAGTACTGACTCTGGGCGAGAAGGAGAATATATATATAGGTTAGTTGACCAAATGATCGCTCCAAAAGGAAAATTAAAAAAGAGAGTTTGGATAGATTCACAAACTGAAGAAGAAGTTATAAAAGGAATCAAAAATGCAAAAGATTTATCAGAATATGATAGTTTGTCAGATGCAGCATATTTAAGAGCGAAAGAAGATTATTTAATAGGTATAAATTTTTCAAGACTACTTTCTATTATTTATGGAAGAAGATTAGCGAAAGAAATAAACGAAGAAAAAGCCTCTATTTCTGTTGGAAGAGTAATGACATGCGTACTGGGCATGGTAGTAGAAAGAGAAAGAGAAATAAGAAATTTTGTTAAAACGAAATATTATAAAATTGTAGGAAGATTTGGAAATGAAGAATCTAATTTTGACGCAGAATGGAAAGTAACAGAAAAGTCTAAATTACACAATTCAAACAAATTATATAATGATAACGGATTTAAAAAATTAGAAGATGCAAAGCAATTTATTTTATCACTAAAAGAAAAAGAAGCAATTATAAAAGAAGTAAAAAAGAGTAAACAAAAGGAAAATCCACCATTATTATTTAATTTGGCAGAAATTCAAAATGAATGTACAAAAAGATTTAAGATAAAGCCAGATGAAACATTAGAAATTATACAAAATTTATATGAAAACAAGTTAGTAACATACCCAAGAACAGATGCGAGAGTTCTTTCTACTGCGGTTGCAAAAGAAATTACAAAGAATTTAAATGGAATTAGCAAAGGTTTTAAAAACGAAGAAATTCAAAATTTCTTAAGAAAGATGATTAATGAAAAATATTCTACAAACTTAGTAAAAACTAAATATGTAAATGATAGCAAAATAACAGATCACTACGCAATAATTCCAACAGGTCAAGGATATGAAAATTATGATAAATTACCAAAACTTCAAAAAGATATTTACGAATTAATTGTAAAGAGATTTTTGTCAATATTTTATCCACCAGCAGAATATAGTAAGGTTTCTGTAACTATAGATATAGAAAATGAATCTTTTTTTGCAAATGGAAAAGTTTGTACCAAAGAAGGATATTTAGAAATTTTAAAACCTAATAAAACTAAGAATTCTGAGGAGAACGATATAACAATACTAACAACTTTAAAAAAGAATGAAAAAATAGATGTTCAAAATTTCGAAACAAAAGATGCTGAAACATCTCCACCTTCAAGATACAATTCGGGTTCGATAATACTTGCTATGGAAAATGCAGGAAAATTAATTGAAGATGACGAACTTAGAGAGCAAATAAAAGGTGCAGGGATAGGTACAAGTGCAACAAGAGCAGAAATAATTAAGAAACTAGAAAAAATAAATTATATAGCAATTAATAGTAAAACTCAGATAATAACACCTACAAATAAAGGTGAATCAATATATGATATAGTGAACTTTTCTATGCCAGACATGCTAAATCCAAAACTAACAGCAAGCTGGGAAAAAGGTTTAGACCTAGTTGCAAAAAAAGAAATTAAATCTGAAGAATTTACAATGAAATTAGAAAAATATATAAAATCAAAATTTGATAAATTAGTTATAAAAATGTAAGGAAAAGACAAAATTATAAATATAAAGAAAGCTAAAGAAGAATTTTAAATCATATAAATTTATAAATTAGATGGTGGTGGTTTTATGAAACTAGGATTAGCACTTTCAGGAGGAGGAATAAAAGGTGCAGCGCATATAGGTGTAATGCAAGCTTTTAAAGAAGAAAATATAGGGATAGATGTTATAAGTGGTACAAGTATAGGAAGCATTGTAGCATCTCTTTATGCAATGGAATATACGCCAAGCGAAATGCTAAAATTATTTAACTATTTTTCAAAAATGATATTTAAAAATAGTACAATGTATACAGACTCAAAAGGGAAGAAATTGTTAAGTATAAGGGCTGGAGGATTATATTCTGGAGAGAATATTGCATTTGCAATAGAAGAGGCAGGAAAATATAAAAATGTTAAAAAGATGCAGGATTTAAAAATTCCTATTGCAATACCTGCAGTAGATTTAAAAGATTCAGAAAAATATGTATTTACAAATACGGAAAAAATAAATGAGAAATATTTAAATAAGGCAGACATTTCCATAGCTGTAAGGGCAAGTTCATCATACCCTGCAATTTTTGCACCATGTATTTATAATAAACATAAATTTGTAGATGGTGGAATATTGGATAATATTCCAGTAGAAGAAACGAGGAAAATAGGTGCAGATAAAGTTATTGCTGTAAAATTTAAATTAAACAAAACATCTAGAACAGTTGGAATAAGGTCAACATTAAATAAATCAATAGATATAATGTTTTCTAAAATAGAAAGTGAAGCAGTAAAAAAAGCGGACTATGTTATAGAAATAGATACACAAGATGTTAATCCATTCGATTTTAAACAAGCTAATAAATGCTATAAATATGGATATTTACAAGCAAAAAAAGAAATAAATAATATAAAAAGAATAATATATAAGGAGGATTAGAATGGCAAAACAGATTAATGAATATGTAAAATGGGTTGGAAAAACAGATTGGGAATTAAAAAAATTCCATGGTGAAGAGTATAATACAATAAATGGATCATCATATAATAGTTACTTAATACAAGATGAAAAAACTGTTTTAATTGATACAGCGTGGAAACCTTTTGACGAAGAATTTGTAGAAAGTTTAAAAAAGGAAATAGATTTAAATAAAATAGATTACATCATCGCAAACCATGGAGAAATTGACCATAGTGGTAGTTTACCAAAACTTATGAAAGAAATACCAAATACACCAATTTATTGTACCGCAAATGGTGTAAAATCTATAAAAGGACAATACCATGAAGATTGGAATTTTGTAACTGTAAAAACAGGTGAAACATTAAATATTGGTAAACACACATTAACTTTTATAGAAGCACCAATGCTTCATTGGCCAGATACAATGTTTACTTATATGGATAAGGAAAATATATTATTTAGTAATGATGCATTTGGTCAACATATTGCTTCAGAGTATTTGTATGCTGATGAAGTAAGCCAATGTGTTTTATATAATGAAGCAATAAAATATTATGCAAATATTGTTGCACCATTTGGTATGATGGTAAAAAATAAAATAAATGAAATTAAGAAAATGAATATTCCGATTAATATGATATGCCCAAGTCATGGTCTTATTTGGAGAAAATCTCCAGAAGATATAATAAATAAATATTATACATGGGCAGATAATTACAAGGAAGATCAAATAACTATTTTATATGATACAATGTGGAATGATACAAGGAAAATGGCAGAGATTATTGCAAAAGGAATAAAGGAAGAGGACTCTAAAACAGAGGTAAAAATAATAAATACAGCTAAGTCAGATAAAACAGAAATTTTAGCTGAAGTTTTTAAATCTAAAGCAATATTGGTTGGTTCACCTACGGTAAATAATGGATATTTATATTCTATAGCAGGAATACTAGAAATGATAAAAGGTTTAAAATTAAAAAATAAGAAGGCTGTAGCTTTTGGAAGTTATGGCTGGAGTGGAGAAGCAGTAAAACTATTAAATGAAGAGCTTAAAAAGTCTGGTTTTATAATGATAAATGATGGCTTAAGATGTATGTGGACACCTACAGAACCAAATATTCTAGAATGCACAAATTTTGGAAAAGAAATTGCGAAAAATTGCCAAGAATAGAAAAACTAATTTATTAAAGATAAATTTAGTAAGTTAGAAGATATGTATCATATGAAATTTAAAATTGAACCAAAATTAAACAAAATACACCTTTTATAATTAGAAAACATAATATATAGCAAAAGCATTATGAAAGGTGGTATATATTATGCAAAGTTACATAGTAAATGGTGGAGAGAAGATAGAAGGAAGAATAAGTTCTTCAGGGTCTAAAAATTCATCACTTCCAATATTAGCAGCCACAATATTAAATAAAGGAATTACGAAATTAAAAAATGTTCCTAACATTCATGATACTAAGATTATGTTCGAAATTATGGAATTATTAGGATGTAAAATAGAATGTGATAAAAATGAAGTTGTAATAGATTCAAGAAATATAAATAATTATGAAATTCCAGATGAATTAATGAGACAAATGAGATCATCTGTAATACTTGCAGGAGCAATATTAAGCAGAACAAAGAAAGCTATCTTTTCATATCCTGGTGGATGTGATATTGGAGCAAGACCAATCGACCTTCATCTAAAATCTTTTGAAAATTTAGGAATAGAGATAAAAGAAGAAAATGGAAAGATTTTTTGTGATTCTTTAAATATGGAAGATGGAACAATAACGCTAGATTTTCCAAGTGTAGGAGCCACAGAAAATATAATATTAGCTGCAACGCTTTCAAATAAAGTTGTAAATATAAAAAATGCTGCGATGGAACCAGAAATAGTAGATTTGCAAAATTTTATAAATAAACTTGGAGGATGTATTTCTGGAGCAGGAACAAATAACATAAAAATAATTGGAAGAGATAATATTGAAACAAATATAGAATATGAAGTAATGCCAGATAGAATAGAAATAGGAACTTTATTATGTTCAGCAGCAATTACAAATGGTAGTATTAATATAAAAAATGTAAAAGTAGAACATATTTTGCCAGTAGTGTATAAGCTAGAAGAAATGGGATGTGATATTAAATTAAAAGATAATGAAATTAGTTTAATAGCAAAGAACAGGTTAAAATCATGCAATTTGAAAACTATGCCATATCCAGGTTTCCCAACAGATATGCAACCTATAATATCAATTGTGCTAGGAATTGCTAAAGGAACTTCTATAATAGTAGAAAATATTTTTGAAAATAGGTATAAGTATTTATCAGAACTTAAAAGAATGGGAGCGAAAGTAACTATAGAAGGAAAGGCAGCAATAATAAAAGGAATAAAAAGGTATAACAGCGCAAAAGTAGAAGCAACAGATTTAAGAGGGGGAGCTGCATTGGTATTAGCATCACTAAATGCTAAAGGAAAAACTATTATATCTAACATAGAATATATATTACGTGGATATGAAAATTTGGATGAAAAATTGCGAAAATTAGGTGCAAATATATATGTAGGAGAAGGTGAAAAAAATGAAAAAGAAAAAAGGGAATGATTTAGATTTCTATTATTTAAGCAAGGATAATAATAGGGTGCAAAAGAAAAAAAAGCACCCTAAAAAGAAAATAAAAAAGAAAAACCCAGAACCTATTAATGATGATATGTTTAATATAGACAATGAAATAGTAATAGGAGTTACAGTACTACCATCTAAGGATGGGAAAAATAAAAATAATAAAAAGAAAGTAAAAAATAGAGCAAATAAAGAAAGGTTCGATGTAACAGATACCAAACCAGTTAAGTCAAATTATTCTAAAAATGGACAAGCTAAAAATAAAAAAAGAATTTCATATGAGGAAGATAAAAAGAGAAAGCGAAAAAGAGAAAAGTGGTTTAGAATAATAAAAACTATCTTGAAATTATTATTTATTTTTGCAATAATTATAGGAATATCATTGTTTTTATTTGTTTCACCTGTCTTTAATATAAAAAATATAGAGGTAAATGGTAATAATAAAATTAATGTAGAAGAAATTAAAAGTTTGTCTAAACTTACTTTAGAAGAAAATATATTTAAATTTTCTGCTAAGCAAGTAAAAGCTGGTGTAAAAGAAAATGCATATATAGATACAGTAGAAGTAAAAAGAAAGATTCCAAATACAGTGCAGTTAAATGTAACAGAAAGAAAGGCGAAATATCAATTAGAATTTGGAAATGCTTTTGCATATTTAGATGGAAATGGAAATATTTTGGAGATATCATCTGAAAACAACCAAATGCCAATAATTAGAGGATACGAAACACTACAAGAAAATATAAAAAGTGGAAATAAATTAGAGGAGAATGATTGCAATAAATTATTGACAGTTCAAGAGTTTTTAAAGGTAGCAGAAGATAATGGAATTCAAAACTTAATTACAATTATAGATATTTCAAATGATGAAGACTATAAATTTGAATTACCTTCTAAAGGAAAAGTCGCATATATGGGTGACAGTAAGAACATAGGTGGTAAGATATTAACGTTAAAAGAAATATTAACTAGAGAAGAAGGCAAAAATGGACAGATATTTATTAATGATTCAAATAAGATGCCATACTTTAGAGAAAATGTATAAAGGAGGTTTATTTTGAAAATTAAATATAATAAGAAGAATATAAGTACAAGTATAGTAATAGGAATATTGTGTGTAGTATTAACATTTGGAATGGTAGTTCAAATAAGAACAGTAAAAAGCAATATAAGTATTTCTAATCCAGATTATGCAAATAATGATTTAAGAGATGAAGTATTAAAAAATAAAGAAAAATATGATAATGCTTTTATAGAACTTAGTAAAATTAATAAAGAACTAGAAAAGTATAGGAAAAAAGCAACTAACAATGATAGCACAGCAAAAGAAAAACAAGAAAGATTAAAAAAAGATAATGCAATTTTAGGCTTAAATGATGTAACAGGAGAAGGAGTTATAATAACTTTAAACGATAATAAGAATGCAACTGTTTCTTCTATGAATGCTGGTGATGACATAAGCAATTATTTAATACATGAAATTGATTTATTAAAAATTGTAAATGAACTAAAAAATGCAGGAGCAGTAGCAATATCAATAAATAGCCAAAGAATAATTCCTACAACTACAATTCATTGTGCGGGAAATATTGCAAGAGTAAATGGTGAAATTGTTGGTACTCCTTTTGTAATAAAAGCAGTAGGAGGAAGTTTCGAAACTTTAGAAAGACCAGGAGGCTATATAGACTGGCTAAGAGAAGATTATGGAATAGACATTAAAGTAAAACATCAAAGTAATGTTACTATTGAAAAATATAATGGTGTTATGAATTTTAAATATGCCAAAGAAGTGAACTAGGAGGTGAAAATAGTCTTGAAAGAAATAAAAAAAGGGAAGATTACAATGACTATAATAATAGGAATAGTATGTTTTATTCTAGCATTTGTAATGTTTATGCAATTTAAAGTAGTAAGTGAAACAGATATTACATCATTAACTACGAAAAGAGAAGGAGAGCTAAGAGAAGAATTAGAAACTTGGAAAGGAAAATATGAAGATACAGCAAATCAATTAGAACAAGCTAAAACAAATCTAGAAGAATACAAAAATAAAATAGATGATACGCAAGCGTCTTCAGAATTATTAGATAAAGAACTTAAACAAGCAGAATTATATTTAGGAAAAACAAATGTAGAAGGACCTGGAATTATAATAAATTTATCAGATAATTCTTCAAATGTTATGGCAGAAGATTTAATAAAATTAATGAATGAATTGAAAGCAGCAGAGGCTGAAGCAATATCTGTTAATGGACAAAGAGTAACAAATTTAACAGAATTTGCAGATGTAGATTCTTATATTGTTGCTAATGGTACAAGATTATCTTCACCATATACAATACAAGTAATAGGAAATCAAAAATATTTGGAAAGTGGTATTACTGCAAAAGGTGGATTTTCAGATGATATGACATCAAATGGAAAGAACATATCAATTACAGAAGATAATAATATTAAAATACTAAAATATGATTCGGATTTTAATATAAATAAAAAAGTAACTATAGATTAAAAGGAGGAATTAAATTGGTTTTTATAGCAATATTAGCTGGTTGCATAATAGGGGCAATATTAGGAATTAATTCACCATTAATTCCATATTCGGTTTCAGGTTATTTAGCAATAGGAATAATGGCTGCTCTAGACTCTGTTTTTGGAGGTATAAAGTCAGTTGTACAAAAAAACTTTGATATGAAGGTTTTTGTTTCAGGATTTTTTATAAACAGTATTACAGCTGTTTTATTAACATATTTGGGAAATAAGTTAAATGTGGATATTTCTCTTGCAGCTATTATAGTTTTTGTTGGTAGAATATTTATTGACTTAGCAATAATACGTAGATATTATATTGATAAATGGACTAAATGGATGGATAAAAGAAAAAATAATAAAGAAGTAAAAAAAGCATAAATTATTAAAAAGACTAAAAATAAGAAGGATAACTGGGAAATACATAGAATATTAATAAAAGGACTTAAGTCCTTTTATTAATTATCGTTTTATGGCGAAAAATGTCAAATTTTACTTTATTACATCATTATTACAAAAAGGTTACGAAAATATAACAACAACTATTGACATTTTATTTAAAATATAATATTCTATCACTAGTTAAGAGATAAATAAATTGGAGGAGACCTAACTTGGCAATAGGAGATATAATCGTTGGAATAGATATTGGAACTTCAAGAATTGCTGCAATTGTAGGAGAAGTAAATAATTTTAATCAAATAGAAATTATTTGTAGTAGCTCTTGCAAATGCTCAGGTATAAAGAAAACAAAGATAATAAACGAAGAGGAAGTTTCAAATAGTTTAATAAAAGTATTAGACAAAATAGAAGATGAATCAGGATTAAGAGTAAATTCAGCTTATGTAACTATTCCTGGAAAGTATACAACAATAGTACAAAATACTATTACAAAAGAAGCAAGAGATAAATATTCAGGAATATCATTAAGAGATGTACAAACAGCAATTATGCAAGTTAAAGACATAGATATTCCAGAAGGGAAAGTTTCTATAGACATAGTGCCAGATAAATTTGTTTTAGATACAGGGAAGACAACAGAAGATCCAGTAGGAAGTTTAAGTTCAAGTTTTACCTTAAAAGCACAAGTTATATTAGCAGACAAAGAGTATGTAAGACAAATATCATCTATCTTTAAAAAAGCAGGAATAGATGTAGATGGTTTAGTACCAACAACATTAGCACAAAGAAATTTAATTTTAGATAGTAATGAATTACACGATAATGTAATGATACTAGACATGGGAGCGGGCAACACAGACATAGGTATATTTGAATCTTCTTCATATGTATACACTAATACAATTCCTCTTGGTGGAAGCAGTATTACAAATGATATTGCATTAGTATTAAACATTTCAGAAGAGGAAGCGGATAAATTAAAAAGACAATATGGGTTAGCATTAAAATCATTTATAGATAATGATAATGATATATTATTAAATACATATAAAGGTGAAAACAGAAATAAAACAATAAAAAGCTCTGAACTAATAGAAATAATAGAAGCAAGGATTGAAGAAATTTTTTCTTTAGTAAACAAAGATATAACTAATCAAGGAATAAAATCTAGAATAAATAATGTAATTTTAACAGGACAAGGAATTACTAATATAAATAAATGCGATGTTGCTGGAAAGATAAATTTAAATATACCAGTAAAAATAGCAACAGGAAGATTAATAAGCACAGTTAAGCCAACTTTTAGAGTGGCATATGCTTTGGTTAGATATATAGCATCAAGACCGTTTACCAAAACTGTATCAAGTAGTATAGATACAAAATCGGAAGAAGGGTTCTTTAAAAATTTGTTAGAAAGAATAAAAGAATTTTTCTATTCTTAATAGTATTATAAATAAAAATAAAAAGATTGGGAGGAAAAACTGTATGATGGACTTTGACGAAAACGAAAAAATGTTAGATGGAACAGCTACTATTAAAGTAATTGGTGTAGGTGGAGCTGGAAATAATGCGGTAAATAGAATGGTTGATTGTGGAATTAGAGGAGTTGAATTTATAGCAGTTAATACAGATAGACAAGCTCTTCAAATGTCAAAAGCAGGAACTAAAATACAAATAGGAGAAAAGATAACAAGAGGATTAGGTGCAGGAGCTAATCCTGACATTGGAGCGCAATCAGCAGAAGAAAGTAAATCTGAAATATCAGAAGCTTTAAGAGGAGCTGATATGGTATTTGTTACAGCAGGAATGGGTGGAGGAACAGGAACTGGTGCGGCACCTATAGTTGCTGGAATAGCAAAAGATATGGGAATTTTAACAATTGGTGTTGTTACAAAACCATTTACTTTTGAAGGTAAAAAGAGATTATCTCAAGCAGATAGAGGTATAGAAAGTTTAAAAACAAAAGTAGATACATTAGTTGTAATACCAAATGATAAATTATTACAAATTATAGATAGAAAGACATCTATAGTAGAAGCATTTAAAATGGCAGATGAAATATTAAGACAAGGTGTTCAAGGTATTTCAGACTTAATTGCTGTTCCTGGTCTTGTAAACCTAGACTTTGCAGACGTAAAAACAATAATGCTAAATACAGGTATGGCACATATGGGTATTGGTAGATCTTCTGGAGAAAATAGAGCAGAAGATGCTGCAAAACAAGCGACAGAAAGTCCATTATTAGAAACATCAATCGAAGGTGCAAGAGGTGTTATTATAAATATTACAGGTGGACCAGATTTAGGATTACATGAAGTTAATACTGCAGCAGAATTAGTACAAAGAAGTGTAGATCCAGAAGCTAATATTATTTTTGGAGCAGTTATCGACCCAGAGATGAAAGATGAAATTGTAATTACAGTAATAGCTACAGAATTTGAAAAAGAAAAAAATATGCCTAATATGAATGTAGATAGTTTGGTTTCTAAAGCTTGGGATAAGAAAATAAGCTCAATTCCAACAAGCTCTGACACAAGTTCAAATTCAAATGATTTAGATATACCATCTTTCTTAAGAAAAAAACAAAAATAAATAAATGAATGTCATAATTGAATATAGAAAATAATTTAAAAAAAGAAATAATCGAAAGTAGTAGATTATTTCTTTTTTTCGCCCCTAAGAAATGACACACTTTTAATAATAAAAGTAATAAAATAAAGCCTAAGAGGTGGACATATTGGTTGTATATGCAGATATAGTGTTTTTGGAGAATTTAATTATAAATTATGTAATTTTATATGTAACCACTTTATTGAAGAAAATAAAAGTATCTAATTTAAAAATTTTAGTCTCGAGTGCTTGTGGAAGTATATATACTATACTTTCAATTGGAAATAATAATGCGATTAGCAAACTAATATTATCAATTATAATGATTAGAATAATCCTACCTACTAATAATTTTAAGAAAATACTAGAAACATTAGCTATTTTTTATTTAATATCTTTTACAACAGGAGGAACAGCTATAGCGTTATCTTATTTTGCTAGAAATAATAAAATAAATCTGGTAGATGGAATTCCTGTAATCGAATTCCCAATATTAGTTTCTTCTGTAGGTGTTGTTATAGGAATATTTTTGATATGGTTTGCATTTAAAAATGTAAAACAAAGAGTTTCTAAAAGAGATATTATGTATGATATGGAAATTTTTTTTGATAACAGAAGAATTAAAATAAAGGCTTTATTAGATACAGGAAATATGCTAAAAGATCCATTAACACAAAAATCAGTAGTCATTGTAACAAAAAGATGTTTGAAGAAAATTTTACCAGAAGAACTATTTATGGATATGGAAACCATATTAGGAGGTGATAGAATTGGAAAAATTAAAGAATTTAAAAATTTAATAAAAATAATACCATTTAAATCATTAGGAAATGAACATGGGATTTTATTAGGAATAAAATCAAATAAAATTATTGTAGATAATAGTGAAATTAAAGATGTGATTATAGGAATATATGAAAAAGAATTTTCAAAAACAAGAAGATATGATGCACTAATCGGAATAGATCTACTTTGTGAGGAGGAGTGCAATTATGAATTTAATAGAAAAGCTAAAAAATAGTATAAGTACAATTTATGCTAAATATATAAATCAAAATGAAGAAATTGAAAATTTACCAATATTTTATATAGGAGGCAGTCAGACATTACCACCACCTTTAACACCGGAAGAGGAACAAGATGTTTTAAAGAGAATAGAAAATGGCGAAAAAGAAGCTAGAAAGATTTTAGTGGAAAGGAATTTAAGATTGGTAGTATACATAGCGAAAAAATTTGAAAATACAGGGGTAGGACTGGAAGATTTGATTTCAATAGGAACAATTGGATTAATGAAGGGGGTAAATACATTTAAAGTAGATAAAAAAATTAAACTTGCTACATATGCTTCTAGGTGTATCGAAAATGAAATTTTAATGCATCTTAGAAGAAGTAGTAAAATAAAAAGTGAGATTTCTATTGATGAACCTTTAAATCAGGATTGCGATGGCAATGAATTATTATTATCAGATGTTTTAGGAACAGATGGAGACGTTACATCTAGAAGAATAGAAGAGGAAATAGACAAAAAACTATTAAGAGATTCGATAGAAAAGTTAAATAAAAGGGAGAAATGTATTATGGAACTTAGATTTGGATTTACTACAGGAGATGAAAAAACGCAAAAAGAAGTTGCAGATATGTTAGGAATATCACAAAGCTACATATCAAGGTTAGAAAAAAAGATTATAGGAAAAATGAAAAAAGAAATTTCTAGCAAAATAGGATAAAATTATATAGAGAATAAAAAAACCAAATTTGGAAATACTTAGATTAAGTAATTTTAAAGGAGGTTTTTTATTTGATTAATAAGGTTGAAATATGTGGAGTTAATACTACAAAATTACCTATATTATCAAATGAAGAAAAGAAAGAACTATTAATAGAAATAAAAAATGGTGATAAAGAAGCGAGAGAGAAATTTGTTAATGGTAATTTAAGACTAGTTTTAAGTGTTGTACAAAGATTTTCTGGTAGAGCAGAAAGTGCAGATGATTTATTTCAAATTGGATGTATTGGTTTAATAAAAGCAATAGATAATTTTGACATAGGATTGAATGTTCAATTTAGCACATATGCAGTACCTATGATAATTGGAGAAATAAGAAGATATTTAAGGGACAATAGTTCTATACGAGTAAGTAGATCTATAAAAGATTTAGCCTATAAAAGTCTTGCCTATAAAAGTAAATTTCTAAAAGAAAATAATAGGGAGCCAACTATAGAAGAGATAGCTAGAGAATTAGAGGTTGAGCCAGAAGAAATATCATTAAGTTTAGGAGCGATTCAAGATCCTGTATCGCTACAAGAGCCAGCTTTTAATGATGGGACTGAGAACATATTTATAATAGATCAGATAAGCGATAGTAAAAATACAGATGAAAAGTGGACAGAAAGTATAACTATTGGAGAAGCAATGAAAAAATTAAATGAAAAGGAAAAAATGATAATAGATAAAAGATTTTTTGAAGGGAGAACTCAAATGGAGGTTGCAGAAGAAATTGGAATTTCTCAAGCTCAGGTATCTAGATTGGAAAAAAGTGCAATAACGCATATAAAAAGATTATATAATTAGAAGAATTTTATAGAATAGTTTTTTTCCATTACTCATATAAATGTTATGAGAGGTGAGAAAATGAAGAAAAAAGGATTAGATTTTAAACATAAAGAAGTAATAAATATAAATGATGGAAGAAGACTGGGATTTGTACAAGATGTTTGTGCAGAACTTGGAACTGGAAATATAACATCTATTATTGTCCCTGGAAACAATAAAATTATTAATATGTTTTCAAATGGAAGTGAAATTACTATTCCATGGGAGAATATAAAGTGCATTGGAGAAGATATCATATTAGTAGAAATTTAAAAGCACATATATATTATATGTGCTTAATATGTTGAAAATAAAGGCAAATGCTGGATATAATATAATGGTTAAAAAATGATAAAATAAAAACAAATAAAAAAATAATAAAAAAATGAAAAAATATGTTGACAATATAATAGTGATATGTTAA
>CATZPY010000020.1 GCA_958422985.1 uncultured Clostridium sp.
TAATTCTTCATATAATTTTACTATATTCCCATTATAATTTCTTTTTTCTTTTTCCTTACATAATAAAAAATATATCGCTAAAGTTTGCATACCCATGCATATACCTAAAAATGGCTTATTATTTCTTACAGCATAATCTATAACTTGTATATGGTAAGAATGTATTTTTCCACCACCTATCATTACAAAACCATCATAAATTTCTAAATTTTCGTCTTCTATATATATTCCTTCTGGTAATACTCCTATTGGTATTCCACCAGATTCCTTAACTCTTGTAATATAATTATTGGAAATTGAATATTTGTCTTCATATACAAAATCTGTTTTGTATAAATTATTTGATGCAGGTACAATTCCTATTAATTTCTTCATATTGTTTCTCCTTTTAACTCTTTTTATAATTACCTTTTATTTTAATAGATTTTCCAAAACTATAGACTTTGATATTTCCAACTCTTTTTGCATAAAATCACGATATTTTTTTAGCTCATCATTTTCTTCTACTATTTCTCCTGTTGCTATATCATACCATAATTCATCATAGTAAAATTTATCTGTAACAATCCTTTCATTGTTTAAACATATAAAATTTTTCTTAGCTAACATATTGGTTCCTAGTGATACACCTTCTTCTATATTACACAAATATGCCAGTGTTGGCTTTATGTCTAATTTACTTACAGGTTTATCAATTCTTAAATTGTTTATACCTGGTATTCTCATTCCTGCTAAAACTCTAATATAATTTAATTTTATATCTGTATCTGTAAGATTAATATCTAGTTCTTTTAAAAATTCTATCATTTCGTTATTATACATATCTAACCCATTATGGTCGCCATACAAAATAATTACACTATCATCATATAAATCTGCATTTTTTAATTCTTGTATGAATATCCCAAATGCATAATCTGCATAATTTACAGATTCTAAATAATTACCAAAGAAAGTATCTTTATATTTTCCAACATCTATATTTACTTTACTTCTATCTTGCAAACCATCTAAGGTAAATCCTGTATGTGATGAAGCTGCTACAATATATGATATAAATGGATTGTCGTATTCTTTTAATTTTTCTACAGCTTGTTTATATAATAATTCATCTGACAAATATCCCATTATGTCTTCTGATATGTCCATAAACTTATCTTTTAGCTCTATGTAATCAACTTCCATATTATTATATACATTTGTTCTATTCCAAAAATATCCATAATTACCATGCATATATGAAGTAGTATATCCCTTGTTATGAAACATTTTAAAAATATCATCATAATTATTCTTGTAATATCTACTATATGCCATTCCATTTTCTACTGGATATAATGATGTTACAGTTGAAAATTCTGAATCTGCTGTTGTAGAATAGCTTTGCATAAACATATTAGTAAGTCTTATATTTTCATTTATGAATTTATTTAAATTTGGTGTTATTTCTTTTCCATTTATTGTTTTATTTAATACAAACTCTTGAATAGACTCCAATTGCAAAATTATTACATTTTTACCTTCCATACTATTTTTTATATCTATATAACTTTCTCCGTATTTCTCGTTATATTCATCTTTTAGCAAATTATAATCTTCTAACATATCCTCTTTATTATCATATTTTGATTGTTTAGAGCCTACTATAGCATTTAATATATCAGATATATGATATCCATATATTGTACCTTTTTTTATTTGTGTATCCCTATTATATGGGTCTTCTAGTACTTTTGCATTTGCATTTATAGATAAAGTTATAAAAAACACTATACACATTGTGCCTATTATACTTCTAATTATAACAATTTTAGCTTTACTTTTTGTTCCCTTTTCTATTTTTATAACTGATGTTGCAATTAGTATAATTAATACTATTATATCTATAAAGTATAATATTTGTGGTAGTTTTAATAATAATGGTAATGTTGACATTATCTCTTCACCATATTGTAAATTAGTTATTTGCAATACAGATAAAACATTACTAGAATAACTATAGTAAATATTATCTGCAAATAAAATTATACTAATTAATATGTTCATAATTATTCCTGCTATATTTCGCCCTTTTTTTGGTAATAAATACAACATTCCAAACAAAGAAAAAATATACATAATACTCATTTGTATTGTATTTATATAAATTTTTTCATTTATACATATTGTACTTTTATAGAATAATATTGTTTTTAAAAATACTATTACCATTAATATTATAATAAAAAAATTAGAATTTATTATTTTATTTAAACCTGCTCTTATTTTTTGTTTCACATTTTTCTCCTTTTTTCTACATATTTTTCGTTTAATATATCATAAAATTCTTTAGTTTTCTACTTTTATTTTTATATATTATACAGTTAGAACTTTTATAAGATTTGCATTATTTACATAATTATGGTATAATAAATTTTAACTAAAAAACTGTTGCTTTTCTAAATGTCTATTGACAATTAGCAACCATCTAAAGAAAGGGAGAAAAAAGTTATGAACAAAACAACAAGTACAACAACCAAAAGAATCCGGAGAGGAAAATTAGATGCAAATATTGCAAAACCAGAAGTAACACTTACATTACCACCAAAGGTTGAATATCAACCTACACCTGTTGATAAGTTTAAAGACTGGTTTAAAAAAAGATTTGGTACTAAAGAAGCTAGAGCAAATACATCAAAGGCAGTAGGTAGAAGATATCGTTCTATAGCGTGTTCGCTAGGTAGAACACTGCGGTTCAACTTAGTACTAGCATTAATTGCAATGTTAGTAGTAGAATTTTGTCCACATCTTTTGGATATATGCCCAGTGTTCTTTCAGATTTGTGAAGGAATCCTAACTTTTTATGAATTCGTAATAAGAGCAACCTTTACAGCATTAAAAACACTCTTACAAGTGTTCTGCTTCCAGTTTGATGATGCATATGCTTCTCTTTACGGAATTTTTTCTCGACTTGGAGAACTTATAAGTCAGTTTTTAAACTGGATCCCAACAATAACATTTTAAGTAACTTAAAGACCTCGTCGAATTTCGACGGGGCCTTTTCCCTTCTCATATTTACTTTTTTATTCTACACTTTTTAAGCTACTTATCATATCAATTTTCTTTAAAGCAAAATATGTAATTACATTTACTATAATTGTAAAAATAACTGTAATAAGAATAGAATATACAAAACTTAATGGATTTATTACTTTTGCAAACCTAAGCATATTTATTTCGCATGTACCAAGTATAAAATAATTTAGAAAATATCCACCCATTAGTCCAAACATAATTCCTATTATTGTTAATAATACAGTTTCTCTAGTAACATATTTATATACTTCTTTGTCGTAAAATCCTAATACTTTAATTGTTGCAAGTTCTTTCTGTCTTTCACTAATATTTATATTTGATAAATTATATAGTACTACAAAAGCAAGTAAACCTGCAGAAACAATTAATATTATAACAACATAATTTAGTGAACTCATCATATCATCTACTGTCTTTTTTATATTAGAATTTAAAGAAACTGTAGATACTTTTCCTCCTTCTAGTAATTTTTTAGAAAGATCCTTTTGCTCTTCTAAATTTAAGTTATTCGCTTTTACTAATAATCCATTTGTATTATATTTTTCTCCATATATATTTTCATACATATCTTTTGTCATATAAATATAATGTGATATATAATTTTCTGTTATATATCTAACTTTTATTTTTTTATCATTTTCTGATGTACCTTTTAATGTTATTGTATCTCCTTCTTTTACGTCTAGCAATTGTGCTAATTTATCTGTTAAAATTACTCCATCTTCTGGTAAATTTACTTCTTGCTTTTTATTTTTTACGTCATTTATCTTAATTACATTTTTTAGTTCTCCTGCATTTTTTGGTACTACTACTTGCAAATCTTCTGAATGTCCATTATTTGTTGCTAAATCTGCAACCATATATGTTTCTACAATATTATCTACTTTTCCAGTATCGTGTATTTGGCTAATAACATCTTGCTTATCTTCATCACTTAAACTAGTCTTTAAGCCTACTTGAAAGTCGTATAAAAATACTTTCTCATATTGATTTGGCAATATTGCAGATATAGAATCTTTTATTCCAAAACCTGTTAATATTAACGAAGTACAACCAAATATACCTATAATTGTCATTAAAAATCTCTTTTTATATCTAAATATATTTCTAATTGTAACCTTTTGTGAAAAGTTTAATCTTTTCCATATAAATTTTATTCTCTCTAGTAAAACTCTTTTTCCAATTTTTGGAGCTTTAGGTCTTAATAAATTTGCTGGCTTTTCTCTTAAATCTCTTGCTACTGCATATATTGTAGCACCTACAATACAAATATATATAAGTGCTAAACCAGATGATGAATGTTCTGAATTAAGCCCTACTACAAATTCTGGAATTGTGTACATCATGCTATACATCATCCAAATAACTCTTGGTATTAGTTGTAAGCCTATAATTATTCCTATTACTCCACCAATTATACAAGCTAAACTAGAATACAATATGTATTTAAACATTATTTGTGCTTTATTATATCCTAATGATTTTAATGTTCCTAATTCTGTTCTATCCTCTTCTACCATTCTTGTCATAGAGGTTAAAGAAACTAATATTGCTATTGCAAAAAATACAATTGGGAAAACTATACTTAAACTATCTATACTTTGTGTGTCTTGTACAAAACTAACATATCCACTATTTTGGTTTCTGTCTAGTATATACCAGTTAGCATGCTCTATTTTATTAACTTGTTCTTTTGCATCTATTAATTTTATCTCTGCTTCTGAAATTTTTGTACTAAATTCTGTTTTTTTACTATTTAGTTCTGTTTCAGCTGTTTGAATTTCTTGTTTTAGTGGTTCTAATTTGCTTTTTGCACTACTTATTTGTTGTAATGTTTCTTTTTTAGTTTTTGCTAATCTATTTTCTTGCTTAGATAACTCTGACTTTGCTGTTTTTAGTTTTAATATAGCTTCGTTTATTGTGCTATTAGCATTATTTATCTGATTATCTATTTCCTTTATTCCTGCTTGTATCTGTAATTTTGTTTTTTCTAATTCTGTTTGCTTTAATTCTAATTCTTGTTTCTTATTATTTAATATAAATTTTTCTTCTTCCGTTAAATTACCATTATTAAGTTTTTCTAAAATTTCTTTATAATTTTTATTTATTTCTTCTAAATTTTTGTTTAATTCGGTTAATTGTGCATTTAAATTTTTCTTTTTCTCATTTGCATTATTTATTGCATTACTTACATTTATTTTTTCATTTTCCAATGTTTCTTCATTATTTTTTATTTCTAATTTAGCATTTTTTATTTTTTTATCTGCGCTTGCAAATTCTTTTTTAGCCTTTTCTTCGTTTTCTTTTATCTTACTTTCTGCATTTGCTATTTCATTTTTTCCACTTTGTAATTTTTCTTCTGCATTATTAATTTGTTTTTCTCCATCTGCTTTTTGTGTATTAAATTCACTTTCTGCTTTTTGAATTTCTTCATTTGCTGTATTTATAAGTTCATTATATCTTGCAGTTTCGCGTTCTTCTTTAATTCCTTCTATTTTCTTTTTTGTTTCTTCTACATAATCTTCATATTTATTAGAACTAGTTTTATATTTATCTGCATTTTTTAAAGTAACATATATTTCTGTATATACATCTGATTCTATATTATTTTTTGATACATATATGTAATTATTTATTGCTCCTGTTCCTAATGTTGTTGTACCTCTATCTCTTGATATATATATTGGACTATCTGCAGTTCCTACAATTTTTAGTTTTGATTCTTTAAGAAATTTATTATCTTCATCTAACTCTAATTCTAAAGTATCACCTATCTTTTTATTTGATGTTATTAAAAAAGATGGCTCTACTAAACATTCATTAGCATTTTTTGGCATATTGCCTTCTATTAAAGTAGGCTTATTAACATCTTCTATTGCTAATATTTTAGATACTAACTCTTTATTATTTATATCAACTAAAATATCTCCAGAATACGTTCCATAGGCATTTTGCACGTTTTCTATGTTTTTTATAGCAGTTATGTCGTTATCTGTAAGACCTAATGTTGATATTATCTGAATATCATATACATTAGATTCTTTATAATATTTATCTATAGTATCTACCATATCTGGTGATGCAGCTCTAAGTCCTGCAAAAAAGCCTACTCCTAATAGTGCAATAAGTAAAATTGAAATAAATCTTTTATACGATTTTTTTATTTCTTTAAAACTATTTTTTAGTAGTGCTTTTTTCATATTTTCACCTTCCTTTACCACTCTATTTCTTCTATAGGCTTTGGTCTTTCATTTATAACCATATTTTCTGCAGTTCCATTTTTAAATTTTATAACTTTATCTGCCATTGGAGCTATTGCACCATTATGAGTAATTATTATTACTGTCATATTCTCTTTTCTAGACATATCCTGTAGCAATTTTAAAATTTGTTTACCAGTTTTATAATCCAAAGCTCCTGTTGGTTCATCACAAAGTAATAACTTTGGATTTTTAGCTATAGCTCTTGCAATAGCCACTCTTTGTTGTTCTCCTCCCGATAATTGTGATGGAAAATTATTTTTTCTTTCAGATAACCCTACTTTTTCCATAACTTGATTTGGATCTAAAGAATCTTTACATATTTGAGTTGCAAGTTCGACATTTTCTATTGCAGTTAAGTTTTGTACTAAATTATAAAACTGAAATACAAATCCAATATCTTCTCTTCTATATTTTATTAATCCTTTATTCTTTAAACTTGAAATTTCTTTACCATCTACAATTACTCTTCCAGTTGTTACATTATCCATTCCACCTAATATATTTAGTGCTGTAGTTTTACCAGCACCACTTGGTCCTACTATTACTACTAATTCACCTTTTTCTATATTTAAGTTTGCATTACTTAATGCATGTATTACAACTTCTCCCATTTTATAGTCTTTACATACATTTTTAAATTCTATATATGACATAACAATCACTCCTTTGTTAAGTAATTATATAAAGCTTGACATCCTTTTAGTACTTCTTCATAAGTTTTAGCAAAATTCCCTGTGTACCAAGGATCTGCTATATCTTTTTTATCATTTGTAAAATCTAATAATTTATATATTTTATTTTCTGTATCTTCTCCTACAATTGCTTTTATTCTTACAATATTACTATTTTCCATACCAATAATATAATCATATTTATTATAGTCTTCTTTTTTTA
The DNA here is from genome assembly GCA_958422985.1 of uncultured Clostridium sp. GTDB lineage: Bacteria > Bacillota > Clostridia > TANB77 > CAG-508 > Merdicola. Next base: position 7,233 of record CATZPY010000020.1, read on the forward strand.
ATTTTTTAGCAATATGTTTTTGAAATGGTACATTATGTTCAATTAATTTCTCTTTAGTTCCATAATGCATATCATTCCCAATTTCTTCCGTACTCGTTGCAGCAGAAGATATATAAAAGTTTTTTTCTTTTTTATTTTTTGCTACTATATCCTTAAAAATATATTCTGCCATTGGTGATCTACATATATTTCCAAGGCAAACAAATAATACTTTCTTCATATTATTCCTCCTGTATTTAAATTGTATCATATTTTTATGTCCTTTTGGTAAATTTCACAAATTTTTCCAATATTACTTTTTTAATATTTTTTTATTACTTTTTTATTACTTTTTTGTAACAAAAATGTTGACATATTTTAATATTTGTCCTATAATAAATTTATATTATGAAAAATACTAAAGATTTTAACATAGATACTATAGATAAAAAGGAGAGAAATACAATGGAAAATTATAATAAAACTGATTGTTTAGCTTTAACAATTCGAAAAGAACATAGATTAGTTGTAATTAATAAAGCAGTTAAAAAAACTATAACAATTTCTGCTAGAGCTATTTTAGCAGCAATTTGTTTAACTTTATTAAATGTTTTTGTTTAATATATAAGGAATTTTGGGGAATATTCTTCAAAGTTCCTTTTTTTATAGTCCAAAACGCATCCATAAGATTTTCTAACAAATGTACATTCTAAGAAAATCTTAAGCACGCCATAATTCTCTCGTACAGAAAGTTCTCCTACTAGATAAAAAAACTGTAACGCATTATATTTTCACATAATTTGTTACAGCTTAGCTTAATTACTATTACTCTTGGCTTGCATTTATTATTATTTCTGTATCTGTTATAATTATATTTAGAATATTTTTGCCTTCATCTGGCTTTAATCTTTTTTTATTCTCTTCAAAATCTGTTTTTATGTCTTCATTAATATTTTCTATCACTTCTTTTTTCTCTAATATTTCATTATCTTGAAGTTCTTCTGCTTTTTCTAATTTTTTATCTTTTAAGTTAATTATTAAGTTTAATATTTCACTATCATTTATTTTATAAAATAATTCTACTTTTCCATTTTCTAAGTCTTTTAACTTATAATTCATCTTTACCAATTTTATATTTTCTATATTCAACTCTTTTTTTATTTCTTCATTTAAATCTTTAGGAATTAGTAAGTCTGAATTTAAATTAGCTATTTTATATGTATTAATCTTTGCATTACCCACTTCTATTTTATTGTTATGTTTAATTATATATAATAATCCCAAAGCAACAGCTATTATAATTAGGCATATTACAATTTTTTTTATATTAATTTTCTCATTCACTTTATAATTTCTTCTGCTTTCGTCTTTATACCTTTTTGCCAATTAAATTCTCCTTTCTCATATAAAATTACATCAATGAGATTGCATTGTCTATATTTGGTAATAAAAGGTAGAATTAATATTCTACCTTTTAGCAAACTTCTTATTTTTTATCAACAACTGTTATGTTTTTTTCTATACTGTTATTTACTGTTAATTTTGTTCCATTGCTTGGATATAGACTACCAACCCAGAATCCTTCTCCTCTACTTGCATTTGTATCAAAAGTAAGGCTATCTGTATAAAGTTTGATATTTTCTGCTTTACAATTATTCATTGTTGCATTTATAATTCCTAATCCAAAAATTGTTCCAGCTGTAGCATTAGGTCCTCCAATATAACTGTCTGAAATAGTGCAACTATTAAATACTAAATCTTCTGCTGAAAATCCTACTATACCACCACATTGCCAGCTACCATTTATATCTGCATTCTTTACTTTTATATTGTCTAAAGTCACTTTTCCTTGGTTGTGTCCTATTACAGTTCCTTGGTAATGTTGTGAATAATTTGTTCCTGTACCTCCAGTTGGGTCATTTATTGTAACATCATTAAATTTTATATTTTTAATTGTTAATGTACATGTATTATCACTTATAAAACCATTTCCATAAGGTTTTTCTAAAGACCCATTTGCCACATATGGATTTCTAGAAGTCGCCATACCAGTAATTGTAAAATTGTTTCCATCTATTATTGCGTTTTGTAAAACTCCTTTTGTAGAATATATTGGAGTCCATTCTTTACCAGATAAATTTATATTTTTTGTTAATTTAATTATAGTATTCTTAAATTCTTTTCCATTATTTATATCTTTAGCTAATGTTCTTAATGTATCACTAGATCCTACATAAACAATAGCTTTTCCATTTTCTTTAATATCTGAAATTTTTACTGTTAATTTTTTAGTTTTTCCATATATATCTGATATTACTATCTTTTCACCTAAATAATCTGTATTTTTTGTATATTCTTTAGAAATTTCTTTTCCATCTTCAGATAGTTTCCATCCATCTATATTTTTAATTAATTTATTAGCTTTTATTGTTACTAGAATATTTCCATTATCTAAAGTAGTATATTTTGGTTCAGATAATTCTAATTCATTACTATCTATTACAAATACTTTTCTTATTATTTGGCTATAATTTCCCGCTTTATCTGTGTATTGATAAAATATGTTATATTGACCTGCTTTATTAATATCTACTTTTGAAACGTTAAATTCTTGTAGTCCATTTTGACTATACCAATCTATTTTATAAGGTTCAATGTTTTCCATTTTTTCATCTCTATTATCTGTAACTGTTGCACCTTGTTCTAGATATGTTCCTGTTCCTAATTCTATTTCTTGTTTATTTTCTCCATTTAATATTATTGTTGGTTTTGTAGTGTCTTGTAATGTAAGTAATCTATGTGCTCTTCCTACGTTTCCAGCTTTATCTGCAACCCAATATTCTATATAATAAGTACCTAAATCTCTATTTTTTAAACTTGTATTCCATTCAAAACTATCTACTCTTTCACCTTTTTCACCATTGGCTGTAGCCTTAAACCAAGCTATATTAACTTTAGAAAAACTAATTTCTTTATCTGATTCATCATATACAGAGCCAGCTTCTGGATATGTATAAATATCTACTCCAACTTCAAAAGTATTTTTAGTTGGTAATGTAATTACAGGTGCTGTTTTATCTATTCTTTTTACTTCGAATTTTATTGTTGACGTATTACCTACTTTATCAATTATTTCTACTGAATATTTACCATTTTCAGAATATACTTTTGTAAATGTTCTATCATTTACTCTAGTCCATCCTTCTATATCTCTTATTGTTTCATTTGCTTTTAATGTTACTGTAACATCTTGATTTGTCATTGTCGCTCCATTATCATTTGAAAATGTTACTGTTGCTTCTGGTGCTGTTTTATCTATTCTTTTTACTTCATATCTAATAACTGAAGTATTTCCTGTTAAATCTGCTATCTCTACTGAATATTTTCCATTTACAGAATATATTTTTGTAAATGTTCTATCATCTACTCTAGTCCAACCTTCTATATTTTGTATTGCCTCATCTGCAGTTAATGTTGCTAAAACATCTTGATTTGTTAACTCTGCACCATTCTTATTTGAAAATGTTACTGTTGCCTTTGGTGCTGTATTATCTATTATTACTTTTGTATATAATTCGTTATTAATATTTTGGTTTGCTAATCTTTCGCCAACATTTCCTGCTATGTCTTCATACCCATAAATTTCAAAAGTAATTTCACCTTCTGGCATATCTTCTGTTATTTCAATATCTGCCATATAATAATAAATATTTGCATTTACATTCGAGCTGTCTGGGCGATATGTTACATCATATTCTTTGTCAAACATTTTTACCTTTGGCTCAACTGCTAAGCTTTCTGGGAATGAAATTAATACACGAACACTATCTCCAACTTTTGCATATTTTTGTTCTCTTAAATCTGTCGTATTTTTATTACGAGCTATACCTAATTTTATATATTTTGGTGCAATAGAATCGTATATAACTTCTGGATATCTTATATCTGTAGTATCTTTTTCTGTTAAATCTTTTCCAACATTTCCAGCTATATCTTCATAACCATAGACTTTATAACTAATCTTACCTTGTGGTAATTTTAATTCTTCTGTGGTGTCAAATTCTACAAAATAGAATTTTGCAGCTTCACTGTATTCTAATTCTTTAGTTGTTGTTACACCATTTTCTCCATAAATATCAACTTTTGGATTAACTTCTAACATTTCTGGAAATGCTACAAATAATCTAATATGTTCATTTTTTGTTGCAATTTTAACATCTTCACCATCTTTATTATTTGTCCAATTAAATATTCCCATTGCTGAATATTCTGGTGCTACTGTGTCATATATAAACGTTTTTGTTGTCGCATTTCCTGCCATATCTCTTACAATAATTGTATTTTCTCCGGCTACTAAATATTGTTTTATATTTTGGAAATTTGCATCTGTCCATGCATTTGGTGTTACTTTCATTATCTTTCCATTTATTTCATATTCTTTTACTAAATAATTATCATGTAATTTAAAGCTTACATTACTAAAGTATGGATCTGTTCCTTTTGATTCTTCTTTTACTGTTATTTCTGGTGCTGTTCTGTCATAAATAATTCCTTCCACATCTGCTTCTGTTATTTCTTTACCAACATTTCCTGCCATATCTTCATAACCGCTTATTGTAAATGGAAGCTCTCCTTCTGGTATAATGCTTTCATCTGCTTTTATTGTTATATCTGCTTGATATATAATTCCACCTTTACCATCTGTTGTTTCTTTCATTTCTACTGTTTCATTACCTATTGTTAATTTTGGTAATACATTTAATTTTTCTGTAAATGTTGCATTAACTCTTACTGTCTGACCATTTCTTATAGTTCCTGTTTCACCCTCTACTTTATCCCATAATTGTACTTTCACAAATTTTGGCGCTACTGTATCATATGTAAATTCATACTTAGACTCGTTTCCAGCCATATCTCTTACTTTAATTACATTTTTACCTTCTACTAAATATTGTTTAATATTTTGGAAGTTTGCATCTGACCATGCATTTGGTGATACTTTTACTATATTTTCATTTATTTCGTATTCTTTTACTAAGAAGTTATCATGTAAAGAAAAACTTATTTTGCTAAAATATGGTTCTTTTCCTATAGATTCTTCTTTTACTATTATTTCTGGTGCTGTTAAATCATAAACAACTTTAGTATATTGGTCATGGTTAATATTTGCGTTATTTAATTTTTCTCCAACATTTTTTGCATCATCTTCATAACCATATACTTCAAAGTTAATTTCACCTTCTGGCATAGTTTTATCTAATTTAAAATCAACCATATAATAGTAACTATTTTTTTCTGGACTTGAACTTAATGGACGATATGTTGCTGTATATTCTTTTCCAAATATTTTAACTTTTGGTTCAATAGCTAATTTTTCTGGGAAAGAAATTAAAATACGAACTTCGTCTCCTTCTTTTGCCCATGTTAAATCTTTTACATTATTTACATAGCGTGTTTTATTTAGTATTCCTAGTTTTGAATATACTGGGGCTATTGAATCATATATAAATTTATATGTTGCTTCATTTCCAGCTATATCTCTTACAATAATTGTATTTTCGCCTTCTACTAAATATGTTTTAATGTTTGCATAATTTGCATCTGACCAAGAATTTGGAGTTATTTTTATTAATGTATCATTTACTTCATATTCTACTACTTTATAATTATCTTTTAATTTAAAGCTCACTTTACTATATATATTTTTTTCGCTATTACCTACATAGTTTTCTTTTTCTTCTATGTATCCTTCTGTTCCTTTTACATAAATTTCTGGTAATGTACCATCATAAAATACTCTATGTCCATTTGTTGGTCCATTTTCATCTGGTAATTTATTTCCATATTTATCTTCTATATTAGATATTTTTAAAGTAATTTCTCCATCTACAAAAGTTGTATTTTCTGGAATTTTATAAATTACAGTATAAACCCATCTAGTTTCATTATCTTGTCTTACTGTTACTAATGAATCTTCCATTATATATTCTTTTCCATCATTTATTAATGTAAATGTAGGATTGTGTACTAATTCTTCGTTTACAGCAATATACATTACAATTTCGTCTTTACGTTTTACGTAATATTCACTTAAACCATTTGATTTACCATTTTTATAAATATTTGTAGCTAATCTAATAGGTGCTGTTACATCTGTTACATTTGCATCAATATTTGCTAATAGTTCTCCTCCAGAAACAGTCATATTACTCCAACCTAAGTTTACTTCCTCTGTTGGAACTGTTACTGTTGTATCTATTGTAGTTGTTTGGCTATCTGCATCTGCTGTAGTTGTTGTTTGTGCTTGTTGTGTTCCTACATTAGTTTGAACATTTTGAGAGTTGTCTGTTATTTCTTCTGTTTGCTCTACTTCAGCTTCTGCATTTTCTTCGTTTGCAGGTTGATTTGTTTCTTCCCTTCTATTTTCTTCTTGTACAGCTTGTTCTGTTTGTGAACTATTACTATTATTTTCTGAAATAGCAGTAGCTTCTGTTTTACCTTGATCTTTTAAGAATACTACAACCATTGATATTGCTACAATTAATAATATTGCAATTATTACTATGGTAATTATAGCCTTCTTACTTAAACTTTTCCCTTTCATAAATTATCCCCCTATAATTTATTTTTTTGTTTCTTCTGCTTTAATAATAAGTCTAGACTTTCTTCCATCTTTGCAAGTTATTAAAGTAATTTCTTTTATATTTTTATCTTGTGTGTTTAAAATGCTTACATCATTTGGATTTGTTGTAAAAATAGAATTTATTGTATATTCTACAGTATTTTTTTGTAAATCTGTTAAATATATTTTGTCACCAATTATAAGTTCATCATTTCTGCCAAACATTGTATTATCATAATTATTATGCCCTGCTAATGCCAAATTTCCTATTTCATTAACATTTCCACCACTAAATCTGGTTATTGATGTTTTCATTTTTTCTTTAGTAGTTCTATCTAGAATTGGATATTCCAATTCTAGTTTTGGAATATTAATAATCCCGATAATAGCGTTATTATTAATATTAATAGGCTCTGTTGTTTTTTCATGTTTTTTAACTTCTTCTATAATTTGTATGTTTTTTTCTTCATTAATTTGATTTCCAATATATTTCTTAGCTATAAGAGCAATTATAATGACTGTAAAAACAATAAGAATTATAAGTAATATTTTATAAAATATTATTTTTTTATTTTTCATTTTTTTTAGATAATTTTTTAATTCTTATTGCTACTATTATTATTGCTAATACTGCAATTCCTAAGATAACAAATAATATTGGATTATCAAATGTAACTGGTAGCTCGCTTTTTGTTTCCGTTTTTACAATTTCTTTTACTTCATCTTCTGAAGTTTCTTTTTTTGAAGTTAAAACTTGTGCATCATATGTTGTATTTCCATTTAATTCTTTCTTTAATAAAACAACATATTGTGTACCATTTTCTGCATCAACTGGTTGAGCTATTGTTGCATTTGTTACTTCTTTCCATTCTGTATTTGTTATAATATTATTCCATAAATTAGCATATTCTTGTGATAATTTAATTGATTCGAATATATTCATATTTCCATTTATTTTCCCCATAACTTTAACTAATTCTTCACAATTTGAATTTTTACCATTTAATGATACAACATCATAACTATATTTTGCTTTTTCATCATCTGTAATTTTTACTGTTCCTTGTGTTACTTTTCTTATTACATCATTTTCTCTTGTTTCTTCTGTTGTAGTTTGATTTGCATCAACTTTAATTCTATTTGTTAAAGTTTTCATTTCATTTATTTCTGCTTCAGTTGATACTTTTGATATATTTATAGGTTCAGCTTTTTTTACAATCTCGTCATTTACTTTTACCCATAAATATAATCCATTTTGATCTTTTGAAACTTTTATCACTTTATTTCCTTTTGTATCTTTGGCTGTATACCAATTTAAATTATCTTCTTTAACATCTGCACTAGTTGTTATTGCATAAGAATATTCTTCATTTAAGTACTCATTTAAATAAATTAAATAATCTCCATCGGTATTTTCTAGTACTGCCATATCTTCGGCTGTAGCATTTACAATAGTATTTAAATTTAAAATAAGCATAACAGCCACTAACATTACTATAATTTTAGAACTTATTTTTTTCATTCTAATTCCCCCTTTTGCTACGGAACTATTATATTACAAATTTTTACAAAAGTAAATAATTTTACCATTTTTTTGATATACTATTTGCTGTATTCTTTATTTCCGAAGCATCTTCAGTTTTTTTATAGTTTTATTGCACAAAAAATAACAAACCATAAATTTTTATCTGGTTTGCTATTTTTTTATATTTATTTTTTTAATAATCTTAAACTGTTTAATACAACTGTTAAACTACTTAATGTCATTGCTAAACTTGCAATCATTGGATTTAAAGATATTGGAAATAGCCCTGTTGCAAGTGGTATCATGCATATATTATAAAACAATGCCCAAAACAAATTTTGTTTAATTATTCTTATTGTATTTTTTCCTATCTTAAATAATTTTAAGATATTGCTCATATTCTCATTAAGCAAAATAACATCTGAAGAATCTGCACTAATATCTGTTCCATTTTCCACACTTATTCCTATAGTTGCAGTTTTTAAACTTGGGCTGTCATTAATTCCATCCCCCACCATTGCACAATTGTTATTTATATTTAATTCTTGTATTTTTTCCAATTTTTGTTTAGGGCTCACATTACTTATAACATTTTCTATTCCTAATTGTTTTGCAATAATTTTTGCTGTTTTATCATTATCACCTGTAAGCATAAAAATCTTTTTATCTAATTCTTTTAATTCGTTTATAGTTTTTACGGTATCTTTTTTTATTGTATCTGCTAAACCTATAATTAAAATAGTTTCTTTTTCGTTAAACAAATATACTATACTTTCGCCTTTACTTATAAATTTTTCTTCTTGCAATTTTAGTTTATTTTCTACTTGCATTTTTTCTACATATTTATAATTACCAGCAAAATATTGTATTCCATTTATTTTTCCTTTTACACCTAAACCTGGCTCTTCTTTAAATTCTTCTACACTAAAAATATCCTTTTCGTCATTATAAATACTTTTAGCTAATGGATGATTTGAATTTTTTTCTAAACTTTTTAAAATCTTTAAGTTTTCTTTGCTATAAACACCATCTACTATAGTCATTTTACCAGTTGTTAAAGTTCCTGTCTTGTCAAATACAATTGTATCTACTTTATTTGTAGCTTCTAATATTTCACTTGACTTTACTAATATGCCATTTTTGCTACAATTTCCTATTGCCACAACCATCGCAAGCGGAGTTGCTAAACCTAGTGCACATGGACATGCAACAACTAAAACACTTACTAATGCTAAAATTGCTTCGTTAATATCTTTGGTCAATACTAAATTTAATATAAATGCTACTAGTGAAATTATAAATATTATTGGTACAAAATATCCACTTATTTTATCTGCAATTCTTGAAATTGGTGCTTTTGTATTTGTTGCTTCCACAACCATTGTTACTATATTAGAAATGCTAGAATCTTTCCCTATTCTTTCTGCTTTATATTTTATATAACCATCGTAGTTTACACTTCCTGCAATTACATTATCTCCTATATTTTTACTTACAGGTTTACTTTCACCTGTTATAAAAGATTCATCTGTATGTGTTTTTCCATTTATTATAGTTCCATCTACTGCAATTTTTTCTCCTGGCTTACTTATAACTATATCTCCTTTTTCTATTTCGTTTATATTTACTTCTATTTCTTTGTTATCTTTTAAAATAATTCCTTTTTTAGGAGTTATTGTTACCAAGTTTTTAATCGTGTCTACTGCTTTATCTTTATTCTTTTTGTCTATAAATCTACCTATTTTTACAAAAAGAATAATTATTGCAGAAGATTCAAAATATAAATGATGAACCAAATTAGTATTTCCCATAAAAACTTGTACTGTATTCCACAGGCTATATACAAAATTCACAATTACACCAACACCCACTAATGAGTCCATATTCGGCATTTTGTGAACTATATTTTTAAAACCATTTTTTATAATGTCAAAACCATACAAAATAAATAATACAGATAAAAGCATTAATGATATAGCATATATTTTTGGACTTTGCACCATATTTAGTATATTTGGAATTGGCAAATTAAACATTTGTCCCATAGATATATACATTAAAATAATTCCTAATACAGAAAAAAGCACTAACATTATAAAATTAGCATTATTATTTTTCTCCTTTTTCTCACCTAAGCTTTTAAAACCCGCTTCTTTAACAAAACTATTTAAATCTTTTATTGTTAATTTTTCATCATATTCTATTAAAGCTGTTGCCATAACCAAATTTACAGAAGCACTAATAATTCCATCTTGCTTACTTAAAAATTTTTCTAACCCATTAGAACAAGCACTACAAGTCATACCTTCTATATTTAAAACAACCTTTTTCATACTACTCCTTTTCGGGATTAAGGAACGGTCCTTAAAATCCTGGTAAATATAATTTTATATTCTCCTACTATAAATATATTACTTTAATACTTTAAATCCTAAATTTTCTATTTTTTCTTTTACAATATTTATATCTATTTCTTTTTTACTTTCTACTTTAACTTCCCCATTTTCATGATAAGCTTTAACTTTCTTTACTTCTTTAATATCTTTTAAAGCTTTTTCTATCCTCTTTTCACATCCTTCGCACATCATACCTTCTACCTTTAATATAATTTCGTTCATATTGTCCCTCTTTCTGCTTTGCTTTTTTGCAAATCTATTTATTAATATGTATTGATATATTACACCTTTTTTTTATATATAGTCAATAAAATTTTATAAGTAGCATTTATTTTGTACTCTTTTACTTTTTTACATAATTATGGTATAATATAAGGTACTATAATAGTAGAAGAAAGGAGGACAATTTATGTCCAAAATTATTACAACACAACAAGAAATTGTTTTTCCAGACCTTGTCCCTTTTTTGTATCGGGGTGTTGGTAGCTTAGTTAATCTTCAAAAGCTGTATAACGAAGAAGTAAAAAAAGCTGCAGATGAACTCCGTGGTGATCTTTTCAAAGCCAACTATTTAGATCTATATCACACAAAACTTATGAATTACCTTGATAAATATTATAATTATCAATCCGTTTCAGAATTAGAACAAGAAATAATTGACTTAAAAAATTTTTTATTTAAGCAAACTATTCCTTGTAATATTTCTGGTCGGTTAAAAAATTATATTGCACTAGTCGAGAAAGTTCGAAGTTTCATTTATGATGGTCTAGATCCCTTTTCAATTAATGATGAATTAGGCTTTAGAATAATTGTAGGAAAAGATCGCTACGATGATGAAAAGTCAATTAAGCAACTTTATGATATAGCAAATAAAGTTATATCGTTCTTCGTTGTTACTAAAGGTTACAAACTTCTGCCACCATCACCTGCAATTGGGCGTGGGTTTAATCCTGCAGATTATCCAGATGTTTTTGTACCAAAGACTTCTTTAATCCTACCAGAGTATGCTATCTATGTAAAGGATTATTTTATCAACCCAAAAAAGAAAGGATACCAGGCTTTGCACATGGTATTTCTCACCAAAAGTGGACTTACAATAGAAGTGCAAATAAGAACCTTCGCTTCGCATTATCATGCAGAATATATTTCGACACATGAAATGCATAAACAAGATAGGTATGGTAAAGCTGTAGACAAGCAAGAAGAACTTACCGAAAAGGAAATAAAAAGACAACAAGCTATTAAAATTAGCTTTGACCCCGAAAAAGTAAAACTAGATTCATATTTTTCTAAAGATGGTAAGACTTTGGATTTAATAGGTTTAGCAGAAACCATAAGAGATCCTTTCAACAATTTCTTTGTAGCTTAATCTACTAAGTGACAAACTCTACGCTTATAGGGAATATTTTTCCTATATGCGTAGAGTCTTTTTTTATTTATATGAACATTAATCCAAATTTTAATATAAACTTAAAAGAACGTCCCAAGGTTCTAATCTAAAAAATTTACTAACAGTTCATTACTCTAAAATTTCATAAAATTTAGCAAATAATCTACATTTTCATCCCTTTACCACCTTGCAATCCATTTGCATATCCTTCTAATACATTTGTATCAAATGAAAATGTCATATTTTGTTCTTCACGATTTCTCTTTAAAGCTAATTCTATTTCTTTATCTAATAAATCTGTATACATTACTCCTGTTTCTCTCCATAAGTGGAATGATAAACAACCAGGAATTGTGTTTACTTCATTTACATATATTTTATTTGTTTCCTCATCTATTAAAAAGTCTATTCTTATTACTCCTGTACAACCTAATATCTTAAATGTTTCTTTTGCTAATCTTTGTATTTGTTCTTTTTGCTCTTTACTTATATTTGCTGGCAATTTTAATACTCCTGCATTCATAGATTGCTTAGCTCCACCTGTCTTTTTTCCTCCAGATATATATTTATCTTCATATGATAAAATGTCAGATGTTTTGTCTAACTCTTCACATTCGGAAGCATTGCACTCTTCATAATCACCTAAAACAGAACAATTTACTTCTTTTAAATTTTCTATAGCTTTTTCTATTAAAATTTTTCTTGCATATGTAAATGCATCTTCTATCGCTTCTTCTAGCTCTTCCTTATTTTTAGCAACAACAATGCCTATGCTAGACCCTAAGTTTATTGGTTTAACAATTACGGGATATTTAATATCTTCTTCAACTTTTTTTACAATTTCCCCTGTTTCTTCATTTTTATAAAAACATTTACAATCTAATACTGGAATGTCATTTTCCTTTAAAATTATTTTAGAAATATATTTATCCATACCAACTGCAGAAGATGTTACATCACATCCTACATATGGTAAATTAAACATTTTTAGGTATCCTTGAAGTGTACCATCTTCCACATTTGTACCATGAACAATTGGAAATGCAATATCTATAGAGTTATATATTTCGTTTTCATAAA
>CATZPY010000021.1 GCA_958422985.1 uncultured Clostridium sp.
TTGGAATTATTCTTTCTTTTTCTATTAAAGCATTTTCTAAATTTTCTATATCATTTAATATATTTTTTCCTCTAGCTAATATCTTCTTTGGCTCTTCTAAAAGGAATATATATTTTTCTGTAATATAATCTAATAAAGTTGCTTTTTTACTATAAAAATATTCAAAATATTTATCTACTTTAGAAATATATTCGCCTTCTTTTATTAGCTTAATATCTTCCATTACATTATTTTGTTGATTTTTAGTGTAATTATTTATATTTTCTGAAATTTTATTACAAACTTTTTCTAAATCATCTTCTAGTAAAAATTCATGTAATGGGCTGATCTTTATACTTTCAATCATTTCTATAGAACGTTGTGTTTGAATATCAAATTTTCTAATAGAATCTATTTCATCTCCCCAAAATTCTATTCTTATTCCATAGTCATCATCAAAAGATATATCTAGTATTCCACCTCTACTACTAAATTCTCCTTTTCCACCTATTAATTCTGTTTTATTATATCCTAACATAGAAATTTTTCTTTTTAAATTTTCTAATTCATATGTTTTTCCCACATTTAAAGAAATTTCATTTTTAAATAGCACTTCTTTTGGAATTATTGGTTGCAATAAAGATTCTACCGAACATACTAAAATTTTTATTTTTCCACTTTTTATTTTTTTAAGTACTTCTATTCTTTCATAAGGTAATTCTTTACTTTCTAAAATATAATCGTATACTAATATTTCTCTTTTAGGAAAAAAGTACACTTCGCTTGTGTAGTTTAATAATTCCTCTGTTAATTTTTTAGCTTGTAATTCATTATAAGTTATAAGACATATAGGTCTTTTTATTTCTGCTTCTGTGCATGAGGCTATTTGTTCTACTCCTACACCAGCTAACCCCAATATAGCTATTGGGGCTTTATTATTTTTTACTCTTTCTAAATAATCTTGAAATTTCTCTGTTTTTATGAGCTCTGCTAATACTGGGTTCATTTTTTCTCTCCTTTAATCGTATATATTATATAATATTTTTCTTAATATTTAAATATATATAGTAATAAATATATTATATAATGAACTATATGTTCGTTATGCAAGGAGAAAACATGAAAATATTTACACTTTCAATTAGAAAAAATCTTTTTAATATTACTTGTATAATTTTTGTAATTTCACTAGTTGTATTTTCTGTTTCTAATTTATCTGCTGCAAAAAATGGATTATATCTATGGGCTAATAATATAATCCCTGCTCTTTTTCCTTTTTTTATTGCAACAGAACTTTTAAGCCATACACCTATAATACATATTCTTGGTAAATTTTTTAACAAACTTATGAAACCATTATTTAATGTTCCTGGTCAAGGTAGCTTTCCTTTAATTATGGGAATTCTTAGTGGTTATCCTGTTGGCGCCAAAATTGTATGTGATATGCGTAATAAAAATGTTTTAACTAAAGCTGAAGCAGAACGTTTATTATCTTTCACAAATAATTCTGGCCCATTATTTATACTTGGTACTATTGGAATAGGTCTTTTTAAAGATAGTAGCATTGGTTTTGTTTTATTAATTACTCACATTTTAGCATCACTAATTGTAGGAATTATTTTTAGATTTTGGAAATACAAAGATAGCAATATCTCCTCTTCTAATTCTCTTGGGCAATCATCTACTAATAGTTCTTCTAACATTGGTGAGATATTATCTTCTTCTATTAAAAATTCTATTGTTACCATACTTAATATTGGTGGGTTTATTGTATTATTTTCGGTTATAATCTCTATTTTTAATAAATCACATCTTATTAATTTAGTAGGTGTATTGTTAAGCCCAATCTTTAATATTTTTAACATTCCACCAGATTTTGCCAATGGTATTATAAATGGATTTTTAGAAATAACCAATGGTCTTCAACAAATAAGTGCTATTCCCATAAAAAATATTTCATTTAGTATTGTTATTTGTGCTTTTATTCTTGGTTTTGGTGGTATTTCGGTTATTTTGCAAGTATATAGTTTTACTTCTAAAACTGATATTTCTATAAAACCGTATATTTTAGGAAAGTTTCTTCAAGGTATAATATCTGCATTTTTAACTTTCTTGCTTTTTCATTTTTTACCTTTTATATCTTTAGATTTAAGTAATATTATTAATATTTTTGAATATTTATAAGTAGGAGGTAAATTTTATGGATAAGAATATTGACTTTTCTAATTTAAATGGATATCAAGCATATGATTTTCCTGATCCTGAAAACTTTTTTAATCCTATGAACCAATATGAACAAGGCTATCTATATTATAAATGTTTATGTATGCAAATGGATTATAAAATAAAATGTAAAGAATATGAAAAACTGTGTAACGGAAAAAGTTGATAGAACTTTACTCTATCAACTTTTTTTAATCTATAACATCTATGATTGTATTTTCTGTTACTTTATCTTTTCCTATTTTAACTATTTTAATTAGTTTCTCTTCTGCCTGTTTTGCTTTTTCTTCATCATTTGCATATATTGTTACTAATCTATCTCCTCTTTTTACATAATCCCCTATTTTTTTATTTAAAATTAATCCTACATTTAGTTCTATCTTGTCTTTTTTTGTTTTTCTTCCTGCACCTAAATTGCAAGCTATTTTTCCTACTTCTTCTGCATTAATTTCTTGTATGTATCCTTCAGAAATAGAAACTACTTCTTTTTCTACTTTTGCTTTTTCAAATTTTTCTACATCTTTAATATAATCTATATTTCCACCTTGATTTTGTACGAGTTCTATAAATTTATTATATGCTTTACCGTTTCTTATATTTTCTAATAAAATTTCTTTATTAGCTTCTATGTCTTCACCTTTTCCTGCAAGTTTTACCATATATGCTCCAAGTTCTAGTACAACTTCTTTTACATCTTCTGGCATATTCCCATTTAAGAATTCCACTGCTTCTATTATTTCTAAACTATTTCCTACAGCAAATCCAAGTGGTTCATTCATATTCGTAATTACACATACTGTTTCTCTTTCTGCCAATTTACCTATTTTAATCATAGTATAAGAAAGTTCTTTAGCAGATTTTATGTCTTTCATAAATGCTCCATAACCACAAGTTACATCTAAAACAATTTTATTTGCACCACTTGCAATTTTTTTACTCATAATACTAGAAGCAATTAGCGGTATACTTTCTGTACAAGCAATTGTATCTCTTAAAGCATATATTTTTTTATCTGCTGGTGCCAAATTAAGGGTTTGTGTAATTAAACTTATTCCTATAGCTTTTACATTATTTATAAACTCTTTTTCAGAAATTTCTGTATTATATCCAGGAATAGATTCAATTTTATCTGCGGTTCCTCCTGTAAAGCCTAAACCTCTTCCAGACATTTTAGCCACTGGAATTCCTAATGAAGCTATTAAAGGAGCTAAAATTATAGTTACTTTATCCCCTACTCCTCCTGTACTATGTTTATCTACTACATTTTTTCCAAGCTCTGATAAATCTAAAACATCACCAGAATTTGCCATCGCCATGGTCATATCTTTTATTTCTCTATAATTCATTCCATTTATATATATTGCCATAACCAAAGCAGAAGCTTGGTAATCTTCTATTCTTCCTGCTGTATAATTATTAATAAAATAATTTATTTCATCCGTTTCTAGTTCTTTTCCATCTCTTTTTTTAGCAATAATATCTATAATATCCATAACTAAATCTCCATATTTTAATCTACAAAATGTTTTATAAATGTCTTTCTATGTATTGGGCAAGGTCCGTATTCTTTAAGTGCTTCTATATGCATTTTTGTACCATATCCTTTGTTTTTTGCAAAACCATATTGTGGATAAATTTCATCCCATTCTCTCATTATTCTATCCCTTGTAACTTTTGCAAGAATTGAAGCTGCCGAAATACTATAGCATTTTGCATCTCCTTTTATTATAGAATCATATTTTATGTTGCAAGTATCTATTCCATTTAATGCATCTACCAAAATTAATTCTGGTTTTATTTCTAATCCTTTTATTGCTTCTGTAACTCCTTTTTTTGTTGCATTAAGAATATTAAGTTCATCAATATCTTGTTTATCTATTATTGCAACAGACCAGCTTAAAGCATTTTCTATAATTTCATCATATAATTTTTCTCTCTTTTTTTCTGAAACCTTTTTAGAGTCATTTATCCCTTCTATCATCGAATCTTCTGGCATTATTACACATCCTATAACAACTGGTCCAGCTAAAGGTCCTCTTCCAGCTTCATCAATTCCTGCTATATATTTTATTCCATCTTCATGAAATTTAAGTTCTATTTTCTTTAGTTCTTTTAATCTTTCTTCTTCTTTTTCCTTCATGTTTCCTCCATTATTCAACTGCTAATTTATTAATATCTGTTAATGAATATAATATATCATCATCATTTTCATATCCTTCTAAATAATATACTTCTTCTGTTTTATAATCTATCGCAAAAGTTTGATTTTCATTTTTTGTATCTATTTGTAAATTATTTAATTCTTCTTTATCCAAAACTTTTATCATTCCATTGTCTTCTATATTTATTTTTTTTAAGTCTTCTTCTGAAATTTCTTTACCTATATAATCATTTGTATCATTTAATTTATTTTTTTCATTTATAACCTTTACCTTTGCTTGTATTTGTAACATTGTCGTACTTAAATTTTTTAACCTTTGATCATAAAAATTATTTTTTATATAAAATCCAGCTGTTACTGTTAATACTATTATCGTTAATATTATTACTATTAATTTAAGATTTAAAAATCCTTTTTTCTTCATATTTCCCTCCAATTTTTCTTATTATATATTCTTTTTTTCATTATTACAATAAAGAACTACACATTTTTCACAGTTTTTTCACAAAACTATTGTATCTTTTAATTAGTTTAGTATAAGATATTACAAATGGAGGTAATTATATGGAAGAAAACAATCAAAATACTACAGAAAACAAAAAGTTTAATGTTCCCAAAAATAATGGTAATTTTAAAGAAAAAGGAAAAGTTAATTTTGGAAAAGGCGTCTTAATTCCATTTTGCTCTGGAATTATAGGTGCTGCTCTAGTTGTTGGTACCTGCTTTGGTATTCCAACAATTAGAAATAATATCCTAGGTTTAACATCAAAACAAAAAGATAATACTGTTCAGTCTGTAGGAACTCGGTAATTTAGTTTCTTTATCAAACTACTCTGATACAGCTACAAATGTAGCTTCTAAAGTATTGCCATCAATAGTTGGAATTAAAGTTTCATATACTGTAAATTCTATATTTAGTGGTTCACAAGCAGCTTCTGCAGAAGGTTCAGGAATTATTATTAGCGACGATGGTTATATCCTAACTAATAACCATGTTATTGGCTCTAATGATTCTTCTTATTATCAAGTTTCAGAAGCAAATAAAATAACAGTAACTTTATATAATGATACTACAGAATATGAGGCAAAAGTTATTGGAACCGATTCTCAAACTGACTTAGCAGTTATTAAAATAGACAAAAAAAATTTAACACCTGCAGAATTAGGAAATTCTAGTAATATAGTAGTTGGTGAATTTGCTATGGCTATTGGTAACCCGCTTGGAATGCAAAGTTCTGTAACTTCTGGTATTATAAGTGCTGTTAATAGAACTATTACTAGTACAGATGGTAATACTTACAATTTAATCCAAACAGACGCTGCTATAAATTCTGGTAACAGTGGTGGTGCTTTAGTAAATGGTGAAGGAAAAGTTATAGGTATAAATACATTGAAATTAAATGGTACTGGTGTTGAAGGTATGGGATTTGCAATTCCTATCGATTCTGCAAAGCCTATATTTGAGCAACTAATTTCAGATGGTAAAGTTGTAAGACCTTATATTGGTTTAACTGGTAGAGATTTAAATGAGCAAACAGCTAAAGCAAATAAATTAGTAGAAGGTGTTTATGTAGTTTCTGTTGAACCTTTCTGTGCAGCTGAAAAAGCTGGAATAAAACCAGGTGATGTTATTATCGAAATTCAAGGAAAATCTATAAAAACAATGGACGAATTAAATAGTATAAAAAATACTTATAAAATTGGTGATGAAATCACTCTAAAAGTCAACAGAGATGGAAAAGAAGTTGAATGTAAAGTAGTATTACAAGAACAACCTTCATCAAATAAGTAATTATATTTTTCAAACATATCACTTTAAGTTCACAGAATGAACAAATTTAATTGTTATATTATAGTAGAAGTCAGTAATACTTATTACTCCAATTACTGGCTGTATGTTTAAAAACATCCCCTTTTATTTTCAAAGAAGCACTTAAAAGTGCTTCTTTTTTATTTCATATTAAACAAAAAAACAACAATAATAAATATTGTTGTTTTTAAAATGTTATTATATCTGTTACATCTGTATTACTAGAATTTCCATATGCATATATAACATATACATTATTAGCTTCATCTATAAAGAAATTTGAAATATTTTCTACTTCATATCTATCACTTCTTAAATCTCTTGTATAAACAGAATATCCTAATTGTTGTAATGCTTTAGCCTCTTCTTGCTTTCCTTGTATTTGTTTTTTTATTTTTTCTTGCACTACAGCTTTATCTAAATTTTTAATTTTCATAACTTCTGAAAATTCTACTTTTTTCATTTCTTTAACATTATAGCAATATGTTTGTATAATTACTCTTTGCGGATTATTTCCTTCTTTTAAAGTTGATCTTATTATTATTGATAAAATATTATTGTTTAAACATGCTTCATAATCAACTGAATATACAGATTTATTCGCTCCTCCATTTAATATACTTTCTGCTTTATCTTTAAAAACTTTTTTTATATCTTCATTATAAGACTTTACTTCTTCAGAATCTATATTAATAATTGGTATTTTTACGTTTATTTCATAATTTCCTGAATTTACTTCATTCTTTTCATATTCTGTATATATATAATCTTTATCTTCTTGTATTTTTTTTGCCTCTTCTGATGTATTGCTATTTTTAAACGTGTTTTTAAATATGTTATCAAAATTATCTGCTAAATTCACATTTGACATTGTATTATTATTTTCTAAATTTTCACCTGTATTTTTATTCTCTAAAGCACTAGGATTCATTACATAATACAATGCTTCTACAATAGCAATTATACATACAATTATTATGAGAACAAAGCAAAAAATTTGGCTTTTAGGTATCTTTACTTTTCTCATATGTACTCCTTTTTATAAATTTCTATCTAATTATAACATTTAGGCATATAATTTTCAACTTTTTTAGGTACATATATTGTTTGAAAACATTGACTATTATGCTATAATAATATAATATTATATATATTGTATAAATACATAAATTTTCGATAAAGGAGAACTTAATTAATGATTTGTTCAGAATGTAAAAAGAATACTGCAATCATATTCATAAATTCAACAGATAAAGATGGAAAAGAATCTTTAAAAGGTTTATGTTTCGATTGTGCAAAGAAAAAAGGAATTGATCCACTAGATGTTATAGCAAAACAAAATAACATCTTAAATAATAATATAGATCCAAGCAATATGTCTAACCAATTAGAATCTCTTTTTAAAGATTTATCAAAAAATTTAAATTTAGAATCTTTAAACTTAGTTAATCTAGGCATAGACCAAAATGATATTGATGAAGATTCTATGGATAAAAATAGCATGCCTTTAGATTCATTATTTGCAGGACTTATCACTCCTAATAACAATAATAATGATAACGAATCTGATTCTACTAATTCTAAGCAACAAAAAAAATCTTCTAAAACAAAGAAAAAGAAGAAAAAGTTTTTGGATTCATATGGTACTAATTTAACTCAAAAAGCAAAAAATAATGAATTAGATAATGTAATTGGTAGAAGTAAAGAAATCGAAAGAATGATTCAAATTTTAAATAGAAGATCTAAAAATAATCCTTGCTTAATTGGTGAACCTGGCGTTGGTAAAACTGCTTTAGCACAAGGACTAGCCATCAAAATAACTAACAAGGAAGTTCCACCTAAATTATTGGATAAAGAAATTTATTTAATCGATATGACTGCTTTAATTGCTGGAACTCAATTTAGAGGTCAATTTGAATCTAGAATTAAATCTTTAGTAGATGAATGCAAGGATTTAGGTAATATCATATTAGTTATAGATGAAATTCACAATATTATTGGTGCTGGAGATGCAGATCACTCTATGAATGCAGCCAATATATTAAAACCTTCTTTAGCTAATGGTGAACTTCAATTAATTGGTACTACTACATTAAAAGAATATAGAAAATATATAGAAAAAGATTCTGCTTTAGAAAGAAGATTTCAACCTATAATTGTGCAAGAACCTAGTATTCAAGATTCTGTAGAAATATTAGAAGGTATTAAACAATACTACGAAAAATTCCATGGTGTAAAAATTTCTAAAGATGTAATTGAAAAAGTTGTTACTATGTCTGAAAAATACATTCATGACAGATTTTTACCAGATAAAGCTGTTGATATTTTAGATGAAGCTTGTTCTAGAATAAATTTAAATAATAAAGATTTATTTAAATTACAAGTCTTAGAAAAAAGATTAAACGAAATTAAAGAAGAGCAAGAAGAAATAGCAGCAGAGAGTGCAAAATCTACTAGTGAAGCAGATTCTAATCAAGATTATGAAAAAGCTGCAAAATTAAAAGCCACAGAATGTTCTATAAATCAAGAAATTGAAGATATTAAAAATAATTTAACCATTCCAAATTTAACTATACAAGACATAGCTCAAGTTATAGAAAGTTGGACAAAAATTCCTGTTACAAAAATAACAGAAGCAGAAACGGAAAAATTATTAAATTTAGAAAAGAACCTTCATAATAGAATAATTGGTCAAAATGAGGCTGTAAATAGCGTTGCACGTGCTATAAGAAGAAATCGTGCAGGCTTAAAAAGTACAAAAAGACCACCTTCTTTTATCTTTGTTGGTCCTACAGGTGTTGGAAAAACTGAGCTTGCTAAATCGTTAGCATACGAAATGTTTGGAAATGAAGAAATGATTATAAGAGTAGATATGTCTGAATATATGGAAAGTAACTCTACTTCTAAGTTAATTGGTTCACCTCCAGGTTATGTTGGTTATGACGATGCTGGTCAATTAACAGAAAAAGTAAAAAGACAGCCATATTCAATTGTTCTTTTTGATGAAATAGAAAAAGCTCATCCAGATGTATTTAATTTATTACTACAAATTTTAGATGATGGTAGACTTACAGATTCACAAGGAAATACTGTAAGTTTTGAAAATACAATTATTATAATGACTTCAAATGTTGGCTCTAATGTTAATGTAAATTCTATTGGATTTAATTCTTCAAAAACATTTAATAAAGAAAAAATAGAATCTAGCCTTAGAGAAACATTTAGACCTGAGTTTTTAAATAGAGTTGATGAAATTGTTATTTTTGACAGCTTAACAGAAAATGAATTAATTCAAATTGTAGATATAATGCTTGCAGATACTAATAGAGCTCTTGAAGATAAAAATATTAGTTTAATAGTTAGCGATGATGCAAAAAAATATTTAATGCATAAAGGAACAGATTTAAAATATGGAGCTAGACCTTTAAGAAGAGCTATTCAACGTTATATTGAAGATGAACTATCTGAAAAAGTCTTAAGACAAGAAATAGTTAATGGAAATACTATAAAAGTAAATTTAGAAAATGATGAATTAACATTCACAATATTATAATTGTATTAATGGAGGATTATTAATGAAAAAAATTGCTAAACACATTCCTAATATATTAACAATATTTAGATTTATACTTATACCATTTATTGTATTAAATTTGGCTAATGATAAATACTTAGCAGCATTTGTAATATTCACTGTTTCTGGTCTAACCGATATATTAGATGGTTTTATTGCCAGAAAGTTTAATTTTATAACCAATTTTGGAAAACTAATTGACCCTTTAGCAGATAAATGCACACAAATAATAACTTTAGCTACTTTAGCTTTAAAAGATATTATTCCAATGTGGATAATAATTATTGTTATTTTAAAAGAATTTATTATGGTTGCAGGTGCATCTTTCTTATATGGTAAAGAATTAGTTGTATCAAGCAAATGGTATGGAAAACTTGCTACAGTTTTATTTTATATAGCTATTGTATGTTCACTATTTATTAAAGAATTCAACTTCACATTTGACTTTAGCTTATATATCTACTACTTAGCATTAATTTCTACAATATTCTCTTTACTTATGTATATAAAAGCTTTTTATGTACAAGGTTATTTAAAAAAGGAAAGCTTAAAAATAAATGAGCAATTTATAGACAAAACTAAAGACAGTTCTAAAAAATAGAACTGTCTTTAATTTTATTCAAAATCTTCTATTATACTATTTAAATTTTCTATTCCAAATACTTTTACTCCTGATTTTAAATTTATTCTATCTGTTTCTGGTAAATATTCTGTGGAAATACCTGTATTTTGATACACTTCTTCTGTTCCATCATTTAAGACTCTATAAATAATAATATTACTACTTTCATCTTTTATAATATAATGTTCATTACATTGTCCTTCCTCTTCTTTTTCTAATATAATTTCATTATTTGAAAACTTTTCTATGTTATAATCTGGATATAATTTTTCTATTTCTTCTTTATTTTTATTTACCATATCATTAGTAACTTTTTTTATTTCTTCTGCAGTATGACCACATTCTTTATAATATCTTTTAATTATTAATTTTGCATTTGGAGAAATTTTTGTTTCTATTTCACTTACTTCTATTTCATTAATTTTATCTTCTTCATTTTTGTATTCATAAACACATTCATCTGTTATTTTATTTTCCTCTTTTGCTATTTTATCATATTTTATATTTTCATAAACTACAGCAGTTGTTATTATAAGTAAAATTATTGTACATATCGAAATTATAGCTATTTTAAATTTATTCATATAAATCCCTGCCTTTTAACTGTTTAGTACTATTATGTAAATTTTTTAGTAAATTTATACAAATATAACTATTTTATTTACTATTTAAATGTACTTTTGTTATAATTTCACTTCGATTTGTTATTTTTATTTGTATTTCTCCATTTTCATCCGTTCTAAAAATCTTAACTCCCATCTTTTCTAAATTTTCTATAGTCGTAAAATTCGGATGTCCAAATTTATTATTCTTCCCTACTCCTATTAAAGCTATTTTAGGTTTTACTTTATTTACAAACTGTGCAATAGATGACGATTTAGAGCCATGATGCGCTATTTTTATAATATCTGAATTTAGTACATTTAAATTGTCACTGTATTTGCTTAAAATTGCCTTCTCAGCTATTTCTTCTATATCACCTGTACATAACATTGATTTGTTCTTAAAATTCAACTTACATACCAAAGAATTGTTATTTAATATATTTTCTTTAATTATATTTGATGTATCTGGCCATAAAATATCTATATTCGTATCTTCATCTACTTTTATTTTTTGACCAGCTTCTACAACATAAAGTTTTATTTTTTTCTTTTCCATTATTTTAATAAATTCCTCATAATTTTGTGAAGTTTCAAATTGTTTTCCTATTATTACTTTTTTTACTTTTAATTCATTTAATATTGTTAATATTCCACCCACATGGTCTGAATCAAAATGTGAAATTATAACATAGTCTAATTTATTAATTTTTTTCTTTAATAAATGTGGTAATAACGTATTTTTTCCAACGTCAAAGTCAGAATTAAACTCACTCCCTCCTCCATCTATTAATATTTTTTTATTAGTATTTGTAACGATTAATGTAGCATCTCCTTGACCTACATCTATAAAATCTATATAAAAATTTTCTAAATTATTAATACTTAGTATTCTTAAAATAGTAATAATTGTAATAATTATAAAAATAGCTTTTCCATATTTTTTTATATAGTGTTTTATTTTATAAATATAATCTCTTCTTATCATATAGTATAAGTAAATATTTATAACATAATAAATTATAATTTTAATAATGCTTGGAATTATGCAATAAATTTTCGAAATGTTCATATTGGCAAAAAATTTAACTATATTTATTGTAATTTCTATAATAGGCTCTACTATTCCAAATATTTTAATAGGACATATCATAATAAAAAATCCAATAATTGTTATTATAGATGAAAGTGGAATAATAAATAAATTTGAAAACATAAATGTTAATGAAATTGTTCCGAAAATATATAATATAATTGGAAAAATAAAAACTTGTGCGGAAATAGAACTAATTATTATATTTAAAATATATCGTATAATGTTATTTACTACTATCTCATTTACTTTTTTTATACAAGGACTACCTAAAATAATTATTCCTAAAAACCCGAAATATGATAACAATACACTTAAACTATTAATTGAATGTGGATTGTTTAATAAAATTATAAGTAATGAAATTCCTAAACTATTTGCAATGTCATATCTTTTAAATGAAAGACTTGCAATTAGGCTTATTATACACATAATACATGCTCTAATTATTGATGGTGTTAACCCTGTAAGGAACATAAATTGAATTAATATAATTATACAAACGATATTAAGTATTTTTTTATGAGCTTTTAATATTTTAGATATAATTGTAATACCAATAATAATATTGGAAACTTGTCCACCAGATACCGAAAGAATATGGTATAAATTACTGTTTAAAAAATCTTCTTTTATATCATCACTTAGTTCATCTGTATCCCCTAAAATCATAGCTATAATTAATTTCTCATTTTCTTCTTTTTCTATTACTTTGCAAATATTGTCTTTTAATTTTTTCTTTAATTTAGATGTATTAAGTAATATTTTATTTATCTTTTCTCTTTCTATAATTGTATATTTATTAGTTTCTAGTGTTCCATATATGTTAATTGTCTTTAAATATTCTTTATAGTTAAATCCTCTTTCGTTTCTATCTATCGCTGGTTCTAAAAATTTTGCATTAATAAATATCATATCTCCATAATTTATATTACTTCCCTTTTTTACACGCATATACAAATGTGTATTATTTCTTTTTTTATTTCTGCTATTAACAATTTTTATTTTATAGGTATCTTTATATTTGCTTTCTTTTTTCTCACTAACAACCAAAGCATATTCTTTAATTTCTTCTGCTTCCTTATATAAATTATTATATTTATTTTCTAATTCATTTGTATAATAATATCCCAAAATTATGCTACATATAATTAATATAACTGTATATCTTCTAAGAAAGGTTCTCAGAAATCTAAAATATTTTTTATTTATATTTTTTATACAAATAAAAAAGCAACTCAAGCTAAATATTAAAAAAAAGAAGATTATACCTTTTAAGTATAATCCCCCTAATATACCTATAATATATGAAATTAATAATATTATAATTGGTCTTTTCAAATTTCCTCATTTCTTTTTGCCCCATTATAACACTCTTGTAGCTTTTTTATAATTTTTTAAATAATAGCTATCTGATAATGATGTTATTACAACTCCCTTTTTTGGATTTGCAGCATGTATAAAACTATTATTTCCAACAAATATTCCAACATGACCTATTGGACTACCTGCTTGTGAAAAAAATACCATATCTCCTAGCTGTAAATCTTCTTTTTTTATCGTTCTTCCTACATTAGATTGAGCTGTAGCTGAATGTGCTAAATTTATACCAAACTTTTTATATACATATTTAATAAAACCTGAACAATCAAATGAATTTGGTCCTTCTGCACCATAAACATATGGTTTTCCTAATAGAGTTTTTGCATATTGTACAACTTCTTGACCTTTATTGTTTACACTAGCTGTAGTAGCTTCTTTATTTTCTACATTTGGTAAATTTACAGCTTTATGCTCCCTTGTTTCATCTGTTCTATTAGTTTCTTTAACTTGTTTATCTGATATATATTCATTTGAAACATATCCTATAGTTCCTTTTTCTATCTTTATTTTTGCCCATCCATTTTCTACATTCTCTATATTAACTTTTGCATTTCTTGTTAATGTTGTTATAATTTTACTAGAAGTGTTAGCTCCCTCTCTAACATTTACACTACTTGCACTAATAAATCCTACTCTTGATTCTTGATTTTCTACTTTCTCTTCTGGTTTTGTTTCTACTGGTGCAACTGGTTTTGTATCTTCTGGTCGTATCTCTACTAATTTTCCCATTCTTAGCCATCCTGAGCATAGGTCTGCATTTACAAACACCCATCCATTTGCTTCGTCTTCTACAGTAACTATTGAATCTTTTTTTAATAGTTCAACTGTTTCTGTATTTATTAAAGGTAATATCTTAATTTGTGTATCCTCTAATAATTTATATTGCTTTCCTAGAACTTCTTCATTATTTGGTAATTCTACAGAATTATTTGTAATTATATTATTTTGAGCTGTATTGTTTGATACAACATTTTCTTGTGAAGATGTTATTTCGTTTGATACATTATTAACAGTAACATTAGTATTTTCTGCTAGATTATTTTTGCTAGAAGAATTGTCTTTAACTTCTCCATTTACTTTTATGTAGTCAGCATATACATATCCTGTATTATCTTTATATTTTACTTTATACCAATTGCCTTCTTTAGAAATTACATCTACTTTATTATCAACCGAAAGTAATGTTACAAGACCTGATTCTAAATTTGGACCTTTACGTAGTTTAACTGTTTCTCCTGTAATTACTCCCTTTGTTGATGCATTTGAAACAACTGTCATTATAGTTAAATTAACGATAATTATTAAAGCTATTATTAATCTCTTTTTATGCATTCTAATTCTTCTCCTTAGAAATATAATTTATATTTTTTCTATTTCATGGGTATTAGTATATAATGAATCTACTAAAAAGTCAATTAGTTTGCTTTCATTAAATTTTCTATAAATATAGCACATCTATTAGCTGCCATTTTTAAATATTTATTAAAATCAATTTGATTATTTTCATTTGGACTATCCGAAATTGATCTAATAATAATAAATGGTGTATTTGATAAATACGCGGTTTGAGCAATTGCAGCTCCCTCCATTTCTACACAGTCTGCATCAAATTTTGTACGTATCTTCTCTTTCATCTTTCTACTTGTACAAAATATATCTCCTGTTGCAATTGTTCCTATTACGCATTTATATAAATTTTCTTTCATATTTTTTATAACATATTCACATCTTTTTATTAATTTAGAATTACTTTCTAATTTTACACCAATATTACTTATATATCCTTTTTCATGTCCGAATGCTGTTATATCAAAATCATGTTGCAATACATATTTACCTATTACAATATCACCATACTCAATTGCATCATTTATACTTCCTGCTGAACCAATATTTATAATATAAGATATATCAAATTTATCTATCATTATTTGTGTAGTTCTTGCTGCATTTACTTTTCCTACACCACATTTTACTAATACTATTTTCTGATTTTGAATTTTTCCTTCAAAGAATTTTAAATTAAAAATATCTTCTTCTTTTACATTTACCATTTTATCTTTTATTGCTTCCATTTCTTCTGGCATAGCAGCAATAATTCCAACATATTTTTCCATGGCTTTACCTCCTTTTTTAGGATTATAACATACAAAAAAAGAAATTGCATTCAAAAATACAATTTCTTTTTTTAAAGCATTTAACTATGCTAATTCTATAACAGCTCCAGCTGCTGAGAATTTTTCTTTAATTTCTTCTGCTTCTTCTTTAGAAGCTCCTTCTTTAACTGTTTTTGGTGCTCCATCTACTAATTCTTTAGCTTCTTTTAATCCTAATCCTGTTACATCTCTAACAACTTTGATTACTTGGATTTTGTTAGCTCCAACGTCTTTTAATACAACATCAAAAGATGATTTTTCTTCAGCAGCTCCTGCTACTGCTCCAGCTGCTGGTGCAGCTGCTGCTACTGCAGATACTCCATATTTTTCTTCAATTCCTTTTACTAATTCTGATAATTCAACAACTGTTAAACCATCGATTTTTTCTAATAATTCTTCAATTATAGTCATTTTTACTTCCTCCTATTTTTTATAATTGTGGTTTAAGTCCACTACTCTAATTTATTCTTAATTATTCATTAGTTTCTTTTTGAACTCTAACTTGATCTAATGCAACTGCAAGTTTTGAAATATTTCCAAGTAAAGCACCTGCAAGCATAGATATAAGAGTTTCTCTTGATGGTAATTTTGCAAGAGTGATTAATTCTTCTGCTGTCATTACTTTTCCATCAATAACTCCACCTTTTATTTTATATGTTTCGTTATTTTTTGCATATTCATAAACTGCTTTTAAAGGTTCTAAGTAATCTCCACTAGAAAGAACTACCGCTGTAGGTCCTACTAATAAATCCTCTAATCCTTCTATTTTAGCTTCTTCTAAAGCTCTTCTTGTAATATTGTTTTTAATAACTTTATATTCAGCATCAACTTTTCTTAAATTAGCTCTTAATCCTGTAACATCTTCTACAGATATTCCTCTATAGTCTGTTAATAATACTAATTTTGATTCTTTAATTTTTTCTGATAATGCTGATACTTCTGATTGTTTTCTTTCGATAGCTTTTTGATTTGCCATTTTAGTATTCACCTCCTAAAAAATATTCCTAATCCTTATAGCCAAATCGTTGAGGCATAAAGATTAGGAAAGTCCGTACCTTTGCCTCGGTAGGACTTACTAATTGCCTACTTTCTTTGGCTTATATAAAATTATTTTTGATTAACATAAACGCTAGGTCCCATTGTTTTTGCAACTGCAACACTTCTTATATATTGTCCTTTTGCAGCAGCTGGTTTTGCTTTAATTATAGCATCGATAACTGTTTTATAGTTTTCTTCTAGTTTTTCAACTCCAAATGAAACCTTTCCAAATCCAAGGTGAATAATATTAGTTTTGTCTAATCTATATTCAACTTTTCCTGATTTGATTTCTTGTATAGCTTTTGCTACATCCATAGTAACTGTTCCAGATTTTGGATTTGGCATTAATCCCTTTGGTCCTAAAATCTTTCCTAGTCTACCTACAACACCCATCATGTTTGGTGTAGCTACTATAACATCATAGTCAAACCAATTTTCTTTTTCTATTTTTGGTATTAATTCTTCTGCTCCAACAAAATCTGCTCCAGCTTCTTCAGCTTCTTTAGCTTTGTCACCTTTTGCAAATACAAGAACTTTTAAAGTTTTACCTGTTCCGTTTGGAAGTACAACAGTACCTCTAACTTGTTGTTCTGCATGTTTAGAATCAACACCTAATTTTACATGTAACTCAACTGTTTCATCAAAATTTGCTTTAGGCATTTTTTCTAATAATTCTAAAGCTTCTTTAGCTTCATATAATTTACCTTTTTCAATAAGCTTTGCAGCTTCTTGATATTTCTTACCTTTTTTCATTTTTACCTCCTATGGTTTTAACGAATTTTCATTCTCCCAATATTATTACTAATCTACTACTACAACTCCCATACTACGAGCTGTTCCTTTGACCATACTCATAGCAGCTTCTACTGATGCTGCATTTAAGTCTTCCATTTTTTGTTCTGCTATAGCTTTAACTTGTTCTGCTGTTATTTTGGCTACTTTATCTTTATTTGGTTTTCCAGAACCTTTTTCTATTTTTAATGCTTTTTTAATAAGTACAGCAACTGGTGGAACTTTTGTTATGAAAGTGAATGATTTATCTTTATATACTGTTATAACAACTGGAATTATCATTCCTGGTTGATTTGCAGTTTTATCATTAAATTCTTTAACAAATTGCATTATATTAACACCACTTGAACCTAATGCTGGACCTACTGGTGGAGCTGGAGTAGCTTTACCAGCTTCAATTTGTAATTTTATAACATTTACAACTTCTTTCTCTGCCATCTTAAATTGCACCTCCTTTAATGATTTTTAATTGTTTTTTATGTATCTAATATTGAAATTAAAGATTTCAATATTATACTTTTTGTACTTGTGAAAACTCTAGTTCTACTGGAGTTTCTCTTCCAAACATAGAAACTAATACTTTAACTTTATGTTTCTCTTTGTTTATTTCTTGTACAACTCCTACAAAGTTTTCTAATGGTCCATTTAATATTTTTACAGAATCATTAACTTCATAGTCTACATTTACTTCTGTTAGTTCAAATCCCATCTTTCTTATTTCTTCTTCTGTAAGAGGAATCGGATCGGTTCCTGAACCAACAAATCCTGTAACACCTCTAGTATTTCTTACTATATACCAAGATTCTTCTGTTACAATCATTTTTACTAAAACATATCCAGGAAAAACTTTCTTCAAGTTTGTCTTTCTTTTTCCATCTTTTATTTCTATTTGTTCTTCCATAGGAACTACTATATCAAAAATATATTCTTCTAGCTCTCTATTCTTTACTGTTTTTTCTAAATCTGTTTTAACTTTGTTTTCGTAACCAGAATAAGTATGTACAACATACCATTTAGGTTGCATGTCATTTTCTTGAGACATATTTGGCCTCCTTGCTAAAATTTTATTCTACTGTATTTTGTGTAGATTCTAAATTATTAGTAATTACATTTTCAGATAATAAATTTTCTTCTGAATTCATAGTAGTATTAGAGTCTTGCATAACAATAGAATTTTGTAAACTTTCTATTCCTTTTACCTCTAATTTACTTAATCCTTCAAAAGCTAAGTCTAAAACAATTACAACTGCAGCAACAATAAACACTATTGCAATTACAGAAGCAGTACTATTGAAAAGTTCTTTACCTGTAGGCCACTTAACTTTTTTTAACTCTGATTTATAATCTTTCCAAAAATGTTTCTTTGTTTTATCTTCATTAGCATTTGTCTTTTTCTTATCTTTGGCCATTTTCTTTCCTCCTTAAAAACAGCTTATTTTGTTTCTTTGTGTTTTGTATGCTTTTTACAAAATTTACAATATTTAGCTATTTCTAATCTTTCGGTATTATTTCTCTTGTTTTTAAATGTAGTATAATTTCTTCTCTTACAATCTGTGCATTCTAAGATGATCATTTCTCTTGCTCCTTTTGCTGCCACTATAATACACCTCCGTTACTTATATTTCTTTGAAACGATGTGAGCCATGTAATATCTCATACATACGCTTG
This sequence comes from uncultured Clostridium sp., assembly GCA_958422985.1. Classification (GTDB taxonomy): domain Bacteria; phylum Bacillota; class Clostridia; order TANB77; family CAG-508; genus Merdicola. The sequence goes on from CATZPY010000021.1 coordinate 19,102, forward strand.
AATATTTTATCATGTTTTTTTCAATAAGTCAACAATATTAATAGATTTATTATTGTTTTTTTGTTCTTTTTTTGTTCTTTTTGTTTTTGTTTTTCTGTACTGAAAATCCAAATTTACCTATCTTTTTTCCTAAAGGATAATATCCTCCATTTGCATATGCAATTAATTCACACTTTGATATATCAAAAGCACCATTTTCATCTATATATTTTTCGTCTGCATCTATGGATAAGACTTCTGCTATAAACATATCATGTGAACCTAGTGGTATTATATCTTTTACCTTACACTCTATTGCTACTGGGCTTTCTTTTATCAATGGACATCTTACAAATTGTGCTTTTTCTTTATGTAAGTTCATTTCTTTAAATTTATCATATTTAGCACCAGTTCGTACTCCACACCAGTCTGTTGCATATGTAAGTTTTTTATTGGTTAAATTTATTACAAATTCATTATTTTCTTTAATTAACTTATATGAATGTCTTGTTGGTCTTACAGATATATATACCATCGCTGGATTTGTATTTAATATACCTGTCCATGCAACGGTTATTATATTACTATTTTGCATGTCACCACACGTTACCATTACTGCTGGTAAAGGATATTCAAAAGTTCCTGCTTTCCATATTTTTCTTCCCATTTACTTTCCTCACTTTAAATAAATTCTAAAACAAAAAAAGAAATTACAAATTAAACAAAATTTAATCTCTAATTTCTTTTCTTATTTAAATATAAATAAAAAAATCTAGCGAAAGCCTATCTTCCCAACAAGGTAACTCGTAAGTATTTTCGGCA
>CATZPY010000022.1 GCA_958422985.1 uncultured Clostridium sp.
TTGTGTTTGTGTTTGTATTCGTATTTGTATTTGTATCTGGATCTGTATTAGTTTTCGTGTTTGTTATTGCTTTTAGGCATAAGTTAGATTTTCTAAAATTATATTCTTCTAGCGTTAATGTAGTAAAATCTTGCCAAGATTGTAAACTGTTTACAGATATATAGCTTTCTCCAGCATTCGCAGTTACATTGTCAAATATAGTTGGCGTTGTAGTTATTCCACTATCAAAATAATTACATTCTATACCTATTTGATATTGTTCTGTTGCACTTACTTTTAGTACTACCGCAAATTTATCGCCTGTTATTTTTACAGGATTTTTTAGTTTTAATGTATTATATGTAGCATCTAATGTTGTTTTATCTACTTCTACTTTTTGTAATTTTGATTTATCTAAACTTGCATCTGATGGGTTAATATATACTTCTATCTTTACATTGCCACTTACAGCAGTCTGTAATTCTTCTATATATTCTTCCTCTTTACTCTCTTTAGAAAATACATTTGCAATTCCTACATCTCCTGCTGGATTCATTGTTAATCTCGTGGTAGCACCATAAAAATCATTTTGATATATTTTTTTATTTTCTACAATATCTGCTGTTCCCATTATACCTGTTAAGTTTTTCTCTATATTGACATCATCATAAGAAACATAAGTATAACCTTTTGCAAAGCTTTCTGTTCCATATGAATTTAAACAAATATATGCACCTGGATTTTTTGGTTTTTTATTTGGATTAAAATTATCTACTGAATAATTATCATCCCAACCAATAATAGTTATTGCATGATCTATATTATAAATATTATTGTCACAATAATATGAAGAAGAATGCATAGGGTCTTTTGGATTACTATAAAAATTAGCTTGGTTCGCAACTGTCGTTGCAGATAATGCTCCATATTTCATAATATATTGTTTTATTTCATTTCTTATTAGCTGTACTTCTTCATCTGTATATTTATTTAACACATCTTTTTTATATGTTACATTACCTTGGCTATCTATACTTTTATTTATAGTTGGAAATTCTTTTGCTTCTGTTACTCTTGTAACTGGCTTTTTATTTTGTATTTCTTCCAATTTTATCTTTTCTTCATTATCTTCAAAAGGCATACTTTCTTCTAAAACTGCACCTGTCCCATTAGTAAGGTATCCTAATGCTATTGTTGAATTTCCTCCACTTTTAAGTTCTCTACTAAATCCTATTGGATTTTTACCATCTAAAAAAGTTTCAGATGTTGCATAATCCATATGTCTTGCTGAATATCTTGGTATTACTGTTTTTTCTCCAGATTTAGCTAAATATGATTCTAATACACTTGTCATTGAAAAAGCCCAACATTCACCAGTAGTTCCTTGATGTTTTACTGGAACATTAATATCTTGTGTTAGTATATATTTATTTGGAATAGATGCTTTCATAAAGAAATTTTGCATTCCAAACATGAAAGAATTTGCATTTTTAGCATCTTCTTCATTTATATTTATTGTTGTTGCATTTGGCATAATTGTTTTACTTTTTTCTTCTTCTAAAAGTTCATCCCATTTTTTAAGATCTTCAGATATATTAATAGAAATAGTCGTTTCTCCAAAGCTTTCTTTTGCCAAAGATATATTACAAGTTCCAATTAATATACTTATTAATAATATTATTGATAAAATCTTTTTCATAGTTAATTCTCCCCTTATATTTATATAATAGCATATAAAATTATCAATTTATATAACATACTTTTTTCTTTTGTATTACATTTTTATTACAATTTCTTTGTTTTTTAATTCGATCTGTCTATATTTAACATTGCATAAATCTAACAATTTTTTTGAAGCAATTGTTTCTGTAGTATTAGCATATTTGTCTGATAAATATACTACTTCTTTTATTCCTGCTTGAATTATTTCTTTTGCACATTCATTACAAGGAAATAAATCCACATAAATTCTTGATTTTTCTAAATCTTTTCTTGAGCCTCTATAGTTTAATATAGCATTTCTTTCTGCATGTACTACATATAAATATTTTGTTTCTAATGGATTTCCTTCTCGTCCCCAAGGAAATATTTCATCTTTAAATCCATTTGGCGCTCCGTTATACCCTATTGATAAAATTCTATTATCGTCACTAACTATACATGCTCCTACCTGTGTATTTGGATCTTTACTTCTCATTGATGATAATTTGGCAACTGACATAAAATATTCATCCCAGCTTAAGTAATCTTTTCTTGCTTTTGAATCTTCTTTCATTCTTTTCCCTCCTAAATTTACAATCTATTAGCTTATAAAATTTTAATATACTAATCTTTCATTTTTGCTTAATATTTTTTTATTTAAATATACTTTTTTATTTATATTTTTGCAATATTATATATAAATTTTTATTAATGTTAATAAATTTTTCCTTTTTATTAATCTTGAATTCATTATGTCTGTAAGCAAATTTTATTTTGAAAAACTTTTTTATGTTTTTTTCAAAAATATATTGACAAAAGAAACAAAAGACATTATAATCTATACTTGTCAGGAGCTAATGCAGGTGTAGTTCAATGGTAGAATTCCAGCCTTCCAAGCTGGCTATGCGGGTTCGATTCCCGCTACCTGCTCCATTAAACTTAAATAACCTATGCAGGTGTAGTTCAATGGTAGAACCTCAGCCTTCCAAGCTGATGACGTGGGTTCGATTCCCACTACCTGCTCCATTATTAGCAACAACAAATTAAGTTGTTGCTTTTTTTAATATTATAAGTTATAATAATAACACTTGCGAGTATATTTTAATGGTAGAATTTCGTGCTTCCGACCCGAAGGTGTGGGTTCGATTCCCACTACTCGCTCCAACAGTGTATCTGTTCAAACTAAATTAAATGGAATTAATACAATAATCAATCAGACAATAAAATCTGGTTGATTTTTTTGTTTAAAAATTATAAGTATTTATTTTTTCATTATCTTATGGTATAAATATATTAATTATAGAATTTGCAATTAATTGTAAATTCCATAGATTTATACTAAAAATTTGGAGGAAAATGATGAATAAGAAAATAATGCTAGTATATAGTACAATTCATTTTATCGTTGATTTTTCTTGTGCTATATTCGTAACTAATATAATAATTCCTCAATTAACAGATTCATTTTCACTATTTTTAGCAATAGTTATATATAACTTTTTTGCTTTTGCAATACAATTGCCAATTGGAATTCTAGCAGACAAAATTAATAAAAATGCTTTATGCTCTGCTTTAGGCTGTATTTTAGTAATATTAGCATTTGGAGTTTCAAAATTTAGTATAATAGCTTGTTTAATAGCTGGAATTGGAAATGCTATGTTTCATATTGGTGGAGGTATTGATGTACTTAATATTAGTAATCAAAAAGCTACATTATCTGGAATATTTGTATCAACTGGGGCTTTAGGTATTTTTTTAGGTAGTAACATTACTAATATAGATTTTAATATTAATTATTTTACAATAATCATTTTATTATTATCTACTATTGCTTTGATTTGGCTATATACTCAAATAAACAATAAATTGAATAATAAAGTAGCATCAGTTCCTAACATAAATAAGAAAGAATTTATTGTAATATTTTGCTTAACATTAACTGTTTGTATAAGAAGTTATGTAGGATCAATATTATCTTTCAATTGGAAATCTAATTATATTTTAGCTTTGTTATTTGTTTTTGGTGTTATATTAGGAAAAATGTTTGGTGGCATATTAGGAGATAAATTTGGATTTATAAAAATTTCAGTATTTTCGTTAATATTATCTGCTATATTATTTACTGGATCATTTTATAGTAGTATTTGTGGAATCTTAGCTGTTCTATTATTTAATATTACAATGCCAATTACTTTAACAAGTTTAGCAAATATTTTTAATAACAATAAAGGTTTGGCATTTGGACTATTAACATTTGCACTATTTTCAGGTGTCATACCTGTGTTTTTGGGATATACTGAGGTATTGTTTAATCCTATAGGCTTATTTACTATTACAATAATATCAGCAATTATTTTGTTTATAGGATTGAAAGGATATAATGAATTGATGGAGAAAAAATATGATTGAAAGTCTAATTACATCTTTAATCTTGACTATTATTTTAGAAACTATATTTTCATATATGTTAGGAATTAGAAACATAAAAGGATTAAAAACAATAATGTTTGTTAATGTATATACAAATCCAGTTGTAGTATTTTTATCTAATATGGTATACTTAGTAAATAATACATTAGTATATTATTTTTCAATTTTTATATTAGAGACAGGTACGATAATTATCGAAGCATTATTGTTTAAAAGATATTTAAAAGCAAACATAAGCCCTATACGATTGTCAATTTATAATAATTTTTTTTCATTTGGTATTGGACTAATTTTATTAATTATATAAGGGAGGTAATTTTATGAAAAAAAAAGTTTTTTCTACACTAGCTTTAATAATTTTAATAATTTCTGAAATATCAATAGTATATGCTGATGTGATAATACCTGGTCAACAATTTCATCCATATAGTAGTAACGAAAAATTAATGAAATTGAATGACATTATGGGATCACCATTAAAAGAATTTATTTCTATATTATTAACTCTATTCATAGTACTAGGGTTAGTTTTAGTAACATTTAGAGTTACACAAAATAAAAAACAATCTAATGAAAATGATAATTCTATCCAAATATTACGAAAAATATTCTTTGGGACAAATGTTGCATTAAGTTTAATTTCTATATACTTGGTCAAGGTAATATGGTTCTATGCTTTTGATACTAAACCAAGAGCAACTTTACCTTTATATGCAGGACCATTAGCAGCCCTGCGTCCTATGATAGTTCTATATGTCATTTATACTATTATAATGTTTGTTGTTAGTATGATTAGCATTAAAAAGAAAAATAAAAAAATAGTATATATTACTTCAATATGTTTAACAATAGCTATATTGTTGTATTGTTTTATACTAATTAATAATACAATTACAGGATATTATACTTATGAAAAAACCGTTTTTGATTTTTTATAATCTTAAATAAATTCGTAATATAATTCCAAGTAATGCTCAAAAAACTTTCTGAGTCTTGAGCTATTTTTATATAAAATTATGTTATAACTGTTTCTATAAATGTTTTTTACAATTACCATGATTTTGAAAAGGAGGTAATAAAACGTTGAAAAAAAGAAAATTAATAACTATAATATTTTTAGTATTAGTGAGTATAATAGTAGTGGATTTTATACTATGGTTAAATTTTAGACCAGCAAAACAATTGAACAATAAATTAAATAAGATTAGTGATACAAGATATGATTTAGAAAGAACCAATAAAACATATGCTAGTTATGGGAATTGTAGAGTTTCAGTTTATCCAACAACTAATCTAATGGAACCTAATTTAGTTCAATCTGATAAAACATCTCATTCTTTATTTTTATTTGTAGGATCTAGTATTTCACCTGATAAAGGTTGTATTTCAGTACAAGTAATTCCTACTGCAAATGCGAACGAGGACATAATAACAGAAATGAATAATTTATCTAACTTTAGTGAACCTAAAATTAGTACAGAGTACAATACATTAAATTATTTTATATATGATGAAAAAAAATATTATTATAACTTAAATTCTTCAACAGTAATGTTTACTACACCCATAAATAATAATTACTTATATTGGATAATGATAGACAACTATAAAAATCTTAATCTAGAAGATATAAAATCAATATTGCATTTCGAAAGAATTGGTAATTGATGAATAATCAGTTGCCATTTTTTCATTTTTTACATTATCTACTATTAATTCTGAATTATATATTTTATCGCTTTTTAATATTAATTAGTTTATAACTATTTTAAATTTTAAATATTGGAGGCATCTTATGAAAAAAAATAAAGTTCTTATAGTTATTACTACTTTAGCTATAATTATACTGACTATTGTGGCTATCGTAATTATTAAAAGTTACAATAATAGTAAAACAAATAACATTCAATTAAATACCGAAGTGTGGATATCACCTTTAACTAAATATACAATAGATAATACTAACGATATTTTCGAAGTAACAAATAAAATATCACTTCCTCAGAAACGCTCTTCTGAAACGTCCAGTTGGGAGCAAACTATTAATTACAAATTTACTTGTAATGGTATAGACTACACTGGTGATATCATATTTAATAGTGATTATGGTATATCTTATAATGAAGATGATAATCCTTACTATAAAGTTACATCAAGCAATTTTAAAGATAATTCTGTGTTTATACAAATACTGAAAAAATAACTTATATTATTAATTTCTAAGATTATATAACTTATTATTCAATGTAATAACTGGCTTTATCCTTTTATACCGCCTATTTATTTCTTCTTCTGATACTACTGGAATTGATACATTTCTCATTTTTCTACCTTCTTAGTTTTTCTTGGAGGTTTAAAACCTCCAAGTTATAAACTTATTGTTTTAAAATATATTATACAATTCCAATTGCCCCATATACGTGTTCAATTTAAAATTTGTATCCATTTAAAATCTCATCATATTTTTCATATTTAGGAAAATATTTTTTTACTAAATTATAAAAACTTTTTGCATGTGTTTTATACTTTAAATGACATAATTCGTGTATTACTATATATCTTATACAGCTTTCTTCTAATTCCATTATTTTAGAATTTATATAAATTTCTTTCTTTTCAAAATCGAATTTAGCCATTTCTTTTATATTATAATCTATACTATAGTCTTCTGGTGCTAAACCTGTTTCTATTCTAATTTCTTCAAAAATATTTTCTAAGTGCTTTTCTGCTAGTTTTATATACATTTTGCCTAAAATTATTTCTATTATTTTATTATTATTTCTCCCTTTTAACTTAAATGGTAATGTTATCTCTATATAATTATTATTTAAATTTAGACCCGGTGTTTTTACATTAGTATATATAACTTTTATTGCATAATTAACTCCTAAAATTTTTGTAGTATTATATAAAGTTACTTCTTCCATTTCGCTTAATTTTTTTAATATCCACCTTTTGTTTTCTTTTATAGCTTCTTGTATTCTTTGTTTTGAAAAATACCAAGGAGCTTTTACTATTACTTCCCCATTATCTACTAATATAGAAAAATTACCAAATATAGCTTTATCTATTGTATATGATATTATATTTTCTCTTATTTTTTTCATAATAAACCTCCTTATATTTTTCGAACTTTTGTTTGTTTTCATGATTGTATTTTATATTTTTATATTCTTTTTGTCAATACTTTTTTCGAAATTTTGTTCGGTTTTTTGTAAAAAAAATTATTCCTTCATGTTTTCCGTTTTTTAGGTTACTATAAAGGAATTTTTTGGTTCGGGTAGTTAGATTCGAACTAACGATCATAGGGTCAGAGCCTACTGCCTTACCACTTGGCCATACCCGAATATAGAAAAGCTAGATATATAATAATATATATCTAGCTTTTTTTCAACCTTTATTTTATTTTTTCTAAATCATAAATGTTATTTATCATCTTTGTAGAATACTCTTTTATTTTTTCTTTATCATGTTTTATTTCTTTAGGTATATTTATACTATTCCCTATTATTACATAAACTTTTTGAAAAATATGTGGTCTTCTTGTAATAAATATTGGTAATATTTCTACCCCACTTTCTGCTGAAATATATACTGCTCCATTTTTTACTTTTTTTCTTATCTCTTTACTATCTTTTATTATTCCTCCTTCTGGAAATATTAAAAGCTTAGAATTATTTTCTAAATTTAAACATTCTATTGCATGTAAAGTACTTTTCACATCTCTTTCTTTTCTATTTACAGGAAATACTCTATATCTTTTTAATATTTTAGCAACTAATTTATTTTTAAATATCTCTGACTTTGCCATTATAGATAAGTTATCTACTATTGGAAATATAAATGTTGGATCCAATATATTAGAATGATTTGGACATATAACATATTTTTTATTATTGTCTATTTTTTCTATTCCTATATATTTAACTCTATAAATAATATTACAGCAAACTATTTTTACTAACTTTTTCATTATTTTATACATTAAAGTATCTCGCTTTTATAAATTTTATTTAAATAATTGTGTTACTTTAGGAAATAAATAATGACTTCCGCCTACCGAATTTGCATCTTCAATCATACTTACTACAACTAATTGATTTTCGCTAGATTCATCTGCTGTAAATGCATTGAACCATCCTAAAACCTCACCTTTTTCATCTTTGCTAGCTTTTAATTCTGCTGTACCTGTTTTTGCCCCTATTTTTACTCCTTCTATTTTTGCATCATGTGCAGTACCATTTGGGCTTTCTACGACTTGTATTAAGTCTTCTTTTATAGTATTTGCTGCTTCTTGTGATATAGCATTTTCCTTTAAATACTCTACTTTTTTATCTTCTTCATATATTATCGTAGGTTTTATCATATTTCCATTATTTACAAAAGCAGAATATATTGAAGCCATATGAATTGGATTTACCAAAATTTGTCCTTGTCCATACCCACTATCTGCAAGTTGTACTTCATCTGTTATTTTTCCATCTGTATCATATGTTGATTTTGTTGTTCCAATTTCAAAATTAATATCTTCGTTAAAACCTAATTTGTTAAGACCTTCCATGAATTTATTATATCCTAGTTTTAAAGCTACTTTTGCAAAATATATATTATCTGAACGTATTAATGCATTTTGCATATTTGCAGGCTCATTATATGGTGTAAGTGTTGTTACCATATAGCTTCCCCAACTAGAGTCTTTCTGCCAACTAAGTCCACTTCTTCCAAAATCTTCTTTAGGATTTATTTTACCTTCTGTTATTCCAATTGCACCTGTTACTGGCTTAAAAGTTGAGCCTGGTGACCATGCTTTAGTAAACCTATTTAGCAATGGATTTTTTTCATCTTCATTTAAAGATTTCCATTCATCTGTACTCATGCCCAAAACAAAGTCATTCGAATCATATGATGGAGTACTTACTAATGCTATAATCTCACCTGTTTTTGAATCCATTGCAACATATGAACCTTTATTTTCTTCTAAACTTTCATAAACTTGTTTTTGTTTATTAGCATCTATTGTTAGCTTTACATCTTTACCATTTTCTACTTCTTGTTTTGCTACTGTTTTTACTTTCTTTCCATTTTCATCTTCTATATAAATCTCTTTACCGTCTTTTCCTCTTAATATTTCTTCATAAACTTTTTCTATTCCGGCTTTGCCAATTACACTATTACTATTATAGCCTTTTCCTTTATTCTCTTCTAATTCCTCTGCACTTATAGATTGTACATATCCTATAAGTTGAGAAGCTTCTTTTCCTAATGTATACACTCTAGAACTCTCTGTTGTAATTTTTACGCCAGAAATACTTAGTGCTCGTTCTTTTAATTGTGTCTCTGTTTTGGCAACATTTTTTATTGGTACAAATGTATCATCTTTTACATAAGACATTCCAAGTTTATTATTTATAGATTCTACTGAAACACCCAAAATAGTTGATAATTTTTGAATATCTGCTTCTTTGTTTTCACTCATTTTACCTGGTACTAAGCCTATTGAAGAAATATTTCCTTTTCCTGCTAGTAATATGTTATTTCTGTCATAAATGTTTCCACGTTCTGCTTTTAAAGTTTTTACCCTTATTTTGTCACTTTCATTTAAGTCTGGATAAATTAAACTATTTTCCCAATTAATTTTATATTTTTTATCTTCTCTTATTACAGAAGCTTCATTAGTAAAACTAATTTCTCCTGCTGATGTATTCATCTTTTGGTTATATGTAATTTTTTCGTTATTCTCTACATTCGTAATTTCTGTTTTTAAATCTGTCATATCAATTCCCTTATATATTGAATCATTCTTTTTTACAAATGTATCTTTAGCAATTTTATTTTTTGCTGATTCACTTAGCATTTCATATGCTTCTTCATACTTTTCCTCACTTATCTTTGTAAAATAATCTTGTAATACTTGTTCAGGTTTTTCTGTCTTATTTATTATAAAAAAAGTTATGATAGCTATAATTATAATAGCAATTATAATTATTCCAATTAATATTTTTTTATTCTTCATAAAATCCCCCTCCTTTTGCTATAATATACTATTTTTCTACAAAAGTAAATAGCGCATTTAGAAGGTACTAATCTTATCTTTAGCATAAGAATTCTTTCTTATTTTTTCTTTGCTATAACATTATATATATGCCAATGTTTCATTTTTCCAACACCAGTTTTTCCATCTTTTTCAACTTCGTTAAATTCTATTATTCTAAACGAATTTTCAAATAATTTTAGTACTTGTTCTTTTGACAAAAATACCATTTCTTTTTTGTCATTAGCCCACGAATCTCTTAGTCCAAAAAAATTTCCAACAAAATATCCGCTCTTTCAAAATGCTATGTACTATTTCATTCCAAAATTTATAAAATTTATCTTTGGGACAAAATGGAATACTAAAATTAGCTACTAATAAATTATTTTTATCTAACTCTATATTTTCAAATTTTTGGCACCTAAAGCTAAGTCTTTTTAATTCTTCATCATTCAATTTGCTAGATATCATCTCATTGGTATTCTCTCTATCTATTGCTAATACTTTCCAACCATTTCTTATTAAATATATTGTATCTCTACCTGTTCCACATCCTAAGTCAATAGCATCTCCTGCTTTTATATTCATATTTATAAATCTTTTAACCATTGGGTGTGGTAAACTATTCTCGGTGTTTTGATAAAATTTTTGTATATTATCCATTAGTTTTTTCCTTTCTTCTTTGTTAATATATTTTATTTATAATCTTAATTTTTCTATTAATTTTGTTGTAATTAAATTTATTTCTTCTACACTCATATGATGTTTTAAATCTGCAAATTCTATTAGCTCAATCTCTGGTTTATCTTTTATAAAATTATATGTTTCTTCAATTGGTGCTGTATCATCTAAAGAACCTTGAAGAATTAGTATTTTTCTTTTTTCATGATAAGTTTTAATTACGTCATTATTTAGCAATTCTTCATAAAAAGTATATGGTACTTCCATTTTTCCATCACGTCCAGTTTTACCTTTTCCATTTTTCCTAAAATCTTCAAGTGGCTCTTTTAATAAACACTTTACAAATATATCTTTCATATTAATGGCTGGCGACCTTAAAATTATATGTTCATATTCTGATTTATCTCCTATAAGTTTATTTAATAAAATATATGCTCCAAAGCTAATAGCAAAAAAAGAAATTTTAGTATCTTTTCCATATTTTTCTTTTATATAATTTATAACTGAATTAATATATGATATGCACACTTTTACTGTTAGCTTTTCTACACCTTGAACACTATCTAAATGACCGGGAAAATCAAATGATATTGAGTATATATCGTGTTTTAACAATTCGTTTGCTACTACTTTAATAGAATTACTTTCCTTTCCACTATAATACCCATGGCAGAATACACAAAAATGTTTATTTAAAGTTCCTTCACTTTTATAAAACATTTTTGCTTTAATAATACATTCTTCATTTTCATTATAAATATCTATATTCTTTTCCATATAATTCCCCTTACGTTTATTATATTTTTATAAGTATAGCTACAAAAATTTATAAAATCAACGTCTGTTTTATCTTTTATACTTTAACACAAAAAAGAGCAAATAACAATATTTACTCTTTCTCTCTATATATTAGGAAATTATTGAATAGCTTAAATTTTACTTGTTAAAAATCTTAAGTCGCTTTTTATTTTGGTTTTATAACTTCACTTTCAGTAACAGCATTATTTTTTAATTTATATGTACAAGTGATATTTCCATCTCCATAAAAAACTTTAGATATAATTCCTGTATTCATATTAACATACATTGTTGTATTTTTTACATGAATAACATAACAATTATTTTCTACACTTATTGGTTTAAAAATATTTGATGTCAAAACATTGCTATACCCTATATCTTCTATTGTTGAAGCAAATAATGCTTCTTCATATTCTTTATCAAATTCCTTCATTTTAATTTCTTGACTTTCTTCTTTTGATCGCTCATCTATAGAAATTTGTTCTGGTATATTTTTATCAACCCATTCTGTTGTAACAACACCTTCATCATTGTAGTATTCTTTTATTAAATATTTATTATCATAATTATATATTTTATATGTTGTTGTTCTGGTTTCTCCTTCTAATAGCTCCGAAGTTTTTTCATAATAATAGTTTTTTACAGAATCTTTAATATTATTACTACTTTCATATAACTTTTGTAAAATGCAATTGTTTCTAATAACATTACTTAATATTACAATGATTATAATTGCAACTATTATAATTGTTGATATAAGAAAAATTTTTATACCTTTTTTCATAATAAACTCACTCCTTTTATTATTTGAATTATATATTGCCTAAAGTGAATGTATTACATTCACTTTAGCTAGAATTGGCATTTGAAATAAACTTATAAATTCATATTGACAAAGTTACAATTGATAAATAATAATCTTATTAACTAAAATTCATAAAAATCGTTATGAAGTTATCACAAGTACTCATAACATATTCAATGTCCCACCAGCCTTCTGAAAAAGGATTTATACCTAATTTTGAATTACTATGGTACACATTATCACAAGTAAATGTATGCGTTCTCACTTCACCAGTTGTCCTATTTCTAAATCTTAGAATTACTGCACCTGGTTTTCCTGTACAAACAGCCGTATATGAAACTTTCGTTACAGACCCTGAAATAAGTATAGATCTTTGGCTCGGAAATTCTGCACTTCCATATCCTCTTGTTTCTTGTATCGTTGTTTGCTCTGACTCAGCTGCAAATGTAGTTATTACACTTCCTGTAAATATAAGTACTGTTAACAGTGCTGCAAAACACCGTCTAATAATCTTTCTATTCATATTTTATACCTCTCTACTAATTTACAAATGCCAATTCCATCACCTATATATATAAAATTTACTTTATAATATATTTGATTTACCTGTATTGTCAATATTTTTCATTAATATTAATCTATATGTTTATTTTTTTATTTCATATTATAGTATCCTTTATGTTACAAGTTATTGTAATATTATTCATTAAAATTTACCCCCATAAAATTCACTAATATATGTAATAATATCCTCATTATATTTTTTTACTTTCTCATCTGCTAATAATTCATCTATTGAAAAATATTTCCCATCAATGTCAATATCTACTTCATAAAAATAGTGATGATATGTTCTTATTTCATTATGAGATACAGAATATTTTTCGTGTATTTTATCAAATGCTAATCTAACATTATTAGTATTGTACTTACTTTTTATTTTCTCTATATCATTTCCCTTTATGTTAGGAAATAAATACATTCCCCAACGTTCGTCATAATAATTTAAATATTTATTACCTTTTTTTATAATTATAATAGAATGAATATGTTCCACCTGTTATATCTCCCTTACATTTTAGTAATCAAAATTTATATTTTAATTTATCTAATCTATTTTTCTATTTCAAAATCCGATATTTTATATCCTAGCTCTTTCAATTTCTCATATACTTTGCTTGGTGAAATTCCAAATAAAGTATTATAATCTCCATTCACTTTATCTAAAAAAATTGATGCTTTTCCTAGTATTGCATAAGCACACCTATTAAATATATCCTTTTCATTTTCTACATACCATTTAATATCCTCATCATCTATTTCTTTAAGATGTACTTCTGCTATATCTTCAAAGCAAATTTCTTTGTTTTTATATAAATCTTTTATTGCAACACCTGTTACAGCATAAGTAATTTTCCCCGACATTTCTTTTAAGTTTTGATATGCCTCTTCTTTACTTTTTGGTTTTTCATATATTTTCCCATTCATATATATTATCGAATCTGCTGCTATAATTATTGCTTTTTCATTTATTTGAGATGCAACGGAGTTTGCTTTATCTTTAGATAAGTCTTTTACATATTCGCTTGGGTCTGTACTATCACTTTTTTCTTCAACTAAGCTTTTGATAACTTCATATTTTAATCCTATATTTTTAAAAATATCTTGTCTTTGCTTTGAACTTGACGCTAATATTAGTTTTAATTTTAGATTATCATCTTTATTCTGTAAATAATTTTGTTTACAACTATTAATATTATTATATCTACCTACCATTTTGTGCCTCCTTGCTTAATATTTATATCATTCTTTTTCTTCTATATCAATAATATCATTTAAATAAAATTTTACTAAAAAAATATTAGCCTTATACTTTAGTCACAGTACAAAGCTAATATCTAGGTAATTTAATGTTTAATAAACCACCACTTAGGGCTTCTACAGATATGCATTTTTATAGTCATTGAAAAAATTTCTCCGGTTCCTAATTCCGAATTTAATTGTGTTAAATATTCAATATTATAATATCTTTTTTCGAATACTAGCAATCCTTCTTTTTTGAATTTCTTTTTAAATTCGACAATTTCATTTCCAATAGGTATAGTATCTTTATCTAACAATTCCTCTAGCAAAACAGATAAATCGTTTGTCTTTTCTTCTGGAATAATTCCTGTTGCTACTATCCTAAAACCATATTCTTTCGCACAATCGGAAATTTCTACTCTCTTTACCCGTTTGTCTCCAACAACCATTCTACAATTCATTGTATTTCTCCCTTCTTTTCTGCTAAACAATTAGTTCCATATTTATAATATCACAAAATAGATAATTTAGCAATTTTTATACTTATTGTTTCTATCTCCTATTTTTATTTTTGTATTTTATTTGCTAATGCTTATTTTATCTCATTTTCTATATTTAGTAATCTATTATATTTTGCAACTCTGTCTGTTCTACATGGTGCTCCTGTTTTTATTTGTCCTACATTTGTAGCTACAGAAATGTCTGCTATAGTCGTATCTTCTGTTTCTCCTGATCTGTGTGATATTACAGCAGTATAACCTGCTTTGTTTGCCATATCTATTGCATCTAATGTTTCTGTTAGTGTTCCTATTTGGTTTGGTTTTATTAATATACTGTTTGCTATTTTATTTTTTATTCCCTTTCTTAATCTATCTGTATTTGTTACAAATAAATCATCTCCAACTAATTGAATTTTATTTCCTAAATTTTGTGTTAGTTTTTTCCATGAATTCCAATCTTCTTCTGCTAAACCATCTTCTATAGAAATAATTGGATATCTTTCTGTTAATTCTTCTAAATATTCTATCATCTCATCACTAGTCTTAAACATTCCTGTTTTCCAAAACAAATATCCATTTTTTCCTATTTTCTTAGCTTCTTCGTACATTTCTGTACTTGCTACATCTAATGCTATGAATATATCTTTTCCTGGAATATATCCAGCTTTTTCTATTGCTTCAATTATTACGTCTAAAGCTTCTTCTTCACTAACTAAATTCGGTGCAAAACCACCCTCATCACCTACAGCAACCGAATATCCTTTATTTTTTAATACTTTTTTCAGACTATGATATGTTTCTACTCCCATTTTTAAATTTTCTGCAAAATCTCTTCCAGATTTTGGCATTATCATAAATTCTTGAATACTAATATTATTATCTGAATGTTTACCTCCATTTAAAATATTCATCATCGGAATAGGTAATTTTTTTGCATTAACCCCACCTATATAATTATATAAAGTCATTCCTAGTGAATTTGCTGCTGCTTTTGCTACTGCGATGGATACACCCAAAATAGCATTTGCTCCTAATTTTTCTTTATTTTCTGTTCCATCTATATCAATTAGTCTTTTATCTACTTTTATTTGATCATACACATTCATTCCTATTACCTTTTTAGCAATCACTCTGTTTACATTTTCTACTGCTCTTTTTACACCTTTTCCTAAATATCTTTCTTCATCGTTGTCTCTAAGTTCCACTGCTTCAAAACTTCCAGTTGAAGCTCCAGATGGCACTTTTGCTACTCCACAAAATCCTCCTTCTGTTATTACTTCTACTTGTACTGTTGGATTTCCCCTAGAATCTAGCACTTCTAGTGCTTCAATATGTTCTATTTTCAAATAATCTTTCATATTATCCCTCCATTTATATTATTATTACCAATTATTTGAAAATATATCCTTTTATATAACAAATGTATTAAAAAATCTTTTCTCTTATTATATGGACTTTCCCATCAATAGAAAAGAAGTGGATATATAAATATCCACCCCTTTTTAGCTTAAAAGTATTTCCTTGCAAGCCTGAAAAAATCTTCTTCTTGAATGTATTCCTATTGTCAACACTCTAATTGAATGATTTTCATATGTGTTATAATCATAATTTAAATAAAATTTTATTATAATACCATTACGCTTTTTATGAAATTTCCTAAATCCCTTTATTTTTTCGAAAGCCTCTTCTATTAGCAGATACTCGTCATAAGCAAAATCCTCTACTAATTCCTCTAAATCCTCCCTTAGCTCTTCTGGAATATACCCTTCTGCTGTAAGGATATATTCGTTATACTCATTTCTCCGCTTAATTATAAGCTCTTGCATATTGTATACCTTCCTTTCAACTTTTTTTGTTATATTACTATACTACATTTAAGAATATTTTTCAATATATAGAAGCGTACTTAAGATTTTTTAGACTGACATTTGCTAAAATTCTTAAGTACACAATAATTGTCTAGCAAAAAAGCAGTACTAAGTACTGCTTTTTTTAATCGTGATTTAAAGGACTATTCCTTATCCCGATTTTGGATTATTTCATTGCTTCTTCTACTGCTACTGCTACTGCTACTGAAGCTCCAACCATTGGGTTGTTACCCATTCCTATTAATCCCATCATTTCTACATGGGCTGGAACTGATGAACTTCCTGCAAATTGTGCATCTGAATGCATTCTTCCCATTGTGTCTGTCATACCATATGAAGCTGGTCCTGCTGCCATATTGTCTGGGTGTAATGTTCTTCCTGTTCCTCCACCAGAAGCTACAGAGAAGTATTTTTTACCTGCTTCTATTCTTTCTTTTTTGTATGTTCCTGCAACTGGATGTTGGAATCTTGTAGGGTTTGTTGAGTTTCCTGTAATAGATACGTCAACATCTTCCATCCACATTATAGCTACACCTTCTCTAACATCGTTTGCACCATAACATTTAACTTTTGATCTTTCTCCATCTGAATATGGAATTTCCTCTATAACATTTACTTTTCCTGTAAAGAAATCAAATTCTGTTTTTACATATGTAAATCCATTAATTCTAGAGATTACTTGTGCTGCATCTTTTCCTAAACCATTTAAAATAACTCTTAATGGTTCTTTTCTAACTTTGTTTGCAGATTTCGCTATACCAATAGCTCCTTCTGCTGCTGCAAA
>CATZPY010000023.1 GCA_958422985.1 uncultured Clostridium sp.
ATAGCAATAATTTCTCCCTTAGATATAAAACCTAGATTAAGTTTAATATTACTAATGTTTAATATTATTAAAGTAGTAAAATTTAGAATAAAAATAGATATAGGATTTAAAAGAAAGGATAAAATATTAGAAATTTTACTATATACATATGTTAAATTATTTATTTTATTAAATTTATACTTTTCATAAGTTTCTGTAACAAAACTATGAATTAATTTTATGTTATTTAAATTTTCTTTTACTTTTAGAGTTAAGTTATCTAAATAAAAATTAGCTTTTTGATAAAAGAAACTAGCAGATTTTATTATAAATAAAATTAATGTAAATAATATTATACTAGAAATAAGTACATTTATGGCAACGCTTGCATCTATTAGTAAAATCATAATAATAGAGCCAATAAAAATAAAAGGAATTCTTATTACTAGTCGTATAAACATAGAAATTCCTGTTTCTAGATTATTAACATCATTAATTATTCTATTTACAGTAGAAGAACTCCCAACCTTATTTAAATTAATAGAGGATACATTTTGTATATGAGAAAACAGGACTTCTCTTAAATTTTTGCTATATCTTTGCGAAGTAATGGATGCTATATATTGAGCAATACAAGCAAAAGTAAGACCTAATATTGCAAGACACGATAGTAAAATAGAATAATAAGCAAGCTCTTTTGCAGAAAAAGAATTATAATTATCTATAAAGAAGGCTATAATAATAGGTAATAAGACTTCTATAATTGCTTCTAACAATTTTAAAAATGGACCAAGTATTAAGTTGAATTTATAAGGCTTTAAATATTTTAATAATATTTTCATTAAAATGATGTCCTTTCATTTTATGTATATAAAAATATGTTGCTTAAATAAATTATATGGTTATATAAAGAGGTTAAGATTATTATGCCATTAAAATAGTAAAAATATGTAAATATATATAATAAAATTTATTATTACGCACCATTAAAAAATATACATATATAAGTAGACATTTTATTGTATATAATATAAAATGGAATATATATTTAGGAGGAGAAAGATGAAAGCTTTAGTAACCGGTGCATCATCTGGAATAGGAAAGAAAATAGCAATAGAATTGGCAAAAAGAAATTATGACTTAATTCTTGTTTCTAGAGATGAAGAAAAATTAAAAGAAGTACAAAAAGAAATAAATACAAATAGTAAAATAATCGCAATGGATTTATCTAACAAAGAAAATTGTGAAAGACTATATAATGAAACTAAAAATGATAATATAGATATATTAGTAAATAATGCAGGTTTTGGAGTACATGGTGAATTTGCAAATACAAATTTAGAAAAAGAAGTAAAAATGTTAGAAACAAATGTAATAGCAGTTAATATTTTAATGAAATTATATTTAAAAGATATGATAGAAAGAAACAGTGGGCGTATTTTAAATGTGGCATCTATGGCAGCATTTGGTCCAGGTCCATTAATGAGTGCTTATTATGCATCTAAAGCATATGTATATAGATTATCACAAGGTGTAAAAACAGAGTTAAAAAAGCAAAAATCAAATGTGAAAATTTCGGTATTATGCCCAGGTCCAGTAAGAACTAATTTTAATAAAGTAGCAGGGGTAAATTTTGCAGCACCATCATTAAGCAGTGAATATGTAGCAAAATATGCAGTTAGCAAAATGCTAAAAAATAAGTTTACAATTGTACCAGGTACATTAATGAAAATAACTAGATTTTTAGAAAAAATAGCACCACATAATTTAGTAAGTAATATTTCATATTTTGTAAATTATAAAAAAGATAAATAACAGTAATTGTACGAAATTTATATAATTTTCCACTTAAGAAATTTAAGTGGAAATATTACTAAGATAAAGTTTGACTAAAGGAGAAGAATTATGAAATTAATGTTTGCCTCAGATATACATGGAAATTTACATTTCTGTAATAAACTTAAAGAACGTTATGAAAAAGAAGAACCAGATAAATTAATATTATTAGGAGATTTATTATATAACAAGTCACTTTTAGCATTTGGAAGAAATAATGAAAGGCAAAAAACAGCAGGAATATTAAATGATTTAATGGAATATATAATTGCTGTAAGAGGGAACTGTGATACAGATTTAGACCAAGATTTGTTATATTTTCCAATAATGAGTGATTATAAAAAATTAAATATTGATGGTTATGAATTTTTCATAACACATGGTCATTTATATAATAAATATCATTTACCTAATTCTAATAAAAAAGTAATATTAATACATGGTCATACACATATTCCTTGTATAGAAAATACAAAAGAATATATGTATTTAAATCCAGGTTCTGTATCAGAACCACGCCAAGGAACACCACATACATATATGATATATAAAGAGAAAGAATTTATAATTAAAGACTTAGAAGGAAAAGAGATTAACAGCATAAAAATAGATGAATGCTATTAATTGTAAAAAGATAGAATATCATATAGTATATGGGAAAATAAAAAATCTATATATTCAAGTAAAAGATGGACAGGTTATAGTAAAAGCACCAAAATATCTTAGTAAAAAAGATATTTACAATATAGTAGATAAAAAAAGAGATTGGATATTAAAGAAGTTAGAGGAAACAAAAAATACGAAAGAGGAAAGGAAATATACCGATAAAGATATAGAAAAATTAAAAAATAAGCTGGACTGTATTTTAAAAGAATTAATAGAAGAAACAAACTTGATTCCAAACAAAGTAAGAATTAGGAATATTAAGTATGCTTGGGGGAGTTGTTCAAGCAATAAAAATATAACAATAAACTTAAAATTAGTAGATAAGCAAGATATAGAAATAAAGTATGTTGTATTACATGAATTGTGTCATTTAAAATATATGAATCATTCAGAAAAATTTTGGAATTTAGTAGAAAAATATATGCCAGAATATAAAGAAGTACGAAAAAAGTTAAAATACAATAGATAAGACAGGAGATACAAAAAAATGATAAGTTCAAAAGATGGAATAATAGGTTTTGCAATAGGAGATGCAATGGGAGTTCCAGTGGAATTTATAAATAGAGAAAAATTAATGAGAAACCCAATAACTTCGATGGTTGGGTTTATGGGGCATAATGTGCAAAAAGGAACATGGTCAGACGATACATCTATGACACTTGCAACAATGGATTCTATAACAAAAGCAAATGGAAATATTATTGCAAATGATATGGCAGACAAGTTCTTAGAGTGGATGGAACAAGGCAAATATACGCCAGATGGAAAAATTGTAGATATAGACAGAACAACATTAAGAGCATTAGGAAAATATAAGACGACAAGGAGAAGTGCTGTAAATTGTGGATGTACAAGCAATACAGACAATGGAAATGGTTCTTTAATGAGAATGTTACCAATAGTTTATTATTCATATTTAAATTGGTTAGAACAAGACAAAATATTAAAATTGGTAGTAGGAATATCATCAATTACACATGCTAACGAAGTGGTAATTATGGGATGCTATATGTATGTTAATTATGCAATAGAATTATTAAATACTAATAACAGAAAGACAGCATACACCAAAATTCAAAATTTAGATTATTCGATGTTTTCTATGCCAACAATAAGGGCATATACTAGAATATTAGATAACGAAATTTATCGTTATAGTATAGATGAAATAAAGTCATCTAGCTATATAGTAGATACTTTAGAAGCTATTTTGTGGGTACTTATAAACACAGATACATATAACCAAGCAATAATAGGTGCAATTAACTTAGGAAGTGACACAGATACAATTGCAGCATGTACAGGTGGGCTTGCAGGAATTATTTATGGAATAAAAAGTATAAATTCAGACTGGAAAATTGATTTACGCAAGTATTCCGAAATTATAGAAATATGTGAAAAATTTGATGAAACATTATATAAAATAAATGGTAGAGAAAACAATAATATACCCATAGATAAAAATGAATTACTAAGAAAGATAGAAATAGTAAATGAAGATATAACTAAAGTGCCAGCAGATGCTTTAGTTTGTGCTAATACATCTGGTATATTAGGACAAGGTGGAGAAGGAAATATATTTTCTAGTGCAGGTATAGAGCTAGAAAATAAATGCAAAGAATTTGATGAGATACCTAAAGGACAAGCAAAAGTAACAAGAGCATACAGAATTAATACAAAATATATTATGCACACAGTTGTACCAAAATGGTATGACGAAAAAGAAACAAATCAAAATGAAATTTTACAAGAATGTTATAAAAATATATTTAGAATTTCAGCAGATTATGACATAAAAAGCATAGCAATTCCAACATTAGGAATAGGAGCTTGTAGTGCACCAGTAGATATAGCGATAAAAATAGCAATTGATGGAATTATAAAAAACATATCGAAAAATCCAGACATAGAAAAAATATACATAGTATGTAATGATCTTAGGATACAAAGAGCATATGTAGAATATTTATTAGGAAACCGGATAGGGGGAAGAAATGTTCCTTAAAATTTTGGAGAAAAACTAAATTTATATTTAAATTTAGAAGAAGATATTACAAAAATAAAATGCGTAAATAGATAATAATTTATGGTCATAAGTGCTATTGATAAATAAAATAAAAAAGGATTTTCCAGATGTTAAGGGCTTTTCGTCAAGTAATTTATGGAGAATGCGAAATTTCTATGTAACATATAGTAACGAAGAAAATCTCGCACCACTAGTGCGAGAAATCAGCTGGAGTAAAAATATAGCTATAAGCCAATAGGTGTAGCTACTTATCAGATAAGTAATACTTTACCAGAAAAGATGAAAGACTTATTACCTTCCCCAGAAGAAATAGATAAGAGATTACAGAATATAGAATAGTGAGAAAACATTATGATTTATGAAGAAATAAAAGTAATATAAAATGATAAGACGACATTATAATATTCTTATCATTTTATATTAAGAAATGTATTCATTAATATTTTACAATATCATTATATGTTTCTATTGCATAGCTATCAGTCATACCAGAGATATATGTGATAATAGCTTCTTTATAATCGTTTATATTATTCATATCGTATAATATTTTATTTTTTAAATTATTTCTATCACTTGATATATTCCAATAGCAAGAAATCCATTTAATAAAAGTATCTATTACCTTTGGATAGAAAGATTTTTGGCTATTTAATTTATCTAAAGTTTGCATTCCATCATAACAATTGCTTAGAGTATTAAAAATTTCATTTAAAATAAGTGAAAAATATTTTTCTGAAGGCTTCATACAACTGTGTTTATAAATATATTGATAGTTAAAATCTTTTAATTTTTTTATTCGTTCATAAGTATTTGCAGAAAATTTTAAGCCATCTTCTATAGAAGAGTTATTACATAAATCTGCTATAAAATCACCTATAATATTAGTATTGTTTAAATTAGCAGATTTAGGAACTTCTAATAGATTATATAATTCAGTTAAATTACTATCTAAAATCCCCATAGATATTGCATCTTCTATATCTCTACCTAAATAAGAAATTTTGTCAGATATTTTTACTACACAAGCTTCCCATGTATATGGAGAATATTGGTTAGATTTAAGATAATCATTTTCTAAGTTGATAAATTCAGTTCTAGGTTTTAGAGAAAATTCATCTATTTCACCACAATGTGAGATAATTCCATCCCTTACAGCATATGTTAAATTTAAATTTTTTTCCTCACCATTTATATTAGTTAGTAATTCTATGTTATCCACAAAATTTAAACCATTTCTTTCATGCCAAAAAGAATCTAAATTATTTTCTAAACAAATCTTATTTAAAATTTGTTCTCCTTTATGCCCAAAAGGGCTATGTCCAATGTCATGTGCTATAGAGATAGCTCTTGTTAAAGTTGTGTTTAAACCTAAAGATTTTGCTATAGTATAACTTGTAGCATCAACATTATTTACGTGTTCTATACGAGTACATATGTGATCATTTTTTGGTAAAAAGAATACTTGTGTTTTATGTTTTAATCTTCTATAAGCATTACAATAAATAATTCTGTCATAATCTCTTTCAAATTCAGAACGAACGTCATTCTCTTTTTTATATAATTTATCTTGTCTAGAAATTAAATTATTCCAATTAGGATTATTTGGGGTAGCAGAAACACTACTAAATTTAAAATCCATTAAAATTCCTCCTTAAGCTAGTATGATGAACTTTAAAGAATGTCCTTAAAGTTCATTTAAAGTTTATCATAAAAATATAATATTAGTAAGGAATTTTTAAAAATTTCAAAAACAATACTTGATTTTTTAAAAAAAGGGAGTATAATATAATTTGAAAAGGTCAAAGAAAGTCAAAGTCAAAAGTAAAAAAGTCAGAATTCTAAAAAGAAGACTAAAGAAGAATTAACAAAAAAATAACCTAAAACGAACTAACAAAGGAAGTGATGAAATGAGAATTTCAGATTTAATAGAAGACTTTATAAAAGATATGCTAAAAACAGAAGATGAATTAGAAATACAAAGGAATGAACTTGCAGAACAATTTAATTGTGTTCCTTCACAAATAAATTACGTAATATCCACACGTTTTAAACCATCACAAGGTTATTATGTAGAAAGTAGAAGAGGTGGAGGAGGCCATATAACAATAAAAAAAATAAATATAACTCAGAGTAATTATTTAATGCATATAATAACAAGTATTGGTGATAACTTAACATCTAAAGAAGTAGATATTTTTATAAGTAACTTTTTATCAGATGGAATTGTAACTAAAAAAGAGGCAAAACTTTTGAAAGTGGCAACAAGTGATAATGTGCTTAATGTGCCAATAGAAATAAAGGATATGTTACGAGCAAGAATTTTTAAAAATATGTTAATAAATTTAGTAGAAGACTAAAATTTAATATTGTATATTAAGGAGGTTTTTATTATGAAATGTCAAAAATGTGGTAGTAAAGAAGCAAATGTAAAATATACACAAATTATTAATGGTGTAAAAAAAGAAATGAATTTATGCGAAGATTGTGCAAAGGAACTTGGAATAGGTAGAGAACTTAACTTTAATATGTCTATGAATTTGCCAAGTTTTTTAGGAGGATTTTTTGATGAATACAATATGGATTCATTCATTCCTTCTATAGGTTCTATAAGGGAAGAAGGATGTAACACTTGTGGTACAACTTATAACGAGTTTGCAAATACAGGTTTATTTGGTTGTATGGAATGCTACGATATATTTGCAGATAGATTGGACCCAATATTAAGAAATATACAAGGTTCTAATAGGCATATAGGTAGAAAATCTAGAAGTTTAGATAAAAGTATAGTAAAAAACATGGAAGAAAAGCAAAAAGAATTAAATAAAAATAAAGAAAATAAAAAAGATTCTAAAGAAAGTTTGGAAGAAAAATTAAAATTAGCAATTAAAGAAGAAAGATATGAAGATGCTGCAAAAATAAGAGATGAAATAAAAAAATTAAATAAAGAAAGTTAATAAGAATCTGAATTAAATTAAAATTGAATATATTTTAGGAGGTAATATATATGCTAAATTGGTATTTACAAAGCGGGAAAGATTCAGATGTAATAATAAGTTCTAGAATAAGACTTGCAAGAAATATATCAAATTATCCATTCGAAACTAAATGTAATATTTCGAAAAAGGAAGAAATAACAAACTTTATAGAAAAATCAATTTCTGGGAATAAATATGGAATTAAACTTTTAAGACTAAAAGATATGGATAATATTACAATAAATAGCTTAATAGAAAAAAGATTAATAAGCCCAGACTTTGTAAGAAATAAAGATAATGCAAAGGCAATACTTATAAATGATGATGAAAATATATGTGCAATGATACATACAGAAGATCATATTAGTTTGCAAGTTTTTGGAGCAGGATTAGAATTAGATAATTTATTAAATTTAATTATAGAGTTAGATGAAATTTTAGACGAAAAGCTAAAATTTGCTTTTAATGAAAAATATGGATTTTTAACAGCGTGCCCAATAGAAGCAGGAACAGCAATGAAAGCTTCTGTAATGGTGCATGTACCAGCACTACAAATTACATGTAATATAGGAAAAGTACTAGAAATAATAAATAATTTTGGTATGAATGTAACAGGAATTCATGGTGAAGGAAGCAAGTCTGAAGGCGCATTATACCAAATATCTAATAAACAAACATTAGGAATTTCGGAAAAAGAGATTATTAAAAAACTAAAACTAATAACAGACAAAATAATAGAACAAGAAAGAATTGCTAGAAAATATTTAGGTAAAAATAGATTGAATTTAGAAGATAAGTTATATAGAGATTATGGAATTTTAACAAATTGTAGAAAGATTTCAGAAAGTGAATGTAAAGATTTGCTATCGACAGTAAAACTAGGAACAGATTTAGGAATTATTAACGAATTAACAGATTTAAAAATTAGTAAATTACAATTATATATACAAGATGCAAATTTACAAAAGTTTTTAGGAACAAAGTTAGAAGGAATAGAGCTAGATGCTAAAAGAGCAAATGTTATAAAAACTATTATAAATGAATAGGTATTAGTTCACACATTTAAATGGAATAATAAGTCAAAATTAAGAATTAAATTTGAACAACTATATTATAAGAGGAGGTAAAAAGTTTATGACATATAAATTTACGAATAGTGCACAAAATGTTTTAGAAATAGCAAAAGAAATTGCAATAGAATTAGGACATAATTACATAGGAACAGAACATTTATTATATGGTTTGACAGAAGAAGATAATGGCGTTGCAAGCAAAGTATTAGAAAATCAAAATATAAATTCCGAAAATGTATTAGAAGAGATAGAAAACTTAATAGGAAGAGAAGAAAAAAATATTACTAGTTTAGGTTTTACACCAAGAACTAAAAGAGTATTGGAAAATGCTTTTGTAGAAGCTAGAAAGCTAGATTCAGATTATATAGGAACAGAGCATATTTTAATAGGGATAATGAGAGAAGCAGATAGTATTGCTGTAAGAATATTATTAGATTTAGGCATTAACCCACAAAAATTGTATAATGAAATTGTAAAAGTAATAGAAGAAGATGAAGACATCAATATGCAAGAAGGAAGCCAAGCAAGAAAACAAGGTAGTTTTAATTCTACTCCTACATTAAACCAATATGGAACAGATTTAACTAAAAGTGCGGGACTTGGAAAACTGGATCCTGTAATAGGAAGAAAAAATGAAATAGAAAGAGTAATACAAATTTTATCTAGAAGAACTAAAAATAACCCTTGTCTAATAGGAGAACCAGGAGTTGGAAAAACAGCAGTTGTAGAGGGGTTAGCTGAAAAAATAGTACAAGGAGATGTTCCAGAATTATTAAAAGATAAAAGAGTTGTAACAATAGATTTATCTAGTATGGTTGCAGGTGCAAAATATAGAGGAGATTTTGAAGAAAGAATAAAAAAAGCTTTAAACGAAGTAAAAAAAGCTGGTGATGTAATATTATTTATAGACGAAATTCACACAATAGTAGGAGCTGGCTCAGCAGAAGGTGCTATTGATGCAGCAAATATTTTAAAACCATTACTTGCTAGAGGTGATATACAATTAATTGGTGCTACAACTTTAAATGAATATAGAAAATATATAGAAAAAGATAGTGCATTAGAAAGAAGATTTAGCCCTGTAAATGTAAATGAACCAACACACGCAGAAACCATAGAAATATTAAAAGGAATAAGGGATAAATATGAAGCTCATCATAATATAAAAATACTAGATGAAGCTATAGAATCTGCTGTAGAATTATCTAGTAGATATATAAATGATAGATTTTTACCAGATAAAGCAATAGATTTAATAGATGAAGCATCTTCAAAATTAAGATTATCAGCTTTAAAAGAACCAGATAGTTTGAAAGAAAAAGAAATGAAAATAGAAGAAATGAATAAAGAAAAAGAAGATGCTGTAAAAGTCCAAAAATTTGAAAGGGCTGCTAAAATAAGAGATGAAGTAAATAAATTAAAAGAAGAACTAGAAGAGGAAAGAAACAAGTGGAAGAATAAGAAAACAAAAGCTATTGCCAAATTAACACAAGAGGATATTGCTAAAACAATTGCAAGTTGGACAGGTATACCAGTTAATAAGATTAGCCAAGATGAAAATAAAAAGTTAAAGAATTTAGATAAAGAATTGCATAAAAGAGTTGTTGGTCAAAATGAAGCTGTTGAGGCTGTTGCAAAAGCAATACGAAGAAGTAGAGTAGGTCTTAAAAATCCTAATAGACCAATAGGCTCATTTCTTTTCTTAGGGCCAACAGGTGTAGGAAAAACAGAATTATCTAAAGCTTTAGCAGAAGGACTATTTGGAACAGAAAATGCAATGATAAGAGTTGATATGTCAGAATTTATGGAACCACATTCTGTTGCTAAGTTGATTGGTGCACCTCCAGGATATGTTGGTTTTGATGATGGTGGTCAATTAACAGAGAAAATTAGAAGAAAGCCATATTCTGTAATATTATTTGATGAAATAGAAAAGGCACATCCAGATGTTATGAATATGTTACTTCAAATTTTAGAGGATGGTAGATTAACAGATAGCCAAGGTAGAACAGTAAACTTTAAAAATACAGTAATAATTATGACCTCAAATATAGGTGCAAGACTAATTACAGATAAGAAATCTTTAGGTTTTATAGATAAAGCAGAGCAAGATTTAGCAAAGGAATATGAAGAAATAAAGAAAAATGTAATAGCAGAATTAAAAAAGGAATTAAGACCAGAATTTATAAATCGTATAGATGATATTATAGTATTCCATAAGTTAAACGATAGTGAAATAAAGAGTATAATAGACTTGTTATTAAAAAATGTTGAGGAGAGATTACAAGAGCAAGGCTTAGAGATAAAAATTGATAAAAGTGTAAAAGACTTAATAGCTAAAAAAGGTGTAGATAAAGACTTTGGTGCAAGACCACTTCGTAGAGCTATACAAAATATTGTAGAAGATAAATTAGCAGAAGAAATACTAGATGGTAATATAAAACCAGGTTTAAAAGGAAAACTAGTAGCAAAAGAAGATAAAGTAGAGCTTAAAATTTGATATTTTATGTAAATAATAGTATAATATAAGAAGTTACATTAGTTGAACACAGAAGGGAGAAAAAACATGATTGATGAAAAACATTATGAGTTACTTGAATTGCAAACATACGAAAAAAATGAGGCTTATGAGCGGATTAAATTAATGTATGGTACAATGAAAGGAGTAACGACCTATCCTGCTGAAGATGGCAAGTATTACATTGTTCAAAGCAAAGTAATAGCCAAGTTGTAAAAAAGAAAAAGGAGAAAGTGCTAATTGCACTTCTCCTTTTTCTTAATTTAAAAATAAAATTTTATAAATTTTCTAGTCATTATTAATTAAATTATTCATATTATACATACCATTATTTTTATTTACTATGTATTTTGCAGCCATAACAGCACCATTTGCAAAAACTGTTCTAGAATAGCATCTGTGGGTTACTTCTAAAGTTTCATGTTCACCAAAAAATTGTACAGTATGTTCACCAACAATATTTCCACCACGAATAGAAGAAAATCCAATTTCTAGCTTATTTCTTTTTTCACGTTTATTATGTCTATCAAATTCGTAAATCATTTTATTATTATTTGCTTCATTAATACTATCTGCTAAAAATAATGCTGTACCACTAGGACTATCTATTTTTCTATTATGATGAGTTTCTATAATTTCGATATCTGTATTTGGTAAGCTTTTTGATAAAGAAGCTACAATTTTAGCCATTAAATTTATATCGTAAGACATATTGGCAGACTTAAAAATAGGAATATATTTTGAATATTCATTTATAGTGTCTAATTGTTCCTTAGTAAAACCAGTAGTAGCAATTACTACAGGAATATTGTTTTCTTTTGCGTAACTTAAAATATTTAAAGTAGCAACTGGAACAGAAAAGTCTATTATAACATCTGGCTTTTCTTCTATTTTAGAAACATTTGTATAAACAGGGGATGTATACATTCCAGTATTTTCTTTGTCAACACCACCAACAAGTACAATATCCTTATCATTATCTATTACATTTGCAACTTCTTGTCCCATTTTTCCATTTATTCCATTTATTAGTATTTTCATTTTTGTTCGTCCTTTCATATCGCCAAAATAAAATTAAAATCGTACAAACAAAACAGTTAAGAAAATATAAGCATATCTATAAGCCATTTTCAAATTATAACGTTTATTTAAATATTTAAAAAATTCAACTGTAGCACAATATTTGTCTACAAATGTTACTATATAACTTTCTATGTATTTAGGAAACTTAATAGTTAAAGGCCACATGTGTTTTACGATAATATCTTTTTCTAAATCATTTAGCTCAAAATTTTTTAATGAATTTTGCAAAGCTATTTTAGGATGAGCAAAAGCATGTAATTCCTTAAAAGAATTAATTTTTCTTGGCTCATGCCAGTCATACAAAAAGAAATCATGAAGCATTGCAGCACGTGAAGCAGAAAAATAGTTTAAGTTAAATTTTTTACATATTAAATAAGTATAATATGCAACATGTAAACAATGGTTATAGCATGATGTAGTAGAATGTTGCATATAATTACTCATTTCTCTAACTTTTTCATTTAGACGAATATCATTTATTATATTTTTAAATTCTAAATAATTTTCTTCATTTTTTAATTTTTTAAAAAACATTTATCCACATCCCATAATATTTATATAATATCTTATATAAATATTATATCATCTAGAAAAAAACATGTGAATAAAGTTAATTAAATCTTAATATTTAATATATAGCTAGCAATTTAAATTAATCCAAAATTTTTTAAAGAATTTTGTAATTTTTCTTTGTTTTTATTTGATAAACTAACTAAAGGCAATCTTGGATTTCCAAAATTATAACCAATAATATTTAAAGCTTCTTTTACTGGAATAGGGTTAACTTCGCAAAATAAGCTTTCTATTAAATCTATTGCATCTAATTGCATTTTTCTAGCTTGCGAAATATTTCCATCAAAGAAATTTTGAACCATATTATGTGTATATTTTGGTGCAACATTAGAAAGAACAGATATAACACCAAGACCTCCTAAAGAAAGTACAGGAATAATTTGGTCATCATTACCAGAATAGATATGTAAATTATCCTTACATAATTCAGCAATTTTGGCAACTTGCGAAATATTACCACTAGCTTCTTTTATAGCTACAATGTTTGAAATTTTAGAAAGTGCTAAACATGTTTCTGGAGTAATATTTACACCAGTTCTACTAGATACACTATATACAATTATTGGTAAATTTGTAGAATTTGCTATTGCTTTATAATGCTCTATTAGCCCGGCTTGTGTAGTTTTGTTATAATATGGTGTTACAACTAACAAACCATCTGCACCAACAGATTCAGCATATTTAGACATTTCTATTGCAGATGCAGTGTTATTAGAACCAGTTCCAGCAATTACAGGAATTCTACCATTAACTCTATCTATAGCAAATTTAATAGTATCTTTTTTTTCTTTTTCTGTCATTGTAGAAGATTCACCAGTAGTACCACATACTATAATACTATCAACACCTTCAGAAATTTGAAATTCTATTAATTTCCCAAACTCTTCAAAATTTATGCCATCTTTTGTAAATGGTGTGGAGATGGCTGTACCACAACCCTTAAATATAACTTTTTTCATAATAACATCTCCCATAGAGATTTTTTAGCTTATATAATTATATGTAGCTAGTTTCTATTGTATTATATGATATAATATAGAAAAAATAAATAAATTATGGAAAAAAGATATATAATAATATATAATTATTACAAATTAAAGGATTTTAGAGATGAACATATAGAAAACAAATAATACAAAGTTAGGAGAGAAAAAAATGACAGCATCACAAGAAGATTATTTAAAAACAATATATATATTAATATTACATAAAAATGAGGCAAGGGTTACAGATATTGCAGATTATTTGCAAGTTAGTAAAGCAAGTGTAAATAGAGCATTAAAGTCATTAAAAGAAATAGATCTTGTTGACTACGAAGCTTATGGTGAAATTAAGCTAACAGAAAGAGGGAAAGAAGAGGCAACAAATGTTATAAAAAAGCATAATGTTTTAAAGGCTTTTTTAATTCAAATACTAAATGTTGATAGTAAAACAGCAGAAGAAGAAGCAAAAAAAATGAAATATGCTATTTCAGAAGATACAGTTAATAAATTTTCGGAGTATATTAAAAGCATAATAAAAGTGGATGAATTAAAATGTAACTATAGCCCAGAAAATGAAAGATGCCAAAATTGTATAAAACTAACCAAGCATAAAAATAAGGTTAAATAGAACTTTTTTAAGCAATAAAAACCCGGGATTTTAAGGACCATTCCCTAATCCCGGAAATACTAAATCTCGATTAGTTTTTCTACTATTTGTATTGCATTACTTGCAGCACCTTTTCGTATATTGTCTGCAACAACCCAAAGATTCACACCACTTTCTACGCTAAAATCTCTTCTAATTCTGCCTACGAATACTTCGTCATGACCTGTTGCTGTTGTTGCTAGTGGGTAAATTTCGGAATTAATATCGTCTTTAACAATAATTCCTTCAAAATTTTTTAAGGTTTCTATTAATTCAGAAAGGTCAAAATCCTTTTCAAATTCTACATTTATAGATTCACTATGTGAATTTTCTACAGGAACTCTAACTGTTGTTGCTGTTATTTTTAAGTCTGGATTATTTAAAATTTTTCTAGTTTCATTAATCATTTTTAATTCTTCTTTAGTATAGCCATTTTCTGTAAATACATCTATTTGTGGTAAACAATTATTGTAAATAGGGTATGGAAATTTTTCTAATTTATTAATCCCTTTTCTACCATTTTCTAAATCATTTAACCCTTTTTGACCAGCTCCAGAAACCGCTTGATATGTAGAATACACAATTCTTTTTATTTTGTATTTGTCATCTAAAGCTTTTAATGGCAAAACTGCTTGTATTGTAGAACAGTTAGGGTTTGCAATTATTCCTTTGTTATTTGCAATTTCTTCTTTGTTTACTTCTGGAACAACTAATGGTACATTTGGATCCATTCTAAATGCACTACTATTATCTACTACAATGCAACCTTTAGATGCTGCTATTGGAACATATTGTTTAGCAGTTTCTCCACCTGCAGAAAATATTGCAAAGTCAAAACCTTCATCAAAAGAATTTTCGTTTAGTTCTTTAATAACATATTCTTTGTTCATAAATTTAACTTTTTTACCTGCAGATTTGCAAGAAGCAAATAAGACATATTCACTAATTGGTAGTTTCTTTTCTTCTAATACCTTTAGTGCAGTACTACCAACTACACCTGTTGCGCCAACAATGGCTAATTTATAATGTTTCATTTTTAAGCACCTCGGCTTTTAATAATAACAAGAATTATAATTATAAATTTCTTATAATAAGTATTATATGTTAAAAACTAAAAAAATGCTAGTAAAAATTGGTAGAGAAAGCTCAAATTATGTAAAAAATATATTAGGTAGAAAAAATGCTTGCAAAATAAAAAAATCGTGATATAATATTTTCACAATAAAAAAGACAAAATAAGGACAACACAGTTATAAAATAATCTTTAAGAGAGCTAGATGTAAGCTGAAATTCTAGTAAGATAAAAATAATTGTTATCACCTTATATGTTGCATAGCTGAACATAAAAAATAAAAATTAAAGTAAGCTTTGTCGTAGCCTCTGCGTTAAAGAGAATTGAGAGAATAACATTTGTTATTAAATTAGGTGGTACCGCGGAATTTTACCTTTTCGTCCTATGTAGGATGGAAAGGTTTTTTGTATGTTAGGAAAAAAGTTACATACTAGAAAATTTTGCATTTGCATAGTTATTTATCATAAAAAAGCCTAATTGTAAAAAATAAAGGAGGAGTTACAGTGTACAAAAAAGTAGAACTTAAAGATGGTTTTGTTGGAATGGAAAATGATGTTGCAAAACTATGGAAAGAAAAAAATATTGTTAAGAAAAATTTTGCAATGAATGAAGGAAAAAGATACTTTACATTTTATGATGGTCCACCAACAGCAAATGGAAGACCACATGTTGGACATATCGAAACAAGGGTTATGAAAGATATTATTCCAAGATATAAAGTAATGAAAGGCTATAAAGTTTTAAGAAAAGCAGGATGGGATACACATGGGCTTCCAGTAGAACTAGAAATAGAAAAAAAATTAGGAATTTCTGGTAAACAACAAATAGAAGATTATGGAGTAGAAAAGTTTGTTGAAGAATGTAAAGAAAGTGTTTTCTCATATGTTAATTTATGGGAACAAATGACAGATAAAGTAGGATATTGGGTAGATATGGAAAAGCCATATGTAACATACCACAATGAATATATAGAATCTGTGTGGTGGGCTTTAAAAGAAATGTGGAAAAAAGGTTTACTTTATGAAGGTCATAGAGTAATGCCATATTGCCCAAGATGTGGAACAGCACTTTCATCACATGAAGTTGCACAAGGATATAAAGATGTTAAAGACTTAACTTGTGTTGCAAAATTTAAAGTTAAAGGCGAGGAAAATAAATATATTTTAGCTTGGACTACAACACCTTGGACATTGCCATCAAACCTAGCATTATGTATTAATAAAGCATATACATATGTAGATGTAAAAGTTAATGTTGGAACAGAAGAAGAAGCAAAATATGAAGTTTATGTGCTAGCTAAAGATTTAGTAGAATCAATTTTAAAAGATAAAGAATATGAAATAATTAACGAATATAAAGGTTCAGAATTACTAGGAACAAAATATGAACAATTAATGCCATTTGCAAAAATAGAAGGAAAAGCATTTGAAGTAATACATGGTGATTATGTAACATTAACAGATGGTACAGGTATAGTACATATTGCACCAGCATATGGTGAAGACGATAGTTTAGTTGCTAAGCAAAATGGAATTACATTTGTAAACTTAGTAGATAAAGAAGGAAAATTTGTAGAAGAAGTAGAACCTTGGGCTGGAAAATTTGTAAGAGATTGTAATGAAGGTATATGCAAATGGTTACAAGAAGAAAACAAATTATTTAGCAAAGAAAAACATTTACACTCTTATCCACATTGTTGGAGATGTGACACACCACTTTTATATTATCCAAAAGAAAGTTGGTTTGTTGCAATGA
>CATZPY010000024.1 GCA_958422985.1 uncultured Clostridium sp.
CCTATATTTCCCACTAATATAGTATTTGGTAAATATTGTTTTAAAATTGTATATATAAGACTAGATGTTGTACTTTTACCTTTTGTTCCTGTTATTCCAATTATTTGGCTAGATAAAATTTTTATAAATTCTTCTGTTTGTGAAGTTATTTTATTTTTATCTATTATGTTTTCTTTTACAATTATTCCTGGGCTTTTAAATATTAAATCATATTCGTTTAATTGTTTTATGGTATTTAGTTTTTTTACTTCATCTACTTTAATATCTTTTTGTTCTAAAACAGCTATTTCTTTACAATTAATATTATTATTCTTTATAAACTGTAATGTAGAAATTCCTTCTTTTCCTAGCCCCCAAATTGCTATCTTCTTATTTTCTAAGTCTTTTTTAAATTTATTTATTATACTATCTTTCATATTATTTCACTCTTCTTCAACATATTTTTATAATGTTCTGGTACATTATTTTCTTCATTAAAAAAAGTGTTGTATATATTTTTTTTATTTTTATATTCTTCGTATTTATTAGTTGTTTTATAATATTTATATAATAGTGGTAATTCTTCTTTGTTGTTTTCGTATTTTTTTATTGTTTCACAAATTGCTGTATTAACCTCATCTCTTGATCCTACACATTCAAATGGCTTGTTTTTTTGAATTCCTGAAAGCATTTCTAATGTTTCTTTTAAACTTTCCTTTTCTAATAAATCTTCTCCAAAAATTGCTATCATATCTTTTCTATTCATAAATGGAGATAAAATTATATATACAAATAAACATTTTGAGCAATTTGCACACCAAATATTTTCTTTACTACCTGCATTACAACTTTTAAATATGCTATAAAACTTAGGCAACTTTGCAAAATGTTTTGCAATTTGATATTCACTTACTGGTCTTAATAAACTAAAATATTTTATGCTTTTAAATATATTTTTTTCTACATATTCATTAAAGTCTTCCTCAAATTCGTAACTTTTAGAATATTGGTGGTTTACTTCTTCTTCATATATTGTAGACTCGTTTGCACTTGCTTCATTAGATAGCACTATATATTTCTTTTTATTTAGATATGCCACTAATAACCCAGAAAACGCAACTATAGATGAAAAAGGTGTATGACCATTTAAAAATCCTTTTGCATTAAGTTCTAACATATTTTTGTCTAAAGTTCTTTTTACATAACATCTTTTATTTATATCATATCCTGCAATTTTTACTGTTTCTTCTGTTGCACCTCTTTGGTTTATTACATAACACATATTAGTATTAAAATCTTCTTTAATTATGTCTAAAGTAACTATAGAATCTTTACCACCACCTATTGGCACTAAAGCTCCTTCAAATTCTTCATTTATTTCTACTTTATCTAATTTTCTATCTCCAGATTTTATATTCATAAAATCTTTTATGTTTGTTTTTATATTATTTTTATAAAAAAATTCGCCTAAACCATAAAAATATAATTTTTTCCACCATTCTATTTGCTTATCATTTAAATAAATATTTTTTATTGTTACTAATGGTGAACACGTAATCTTCCAATAGCTTACAAGCTCTGCCATTCCTAAATTAAATACCATATTCTCTATTAGTTTTTTATTTTCATTATTAAATTTAGATATATTTTTCTTTGGAATGCACCAAGTAGGATGAAATTTAGAAAGATTCTTAATTTCAAACTCATAGCTTATTTTATATTCATAATCATTTTCATCTATCTTATACCAATTATATGAAAACTCTGGATACACATTTCTTAACTCTTCAAAGTTCATAGCAAATCTCCTATCTAAAAATCAGGATTGGGGGAAGATCCTTAAAATCCTAGTTTTAAACTTTTAAGTATTATTTTTTACTAATTTATTATATTTTAATAAATTAATAAAAGCAACTATTTCATATTATACTATTTTTATAAATTTATTTTTGCCAAATTGTATAATTTTTTCTTTTGGATTAATCATTTCATTTATATTGTCTACTATATTTCCGTCTATTTTTACACCTTTACCTAATATCATTCTTTTGGCTTCACTTTTTGAATTTGCAAATTTTATATCTACAAGCAGATTGCAAATATTTATTTCATTATTACTATTATATTTATATTCTTTTACATCTGCTGGAATTTCTCCTTTTGCTATTTTATTATATCTTTCTTCTGCTATAGCAATTTTTTCTTCTCCATGGTACATTCTTATAATTTCTTCTGCATATTTTTTGTGTGCCTTTATGATATTTTCTTTTATTAGCTCTTCTGCTTCTTTTACCTCTATGTCTGTTGTTAGCCTAAAATATTCCATTAAAACATTATCTGGGATTTTCATTGCTTTTTCATACATTACCTCTGGACTTTCATCTATTCCAATATAATTGTCCAAAGATTTACTCATTTTTTCTTTTCCATCTAAGCCTACTAATAGAGGAAATGTTAGAACAACTTGTCTTTCTTGTCCATAGTCTTTTTGAAGCTCTCTTCCCACTAAAAGATTGAATGTTTGGTCTGTACCACCAATTTCTATATCTGCATTTAATGCAACAGAATCATATCCTTGCATTAATGGGTACATAAGTTCATGCATAGAAAGTGGTAAATTATTTTCATATCTATTTTTAAAATCATCTCTTTCCAAAATTCTTGCAACTGTATATTTGCTTGTTAATTCTATTATATCTTTAAAATTCATTTTAGAAAGCCATTCAGAATTGTATGCAATTCTTGTTTTTTCTTTGTCTAATATTTTGGTTACTTGTTTTAAATATGTCTCTCCTGATTGTCTTGTTTGTTCGAATGTTAATGCTTGTCTGGTTTTACTTTTTCCAGATGGATCCCCAATCATTCCGGTAAAGTCACCTATAACAAAAACTACTTCATGTCCCATTTCTTGAAATGCTCTTAAAGCTCTTAAAACTACAGTATGACCTAAATGCAAATCTGGTCTTGAAGGATCTGCTCCAAGTTTTATTGTAAGTTTTTTCCCACTTTCTAATTTTTTATTTAATTCCTCTTCTGAAAATATGCCTACTGCTTTTCTTTTAATTAAATCAATTTTATTCATATTATTCACCTTTCTTTTATTTAAATTGTATAGTTTTACTAAAATGCAAAAAGACACACCTTCCTTAAAGGACGATGTGTCTTCGTGGTACCACCTTTATTTACAACTTATAATTGCCTTATTCTAGCTTGTCGTAGCTACACGTTAGTTACTATAAGAATTGTAATTCGTAAATTTATATTCTAGCAATTTCCACCACACATTGCCTCTCTATTAGTAACTATAAATTACTACTCATTTTTCTTTTTAAAACATAACTAAATTCAATTGTTTATTATTATACTCACTTTTTCCTTAATTTGCAACCCACTATTCCATAAATTTTATATTTTGCACTGCATATTTCGTTTTAAGTCTTATAAGAATTTTTTTAATTGCTCTACATTATTTTCTTGAAATGTTACAAAATTATTTAACAAATCTTTTACATCTTGGTTTACTTGGCTAGTTTCGTTATTAATTAATTTTCTTCCTTCTATAATTCCCATTGTTGTGCCTTGTATCATTATTTCTGCTATATGTGA
This sequence comes from uncultured Clostridium sp., assembly GCA_958422985.1. GTDB lineage: Bacteria > Bacillota > Clostridia > TANB77 > CAG-508 > Merdicola. Next base: position 3,586 of record CATZPY010000024.1, read on the forward strand.
TGGTGTTTTGTCTGCTATTGTATTCATTTGAACACCAGTCCACCCCATCACTGTATCCATAATATTTTTATCTTCTGGTATTTCTCCATAATTTTCGTATAATTTGTTTACCCTATCCATTACTTGACCATATTGTGTATATTGGAAACTTAAATTATCTTTTAATTTGTTATCATCTAGCTTTTCTGAAACAAACGATATTGAATCCATTCCCATTTTAGTAGCTTTGTGAATTTGATTTAATATTTTTAAATTTTTTTCTTCCATTTTAGCCTCCTTTTATATTTTATCTAAAAAACATCCCTACATTAATTATTTCTTTTTTATTTTGCTTTTATACTTTTTTAATAATTTTTTTAAATTTAAAGAAGTTATATGTATATTTGAAAAAGGAAAAACGGTGCAATTTATTCAAATCACACCGTTTAATAGATTGTTACTGTTATTTACTGATGCTTACATCTCCTTTAAGAATGTAAACATCATCAAACCCAGTAAAATATTTTGTAACTCTTTGGAGTTGCATTTGCAAACACTCATGCGTTTCTTGAATTAATTTTGTCTTAATTTGTGAGTCACCTCTTATAATAGATCTAAAGATCGCTTCCGTTATGTCTCTTTCCAGAACAATTAATATCGAATGGTCATATTTTCCTTCTAGTCCAAATAAGATTTTTTCCCTATCTTTTGGAAAAATACATAAATCGTCCCACACTGCAATACCATAACTTTCTAGTACTGTTTCTGCCTTTTTTAAAGCTCTTTCAAAACTTTTCTTTTCTGCTAAATTTTCTTGTTCTTCTGTTAAAAAATTATCTGTTATAAGTTTTAAAACTTCTTCTTCGCAGATTTCGTCAATTTCTATATGTACAGAATTCATAAGTTCTTCACATATTACATTTGCTACAGTACTCTTACCTGCTGCTGGCGTCCCACATAATACAACCAAGGACTTTTTTGGTATTTTTAGTTCATTTTTTATAAAATACCGAGTCCTTTTTTGAGGTAACTTTGTTGCTTTCTTTAAATTTTCTGTTAATATTTCTGCTATCATCTTGTTTTTCCTCCTAATTCTTTTGACAGTATTTGCTGATTTTAAAAAAATCCTATAATATATTTTACCAAATTATGTTACCTTAGTCAAATTTTATACTTCTTTTTTATTTTCTAGCAAAGAAATATCCCCACAATATGTTTTATTTACCACATATTATGGGGATAGAGGAATTAATCTAGAATTGCCCGTACACCGGACATTTTGGTAACTTGTAGTCTTAATGCTCTAGCAATAATTTCAACTTCTTTTTCAGATACATAGTTTGGGAAATATAAATGCACTTCTCCTCGCCTGTATTCTGATTTAAAGTTGTTACTTCCTATCGCTTGTTTTACTACTTTCCGTGCTCTTTCCAATGATGTTTTTTTGCCTCTGATAAATATCTGTTTCATAGGCTATTCCTCCTTGCAAATTTTATTGTGCTTCATAAATTCATTATACTATCTTTCTATTGTTTATGTCAATTTGAATGTCGAAATTTGTATATTTTTGTATCTTTTGATATAATACTTTCATTATGGAAAATAAAGAAAGATATAATCGTTTAAATGAATATTATAAAAATAAATTTGGAGAAAGAACCCTTAAAATATGTATTGACGCAGGTTTTACTTGTCCTAACCGCGATGGCACTTTAAGTAATTGTGGTTGTATTTTTTGTAGCCAAGATGGATCTGGTGACTTAATAAAATATTCCGCATTGTCTATTTCAAATCAAGTTCAAAACTTTTTAAATAGTTATCGTGGTTTGCGTGCTAATAAATTTATTGCATATTTTCAAAATTTTACAAATACCTATGATTCTTTAGAAAATTTAAAAGAAAAATATGACTCTGCATTAATTAGTGATAAAATAGTTGGTCTTTCTGTCGCTACAAGGCCTGATTGTATAACAGAAGATATCGCACAATTACTTGCATCTTATTCTAATAATTACAGTGTATCTGTAGAACTAGGCTTGCAAACTGCAAATGATAATATTGGCCAGATAATTAATCGTTGTTACACAAATGCAGATTTTACAAATGCTGTTTCTATTTTAAGAAAATATGATATAGAAGTAATCTCACATATTATGGTTGGGCTTCCTACTGAAAGCTTTAGTGATATAAAAAATACAGTCAATTTTATAAATTCGCATGATATACAAGGTTTGAAAATACATTCCACTTATATAGTAAAAAATACTATTCTTGCAAATATGTACTATAATAATGAATATATACCAATTACATTAGATTATTACTTAGGTAATCTTGCATACATAATAACACATATAAATCCAAACATAATAATACATAGAATTTCTGGTGATGCTCCAAAAAATTTACTTATAGCTCCAGAGTGGAATTTGCATAAGAAGTGGATTTTAAATGGTTTTGAAAAAAAATTAAAAGATGAAAATCTGTGGCAAGGAAAATTTTATGAGGCATAAATTGATTATGCCTCATTTTCTGTTGTCTTTTATTAACTATATCAATTCAGAAAAAAGTAGTTATAGATATTTTATAATTACTTTATATTTTTAAATCTTTTATTTACATTATTCCAATTTATAATATTCCAAAAAGCCTTAATATATTCACCTCTATTTGCTTTATATTGTAAGAAGTAAGAATGTTCCCACATATCTAATACTAGTATTGGCTTACAATTCCACAAAGTTAGATTTTGGTGCTTTTCACATTGTAATATTTCTAGCTTATTAAACCTTGGAACCCAAACAAGTAAGTTCCAACCAGAAGCTTCTACTTGCTTACTGCTTTCTACAAATTGTTCTTTAAAAGTTTCAAAATTACCGAAATCTTTATTTATTTGTTCCATTAAATTTATGTCTGGTGAAGATGGAATTGCAGGTCCCATGTTTCCGAAAAATAGTTCATGTAAAATTGCACCAGATCCAAAAAAAGATAAGTTTTTTTCTAAACATTTTATATTTTCAAAATCTCTATTTTTACGCGCTTTTTCTAATTTTGTTAATGTCGCATTGGTATTATCTACATATCCTGCATACAATGTATTATAGTGAATATTTAAAGTTTCCTTACTATAATATGGCTCTAAACTATCTAATGGATATTCTAAATTTATTTTCTTAATCATAAAAATTCCTCCATATTTTATTGTATGAAGAAATTTTTAAAGTATTCTTCTATTTAGTTCTTTTTCTATATTTTCTATAATTTTGCAAATAATATCTTCCCTGCAATATTGCTGTTTTGTTTCGTTATATAATGATGTAGCAATATTTAATATATCATCAGAAAAGTCGTTTTCATTTACATTAAAACCAATTCCTATAAAAAGTTCTTTAATATTTTCTTGTACTGTAATTACTTCTGTTAATATTCCACATATTTTTTTATTATTTAATAATAAATCATTTGGCAATTTTACTTCTAAATTAATATTATACAACTTTTTAATAGCATACTTTATTCTTTCTGCAATTGCAACTGTAAAGCCTTCTAGTTGTTTTATATTAGCTTTTGGCTTTAATATTATTGTCATCGCTATATTATCACTTTTAGTATGCCACATTCTACCATGTGTACCCTTTCCAGCAGTCTGGACATCTGCTATAATTATTGTTCCATTGTCATATTTTTGCTTATTTCTTTTGGCTTCTAATTGGGTTGAATCTATTTCCTGAAAATATACTACTTTTTTTCCAATATATTTTGTATTTGCTTTAGTTAATTTATCTATATTCAATAATTTCTCCTTTATCATTGCTTATTGCTATTGTAATTTCAAAATCACATTGTGCATTTTTTTATTAGTAATTATATGACCATACATATTTACATATTATCTATTAAAATAATATCTCTTTTTAGTAAACCATTTTTTACTGTTCCTGTACCTATAAATCTTGATTTTACATATATTTTATAAATTCCGTCTAAATTATTTACACTTAGTTTTACTCCATTTAAAAACAGTTTTAACTTATATTCGTTTAACTTTATACTGTTATTTTCTTTTAACATATCTTCTAAAGTATATACATATTTATCTATATTTTCTAAATTTAAATTATCTATACAAATTGCATTTTCTATATTAAAGTTGCCAACTTGCAATCTTTTTAAATTTTTCATATAACCTACTGTATTTAGCTTATTAGCTATATCTTCGCACAAAGACCTAATATATGTACCTTTAGAACAACTTACTGTAAATCTTACATTTTTTTCTTCATATTCTAATAACTCTATAGTATAGATTTCTATTTGCCTAGCTTCTATTTCAACTTTTTCACCTGCACGAGCATATTCATACAATTTTTTGCCATTCTTTTTTATAGCTGAATATATAGGTGGATGTTGCTCTTGCTTTCCTTCAAAGCTTTTTAAAACCTGCAATAAGTTTCTTTTTACATATTCTTCATCTACATCTTTTTCTTCTACAATCTTTCCTTCTATGTCTGCTGTTTCTGTTTTTGTTCCAAGTTCTAATTCAACTTCATAAGTTTTGTCATGATTGATTAAATATTTGGAAAACTTTGTTCCCTTTCCAATTAATATTGGTAAAACCCCTGTTGCATTTGGGTCTAATGTCCCTGTATGTCCTACTTTTGATATATTTAATTTTTTCTTTAATTTTGCCACAACATCATGTGATGTATATCCTTTTTCTTTATTTATTACTATAATTCCGTCCATATTTACCTCTTTAATTCTAAATAAGAAAGACTTTAATGAATATCCCATAAGTTTCATTAAAGCCTAAGCAAGGATTTTAAAGATTGTTCCCAAATCCTGAAAAATCTAACGGGATTTTAAGGTCCGTCCCTAAATCCCGATGTGTTTTTTTATTACTTTTACTAATGTTGTTTTTATTTGTTCTGGTGTTCCATTTATTTTGCAACCTGCTGCTTTTACGTGACCTCCACCACCAAATACCATTGCAACATCTGAAACATTTACATAGTCATTTGCACGTAATGATACTTTGTATGTTTTGTCTTCTATTTGACGCAAAAATGCAGATACTTCCACGCCTTCTACATCTCTACCTTTTTCTACAATTCCTTCATGATCTCCTGGTTCTGCATTAACACTTATTTCGTCTTGCTTTGTTATATATGTAAATGCTATTTTACCATCTTCTAGAAATTCTAGCCTATTCATTGCAATTTTTTCTAATTCGAAGCTTGATTTTGTTTTTATTTGTAATGCTTTTTTATATACATTAGAAACATTTACTCCAGCTTGCATTAACCATGCAACAAATTGAAATGTTTCTGAAGATACTCCTTGGTATTTAAAACCACCTGTGTCTGTTATAATTCCTGTTAATAAGCATTCTCCTATTTCTTTATTTATTTTTATATTTAATGCTTCTAATACTATTATTAATATTTGTGCACAAGCAGGAGATGCAGGATTTACATAGTTGTAATCTGCAAACATCCCGTTTTTTGTATGGTGGTCAATATTAATAGTTGCATTTGCTCTGTCAAAATAATCTTGCCAACCATTTAATCTTTCTATTGTTGCACAATCTACAGTTATAGCTAAATCGTAATTAGTTATTTTTCCTTCTTTTTTTATCTCGTTATATCCTGTTAAAAAGTTAAAGTTTCTAGGACATTCTGGTATTATAACATCTACATTTTTTCCTATTTGTTTTAAAGCATTATACATTGCTAAACTACTACCTATTGCATCACCATCTGGAGTTTCGTGAGTTAGTACAACTATACTTTCTGCTTTTTTTATTTCTTCTACAATACTATCTAATGTTGTCATAATTATTCTCCTTTATTTTCTGGTTTTATGTCTTTTATAACTTCTTTTAGGATTGTATCTATTCTAGCTCCATATTCTATAGAATCATCAAAAATAAATATAATTTCTGGTGTAGAACGTAAGTTTAATCTTTTTGCAACTTCTGTTCTAACAAAACCTGCAGATTTTTTTAACGCTGTTAATACTTGTTTATTGTCTTTTGCATTTAGCATACTTACATAAACTTTAGCATATTTTAAATCTCCACTAACTTTTACTTTAGTTACACTTATTAGTCCAGTTATATTAGGATCTTTTAAGTCATATGTTATTATATGACTTATCTCCTTTTTCATTTCTTCATCTATTCTATTTAATCTGTTTTGATTTTTATTAGGCATATATACCTCCTTCGATATTATCTTTTTACTTCATCCATTACGAATGCTTCTATAATATCTCCTTCTTTTATATCATTATAGTTTTCTATTTGCATACCACATTCGAAGCCTTTATTAACTTCTTTTGCATCATCTTTAAATCTCTTTAATGATGATAATTTACCTTCATGTATAACTACTTCTTCACGTATTACACGAACACCTGCATTTCTTTCTATTTTTCCTGTTAATACAAATGCTCCACCAATTGTTCCTACACTAGAAATTCTAAATGTTTGTCTTATTTCTGCTGTTCCTATTACTCTTTCTACATATTTAGGATCTAACATACCTTTCATTGCTGTTTCTACATCTTCAATTGCTTGATAAATGATTGAATATTGTTTTATTTCTACATTGTCTTTTTCTGCTTCTGCTTTTGCAGTTGGAACAGGTCTTACATTAAATGCAATTATAATAGCATTAGAAACATTTGCAAGTGTAACATCAGATTCTGTAACAGCTCCTACTGCTGAGTGTATTACTTTTACTCTAACTTCTTCATTAGATAATTTTTCTAATGATTGTTTTACAGCTTCTACAGTTCCTTGAACATCTGCTTTTATAATTAAGTTTAATTGTTTTAATTTTCCTTCTTCCATTTGAGTAAATAAATTATCTAGTGTAACTTTACTTACTTGGTTTATAGATTTTTCTCTATTTTGTCTTTTTCTTCTTTCTATTAAGTGTTTAGCCATTTTTTCATCTTTTACTTCGTAGAAAGTTTCTCCAGCTACTGGAACTTCTGTAAGCCCCATAACTTCTACTGGCATTGATGGACCAGCCTTTTTAACTTTTTGTCCTTTATAGTTTTTCATAGCTCTAATTCTACCAATAGAAGAACCTACAACTATTGTATCACCCATGTCTAATGTTCCTCTTTGTACTAGTAGTGAAGCTATTGGACCTTTAGATTTATCTAGTCTTGCTTCTATTACAGCACCTTTAGCTTGTTTATGAGGATTTACTTTTAAGTCTAACATATCTGCTTCTAATACTACCATTTCTAGTAATTGTTCTATATTTTGTTTTGTTTTAGCAGATATCGGAACATATATTGTGTCCCCTCCCCATTCTTCTGGAACTAATTCGTATCTCATTAATTCTTCTTTTACTTTTTCTATATTAGCTCCTGGTAAGTCTATTTTGTTTATTGCTACAATTATTGGAATATTTGCTGCTTTAGCATGGTTAATTGCTTCTACTGTTTGTGGCATAACACCATCATTTGCAGCAACAACTAATATTGCTATATCTGTAATTTTAGCACCTCTTGCACGCATACTTGTAAATGCTTCGTGTCCTGGTGTGTCTAAGAAAGTAATATCTCTATCTTTTACTTTTACTTGGTATGCACCTATATGTTGTGTTATACCTCCTGCTTCTCCTTCTATTACATTAGTTGAACGTATTGCATCTAAAAGTGAAGTTTTTCCATGGTCTACGTGTCCCATTACTACAATAACTGGTGCTCTTGGTACTAAATCTTCTTCTTTATCTTCAGAATCATCAAATAATATGTCTTCTTCTTTTACTACAGTTTTCTTTTTAGCAGTTACACCAAATTCTTCTGCTATTAAATAAGCTGTGTCAAAGTCTATGTCATTATTTATAGTAGCCATAATGCCATATCCTAATAATTTCTTTATAACTTCGCTACTTGTTTTCTTTAATTCTGTTGCTAAATCTTTTACAGAAATAGTCTCTGGAATAGTAATTTCTGTAAGTTTAAATATTTTTTGTTTAGATTCACTTTCTTTGGCATTTTTTGCATTTTTCTTTTTACTTTTCTTACCTCTTCTTGTAGATAAGTCGTAGTAGTCTAGCATACCACCATCTTGTTCAGAAAACATTGTAGATAAACTACTTGTTTGTTTTAAATCTTGTAGTTTCTTTTCATTTATATCTTCATCACTAAATCTTTTACTTGCTTTTACAGATTTTCTTGTTTTGTTTTCTTCATACTTATTATTTTTTTGTTTTTCTATTGTTTTATTGTTATATTCTCTTACAACTTCTTTTTCTACTACTTCTGAAGACATTATATTTTTAATATTCTTTTCGATTGTTCTTTCATCCATTGGTCTAGGACCTTTAGAATAATTATTGTTTCTAAAGTTATTATTACCATTATTATTGTTATTTCTGTAGTTATTATTTCTATAACCATCTCTATTATTGTTATTGTTATTATTTCTAAAATTCCTATTATCTCTTCTATTGTTATTAAAATTATTATTTCTTTTTTGGAATTCCTTTTCTTCGTTTCTGTTATTATTAGATTCAACTTTTTTTGTTTGTTTATTTCTTTGTGCTTCTATCATATTCTCTCTTTCACTTTTTTCTATTTTTTTATTTTCTGGTTTTATTTCAGGTTTTACTTCTACCTTAACTTCTTCTTTTATTTCTTCAGCTGTACTTTTAGGCTTTTCCTCTTCTTTTTTAACTTCTTTAATTTCTTCTTTAGGTTCCTTTTTTGGTTCTTCTTTTTTCTTTATACCAAATAATTCTTCTACCGTAAGTGGTTTTGTTTGTTTGTTCCTATAAACAATATTAAAGTCTTTATTTTTATTTCTTTCTACAAAGCCCAATTGTTTTTCTCTTTCTTTTTGTTTTTTGTGTTTCTCTTCTTCCTCTTTTTTAACTAATTCTTCGTCAGAAATAATTACTTCTCTTCTTATTATTACAGGTTCATCTTTTTTTATAGCAGATGATGGTTGTTTTTTGTTTTGTTTATTTTTTTGTTCAGTTTTATCTTTCTTTTTTAAAGCTTCTTCTAACTGTTTTGCTTCTTCGTCTGTTACAGAACTTAAGTGACTTTTTATGTTAAGATTTAAAGACTTTGCTTTTTCCAATATTTCCTTACTTGTAAGTCCTAATTTTTTTGCTATTTCATGTATTTTTATTTTACCCAATAGCTTCACCCCCATTAATTAATTTTTGTATTCCCTTTGCTATATTTATATCTTTTATTCCTATAACTACTTTATTTTTTTGCCCTATTGCCTTACTTAGTTCTTCTATTGTACCTATAAAAACAATTGGAATATTATATTTTTCTGCATAAAATTTATAATTTTTTTTGGTCTTTTCTGAAGCTTCTTCAGAAACTACTAACATTTTAATTTTTCTTATTTTCAAAGCATTTTCGCATGCATTGCTTCCTGCAATTACATTACCTGCTCTTGTTGCTAAACCAATCAAATTAAAAATTTTATTTTTCACTAATTACACCTCTTAATTCATTATAAACTGTTTCTTCTATTTCCATTTCGAACGTTCTAGCTAAAGCCTTTGTCTTTATTGCTTTTTCTAAACATTGAATATTGTCACAAATGTATGCTCCTCTACCATTTGATCTTCCTGTTTTATCCAATGTAATATTTCCTTCTTTATCTTTAACTATACGAATTAGGTCTTTTTTATCTTTTTTTTCTTTACATCCAATGCAAGTTCTTTGTGGTATTTTTTTCATATTAACACTTCCTTATATTATACTTGCTTATTTTTGTTTATATGTTTTATTCTTCGTTGTTTTCTTCATTATTTGCTTCTAAGTCTTCTTGCTTTTCTAATAATATTTTTCTAAATTGTGATTCTGATTTTATATCTATTCTCCAGTCTGATAAACCTGTTAATTTAGCTGCAAGTCTTGCATTTTGTCCAGATTTACCTATTGCTAATGATAATTGGTCGTCTGGTACTATTACTTGTGCAACTCTATTTTCTTCGTCTATATCTACTGCCATTACTTGTGCTGGTAATAAAGCAGATGATATATAAATAGATAAGTCTGCATTCCATTCTATTACATCTATTTTTTCTCCGTTTAATTCATTTATAATGTTTTGAATTCTTACTCCTTTTTGTCCTACACATGAACCAACTGGATCTATATTTTCGTTTGGTGAGTATACAGCTATTTTACTTCTACTTCCTGCATCTCTAGATACTGCTTTTATTTCTATAACACCTTCATATATTTCTGGTATTTCGAATTCGAATAATTTTTTAACAAATTCTGGACAAGCTCTAGAAATTATAACTTGTGGTGCTCCTTTTAATCCTTTTTCTACGTCTAAAATATAACCTTTTATTTTGTCGTTTACATGGTATTTTTCTGTTGGAATTTGTTCTTTAGCTGGCATAACACCTTCTACTTTTCCTAAGTCCATAACTACAATGCCTTGATCTGCCTTTTGTATTATTCCAGAAACTATTTCACCTCTTCTTTCATTATATTCACTATATACTATTTCTCTTTCTGCTTCTCTTAATTTTTGAATAATTACTTGTTTTGCTGTTTGTGCTGCAATTCTACCAAAGTTTTTTGGAACTAGTTCTACATCTACTGTAGTACCTACTTGTGCTTCTTTATCTAATTTTCTTGCTTCTTCTAAACTTATTTGTAAAACTGGATTTTCAGCATGTTCTACTACTTCTTTTACAGAATACAAATGTGATGCTCCTGTTTCTCTATCTACTATAACTTTTACATTTTCTTGAGAATTATAGTTTCTTTTATATGCTGTTAATAAAGCTGATTCTATAGAGTCTAACAAGTAGTCTTTTTTTATTCCTTTTTCCTTTTCTAGTTCTTGTATTGCAACTATTAATTGTTTATTGTCTATTCCTTCTTCTCTCATTGTTTACACTCCTTTTACCAATTATATTTTATTTTAATTAAAGAAATATCTTTTCTAGGTATGCTTAATTCTTCTATGTTTATTGTTTCTTCATTAAATCCTACTAAATTGCCTGTTATTACTTTTTCCCCATTAAATGGTTTAAATAATTTTACTTCAACTTCTTTACCAATATTTTCTTCTATTTGCCAATCTTTTCTTAATATTCTTTCTATTCCTGGTGATGAAACTTCTAAAAAATACTGGTCTTTAATGTAATCTTTTTCATCTAATATTTCTGTAATAGCATTATTTACTTTTTCACAGTCTTCTAAGTCTATTCCTGTTTCTTTATCTATAAAAATTCTTAAGAAATAATCTTTTGCTTCTTTTTCGTAAATAACGTCGTATAGTTTGTAACCTAAATTTGTTATTATAGGTTTTATTAAATCTTCTACATTTCTTTCTATTTTAGACAAGTCTTTACCTCCTATTACACTCATAAGGAGTGGGATTTGTTCCCACTCCTTATGTAATGTATTTTGCTATATTGGTATTATATAACATATATTCCCAAAAATCAAGGTTTAAGCAATATTTTATTAAAACCTTTTTCGTCATTTTTTGCTAAATTTTAATTTCTTTATTAAGCCAAGTTGAATATATATATACTCTGTCCACTTTTCTTTTTAATGCTTCTTCCAATGCTTTTTTGTAAATTGATAATTGAACATTGTATTTTTCTTTTAAACTTTCTTCATTGTTATTTTCTACATAGTCTGTTTTATAGTCAACTAAAACTAGCTCATCGTTATTTGTTATATAATATAAGTCTATAATTCCTTGAACTAAGACTTCGTCTTCTGCACTATTTTTGTATATTTCTTTAGCTTTTAAATTAAGATAAAAGGCTTTTTCTTGTTCTACAATTTTTGCATCTTGCATCTCTTTCCAGATGTTAGATTCTAAAAACGCTAGTATTTTGTTATAATTTACACTTTCAGCTTCTTTAGGCAAAATTATTTCCTTTTCTACTAAACTATTTACCATTTTCTTTAATTTGTCTAAATCGTAATTTTCTTTACTATTCAATTTTTGTAGGCACAAATGCATTATAGTACCTTTTTCTGCAGGTGTTAAATTTGTTTTTTCTATTACAAAATTTGGCTTCTTAAGTATTGCTTCTATTTTGTTTTCTTCATCTTTTTTGGATAGTTCTTTAATTTTAGAAACAGAAATTTCACTTGGTATTTCTGTAGATTCTTTATACTTATATTCCCATTCTAATATAGATTTTATTTTTTCTAAATTTGTATTAGATGTTTTTCTATTTTTTGCATATTTTAGTATATCTTTCTTTTCCGAATCACTTTTTAAATTATTGCTTAATATGTCTTTTTTATTTATTACATTAAATTCGAATATATCCGAATTTTTAATTTTATTTTTTAAATAAACTAGTTCTATCCAGTCTAAATAAGATTTATAACTTTCTAATATTTTAGAATTAATTTTTGAAGAATTTGTATTTGAATATATTTCTAATTCTCTTTCCTTTTTTTCTATAGATTTTTCTAAATCTTTTTCTATTCCTGTAATAATTAATTTCTCTTTCGCTCTTGTTAAAGCAACATATAAAACCCTCATTTCTTCAGAAATGCTCTCTTTTTTGCTTACTATTTTTATAGCCTCTTTAGCAAGTGTTGGATATTCTATTTTTAGTCTACTATTTTCATAATTTGGTCCAAAACCAATTCCTTGGTGTATTAATATTTTCTCTTTTAAATCTTTTAAATTAAAGTTTTTGCCTGTGCTACTTAAAAATACTACTGGAAATTCTAATCCCTTACTTTTATGAATGCTCATAATTCTAACTACATTTTCATTTTCTCCAATTATTTTAGCAGAACCTAGGTCATTATTTTTTAACTTTAGTTTATCTA
>CATZPY010000025.1 GCA_958422985.1 uncultured Clostridium sp.
GCTGTATATACTTCTGCTTTAAATTCTTCTACTGTTACTTCTGGTTTTATGTATTCTGCATTTTGGTTTGCTTGTTCGTTGTTTTCTGGTTGCTGTTCTTCTTGGTTGTTTGGCGCTGTTTCGTTTTCTTGAGTTGTAGGCTTTTCTTCTTTTTCTTTATTTTTCTCTTTATCGTTTGTTGAATCTTCCTTTTGAATTTCTTCTTTTGTAATTGTTTCTGCTTCTTTTCCTTTTATTCCTAAACGTGTTAATAACTCTTCGTAATTATATTGTTTATCCCCTTTGTTAGTATTCCTTATGTTTTGTGTATTTGTGATTAAAGTTTCTTCTATATTTTTTATAGTAACTTGTGAATTGTAGTCTACATCACTTATTTCATTAAACACTAAAATATTGTTTTGAACACTGTAATATCTTATTACATTTTCTTCAAATACTATTAAGCTATTTACTGGTATAATATATTCATTTGCTGTTGTATTTACTTTTATCTCTTTTAAATTTATATATATTCCTTCAATTGTCTTTGCAAATATATATTCTTTGCTATCTGCTCTTTCTAAGCTGTTTCCATTGTATACTTTTCCATCTGTTATACTTATATTTGGATATCCTGCTACTTGTTCGAAGTTTTTACTTATTAATGCTATATCTTGGCTTAAGTTATATATTGTATTTTTATCATTTATATATATTGGGTAGCTTAAGTCTATTTCTGTTTTTTCTTTATTTCCTATAAAATATGAATTTAACTTTTTAAATATTGTCTCTTGTTCTTCTATTTTTGCTAAATTTACGTTTTTACCTTCATTGTTGCTTAAATCACTGTTTTGTGAGTCGCTTTCCTTACTAGTATCTTTATTGCCTGCACCTAACAAATTCTCTGTTATCTCTTTTCCACTTATTCCATATCCTTCATATTTAAAGTTCATTACTGGGCTATATTTTAAGAATATGAAATATATTAAACTTATTACTGTTATTATTGCTACTAACCCTATAACTAAAAATTGTGGCTTTATTTCTAGATTGCTAAATCTCGCTTTTAATTTTTGCTTTAGCGATTTTTTATTACTAATTTTGTTTGTGTTATGCTCTTTATTATTCAATCCTAAATTATTATCTTTATGTTTTTTGCTAAAGTTAAAATTTTTCATTATGCTACACCTCCTATTTCTGCTTCGTTAAATTTGGTTATTATTCTGGTGTAGCTTTTTCGCATTAAAATTAATTTCTCTATAATATGTTTTAAATAACAAGAAAAACACTTTACAAGAATTTCTAAGTAATTGCAATTGCAAAGAAATTCTTTGTAATTCACATAATCTTGTTGTAATAAAAATACTTCTGGTCTCATTTCTAGTCCACGCAAAAAACAGGCTATTTCTAGCACCACATTTTTTCCTAAATATAGTACTACACATAACCTGTTTTTCACGCCAAATAGAGTAGCCTCGTTTGCTACCCTTTTTATTTTTCTAAATGTACTTGTGTGTGTGTGTGTGTGTACAGCGCCAAGGCTTACACGGCTCGCTTCGTTTTGCATTTTCTTAACCTCGCTTTTTACTGTTTACTTTTAGCCCGAAAATCCGAATAATTTTATTATGGGAATATTCAGAAGTTTTTGGCTTTATTTATTATCTCCTGCATAATATTAAAAAACTACCTCTTTTATTAAATATTATTTCCTTTATTATATCTTATATAACTTTTTCTAAATTGTAAATACTTATAGCTTGACCGACCATAAGAAAAATGCTGTACCTTTTACGCACAGCATTTCTTCAACTTTTTATTTACATTTTTATAACATTTTTTTATTTAAAGAATTAACAGTTAACTCAAAATACCCAACCTATTTAAAAGTCCCCAAAGTTCAAAAAATTCTCTATATATTCAATTAAAAATAACGGTATATTTATTACTTTTCCATCTTTTTTTAAATTATTCATAGAAAATCTTATAGATACATTGTTACCATACTTTTCATTATATCTTGTTAGACTAATATTATTGTTAGATTTTTTAGCTTTAACTTCTATTGGAATTATATCATTTTTATACTGAAATACAAAATCAATTTCATACCTATTAAATATAAAATAATTAGGAACATTATCAAATATAATGCATAACATATTTAGCACATAGTTCTCTGTAAATGCCCCCTTAAATTCTTCAAATAACCTATCACCTTCAATTACGATTCTACTATCCAAATTTGACATTCTCCTTAGTAGACCTATATCATTCATATAAATTTTAAACGCACTTAAGTCATTATATGCTTTTAATGGAAAATCTGTTTTACTTACATTATATATTTTATAAATTAAATTTGCATCGTTTAACCAGTTTAATGCACTTTCATATTCTCTTGCCCTAGCACCTTCTTTTACTGTTTGATATAAAAATTTTTTATTTTCTTTGGCAAGTTGTGAAGGTATACTGTTCCAAATTAATGAAATCTTATTTGCCTCACTATTTTGTGTATGCTTAGAAAAATCACTTTCATAAGCTTTTAGTATATTCTCTTGTATTTTATTTACTAGCTCTATATCTTTTTCATTAACCCATGCTTTTACTGCTTCTGGCATACCTCCAATTATAAAATATGCTTTTAATTTTTCTTCTAGTTGATTAAAAAATATGTCTGGTATACTTTGAATGTCTTTTACAGATTTCATGTATTCTACCAAATTTTCACAATTATCTGCTATTAAGAACTCGCTAAATGTCATTGGATACATATTTAAAAATTCTACTTTTCCTACAGGAAATGATGTATGTGACAATCTAATCCCTAATAAGCTTCCTGCACACACTATATGATATTCATTTGCTTCTTCTTGAAAATATTTTAAGCTATTTAAAGCATTAGGACATTCTTGAATTTCGTCAAAAATAATTAATGTTTTTTCTGGTAATATCGCTTTCCCATATATAAATGCTAATTGCTCTAATATTCTTTTAGGATCTTTTGTTTTGCTAAATAAATTATATAAATCTTCATCATGGTCAAAGTTAAAATATGCTACGCCTTCATAATTTTCTGCTCCAAATTGTTTTAATATATATGTTTTTCCAATTTGTCTAGCTCCTTTTAAAATTAATGGCTTTCTATATTTGCTGTTTTTCCACTCTATTAATTTTTTTAATATAAATCTTTGCAAATGCATCATCTCCTAGCTTTATAAAATATCTTTTTTCTAATACTTTATTTATATCTATTTTTAGTATATATCTTTTTTCACATTTTTTCAATCATTTATATAATTTTTATCACACATTTGCATGTTTTTTTATTTTAATATTCACATTTTTACGACTTTTTATGTTTTTCTATCTACGTTTTTCAAAAATTATCTATTAGAATTTCTTCATTAAAGGCTTTAAAATATATAAAAAAAGACTGTATATTCACACACAGCCTTTTTTACATCTTTATTTACATTTTCATAACATTTTAGTTTTTTACTTCTTCTTTCATTTTTTCTAACTCTTCTTTCGATATTTGAGTTGTTTTTATTATTATTTCATCTTGTACTTCAGCTTTTAATAATTCTTTTACTATTTGCTTTTGTTTCTTTCTTTCGCCCTTTGCTTCTCCTCTTTTTTCTCCTCTTTTTTCTCCTCTTTTCTCTGCTTCTATTTTTACCCAATTCAATTCTGACTTATGGTCGCTTTCCCATTTATCTCTTAAAAATGCTAATCTTTGTACTCTCTCATCCCCTGTTAGATATTTATACTCTACCTGCGCTTTTGCTATTTTCTCATTCTCCTTTACTGCCATTTCTATCTCCCCCTTCCTTTTATTATATATAAATTCTAACCATTGTCTTAGTCTTTTATTTCCTTCTTCACTATTTTTTATTATCTTTGGTAATTCTAAAAAATGTAATTCTAATTTGTCTGTCATTATTTCATTTAATTCGTTTTCTTTTAGTATTCCTTTCGAATGGAATTTCTTCCATTTGAATATATTAAACATTAGTATATTTATTCCTATTACTTTGTTATTTTTTTCGTATCTTTCTCCTCTCTTTAATCCTGTATGATATAAACCTGCTATGTAAAATGTACTTCTTTCTATCATATTATGATAATCTTTTACTTGTATTTCTATGTCCACTGTTGTTTCTTTATTTATTGTCGCTTTTAAATCTATTATTCCTATTTTCTCTTTTATTTTTTCTTTTTCTATTTCGCTTCCTACTATTACTTCTATTTGTTCTATTTTTATTTCTAGTATACTTTCTAATAAATCTTTTAGTATATCTTCGTTTCCTTTTTTGCCAAATACTCTTTTAAATATGTAATCTTCTGTTAGTTCTCTTACCTTATTACTGTTCATTCTTCTCCTTCTATTTTACTAAATATTTAACTTTTGTTCAACATCTTAGTAAAATTTAATTTATTCCTTAGGATATTATTCATTTACTGGTAGCTTTATAGAAATTTTGATTCTTAAATATTCTCTTTTTTAGTTATATCTTTTATTTATTTTGAATTATTTTAGAAATTAAATTTTTAATTACTTTTTGATTTAAATTAATTTGAACTTAATTTATAAGGGAGCTATTAAATTATATTTAATATTTTTTAGATTATATAAAATGTAAATAAAGATTAAAAAGCTGTCTTTTTACTTTGAATTTTATAGAATTAAATCTCTTAGGTAATACCCTAAGGTCATATTTATTTAAACATCTTTTTACATTTTTTGCAATCTTTTTTCATCGTTATTTTTCGACTTTATTTTTGATATTTATATTTGCAAATTATAATACAACGTGAAAAGCCAGTAAATATCTTCTATACTTACTGACTTTTATACACACACTTAATTTAATTTTTTTAATTTGTCTCTTTTACTATTTTTAGATTTTTTAAAATAGAGATTTTAAGGACTATCCCCTAATCCCTTTTCTTTATTGCAAATAATATTATTACTACTCCTACTATGCTTAAAGTAATCCATAAAATTCCCATATTTTTATTCTTACTTTTTCCTTCACTTGCATAATATTCTTTTAAATTATTTGCTTCTATTTTTTCGTTTTCGCTTATCACCTCCTGTTTTGTTGTATCTAATAACTCCTCTTCTTGGTATATTTGGTAATCCCCTTTTTCCGCATTGTATATGCTTATATATTTTGTCTCTTTTAAAGAGTTATTAGCTTTGTCATTCTCACCATTCGTAATATTTTCTATTTTATTCGTATTATTACTTGGTTCTTTTAATGCCTCTTCTACTGGCATTTCTTCTAATTTGTCTTGTAGCACTTTGCTTTTTTCGTATTTACTTGTTGTTCTTTGTAATGTACCAGAATTATTATTTCCTATTTCTGATATTTTTTCTTGTAAGTAATCTAATAATCCTATTTTATTTGACTTTTCTTCTATTAAAGATATTACTTCTCCTGTTTGATAGTTAAATTTAATTTTATCTCCATTTTTATATGTAACTTCTATTTCATGTTTATTATCTTCACTCATTTCTCCAAGATACTCTTTTTTACTTATATTATCACCATTACCACCAGAAGATTTACTTAAATTATTTCCTATACTAGTAATATCTTTGTTTTCAAAATTTTCCGGATATTTTAATGGTTCTTTTAAATCATACAATTTTCCATCTTCACCTAAAATAGTTTCGTATTCTTTTCCATTATATGAATCTATAATAAAATTGCTTTCTACAAGTTTAATTATAGAATTATTTAAATTAAGTTTAACTGGTAATGCATATAACTTTCCATTTTTTACATACAATCGTACATTGTTCCTTATAGCCCTATTTCCATCTGGAGAAATTATTTCAGAGTATTTACTATATGTTTTTATTATTTTGTCTTCATATTCAAAATTTTGTTCTTCCTTAGATACGCTAAAGTTATCTTCATCAATACAGTCTTTAGAAACATTATAATCTTCATCTTTTGGTAAAGATATTCCTTCTTGCTCTTCTATATTTTTAACAAATGGATAGTAGTTATCTTTTAAAGAAGTATATATATAATTCGTTCCCCATCCAATTTTATTTCTATATGTACTTTCCAATTGTAGTTCAGCAGATGTTAAATATTGAAATTTATCAAATATATCTATACTTTTGTTAGCATATTTTTCATTGATTGTACTATATTTATATATGTATGTATTTTCCAATTTAACATTATCAATTTTGTATCCACCAATTCCCATAGATACTTTTTCTTCATCATAACTTTCAAGCTTTGCGTGCACATAATTATTATAATAAAATTTTATTCTTTCATTAATATATAATTCCCTTTCTATATCTCCTACTAATCCACCAATTTTGGTTGGCCCTACTATCATACTGTTTGCTACGTTATTATTAAACATTTTTATATATGCATTTGCTGCAGTCATATTCTTATTTTCCATATAACCTATAATACCACCTGCTACACCTTCATTAGCTATTATTTCTGCATTTACTGTTGAGTGTTCTATCGTTCCATCTCTAATTTCACCATATATACCTCCAATTTTGCTATTTCCTTCTATTCTTGAATTTATAACTAGACAGTTACTTACTCCATGTAATGAATTTACACCATTCCATCCTGAAATTCCACCCACTCGGTCTCCTGCAGATATTATTCTGCAATTATCCACCATACAAGACCATATCCTATACACTTGCCTTCCAAATATACCTCCTACTTCTATAGTATTTATATCTTCTCCTATTATTTTTGAATCTCTTACAATTGCATATCTCTCATAAGCATTACTTTGTCCAGAAAGTCCTCCAATATATTTATTTTTACCATAGATTTCACAATTCTCAACTCTATTATTTTCGCTATTTTTAGTAGAAACAACAGATTTATCACCTGTTTGACCACCTACATAGGATTCTCCTTTTACTATGTTATGTTTCGAAATGCTGTCTGTTATTTTTTCTTCTGCCCTTCCTACTATTCCACCCACATAATTTCTACCAATTATATTAGAATATTCTATTTGTATCCTACTATATCCTTCACTGTCAACAGTCTTTTTTTGAATTCCTGCTACTCCTCCTATATAATCTACTCCATTTACATTAACTTCCTTTACTAACAAGTTATTAATTGTGCCGTTTATTGCTTGTCCTACTAATCCTCCAACATATGAATTTGCATTTATATTTACATTTTCCATTTCTACATCTAAAATACTTGCTTTTAAAATTGAACCTATACAACCAACATAATTACTTTTTGCATTTATTATTATGTTTTTGAATTTAACATTTTTTATTGATGCATATGTCGATGGAATAATACCAATGTAATTATTTCCTTCTTTACCATTTATTTCTATATTTTCAAAATGCACACCTTCTATTTCTGTTTTTACTTCTTTAATTAGACCACTATAACTGTTATCCACTGATAAATTAATATTTTTTAAACTTTTACCAGTTGACTCTAATCTAGCCATAGTTACATTACTTTTTATATTGTTCTTTCCTTTAAAATCTATATCACTCATTAATTTATAATTTTGATATGTGTTTATTTCTATTGACTGCCAATCTGAAAAATTATATATTTCCTTATAAAATTGTATTCCTATTCTAGCTTGGACATCTATTGTTTTTTCCTCAACATCCTCTAAATATGCTATTTTTGATAATTTATAAGTATCATAAAATCTTTTTGGGAAAGCTTTTAATTGTATATATGTCTTATTCTCTCGATTAATATTTTCTACAATGTTGAATTCCATATCTTCTATTTCTACATTTGTGATAGATAATCTACGAGGATTATTTAGCCTAATGGCTATAGAAGCTGTATTATTATTTGTTTTCTCTACCAATATCTCATCTATTTCAATTATCTCTTCATTTGATATTAATATATTTTCTTGATTTGGAAGAAGTTCTGTTCCTTTAGAATTATACAATTGGGGCAATATTCCTTTATCTACTTTTGAATAATTATATGCATCACCTAATTTAATTTTATCTATATAACTACTTTTATTACATAATTCTTGATAGTTAAGTAGCTTTGCACCTTCTTCTTTTGAAGTTACATATCCATTTACTCTTTGTTTTTCAAATGCATAATTATCTTTTTCTTCTTTTGAATTCCCTACAGCTCTTGAAACTAAATTTGACTCTTTACTAGTGTATATGTTTCCCAAACTTAAGTTGTTTGTAGTGTTTGTTTTTTCTAAATCATTATCTGTCCCTAATATTCCTCCTATATATTCTCCAGTTGTTTCTATATTTACATAACTGTAGCAGTTTTGTATAATGTTACCTATCGTATTTACATTACCTCCTATTACTCCGCCAATTCCATTATTGCATCCTTTTATTTCTCCTGTAGCATAACAATTCCTTACATTTCCTATTGCTAAACTTCCTAAAAGACCACCTATATATTGCTCATAAGTATAATTGTTTATAGAAATATTAACATTATTAACAAAACTATTCTCAATACAATTTCCATTAAAAAAACCAACCATACCTCCTATATATGCATAACTTATTGTATCATTTGGAGTTACAACTATATTTACATTGGTTGCAGAACAGTTTCTAACTATAACATTTCCATCCGCCCAAGCTAATAAACTTCCTACATTAATATTACTATTCGAACAGCTTTTTAAAGTAACATCTTTTATATGTATATTATCAATTACTGATTCTTTCGAATTATAAATTAAACCAATTCTGCTTCCTTGCTCTATTTGAATTTTTAAATTTTGTATATATAAGTTTGAAAAACTTCCATTGAGATTACCTATTAGATATTCATTTGTTAATATTATGTTACTTATTGTATGGTTATTTCCATTTAATTTTCCTGTATATCGGTTATAAATTCTTATCTCATTTCCTGTATTATTAAAATTTAAATCTTCCATTAATATGTAATTCTCTGTTGGTGATTTATTAATATCTATCCAATCTTGTATAGTATAAATCTCTTTATATAAGTCTACTTCTATAATTCTTTCACCTTTTTTAAAATTTCTAGTATATTCCTGATTAAAAGCTCCCTTTGTTGTTATGCTTTCTACATTATAATTTGATACATAAATTATAGGATCATATAACTCAACTATAACTTCACTTTTTCCATTTTCGTAATTTTGTTCTAAAATTTTAGTATTTATATTTTCTATTGATATTTCATTTATTTGTTCTGCTGATGGGTTATTTACAATAATTTTAACTTTTACCCTATTTGTTCCCTGCTCTACAAGTTCTGTCGATAAAATATCTGGTAAGTCTTTATCTTCTACTTCTGGCAATTTTATATATTCTTGTTTTGGCATACAAGCAGGCATATTAATCTGTGGATAATATCCTTTATTTACTAATTCATCTACATTAAAAGCCCTATCATTATTTAATAATTTATTTTGAAAATTAGCATCCCATAAGGCTAATTTTGTAGTTGTTTTATGGTATATATCTGTAAATATTTCATTTGCAAAATAATAGTTATTCTTAATATTTGTACTAGCAATAGTATAAACATTAGGTACAATATCTTTAGTGAAATTATTATCACCTACTGTATATATATTTTCTAAACTTGATTTTCCTGC
This sequence comes from uncultured Clostridium sp., assembly GCA_958422985.1. Classification (GTDB taxonomy): domain Bacteria; phylum Bacillota; class Clostridia; order TANB77; family CAG-508; genus Merdicola. The sequence continues at coordinate 9,601 of CATZPY010000025.1, forward strand.
ATTTGTACAAACTAGTTTTGCACTACCAACTACTTTACTATCTGATTCTATATTTATTAAACTATATATATTTGATATTTTTCCATTTCTGTCGTTATATATTGTTAAAGCTGATAAATTTTCTGGATTATTACTTGGATTGCCTGATATTGCTCTTATATTCTCTCCTATTAAATATCCATTCTTTATAATTCCGTAGTTTTCCCAAATTGTAGATATTCTTTTAAATCCATATACTGGCTCTTGAAAATCTATAATAAAATTCTCGATTGTTCCGTAATTATAGGTACCTAACAAAAAAATTTGAGAATTTTCCTTCATTGTACTTGCTGTAACCTCCAATTTTAAATTTCTAATCGTTCCTCTATTATTCAAAAATAAAGCTCTTACTGTTGTCATTTCAATTTTATTGTTTATTTTTATATTAAATACTATATTCTCTATAAGTCCTGCTCTCCCTATTCTATAAAATATCTCCACCATTTTTTCTGAAGACCAATCTCTAATTAGACTCTTTCCGTTAAAATTTATTTTTCCTTCAAATTCCATATTTTCACTGCCAAATCTATATTGGCTTCCTATTCCTCCGGCTTAAGTCTATATCTCCTAAAACTATGTAATTTCCTCTTGGTTGTATCTCTAGAAAATCTTCTTTTGTATATATTCCCTTTATTTCTTCTGTTTCTTGTGTGTTGTATTCTAAACTTGACAGCACATATTCTCTTTCTTTTATCTTTATTGTTAATTCTACTTTGGATTGTCTTCCTGATTGTACTTCATACGTTTTTATTGCATTTGTAATAATGTTTTCATCTGGTATTTCTTCATATCTGTCTTTCTTTACTAAATTATTATCTTCATATATTTTTATGTAATAATCGTTTGTTGTTATTTCGTCTCTTTTATCTTCTAAGTTTATACTATAATTGCTTTGTAGTGTATATTTAAATTCCTCATAATTCGTTTTCTTGTTTCCTAACTCTATTTGAAGTTCTTTTACTTCTATTCCGTTTCCACCTTGCATATAGAATCCTAAATAACCTGTACTATCTATCGTTAATGTATATTGGTAATCTTTCCATTCTGTTGTTAAACCTTGTATTGCTGTTCTATTTGCATCTTTCTTGCTATTTTGTATATATGCTGTTTGACTTCCACTTACAGTTTTTGCTTTAAAGCTCATTGTTACTTCTTGTCCTGCATATTCTCTTAAATCATATACTGCCATTCTATAATTGCCATGTCCACCTAGTTTTAAAACTTTTGTTTCTTTGTTATATTCTTTTCCATAATAATCATTTGTATTAAAATTCGGATATACATGCCATTTTGTTTCTGAACTTACATCTACTAAATTTTTTCCTATTGCTTTTCTACCCAAGTCCGTTAAACCAATCTGCCCACTTATTCCTGGTTCTGTTAGTATTTCTATTCTTTTTATTAAATAATTTATCTTATATGTTTCATCTGTACTTCCTTCATTATATTGGTCTGCATAAAAACTTAGCTTATATGTTTTGTTTTCTTCTAATTTTTCATATGTTTTTCTTAACCAATCTTTATTTGTTTCTATCTCTTGTAAATCTATTAAATTACTCTTTTCATCTCTTAATTCCATTCTTACTTTGTTATTTAATACAGAGTTATTTTCGTCTTCTACTCTTACATCTAAGTCTATTAAATTTCCTGTTACAAATTGATTTTTTATTTCTACTTTTGCTGGTATTTTTAATGTTGTAAATTCTTTGTATATATAGGTTACTGGTACTCCTTCTTTTGTATTTCCTAATTCTACATTTCCTGTTATTTCTATTGTGTATTTTGTATTTGATTTTAAGTTCTCGTAATTTATTTCTTTTGTTTCTCCTAGTTGTAAATTTTTTATTTCTTCTTTTGTTAATGTATTTGTGTATATTACTTTTTTGTTTTTATGCTCTTTGCTTCCAGTTTCATCATTATTTTCTTCTTCATTTACATCAACCTCAGAATCTTGTGACGTTTCTACTATCTTTATTGTTAGCTCATTTAATATTTGTATTAACCTTTTATCTGTTTTATCTTCATCTATTTTATAACTTATCTTTGCATTTTTATTTGTTAGCTCTTTATTTTCTACTATCATTTCCAATGATCCTAGTGTTGATATTGGTTTTGTTGCAAATACTATGTTTCCTATTTCTACATCTTTTTGTCTTCCTTTATTATCACTTAAATCATAGTCCGAATATACTTTTATTTTATAATATTGGTTTTGGTCTAAATCTTCTAATTTTATTTCTTTTTCATGTTCAGATAATCTCTCTTCTTTTAGCTTTTCTCCATTTGGTCTTGTTATTATGTATTTATAATTTTCTAATTTTACATTATCTTTGTTTGTAAGTTTTAATCCTAATGTTACACTTACTATATCTTGTTCTTTTATTTTTACTGTTACTTTTGGCTCTTGTTTTGATGTTCTCGTTGTTCCCTTGTTATTTTCTACTTTTAGTTCTTTTCCATTTTTATCATAAAATTTTATTGCATATTCTATTTTTGTATTAGATTTTAATCCTTCTGAACTTTCTATTGTTACTTCCTTTCCTTCTAGTAATTCATTTACTTTATTGTTCTTTAATACTGTTTTTATATTCCCTGTTTCTAATTCTATTTGCTTTATTCCTTTTATTGCTTCATTTTGTAAGTCAGATATTATTTTTACATTTTTTATTTGTATTTTATTACTATATATTTCTCCTTCTTCTTTGCTTAGTTCTATTGTTCCTAGTGCTTCATATCCTTTTGTTTTTATTGTTCCTTTGTAAAATGTATTTTCTACTTTTTTATTTTCTGCATTTAAATAAATATATTTTCCTATTATTTCGTATTCTGTTTCTGGTACTAGTCCTGTTATTTGTATTTCTCCTGAATTTTTAAATACTCTTCTTAAATATATTTTTCCATCTTTATATATTTCGAATGTTGGTGCTTCTATTATTCTTGCTTTGGGATCTTTTATGTTTAAGTTGCTTTTTACTGTATATACTTCTGCTTTAAAGTCTTCTACTGTTACTTCTGGTTTTATGTATTCTGCATTTGTTTGTTCTTCTGCTTGCTGTTGGTCTTGTGGGGCGTTTGGCTTGTTTTCGTCTTTTTCTGTTTTGTCTTCTTTTTTATCGTCACTTGTGTCTTCTTCTATAATTTCTTCTTTCTCTACATCATTTTTCGCACTTTCTATTATTCCTAAGCGTGTTAATAACTCTTCGTAATTATATTCTTTGTCCACTTTTTGTGAATTTTGATCTAAAGCTTCTTCTATATTCTTTATAATTGTTTGCGAATTGTAGTCTACATCCTTTATTTCGTTAAATACTAAAATATTATTTTGAATACTGTAATATCTTATTACATCTTCTTCAAATACTATTAAGCTATTTACTGGCAATACATATTCATTTGCTGTTGTTTTTATTTTTATCTCTTTTAAATTTATATATATTCCCTCAGTTGTCTTTGCAAATATATATTCTTTACTATCTGCTCTTTCTAAACTATTTCCGTTATATACTTTTCCATCTGTTATACTTATATTTGGATATCCTGCTATTTGTTCAAAGTTTTTACTTATTAATGTTATATCTTGGTTTAAGTTATATATTGTATTTTTATCATTTATATATATTGGGTAGCTTAAGTCTATTTCTGTTTTTTCTTTATTTCCTATAAAATATGAATTTAGCTTTTTAAATATTGTTCCTTGTTCTTCTATTTTTGCTAAACTTACGTTTTTTTCTTCTCCTAAATTACTGTCTTGCAAATTCTCTCTACCAGAAAATGCACCTAACAAATTCTCTGTTATCTCTTTTCCACTTATTCCATATCCTTCATATTTAAAGTTCATTACTGGGCTATATTTTAAGAAGATGAAATATATTAAACTTATTAATGTTATTATTACTACTAACCCTATTACTAAAAATTGTGGCTTTATTTCTATATTGCTAACTCTCGTTTTTAATTTTTCTTTTCGCGATTTTTTATTGCTTATTTCATTTTTGCTATGTTCTTTATTATTCAATCCTAAATTATTCTTTTTATACTTTTTGTTAAAGTTCCCCTTTTTCATTACGCTACACCTCCTATTTCTGCCTCGTTAAATTTGGTTATTATTCTGGTGTAGCTTTTTCGCATTAAAATTAATTCTACTATTATTCTTCCTAGACCACGCAAAAAGCACATTACTAGAATTTCTAAGCAATGGTAATTGCAAAGAAATTCTGTGTAATTTGCATAATCTCGTTGTAATAAAAATTCTTTCTCTGAAAGAATTTTTAAACAACAAGAAAAACAGGCTATTTCTAGTACCACATTTTTTCCTAAATATAGTACTACACATAACCTGTTTTTCACGCCTAATAGAGTAGCCTCGTTTGCTACCCTTTTTATTTTTCTAAACGTACTTGTGTGTGTGTGTGTGTGTGTACAGCGCCAAGGCTTACACGGTTTGCTTCGTTTTGCATTTTCTTAACCTCGCTTTTTACTTTTTACTGTTTACTTTTAGCCTGAAAATCCGAACAATTTTATTATGGGAATATTCAGAAGTTTTTGGCTTTATTTATTATCTCCTGCATAATATTAAAAAATTACCTATTTTATTAAATATAATTTCCTTTATTATATCTTATATAACTTTTTCTAAATTGTAAATACTTATAATTCCAGCGACCATAAGAAAAATGCTGTACTTTCTACGCACAGCATTTTTTCACCTTCTTATTTACATTTCTATAACATTTTAGTTTTCTATTGTTTTACTTAATATTTATTTCTTTTTTTAATTTCTCTATTTCGTCTAAGCTTAAATTTGTTACTTTTGATATTATTGTTTTATCTATTTCCTCCTGTAGCATTTTTCGTGCTACTTCTTTTATTCCTTCTTCCATTCCTATTTCTTTTGCACTACTCATATCACTATTCCAATCTCTTTCCCATTTTTCTCTTAGAAATGCCATTCTCTTTACTGCTTCATCTCCTCTTAAGTATTCCCATTCTTGGCTAGCTTTTGCTATTTTTTCGTTTTCCTTTACTGCCATTTCTATCTCCCCCTTTCTTTTATTACATATAAAATCTAACCATTGTCTTAATTTTTTATTTCCTATTTCTTTACTTTTTAAAAATTTTGGTAGCTCTATAAAGTGAATCTCTAACTTATCTGTTATTTTTTTATTATTTTCATCTTCTTTTATTGTTGCTATTGTATGATATTTTTCTTCTTTAAATATATTATACATTAATATATTTATTGTTATTACCTTATTATTTAATTTATAGTCTTGTCCTCTTTTTAGACCTGTATAATATAGGCCTGCCCAATAAAATAATGTTCTTTCTATCATATTTTTCTCATCTACTATCTGCATTTCTATATCTACTGTTGTATCTTCGTTTATTACTGCTTTTATATCTAATACTCCTAGTTTATCCTTTATATCTACCCTCTCTAATTCTACTTCTTGCATTACTTCTACTTTTTTTATTGGTATTTCTAATATTCCTTCTAGCAAATCTTTTAGTATGTCTTCGTTTCCTTTTTTGCTAAACAATCTCTTAAATATGTAATCATTTGTAAGTTGTAATTCTACATTTTTGTTCATTTTCCTCCTTCTATTTTACCAAATATTAATCTTTCATTCAACCATTCGGTAAAATTTAATTTATTTCTTAAAACATTACCCTGTACAAATAATTTGTTTATATCTATTTTTCATATTTTTTATTTTTGGAATTTTATAAAGAATAAATTTTTAAAGATTTAAATCATCATTTTAAGATAATTTCAGATTTAATTATTGTGAACTCAATTAAATAATATACATAATTAGAGAATTTCTTATTTTTGAATTAAATATAATCTTCAAATATATAAAAAATTAAATGTAAAACTTTGTGTTATGAAAAAACTAATTAGATTAATAAAAATTAGGGTTTAATAATATCTTTAGGCAATGTCCTAAGTACTTCTATTTAATCATCTTATTTTACATTTTTCAAGCTTTTTTCAT
>CATZPY010000026.1 GCA_958422985.1 uncultured Clostridium sp.
TGCTCCAGTATCTCCTGTTATTAAAAATATTCCATTTTCGCCAAGTTTAGTAAAATCTATATTTACTTCATCTTTATATGGTCCAAATGCACTAATTTTTAAATTAATTGGTTTCATGTTTTACCTCCGAAATTATATTTTTTACAATCTCTTTTTGCTTTTCATTTAAGTCTAAATTGTTTTGTAATTTATAAAAATCTGAAAAAAGCTCTAGCTCACTTTTCTTTTTTACTTCTTCTAAATTTATGTTTTGCTCAGTATTACTATTTATTGTTTTGCTATTTTGTATTTCTAATTTTAAGGTATTTGGATATATCTTTTTTATTTTACCAATAGCATCATATACTGGCTCTTCGTTTGTAATTATAGCTTTAATATAATCTTCTAAATTTCCTTCTTTGTAATTTTCTTCTTTTATTAGCTCTTCTATTGGTCCTTTTATTTCTCTCATATCTCTTAATGGTTTTAAAGGTAATAAATTTATAGTTATATTACCTTTTTCTTTTATATCTATAATTGGAATACTTTTATTATGGTTAATTTCTGAAAAAGAATATTTTAATATTGTTCCTGCATATCTTGCTGTATCTCTTCCTATTTTTTGTGGTCTATGTACATGGCCTATTGCAACATAGTCAAAGCTTTTAAAATTTGATACATCTACATTCTCTATACCTCCTAAAGATAACACTTCAGATTCAGTTCTTTCTGGTTTTACGTTTCCTGCTGTTACAAATTGATGTACCATTATAATATTTCTTTCGGTCTCATTTATTTCTTCTTTTTCTATTATTTTATTTATTGCTAAATCATAATTATTTTCTAAATCTTCTTCAAAAAACTTTTTTACTTCTACTGGCTTTATAAATGGCAACATATATATGTTTAAAGGACCATATTCATCTTCTAATTTTACTTTTTTTAATGTTCCAGTATATTTGCTTTCTATATATAAGCCTTCATCTTCAAAAATTTTATTTCCAAAACCTAACCTATCTTTCGAATCGTGATTACCAGATATTATGAATACTTTTATTTTTAATTATTTAATAAGTATTTTAAAAAAACTATCTAATAAATTTACTGCTTCAGTTGGAGGTACACTTCTATCGTATACGTCTCCAGATATTAATAAAACTTGTACTTTTTCTGCCTTTATTATATTTATAATTTCCTTTAACATATATTCTTGGTCTTCTATTAAAGATTGCTCTTGTAATATTTTTCCCAAATGTAAATCTGCTAAATGTACTATCTTCATATTTATTCTCTCCTTGTAAATTAATATACATTATTTTTATTATATTCAAAACTATTATATAAAATAAAAGGGAAATATACTACCTATATTTCCCCTTTATTATTATTTATTTAAATGTAGTTTATTTAGTACAATTCCAACTGTATGAACTATCTTTGTGGCATTTTTATTAGCAATACCTTTGCCTATTGCTTTCCCCCCAACAGTTAAAGCTGCAACTAAAGCACTTATAAAAAACTGAATATCAAAACGTATTCCAAATTGTTCTGTAATTTTCATAGAAATTAATGCACTTATTGCACCACTTAGTACCCCACAAATATCACCTATAACATCTGCACATATATTAGCAACTTTTGGTGCATTTCTAATTAGTTGTATAGATGCCTTAGAACCTTTTACTTTCTTTGTTGCTTTAGCATGGAATTCGTGTTCATTTGCAACAGTTACTGCAACTCCTACAATGTCAAAAAATATACCAACTAAAATAACTACTATTAATATGATAATAGCTGGTACTAAGCTTAAATTTGAAACTCCATTAGCAGATATATACGAAAATACCATAGAAAGTATAAATGTCGTTATAAATACTTTTATAAACCATATCATTTCTGACTTATCTTTTTTCTCTTTCATTTTTATTTGCATAATTAATATGCAATTCTCCTTATAATATTTAGGTTTTTTATATGTTTTTACCTATAAACATTTATAAAATTAATTAAGGCAGATGAATCTGCCCTATTTTTTCTTCTTTAATGGTAAAAGTTTAAGTAAATTTTACAGTTTAGGTCTGGTTGAATTTCTCTATTCTTCGCTTAACATTACTGTTAGAACCGTTTCCGTTTAAGAAGAACATCTATATATTGCAATAGCTACCAGATTACCACTTAAATCTGTACCTTAATCCTAAAACTTTCTTGCCATATATGGCAAACATTCTAGAAGTTTTCCTTAACATACAAATTCTCTTTACTAGTCTTTTTTGCAAATGTAGTTTCATAATATAAAATAAATTTATTTGGCCAAATAAGTTTATTTTCTTTTTGTATTAATCCCAATACATTCACTCGAGACAAGCTACACTATGTATTTCGTGTCTTGGCACTCAACATAGGTTATACTTAAATGATTATTTAAGCCTCCACGAAACCAGGGAGTTTTATATATGCCATTATATAATACCCTAATCTCTTTACTCCCTAATACCACACAAAACTGGCATTTCGCGCAATACTAAGAAACTTCAACGATGTGCTCTTTAGTGGATTTTTAGCCCCACCCTCGTAAAGTTTGTATGACTAGAATAATGCACCACTGTTATATATTATACTTACTTTGGTTAATTTTTCCAAATTCAAATAATAGCAAATTTAGGTTGCTTTAGCTTTATTTTTATTTTAATTTCAAATAATTTCACTCTTTTATATTATTTTAAAGTTTATCTTACTTTTTCTAGTATTTTTATATTATAAAATATATTATAAAAATGTCTTAAAATTATTGACTAATAATTTTTTTTACAATAAAATCATAATATAAAAATTTATTAAAGGGGGATTTTATATGCCAGAAAACAATTCTAACAAAACAATGAATGTTTCAACAGTTGTAATTATAATTCTTTCTATTGTAATTGCACTATTTCTTATTTTTGGAGTTATTTTATTTATTGTAATGAATTCTAATAAAGATAAAAATTCACAAGTAAACACAGATACGCCAATATCTTCTATAAAAGATAATGAAGATGATAATAAAGTATCAAATGATGCTAAAACTCCTGAAAACAAACCAGAAACTTCTAATCAAGTTCCTGCTACTAATTTATCTAACGACTGGAAAAGTGGAGAATTTGCATTAAACAATAAAAATTATAAACTACTTTTTGATTACACTACTCTTAAAGATGATGGTTGGTCTTTTAATTTAGCAGATTATGGTTATTCTAATGGATACATAATGAATAAAGGCGATAAAGTAACTGGTACTATACATGTTAAAAATCCTAATTATGATTCAGATGTAACTATTGGAATTATGAATAATTCAGATACACCAAAAGATATTACACAATGTAAAATTTGGACGATTGATGTAGATAATGCTTTTGCAGATAAGCCAGTAAGTTTTACATTACCAAATGGTATTCATAATGGTAGCACTTTAGAAGATGTAAAAAAAGCTTATGGTGAACCAAAAGATACATATCGTTCAGATAGTTTAGGTTATTGGAATTATACTTACCAAGATGAATATTCTAAATACTTTAAATTAACAATTTATGATGATAAAGGTGTTACAGCTTTTTCATATGATATTTATAAATAAGAACAAAAAAACTAAGGATTAATAATCCTTAGTTTTTTCGTTAAAGAATATAAATGTAAATGGTCCATATTTTTTTGATTCTACTAAAGGACCTTCAAAATTTTCTACAACCCATATTGGTTTTGTGTCTTCCTTTATAGTTTCATAAATTTCTAATAAATCTGCTTTCGTTATTTCAGATTTTTCTAATAGTGAAAAGATTTTTCTATATGTATATCCAGCTAAAATACTATTAGGTAGTTTGGCTATTTCATATAGTCGTTTATAATCTTCCTCTTTTCCTAATACTGACGTTGGATTATTCTTCCAAACTTTTTCCTTTTGTGAAACTATGTCTTTAAAGACACTGGTCTTGTACGAAGGATATGCCTTAAGCTCCCTCTTTATTTCTTTAATTGATGCGTTATCATGCCATGCTGTTTTCATTTTAAAGTCCTCCTTTCGCATCGTGCACTAGAACAAACTCTACATGAAATAACTTCATTATATATTTGTTCCTTTTCAACTCTTAGTGCATTAGTAATTATATCATATTTATGTTAATTTGAAAAGTATTTTTTAGTTTATTTATATTATGCTATGAAAGAAATGTGATAATATCTTAAGTAAAGAAATGAGAAAGGCTCCCACCAAAAAAATATTTGTTCTTCAAAAATGATATAATAACAATATTATTTAAAACTGCGAAAAGAGATGGAAAGCCTTCCATCTCTTTTCCTAGTGCTTATTATTCATTTTCTTTACTTTGTTTTTTATCGCCTTCACTAGCTTAGTATTCTTTAAAGAATCTGTGCCAAAAATCACTTCGATTATATCTAAAACACAATATGTTAGTAAAGAACTTGCTATGATTGTTGGTATAATCAGGGTTTCGAAAAGAATACATATTATAGCAGCCTTTGCTAAAACAGAAGATTCCGATAATGATAAAACTAAGTACTTAAAATTAATAGTTCGTTTAATTTTATCCACTATTTGGTAGTCTGGTGTCATTTCACAAGATACTTCTTCTCCTTCTTTTCCTGTAACAGTAAGTATTACACTGCCATACCTATCTTTTTCTAGTTCATATTTTTCACATAGTTCAGGTCTTGGCGGTATAAGTTCTCCTGCTTGCTGAATATTGTAACAAACGTTTTCTACATTATTATAGTCTAATGTCTGTTGCTTTATAATCAACATTACACAAATTACTAATAATGGTAGTATTAAACATACACGAGTTACAAATTTCCGTTTTTTCATAATAAAACACTCCTTAAACCTATTGGTGAAAGCTTTAAATTGCTTGCTTTCTGTTGTTTACGGGTTACATTTCTATTATAGCATTTACTAATTATTTTGTAAATATTTATGTCACCTTTAAATATATGATGTTTCCACTTTTATAACCGCATAATACTTATTGTTTTTATTGTGTATTTTTTCTTGAATATTTTTTACAATTTCTTCTTTATTGTATTCCTTATCTCTTGGAACAACTAAGTCAAAAATTAAATTAATTCTTTTTCCTCCATCTGTCATTCTAAAATCATGGATAGAAAATTCAGAATTAAGCTCATTTACTATATCTTTTGTAAATTCTTTCATTTCATTTATTTCTTCATTATCTACCACTATTGGATCCATATGTATTGTTGTAATACAATTAAATTTTTCGTACAAGTCTTGTTCCATCTGGTCAATAATATCATGTACTTTGCAAATGTCACCATCTGCTGGCACTTCTGCATGGAATGAAACAATTTTTCTTCCTGGTCCATAGTCATGTACCATAATATCGTGTATTCCAGAAATAATTTCATATTTTTTAGTTTCTGCTTCTATATCATTTATAAACTCTGGATCTGGTTTCATTCCTAACAATAAATCTATAGTTTCTTTTATAGCCTTGTAACCTGTAAATAGTATAAATGCAGAAACAACTAAACTTGCATACCCATCTATTGATATTCCAAACACTTTTGCTATAATTGCAGATATTAAAACTACTAATGTAGAAACTGAATCTGATATACTATCATAAGCATTCCCTTTTATTGCATTAGAATTTATTATTTTTGCGATCTTTTTGTAAAATAAGAATAGCCATAATTTTGTAAGAACTGCTATTATTAATATTAAAATTGTAACATTACTTACTGCTGGTAGCTCTGGATTTATTATTTTATAAATTGATGTTTTTAAAAGTTCGAATCCAACCATTAAAATAATTATATCTACTATAAATGCTGTTATATATTCCATTCTACCATGTCCCCATGGGTGGTCTTTGTCTATCTTCTTCTGTGATATTTTAAATCCTATCATTGTTACTATAGAAGAACCAACATCTGTAATATTGTTTAGTGCATCTGATATTATAGAAATCGAATTTGCCACTACACCTATAATAATTTTAACTATTGAAAGTAAAATATTTACTATAATTCCAGTAGCACTAGAAAGTATTCCATATTTTCCTCTTGTTTCTAAATTATTTACATCTTTATCTTTTATAAATAATTTAATTAATAAATTTGTCATTTAATTTTCCTCCAATTTTATGCTATATATTTAATTATATTAAATCTCCACATTTACTTTTCTTTACTTTTTTAAATGTTTCTTTTTCTTTTTTAGTAAAAGTTTTTTCTTCTATAATTCCATTTGTACATAATTTTGCTTTTATAAAACCACTAGAAATATTAGGATGTCTTAAAATTCTAGATCCTTCTACTTCTAATTTCTGTTTAGATATTGCTATATACGAAAATTTTTCGTCTTCGTAAGGTACTTCTGCAGATTTTAAAAATTTATGTATTTTATTTCTCTCTACTCTAATTACAGAGTGGCACCAATCATCTTTTGGCAATTTGCATTCTGCTTGACCAGTACATGGCGCTATTACATACAAATTGTTTTTTAAAGCTAAATGCTGAATTTTCCTTATATTATTAAAACCTTCTGGTGTTCCTGGTTCTACAAATATTAATACTTTGTTGAACGCATTAAACATATCATTTATTACTTTTTCTTTTACATCTTCTAGTAATTCATTTATTATGTAAGAAACGATAACTAAATCCGCTTTATCATTAACTTTGTTTTTTACTATATCTTGGCTTTTCCAAGTTATATTCTTATAATCTTCTAATAATTTTTTAGCTAAATTCATCATATTCTCTTCACGTTCTATACAAAGAATCTCTTTAATATTTGAACATTTGTTATAAATAGCCCATTCCCCTGCTCCTGTTCCAGAACCTACATCTAATGCTGTATCTATATTTATATTATATCTTTTTATAGTTTCTTCTAGAACTTTATTTATCGCGCAAAAAGTCGCTGGCATTCTTATAACCGAATATGCCAAAGCTTCTAATTCTTTATTTAATAAACTTTGACCCATTCTTTTTTCATTCATATACCTATTACTTAAATTTTTAGAGATTTCTTTTAATTCTATTAGTTTTACATTTTTTAATTGTTTTTCTATATTATCTTCTAATTCGCTTGGTATTTTCATATCTTCATCCTTATCCTTTTATGAACTTTATGGACATCCTTTTATAAAGTTTAGTCTTGGTCTTTTAGCTTTGTACAAACTTTCGAATTTTGTAAATTCACTTTAAAGTTCATTAGCAATTTTTAATTTTAAACTTTCTAAAATAAATTTTACAACTTCACTATCTTTTGAACCTTTACTCTTATAGTTCTCTTTTTCTTCTCGAGTTAAATCCACAAAATATTTACCATTTTCAGGTAAAATACTTATAGAATCTAATGGATATCCTTCATTTAGAATGTGAGATGGCTTTTCTACAAAATAAAAATCACCTTTTGCCCATGAAAATGTTTGCGTAGTTTTTCCGTCATATATTGCCATTCCATATACCCATTTAGCTTTTAAATTCTTTTTATATTTTTTTACTAATCCAGTATAATATTCTATCATTTCTGTATCTGTTAATCTTTTCCCATTTATTCTTCTAACATGAGTTCCGGGTTGTTCAAAATCTGCTATTCCTTCTATAAATAAACTATTATCCATTCCAATAGTTGGAATTTTTGCAAATTCATAATATCCCTTTGCTTTTATAATTGCATTCTCTATCGAATCTTTGCCATTTTCTTCTATATCAATATTTATATTTAAATCCCCTAAACTTTTAAGATTTATTCCTTTTTCTTTTAATTTATTTGAATATATTTTTATTTTAGCTGGATTTTTTGTTGCGAATAATACTTCCATTTTCCCCCTCCATTAATGTGGATTTTAAACCGGGATTTTAAGGACCGTCCCCCGATCCCGGAAGACATTCCAAAATCCCGGTTATTTTTTAGTTATTTACACTATGCTTAACTGGTGTAGTATTTTCTGAAATTGCAGTAAATATATAGCCATTTTCTTTTGCATAGTCTATAATTTTCTGTAATGCTTCTGCTGTAGGCATATGACCTTCTCCATCATGCATTAGTACAATATTTTCTACTTCAGGCGAAATTCCATACACAAAATTATTATATATTTCGCTAGGAGTTCTTGCACTTCCTGCATCGTCTACATCAACATTCCAGTCATAATATTCTAAGCTTTCTTCTTGTACTTTTTTAACAGCTTCGGTCATAACTCCTTCACAATAATTTCTACTTATTGTGTTAGAAGCGCCTCCAGGAAACCTAACATATTTTACATCATAATTAAAATCTTTTTTAATCTTTTTTTGCAAACTTGTAAAGTTTTCTAAAGTTGCTTCTGCTGAAGCATATATCTTAGAATAATCATGTGACATTCCATGTACTGCTAAGGTATGACCTTCATCTATTATTCTTTGAATTGTACTTTTAGATTGCTCAGAATAATCTACAATAAAAAAAGTAGCCTTAACATTATTTTCTTTTAATACATCTAGAACTTCTGGAGTTACACTCGAAGGACCATCGTCAAAGGTTAAGCAAATAACTCCGGTTGCTATAACAATCTTTCTCTTTGCTATAGCCATGTTCCCAGATGAGTCTATTGCAGTATAAACAAATTCGTATTCGGTATCACTAATTTTATTAGTATCCCGCCTACTCACTTTGATATCTTTGTCATAATTATCTGTTACTATTACCCCTTCTTCTGTTCCTTCTAAGTTCCGGGAATCTTTAGCATATACCGTCTTTGCTCCTTGTAGATGTATAACTGGTGCTGTTTTATCTACTACTTTTATAGTAGTAGTTTTGGACTTAATACCCCATTTGTAGTTTATGTTGTATTCTCCTACTTTTGAAGTATCTACGCCACCAGTAGTTTTAACATATTTAGAAATGTTAATTCCCAAATATGTCACCTTAGGATTATATATATATTCTGTTCCTACTTCTACTTCGGCATTTTTGTTTTCTACCGATATTGGCATAAACAATAATAACAATGCTAAAAGTATTGTTCCCCCTATTACAAACTTTCCTAGTCCTATAGAGTTTTTCCGTCCTCTTTTTCCTCTAGACTTATACATAATATTTATGCTCCTTTCTTGCTGAAATTATAATGTAATAACCTCTTTCCTCCTCTATAAAAATTATTTTACAGAACTTATCAGCTTTTTTCTGTAGAACTTTTATTTTAGCACTATATATTTTAATTGTAAAGATTTTTTTATTGTTTATTAAGCTTAATAGAATCTTTTAGTTTTATTAATTCACTTTTTATTTCTTCTTCTAAACATGTTCCTTCTGCCATTTTTAGATACCATTTTTCGGTTTCCTTAATATATTTTTGTTTAAATAGGTAATTAGTCATTGCACTTTCGCTTAAATTATGCCATCTGTCTGCTAATTTAACCATTCTTGCCATGTCATTTTTCATTATTCTATCATAATATTCCTGCATATTATATCCGTGTTCTTTTGTTACTAATACTACTGCTTCTAAAACATTTTCATTAGTTAATTTTAAAATTTCTTCTTTGGTAGCATTGGTATCTTCTAGTGTATCGTGTAATAAGCCTGCAATTTGATATTCTTCGTTAAACCCTTTACTTTTTAGCATTTCTGCTACAGCATATGGATGAAAATAATATGGTGTCCCTTGCTTTCTTTTTTGACCTTCGTGTTTGTTTTTTACATATTCTTTTATTTCTTCAATATTCATCTTTTTTCTCCTTTTAAAAAATATTTTAATACATTAAACACTTCTTTGGGATATTAGTTTCGTCTTGTCCATTTTTTTCTTTTTATATATTAATATAATTAATGTAATAACAAATATTATAATCGAAATTAGTTGTGAAATTCTTACATTTCCTAACATTAAACTATCTGTTCTTAGCCCTTCTATTATTGCGCGTGCAAATGAATACATTAGAAGATATATATAAGTTAATTGACCTGGATATCTTCTATTATTCCTTAAATATCTTAATATAAAAAATATAATTAATGTACATATAGATTCATATAAGAAAGTCGGATGTACCTCCATGTATATACCGTTTTCTACAATTCCCATTCTGAATATACTATTTGTTACTCTGCCATGTGCCTCGCCATTAACAAAATTCCCCCATCTGCCAATTGCTTGTCCTAGTGCTAAATATGGAACTAACATATCTAGCATATCTAATATTTTTATATTCTTAATTTTGCAAAATATTGCAATCGTTACAACTGCTCCTAATATTCCACCATATATTGCAAGTCCACCGTTTTTTATATTTATCATTTCTATCAAATTATTTGAATAATAATCTAAATTAAACATTATATAATATAATCTTGCACTTATTATAGATATTGGTATTGTTATAACCATTAATTCTAAAATATCATTATAATCTATTTTATATTTCTTAGAATCTTTTTTTAGTCCAAAAATGGCAATTACAAAAGCTATAGCTATAAAAATTGCATACCAATATATATTTATATTTCCTATAGAAAAAGCTATTCTAGAGAGTTCTAATTTTATATTAAAGAATGGGAAAGTAATACTTGTCATTTTACCTCCATATTTAAATATTCTATATATATTTATTTTTTTACAAATTTTATTTTTTATTAATATTTTTTGTTATTTTAAGTTATTTACAATTCCATCTATCATATTTAGGTCTGAAGGAAAATATATCTTAGCTCCTATTTTATTTAATATAAATGCTGTAACTAAACTTGCTCCTCTTATTCCATTCATAAAATTTGGATCTTCTGAATATCTGTCCTTTAAGCTATTTAAACTTACATTTTTTAATAAATTTTCGTTGTTCTTATAAAATTCTTCTACTGTTAAATAATATGGTATTTCTTTTTTTGAAAAAAATGTATTTGCATTCATTTTATTTTTCGTAACTAAATTACACATTAATTGAAACCCTGTAAAAATAGCATATTTGCACTTAGTTTTAGGGAATTTTTTAAAATTATTTTCTATATAATCATAAACAGAATTTATGTCTATATCTGCTTTATCTTCAGCTGTTTGTGGAAAATTTCTTAATATATCACCTGTTGCAAACTCTTCTGTTAGTTGTTCTATTATTTCTCCATTTTTTACTACAATCATTTCTGTAGAACTTCCACCAACACAACATATTAAATATGGTTCATTTATTTCTTTTATATTTCCTACAGCTTTTGCAATATATTCTTCTTCTTCCATTTGAGAAATCACATTAAATTCTATACCTAATTTTTCTAGCATTTCTTTTTGTAAGTTATGTAAATTTTCTGCACTTAGCATTCTAAATACACTTGTAGCATATGTATAAATTGGACTTCCCTCATTTTTATCTTTTATTTCCTTTATTGCTTTAATTAATTCTTTTTTATCCTCTTCTGAAATCCCATTTTCTTTAGAAAAATTTTTCTTAAACATAATACTTCTTAAAAATATATTTTTTATTTCTTCATTTTTGTTTATAAGGTATCCTTTTATATTTCCAGAACCTATATCTATTATTATCTTTTCCATATTTTTCACCCAATTTTAATTTTTTTTCGTTAATTAACCTATATAAACTTTAAGCATAAAGGCTACATATATTCTAATTAAATTTTTAGCTCCATATATCTTCATTTATGTATTTAGTTAATGCCATAACAAAAGCATTTCTTGTTAAATCAATTCTTGAAACTTCATTTTTTGTTAAATAACTTATTCCACCTTTGCCTTTTCCTAATTCTTTTCCACTAAATATTTTGTCCATAACTTTTCCAAGTTCAGTTTCTTTTATTTCTTGTATATATTTAGTAGGAATAGGAAAACCTTGGCTTGTACCAACACTTTGCAAACCTTCTTTGTTTTCTATAAATGCACAGTTAATATCTATCCATTCTCCTAATGAATCTGTAATTCCTGCTTCACTTGCTACATAAAAATCTACTTCTATTTTATTTTCTTTTGCGTACTTTTTTAAGTTTTTCACTCTGTTCTTAGCGCCTTGCACTATTTCTTCGTTAAAAGGTTGGTCTCCAACCTCTGAATCTACTGCTATACCTTCTATTTCTACATTATCAAAATATTTTTCGAATGCTTGCTTTGCTCCTTCTATTTTTCCTGGATTCTTCGTTCCCATTAATATTTTCATTTTAATATCCTCCTTGCGTTTTTATACAGTAAAAGTTTCATTCTAATATGATAAATGTAATGTTTTTTAGTTTATTTTAACAATTTCTTCTATTCTTTTAATAAAAGTTTCTTTATTTTTTAATGCTTTTCTTAGTTTTCTTATTGACTCTTCAAAATTTTCGTCTTTTAAATATACTTTTGCATATCCTTTTTCACCATATTTTTCTACTAAATGATCATACACTCTTTCAATTTGCTGTTTTTCAGATAATCCTGCGTAATGTCTTTTTCCAAATGAATACGTTCTTTTTATAGTATTGTCTATATCTATAATTGTTCTATCTGCTGTACTTATTATTTTTCCATATATGCTTCTAGGCTCATGAGTACTAGAAGCCCTGTGATCTTCTATTGCTTCTTTTATTATGTTTTGCTCTTCTTTGTTAAACCATTTTTTTATATTTTTGTCTTTCATAAACATTTCTGCTGATATAATTTCATGTTTTTTCCTATCTATATAGTGTCCTAAATCGTGGTATGAAGCTATTGTATACACTACATCTACATTAACATCATATTTCCTGGCTAATTCTAAACTTTTCTTAATTACTGTTTTTATATGTTTTATTCCGTGCCCTTCTTCGTTTTTTGCATATAATGGAAAGATTTCACTTTCTATATATTCTATTAATTCTTCATTTATTTTATTTTTTATATTTAATGGCATATTATTATTTTCTGTTAAATTTTCAATTTCTTTTAATATATCTTTTAAATATGGCAAAGTAATATTATCTTTACTATTTTCCATATATAATATATCTAGCCCATAACAACTAGCCTGCATTATACACTCTAATTTATCTAGTTGCCTTACAAATTGCGCTTCTTCTGTTTTCTGACTTTCAAATTCTTCCCATAGTTCTAAAAAATCATTTTCAAAATTTATAGTTTTTAATAATTTTTCTATTGCCTCTTTTTCTAATTTGTGTTTCTCTTCTTTTGTAATATTATCATTTGGTGTAAAATCTCCTGCATAAATTTCACCTAATTCATGTATAATTGATAATTTCATACATTTTGTAATGTCATAATTTAATTTGTATTTCTCTATTATACTAATTGCAAGCATCGATACACTCCACGAGTGATCTGCTACACTTTCAATTTTGGGAGCATATTCTTTTCCTAACAAATTCTTTATCCACCCTTGTCTATATATGTTTTTTAAATGATTAAATTGATAATAAAAACTTATTAAATCATTATTTATGTTCTTATCTTTATACTCTTCAAATGCAGATATTTTCTTTATATAATTGGAATTATTTTTGTCTTTTATTATTTCATTCATAATTTTACCTCTATTTTTAGCATATTACAGTTAAATATACTACGACTATTCTTCTAGGTTCTTTATATATCTATATATTTCACCCCAATTGCTAACTTCTTTTAAGTATTCATTTTGTTCTAATAATTTCATATCTTTATCTCTAAAATATATTGTTTTTATTTTATTTGATGATAATTTCTTACAAACATCATATGAATCATCTATCATTAAATCTATTTTTTCTTTTTTAGCAACTTCTAATTTATCATCCTGCTTCCAATAATATTTATTAAACAAAATTTCTTCTTCTTTAAATTTTTCTAATGCAACATCTTTCATTTTTTCTATCATTCCACCCCTAGCTGAAATAATAATAAGTTCATTTCCTTCTTTTTTTAACATACTTATTACAGCTTTTGCACCTGGTATTAATGGAGTATTTTTTGATAATTCTAAGAAATATTTATTAACAAAATTCATTCTCTCTTCTTCTGTCCAATCATATCTATTTCTTAAATAATGTTCATTTCTATTTACAATTCCATCTTTTTTTAATTCTATAAAATCGTACAAATCACCGTATGTTTTTAATACTCTTTCATAATCTAATATTACTCCATCTATGTCTATTCCTATTTTCATAATTTCACCCCATTATATTTCTTCTACTTCTATACCCATTTTTCTGAAATTTTCATTTATTTTAGTCATATCATTATATATTCCTTTTGTTAGTTCATATCTGTAGTTTTCTTTTTCGATATTTTTATCTTCATCTTCCAATTCTTTTTCTATATTATAAGGAACTTTTACAAACTGAAACGAAATTTCCGAATTATATTCTGTACTTCCATATTCACCTTCTATAATTAGATAGTAAGCTTTGGTTGTTTCTAATACATTGCTATCTTTACTATCATTCCTTATTGCATCAAACGAATTTCCTAGACTTCCTACATTTATTATTGTTTTATTATATAATTTATCCATATATGGATGATGAATATGCCCATATATAACAACATCTGCTGTTTTTTGTGACATTGTTCTTTCTGTTGGTAAAAACATTTCATATTTCGTATGTATACTATCTAAATTTATGACCGCTTTATTGTTTACTGTGTTCGTTGCATGAAATAGCCTAACTAAACTTCCACTCATATAAAATTCATATGAAAATGGTAAATTTAATAAATATT
>CATZPY010000027.1 GCA_958422985.1 uncultured Clostridium sp.
GATTCTATATAATATAAATTAGAAATATTATTTATTATTTTCCCTTGCATAACTCACCCTTTTTGTTTTTGCTTTATTATATCACACATTTTTTAAATTTCAATTTTATTCTGTTTATATTATTCTACTTCGGGAAAAGTGAACCTAATATTTTCTAACAAATGTAGATTCTAAGGAAATCTAAGATTCGCTATAACTCTCTAGTACAAAAATTACTACTACTAGGAGAAGGTTACTACTAAAAAAAAGATAAAGCCTGTATAAAAAGCTTTATCTTTTTGTTTTAGTTAAATGTATATGTTGTAGATGTATTAAAGTTAAATACTGTAGACCTAGAATTTTCGCCTTTATCATCTTTTAATGTAACAACAACTGTTTGAGAACCTTTTCCACTTACTTTTGCTGTTATCATAGAATTTTTATCCACATTAGATTGTCTATATGCTTCTTTTCCATTAACTGTAATTATTACATCAACTGTTTTAGACTTATTACCACCTACATTATTTCCTGTTTCGTCTTTATCATATCCTCCTGTTATCTTCTTTACATCTATTGTAAATGTTGCTTCTTTAGCTTGTGAAACCTTGTTTACTGTAATAGTAATTGTTGTTCCCTCTTGCACTTGTGTTCCTGCTTCTTTGCTTTGTCTTAGTACAACTCCATCATTTTTAGAATCGTCTTCATCATTTATAATATTAGCTTTTAAGCCAGCTTCTGCTAATAAAGCTTTTGCTTCTTGTTCATTCTTTCCAACTAAGCTTGGAACTTCTACTTTTACAATTGCGCTTCCTTTGCTTACAACTAATTTTACTTTACTTCCTTTATTTACATTCTCACCATCTTCTGGGTCTTGGCTTAGTACTATTCCGGCTTCTACTTTTTCATCATTTTCTTCTACTATTTCTGGTACTAACCCTGCATCTTTTAGTGCTTTTTCAGCTTCTTGTCTTGTTTTACCTACTACATTTGGTATGTCTACTTTTTCTGTTCCTTTACTTATAATTACCGAAATTTCGCTATGTTCTTTTATTTTATAATTTTCTTTGTATGTTGGGTCTTGAGATATTATTTTTCCTTTTTCTATGTTTTCATCATATTCTTCAGATTTTACAACTAACTTTAATTTTAAATCTTTTAATATTTGTTCTGCTTCATCCTCAGTTTTGTTTACTAAATCTGGAATTTGTACTTCATTTGGATTTGCAATTTCTACAATTCCCATTGTTGCTCCAAAAGCTATAAAGAATAGTAATATTGCTCCAAGTATAGCAGAAGCTACTTTATGTTTTTTTACAAAATCCTTAAATTTATTTGATTTTTTCTCTTTTCCTTTATTATTTTTTTCGTTGGCTCTTCTTTCTGCTTCTGCAATTTCTTGTGTAGAAATTCTTTGTGTTGCAGCACCTGCATTATTTCCTATATGTACAAAGTTTTCGTCCGGATTTTTTAATGCTGTATTTAAGTCTTTAACCATTTCTGTTGCAGATTGATATCTTAAATTAATATCTTTTTGCATTGCCTTCATTATAATATCATTTACAACTTGTGGTATATTTTCATTTAATTCTTTTGGTTCTACTGGTTTTTCTTGCATATGTTTTAATGCTACAGAAACTGGTGTATCTGCATCAAAAGGAACTTTTCCTGTTAGCATTTCATACATTACAACACCTAAAGAATATAAGTCAGATTTCGCATCTGTAAATCCTCCCCTAGCATGTTCTGGCGAAAAATAGTGTACAGAACCTATTGTAGTACCAAAAGCAGTTATTGTAGAATTTGAAACTGCTTTTGCAATTCCAAAGTCTGTAACTTTTGCAATTCCATCTTCTGTAATTATAATATTATGCGGTTTTATATCTCTGTGGACTATATTGTTTTTATGGGCTGTTTCTAAAGCAGAAGCAATTTGTGTTACAACATTTAATGACCATTTCCAAGGTAATGGGCCATTTTCTTCTGTTATTATTTCCTTTAAAGTTTTACCTTTAATTAACTCCATTACAATATAATATAAGTTACCTTCATTTCCTACATCAAAAATAGAAACAATATTTGGGTGTGTAAGACTTGCTGCAGATTGAGCTTCTATTCTAAATCTTTTTATAAATTCTTCATCTGTTGTAAATTCATCTCTTAATATTTTTACTGCTACATATCTATTTAAAACACGGTCTTTACTTTTATAAACCGTTGCCATTCCACCATTTCCTATTTTTTCTATTATTTCATATCTGTTACCTAATATTTTCCCCTCTAGGTCCATTATTCCATCTCTCCTTAATCATTATATACGATAACAACAGTTATGTTATCATATCCACCTCTATCATTTGCTAGTTCGACCAACTTTGTTCCCGCATTTATGGCATCATTTGTTACTATGTCATAAATTTCTTGGTTAGAAACCATATTTGTTAAACCATCTGATGTTAATAAAAGTACATCTCCTTTAAGAAATCCTTTTGTTGTTACATCTGGTTCCACATAAGGAGTACATCCCAATGCCTTCATTAACATATTCTTTTTAGGATGGTTTTCGGCTTCTTCTCTAGTTATAGTTCCTTCTTTTACCAATTTTTCTACATAACTATGGTCTGTTGTAAGTTTTCTTATAATATTTTTTCTTACTCTATATATTCTGCTATCACCAACATGACCTATATATATTTTATTCCCATAACTTAGAACTAATTCCAAAGTTGTACCCATTCCTTCTAGTTCTGGTATTTCTTTAGACTTTTCGAATACGACCATATTTGCATATTCCATACTACTTCTTATTAACTCTTCTATATTTATTCTGTCATGTGTTATAGTATTAAAATTATTTGTTAAATATTTTCTAGCAGATTCTATTGCTAACTTACTTGCAATTTCTCCACCATTATATCCTCCCATTCCATCTGCTAACATATATATTCTTAATTCATTTTCATCTGATGGAATATAGTATGAATCTTCGTTTAATTCTCTTGCTTTTCCCAAATCGGTTTTAGCAAAACATCTCATCTTATCACCTCTAACGTTTTTCTTCTATAGTCTTTCTTCTTAATTGTCCACATGCTGCTTCTATGTCTGATCCTAGTTCCCTTCTTATTGTTGCTACAATACCATGTTCATTTAAATAATCTCTAAATTTTATTATATTATTATTTGTAGATTTTACAAATTTACCATTTTCTATTTTATTTATTGGTATTAAGTTTACATGTGCAAGCATTCCATGTAATAAACTAACTAACTCTTTTGCATCTTCTAAATTATCGTTATTATCTTTTGCAAGTGCATATTCAAAAGATATTCTTTTATTAGTTTTTTCTATATAATATTTACAGGCTTTCATTAATTCTTCTATTGGATAAGCATTATTTACAGGCATCATATTACTTCTTTTTTTGTCGTTTGTTGCATGTAATGATATAGATAATGTACATTGTATTTTTTTATCTGCAAGCTCATAAATTTTAGGAACTATTCCACTAGTAGAAATGCTTATATGTCTTGCTCCTATATTTAGTCCTTTAGGATTATTTAATATTTCTATAGCTTTTATTACATTTTCAAAATTATCAAATGGTTCTCCAATCCCCATAAATACTATATTAGATATTTTTGTATTTTCATCTTGTTCTATTGCTATAATTTGCTCTACAATTTCTCCTGCTGTTAAGTTTCTAACAAAAGGAATTCCTGTAGAAGCACAAAATTTACATCCCATTTTGCAACCAATTTGTGATGATACACATACAGTTTTACCATGGTGATATTCCATTAATACCGTCTCTATCATATTGCCATCTAATATGTTAAATAAGTATTTTTTAGTACCATCTTTTGATATTAATTTTCTTTCTATTTCGTAATTACATATTGAAAAATTCTCTTTTAATTTATTTCGCAATTCTTTTGATAAATTTGTCATATCATCAATTTTTTTTACTTTTTCTTTGTATAACCACATAAAAACTTGCTCTGCTCTATATGGTTTTTCTCCTAGCTCTTCAAATTCTTTTTTTAGATCGTCTAAATTATAATCTTTTATATTTTTCATTTTCTTTCTCTTTTTCACCTATTTTTTGTAAAATTATATATATCACAACTTAATGTTTTTTTCAACCATAAGCAAAAAAATAGAAGGATTTTTAGCGTATTTTTTATAAAATACTATTCCTTC
Organism: uncultured Clostridium sp.; assembly: GCA_958422985.1. Lineage (GTDB taxonomy): Bacteria > Bacillota > Clostridia > TANB77 > CAG-508 > Merdicola. Next base: position 4,181 of record CATZPY010000027.1, read on the forward strand.
TATTTAATTTTTCTTATATACAAGATTCTTAATTTTTAAATTTGCATATGTAGCAAATTTACTTTTTTTATTGCATTTATGCAGTCTCTATTTCATTTGGTCTTATTTTTTTTCTTTTTATTACTTGTTTTTTTGGTTCTTTGTTTTCATTTATTATTATTTCTGGTTTTGTTTTTTCATTAACAGTTTCTTTTGTTACAATACATTTTTCTATTTTAGGATTAGAAGGAATATCAAACATTATATCTCTCATAATTTCTTCTATAATAGAACGTAAACCTCTAGCTCCTGTTTTTCTTTCTATCGCTTTTTCAACTATTGCTTCTACTGCTTCTGGTTTAAATTCTAGTTCTACACCATCCATTGCTAATAGCTTTTTGTATTGTTTTACTAATGCATTTTTTGGTTTAGTTAATATACTAATTAGTGCATCTTTATCTAGCTCTTCTAGAGTTGTTACTATTGGTAATCTACCTACAAATTCTGGAATTAAACCAAATTTTAATAAATCTTGTGGTAACAATTCTTTAAATACTTCTGTTTTTGTCTTCTTAGCAATTTCTTTTTTCTCTACCCCAAATCCTATTGCTTTTTTTCCAGTTCTTTGATCTATAATTTTTTCTAGCCCTTCAAATGCACCACCACAAATGAATAAAATATTTTCTGTATTAATTTGGATTAGTTCTTGATGAGGATGTTTTCTTCCTCCTTGTGGTGGAACAGATGCAGTTGTTCCTTCAATAATTTTTAGTAATGCTTGTTGTACACCTTCTCCACTTACATCTCTTGTTATAGATGGATTTTCAGACTTTCTAGAAATTTTATCTATTTCATCTATATAAATAATTCCTCTTTCAGCTTTCTCTATTTCATAATCTGCTGACTGTATTAGCTTTAATAAAATGTTTTCTACATCTTCACCAACATAGCCTGCTTCTGTTAATGTTGTTGCATCTGCTATAGCAAATGGAACATTTAATATTTTAGCCAATGTTTGAGCAAGTAATGTTTTACCAGAACCTGTTGGTCCTAGTAATAATATATTACTTTTCTTTATTTCTATATCATCTTTATTATTTTTTTCTTCTTCATTGTTTATTCTTTTATAATGATTGTATACAGCTACTGATAATGATTTTTTTGCATCTTCTTGACCTATTACATATTCATCTAAAATAGTTTTTATTTCTTCTGGCGTAGGTACAACATCTTCTTCTACTGTTGTATACAAATCTTCTTCATCTTCATAATATTCATTTTCTATAATATTTGAACATACTTGTATACATTCGTTACAAATATATACACCAGGACCTGCAACTATTTTTTCTACGCTATCTTGTGTTTTACCACAAAATGAGCATCTAATGTTTTTATTATTTTCATTTTTTTGCATAATAAGCTCTCCTTTTTTATGTTATCCTTAGCATATAATTATCTTCTTTTATCCATAATACCATCTATAAGTCCGTATTTTAGAGCCTCTTCTGCTGTCATATAGTTATCTCTTTCTGTATCTCTATTAATTACTTCTATTGGTTGACCTGTTTTTTCACTTAATAATTTGTTTAATTTTTCTCTTGTTTTCATCATATGATCTGAATATATTTTTATTTCTGTTGCTTGACCAGAAATTCCTCCTCCTTGGCCACCTATTAGTGGTTGATGAATTAATATTTCTGAATTTGGTGTTGCAAATCTCTTTCCTTTTTCACCATTTGCTAATAATACTGCTCCAAAGCTTGCTGCTAAACCTACACAAATAGTTGAAACTGGACAAGAAATATAATTCATTGTGTCTACTATAGCCATTCCATCTGTTATAGATCCACCTGGGCTATTTATATATAAATGTATTTCTTTATCTGGATCTTCAGATTCTAAAAATAACATTTGTGCTATTACAACACCAGCAGATGCGCTATCTACTTGTTCTCCTAAAAATATTATTCTATCTTTTAGTAGTCTTGAAAATATATCGTATGATCTCTCTCCTCTACTTGTTTGTTCTATTACATATGGTACTAAACTGTTTAATTCTTTTTTATACATAATAAAATTCCTCCTTTAAAACTTACCTTATTTTATATCATATCTTTTATAAATGCAAACCTTTTTATTAACATTTAATCGTTTTTTAATAATATAAATTAATCATTTTTTAGAAATAATTAGGAGTTTAATAACTATTTATTAAACTCCTTTTATTACTTTATTTTATTTTTGCATTTTTTACTACAAATTCTATTGCTTTTTCTGTTTCTAAACTTCCTTTTAAATAGTTCTTTAAGGCTTCGTTTTGTTCTAATTCTTTTGCTTCTTTTCCGTAATTTTTAGCCATTTCTTCTAGTTTTTCTGCTACATCTTTATCACTTGCTTCTATTTTTTCTGCCTTTACTATAGCTTCAATTACTAATCTTGACTTAACAGCTTCTTTTGCTTGTTCTTCATAATCTTTTCTGAATTCAGATTCTGTTTTTCCAATCATTGATAAATAACTATCTAATGTTAAACCTTGATATTGTAGTCTTGTTTTCATATCGTTTACCATGTTGTCTATTTCTGTTTCTATCATACCAGATGGAATATCTATTTCTGTATTGTCACAAACTGCTTTTACAGCCATATCTTGTGTTTCAAATTTTACTTTATCTTCATTTTCTTTTTCTAATTTTTCTTTTATACTTGCTTTTAACTCTTTTAGTGTGTCAAATTCACTAACATCTTTAGCAAATTCATCATCTAATTTAGGTAAGTCCTTTTTCTTTATTTCATTTACTTTTACCTTGAAAATAGCATCTTTTCCTGCTAATTCTTTAGAAAAATATTCTTCTGGGAATTTTACTTTAATATCTCTTTCTTCTGAAAGTTTCATTCCTATTATTTGATCTTCGAATCCTGGAATAAATGTGTTACTTCCTATTTCTAGTTCATATCCTTCTGCTTTTCCACCTTCGAATGCTTTTTCATCTACAAATCCTTCGAAGTCTATTACAGCAATATTTCCTTTTTCTACTGGTTTATCTTCTACTGTAACAATTCTAGAATTTCTTTCTTGCATATGACCTAATTCATGGTTTATATCTTCGTCTTTTACAGTATACTCTACTTTTTTTAGTTCTATACCTTTATATTTACCTAATTCTACTTCTGGTTTTGTTTGAACTGTAGCTGTAAATATTAAGTCTTTTCCTTTTTCCATTTGTTTTATATCAAATTCTGGATAGCTTACAGCTGTTACATCGTTCTCTTTTAATTCTTTGTCATATTCTTCTTTTAATATTTCGTTAAAAGCATCTTCGTAAAAAATACTTTCTCCATAGTATTTTTCTACAATTTTCATTGGTGCTTTACCTTTTCTAAATCCTGGTATATTAAAATATTTAGCTGTTTGGAAGTATACTTTTTTCATTGCTTCTTCAAACTTTTCAGCTGCTACTGTAAATTCTAATTTTAATTCATTTTTGTTATCTGTTTTTTCTACTTTTATACTCATTTATTTCAACCCTTTCGCTTTATTATCCTTATAGTTTTTTAATGCCTTCCTATTATATCACAAATTATGTGAATTGCAAGTGCTTTGCCTATAATATTACAATAATTTTACAATTTGTTAATTTATACTCTAAAATAAATTTACAAGATCAAAGTTTGTATAGTCACAACTTGTCATAATATATTGTATATTATCTATGCTCTTTTCTATAACAAATTTATGTGCAGGTCCATGTAAATGTCCATATATGCATTTTGTTACATTATATTTTTCCATAACTCTTACAAAATCTGAAATTTCATTTGTTTTTAGTGGTGGATAATGTAGGCATACTATAATTTCTTTTTCATTTCCATATTTTTTTACTGCATCTTCTAAAGATAATCTTAATCTTTGTATTTCTCTATTATATATTTTCTCGTCTTCTTCTTGTAAGTCGCTAAAATTCCAGCCTCTTGTTCCGCAAATTAATTTCCCTTCAAATTCGTAACTGTTATTATATAAAAAATTTATATCATTAAAACCTATTTCATTTATATATTTTTTCATTTTAGTTAAAGTCCCCCACCAATAATCGTGGTTTCCTTTTATTAGTATTTTCTTTCCTGGTAAATTATGTATAAATTCGAAATCTTTATATGTATCTTCTAAATCCATTGACCAAGAGAAATCTCCACCTAAAATAACTAAATCGTTTTCTTTTACTTTACTATTCCAGTTTTCTTTTATCTTATTTTCATAATCTTTCCATCCAAATATATCCATTGGTTTATCTGTATTATATGATAAATGTAAATCTGAAATTGCATAAATTGACATTGTCTGCCCTCTTTCTATTATAATTTTAAATTTGGTACAGCATTTAAGTCTAAATTTGAAAAGTTATTTTTTAAATAATTATAATATCCTGCTGACGCTATCATTGCTGCATTATCTGTACATAATTTAAGCTCTGGATAATATACTTGTATTCTTTCTTTTTCTTCTAATTCTTTAAATGCTTTTCTAATATAGCTATTAGCAGATACTCCTCCTGCTAAAGCTATTTTATTTATATTTGTTTCTTTTACTGCCATTTTTGTATTTTTTAATAAAATTTCTGCTACATCTTTTTCAAAGCTTGCTGCTAAATCTGCTTTATTAATATTTGGATTTTTATGGTGCAAGTTAATTATAGCTGTTTTTAGCCCACTAAAACTAAAATTTAATCCTTCTACATGTACTTTTGGCAACTCTATGTTTGGAATTCCTTCTTTAGCAAGTTTGTCCATTTTAGGACCTCCTGGATATCCTAAACCTATAACTCTTGCAATTTTGTCAAACGCTTCTCCAACTGCATCATCTTTAGTTTTTCCTAATATTTCAAATTCTGTATAATCTTTTACTAATACAAGTTGTGTATTTCCTCCAGATATTAATAGCGTTAAAAAAGGCGGTTTTAAATCTTTATATGTTATATAATTTGCTGCAATATGACCTTGAATATGGTTTACACCTATAAGTGGTTTATTTGCCGCATAGCTTAATGCTTTAGCATATGAAACTCCAACCAATAAAGCACCTACTAAACCTGGTCCATATGTACATGCAACTGCATCTATATCATCCATTTTTATATTAGCTTCTTTTAGTGCTTCTTTCATTACTGGCGATATGTTTTCTACATGATTTCTAGAAGCAATCTCTGGTACAACTCCACCATATAATTCATGAATGCTTATTTGTGTGTTTATTACATTTGATAAAACTTCTCTTCCATTTTTTACAATAGCAACAGAAGTTTCGTCACAGCTTGACTCTATTCCTAATATTATTACGTCTTTCATTTTTATCTCCTTTTAAAATATTGCAAATCCTATACTTAGTAATCCTCCTAATATAGTATCTATTATAGGTGATGTAATACTTGTAGCAAGTGGTGTAAGCCAAATAATAATGAAAGCTATATAAAATATGTTTTCATGTTCTATAAACCATCTTCTTGCATTTATAGGTAAAAAATGTGCTAATATTTTTGAACCATCTAATGGTGGTAATGGTATTAAATTAAATACTCCTAAACCAATATTAACAATAATTATATCTAAAATGACAGTTGTTACTATTCCATTTGCCATTGTCCATATTGTTGGCACAAAAGTTACTAAAGCCGCAAAAATTATAGAAAATACAAGCGCTAATATGAAGTTCATAAGTGGTCCTGCTACAGAAACAATTGCTTCTGCTGCGCTTGTAGAAACTCTACCTTTAAAGTTTCTTGGGTTTATTTGTACTGGTTTTCCCCAACCAATATGTGCAAATATAAGCATTACAATACCTATTGGGTCTAAATGTGATAATGGATTTAAACTTAATCTTCCTTGCATTCTAGGTGTTTCGTCACCAAGTTTTACTGCTGCTAATGCATGAGCATATTCATGAAATGTAATTGCTATTAATACACCTGGTAAACTTAGCAACAACCCTAATAAATCTACTCCTCCTGTCATAATATTCGTTATGACCATAATAAATAGCAATATGTATAAATAACTTCCCCCTCCTGGAAAATAAAACATAGCATTCTCTCCTTTATAAATTAAATTTATCTTTCAGATTTATTATCATCTTGTTCTTTTATATTGTCTTTTTCTGATAACATTTCTTTTTTATCAAGTTCTTTTATTTTTTCTTTAGCTTTTTGGGTTATATCTACTGTTTTTGTATTAATTGGATCTTCTGATAAATATATTTTTGGTACATTAAAGTTTACACCCACATTTTTTACAGTTTTAAAATATCTTTCCCATTGTTTATCATTTTGATCTACTATTTTAGACTCATCTGGGTATTTTTCTATTCCTCTAATTGGTTTTGGCATTACATATTCTTCTGTCTTACCATTTATTGTTTTATAACCTTTTCTTACAAGTTCTTTTCCATCTTTTCCATATGTGGCAATAGGCTCACCATTTTTGTCAAATTTATGTGTTTCAGAAAGTTCACCATTTTTATCAAATAACTCTATAGTAACTTCTCCTGTATTGTCATCTTTATTTTCTTTATATACAACTTTTCCATCTACTTGTTTTACAAATGAACTCCCATCTTTTGTATTCGTCCTTTCTTCTACAATTTTATGTTCTTCATTTGTTTTAATATCATTTACTTTTTGTTTTGTTTCTATATGCAAAAATTCTGGATCATTTTTATCTCGTTCTACTGTTTCTTCATATTTTCCTATTACTTTTTCATCTTCTGAGTCACAGTCTATAATTGGTCCTAGTGTTTTTGTTGTACTTTTACCTGTTTCGTAATTAATTTCTTCTTCATATACTATATCTTTTTCTGGATTTCTTACATCTTCTGTCATCTTATTTCCAAGTTTTTCTGTTTCTTTTTCTTCTACATAATAGTCTACTAATCTTGTCTTTTTCATTTTATCTGTTTCTATACTAGACAAAACTTCTTTCCCATTAATTGCATAATATGAATATTTTTCTCCGTCTTCTGTCTTACTTTCTTTATATGTTACTTGTTTACCTTCTATAAACATTCTTCTTTGTTTATTCCATTCTTTTAGCATTAAGCTCACCTTTAAACTTAAGTCTATCATTTCTTTTGCCTTTATATTATTTCTTCCTTCTTTTGAATTTTCTTTATTTTCTATAACATCTCTTTTTGGTGCAACATCAAAATTACTATTATATGTAAAGTCATTTGGAGTAAACCATTTTTTAATTTTATCTAATAATGCTGAAAATATTCTTTTAAATATATTTTTTTCTGGCACAATTAGTTCTTTACCTTTTGTATCTTTTTCACTCATATTTTACCTTCTTCCTTATTGTGTGTTTTAGTTAAATTTTCTCATAGTTTTATTTCTTATGAAATATATCACAAATAATTTAAAAATTCCACCATTTAAGTGGAATTTTTTTTATATAGTAAGAAAGTTCTCCTAGTAGTAGAACTTTCTTACTAGAGAATTATAGCGAACCTTAGATTTGCTTAGAATTTACATTTGTTAGAAAATCTTAAGTTTGCTTTTTTATAAAGAATAATATCTTTAATGTACAAACTAATTATATTTCATAAAACAAAAAATTCTCACAAATGAGTGAGAATTTTTCGCCTAATTAAACTAATGAAATTTACTTAAGATTTGTTACTATCATTTTTGCTTTTTATCAGATAATACAATTGTCTATCATTTTTTTCGCGCTTTAATTATCGCCACCAAATTTCCTTATTTCTTCTTTTTTCTTTAATGTAAGTCCAACGTTTTTTGCCTGTATCAATGAATGATGAAATTACTAAAACACTACCGAAAACTAGCGATGTCAATAAACTAAAACGCAACCAAGACCATTCTCCATGGTTACATTCTACAATTGTTGAAGTTGATAATGCTGCATAAGTTGCTAAAAGTACTGCAATTGTAGTGCATAATTTCCTGTGCAAATTTATCCGATTAGCCATCAAATTATAGAATATCGTAATGGCTAGAATAATACACATAATAGTTACAATCGCACATGCAATAAATCCAATCTTCATTATAAATATTTACCTCCAATGTAAAATCAATTAATTTATTAGTTTCTATAAGGGATACACATCTTATCGGTCAATTCTTGCACCCTCTGATGTCACTAATACTATAAGATGAGTAGGACTAAGAATGTATTTCTATTCACCTTTACTCCAAATTTCATCTAATTCTGAAAAATTGCTTCCTTTAAGAAATCTGGAATATCACTTTCCCGTCTCACTCTTATAGCATCTTTCTTTGTACCTGCTTATTTATGAATATTAATAATGTTTTTCATCATATTTCCTCCTTTTGCTTTATGAGATGCAGTTTCTTCAATAATTTCATTTTCTTTTCTAAACTCTTTATTCATAACATTTTCTCCTTTTGATGTATGATATTGATTACTACATTATTTTCCAATGTCATAGACATTTACTTTATTTCTTTGGCTTTGTCAACGAGTTACACTGTTACGACATTTTCCTCCTTTTCTCATATTTTGCAGTTACAAAGAACCTCCCTTCCTTTTCAATGTGCTAAGGCATATACCTTAATATCTTGATTATAGCATATTTTTATTATTTTGTCAATTTTATGTAAATCTGTGTTTATTATTTATTAACACTCTTTTTATATTGAATAAAAAAGCACTAAATATATAAATTTTTGTAACAAAAACTATTATATACTTAGTGCTTTATTTTTTATTAAATTTATTAAATATTCTATGCCAAAGGTTTCATTGTTGGGAATAATAATACATCTCTTATTGATGCAGCATCTGTTAATAACATAACAAATCTATCTATTCCTATTCCTAATCCTCCTGTAGGAGGTAAACCTATTTCTAATGCGTTAATATAATCTTCATCCATCATTCCTGCTTCGTCGTCGCCAGCATCTCTTGCTTCAACCTGTTTTTTAAATCTTTCATATTGGTCAATTGGATCATTTAATTCAGAAAAAGCATTACCATATTCTCTTCCACCTATAAATATTTCAAATCTTTCTGTAAGTCTTTGATCTTCTTGTTTTCTTTTTGCAAGTGGAGAAATTTCTACTGGATAATCATATATAAATGTTGGTTGTACTAGTGTTTTTTCTACATATTCATCAAAGAATAAACTAATAACATCTCCTCTAGTTTCCTTTGTTTTATCTGGAATTTCTATTCCTTTTTCTTTAGCTAAGGCTACTGCTTCTGCATCTGTATTTATGTTATTAAAGTCTATTCCGGTAACTTCTTTAATTGAATCTATCATTGTAATTCTTTTAAATTTAGGTGTTAAGTCTATTTCTTGTCCTTGATATGTTATTTTTGTTGTTCCTAAAACTCTTTTTGCTACTTCTGAAAATAGCTCTTCTGTTATATCCATCATGTCATTATAGTCTTGGTAGGCAGCATATAATTCTATAGAAGTAAATTCTGGGTTATGTCTTATATCCATTCCTTCATTTCTAAATATTCTACCCATTTCATATACTTTATCATAACCACCAACAATTAGTCTTTTTAAATTTAATTCTGTAGCAATTCTTAAATACATGTCTATATTTAAAGCATTATGGTGTGTTATAAAAGGTTTTGCTGTTGCTCCACCAGAAATTGTATTTAGCATTGGTGTATCTACTTCTAAGTAACCTTTTTCATCTAAAATATTTCTTATTTCTTTTATTATTTTACTTCTAATTTCAAATGTTTTTTTAACTTCTGGATTTACTATTAAATCTACATATCTTTGTCTGTATCTTAAATCTGGGTCTTTTAAACCATGAAATTTTTCTGGTAATGGTCTTAAAGATTTAGATAATAATGTTACTTCTTTTGCATGTACAGATATTTCACCTGTTTTTGTTTTAAATACAAAACCTTTAATTCCTATAAAGTCACCTATATCATAAGTTTTAAAAGCTTTATAACTTTCTTCACCTAAATCGTTTACACTAACATAGCTTTGTATTTTTTCGTCACTATCTTGTATAGTACAAAATGAAGCTTTTCCCATTATTCTTTTAGCAATTATTCTACCTGCAACAGATACATCTTTTTCTTCATAAGATTCATAATCTGCTTTTATTTGACCAGCTGTTTCTGTCCTATCGTATTTTGTTATAGCAAATGGATCTTTTCCTTCATTTCTTAGTTCATCTAATTTTTCTCTTCTAACTTTCATTAATTGATTTATATCTACTTCTTCATTAACCTTATTGTCCATTAAAATCTCCCTTTCTTTTTAATTTTGCCCTATTATATAACAAATTTATAATATTGTAAACCATTAGCATTACTTAGTTTAATAATTATCTACCAAAAAAAGATTTAAGAGAATTCTCTTAAATCTTCTTTATCATTATGGCAAATCCAAAAAAGTTTGGTATAATTTACTATTTCCTACTAATACTTTATGTTATTTTTTACA
>CATZPY010000028.1 GCA_958422985.1 uncultured Clostridium sp.
TAGCACCTGTTAATAATATATCTCCACTTAAAGAAATAGGTTAACTTTATTCTATTTTAAATCCTTCATATGTGTAAGAATTTTTATTTTATACAATTAAATTATTAGAATTAATAGCATACTTTTCTAATAGTCTAATTGTAGGATACCTATAAAAATCTTGTGCAGAAAGATTTATACCATATTCAGAAGCTTCTACAGTAACTTTAATAGAATCTAAAGAATCTCCTCCTAATGAAAAGAAATTATCTTTAATACCAATTTTATGTTTTCCTAAAACCTTTTCCCATATAGAACATAAAATTTTTTCTAAATTATTTTTTGGTGGTTCATAAACTTCATTTTCATTATTTTTTGCAAAAGATAGTAATTTTTTTCTATCAATTTTACCATTAGTATTTAAAGGAAATTCTGTTAAAAATTCAAATTGATTTGGAATCATATAATGTGGAAGTTTTTTTATTAGTATATTTCTAAAAGTTTCTTGGTCTATTATAGAAGAATCCATAATAACAAAAGCAATTAATGTTGGGTTTGCAGAATCTTCTTTGTTAAAAATAACAGTACAGTTTTTAACACCAGAAATATTTTTTATAGTACTTTCAATTTCACCTAGGTCTATTCTATAACCTCTATATTTTACCTGGTTATCATTTCTTCCAACAAACATGATTGTGCCATCTGGAAGCCATTTAGCAGAATCACCAGTTTTATATATTCTATTTTTTAAGTCAAAAGCAAGTTTGGTTTTTTCAGGATTATTTAAATAACCATTACCAACACATTCACCTTGAACATATATTTCTCCAACTTTTCCTATAGGAACATATTTTTTTAACTTGTCTAAAATTAAAATTTTAGAATTACCAACAGGAAAACCAATAGGAACTATACTATCTTTTGGTAAAGTATTATTAAATTTGTACATAGTACAACAAATAGTAGTTTCTGAAGGACCATATCCATTTACAATTTTCATATTACTATTTAAAGTATAAAAATTAGATAAAGTACAAGCTTTAATTGGTTCTACTCCAACTAAAATTTTGTTTAATGATAAGTTAGAATATTTAGCTAGTTCTTCATATATAGAATGTAACATAGAAGGTGGGAAATATGAAAATGTAATATTATTAGAATAAATATATTCCGCAAGCTCTGCTATACTACTATTATTTAAGTCTTTGTATAAATGCAAATTTGCTCCAAAAGCAAGTGCAGTAAAAATTTCAGCCATACTAACATCAAAGCATATATTAGTAACAGATAAAAAATTATCGTTATATGATGTTGTGTTATCAAAAAAATAATTTAAAGTATAAACAAAATTTATAATATTATTATGTGACTGAATAGTACCCTTTGGTTTACCAGTAGAGCCAGAAGTATATATAATGTAGGCATTATCGTCTGGTGCTACTTTGGGAAATACAAAATTTTCATTATAATTTTGCAAGTTATTAATATATAATTTAGGATAATTAATATTTAAATTGTCAAAATAATCTTCTGTAATTAATAGCTTACTATTACTATTTTGCAAAATATACTCTATTCTTTCTTTAGGATAGTTAGGGTAAATGGCTAAAAAAGCAGATCCAGTTTTTAAAATACCAAGTATACTTGCAATAAGGTTAATATCCTTATTTTTAAGTAAAATAGCGACTATATCTCCTTTTTTTACACCATTTGCAATAAGATTATTAGCAATTTTAGTACTATAAATATCTAAATTTTCGTAAGTAATATGCTCATTATTAAAAGTAACAGCTGTATTATTAGGGTATTTTTTTGCAATTTCACTTATTAAATCGTGAATTCCAATATTTCTAGGATGAGAAATGTTAGAATTACTAGATATATTTTTTATAAATTGTTCTTCTTTATTACTTATAATATTAATATCTTCTAATATAATAGAAGGATTACTTATTACTTGCATAGCCATATTAAGTATTCTATTATGAAGTGTATTTATTTCTTCTTCAGAAAATTTAGAAATTTTATAATCATAATAAATATTAATTATACCTGTATCATCCATATCATAAAAATGAATTTGAAGAGAATCTGAACAATTATCATTAAAAAACCAATTAGTATGGAATTTAATATTAGATATAGTAGCATTCGTTCTAGCATTTTGATAAGAAAATGCCAAATCATATAAATTATAAGAAATATTATACATATTTTTTAAATCTTCTAATAAAGTAGAATATGGGTATTTTTGATGTCTAAAAAATTTTATTTGACTACACATAACATTTTTTAAAAAATCGTTAAAAGACATATTATAGTCAATATTTAAACAAAATGGTTGTGTACCCGTAAAAATGCCACAAGTAGATTTTTCTTTAACATTTGTTCTGTTCAAAATTGGAGTTCCTATTGTAGAAAAATTGCTATTATTAATTCTAGCTAAATATAAGGAATATATAGCCATAAAAAAAGTAAATAATGAACAATTAGCCTCTTTGCAAAGAGAAGTTATTTTTTGGTATAGTTCTTTGTCTAATAAAAAAGATTTTCTCTTGGCAGTAGTTGTTATATTTTTTTCTTTTTTGTCTGAAATTATAATATGTTCCGGTTCAGAAGAAAAAAAGGAATTCCAAAATTCTTTGTCTTTTTTAAACCTAGAAGTATTAAAATAATCCTGTTCGCTTTTAACAAAATCTAAATAAGAGTTATTTTCATTTTCGTTTATAGTGGTATTATTTAATAAATCGGAATAAACTTTAATTATACCATCTACAAATAAACTTATAGACCAAGCGTCGGAAATTATGTGATGGAAAGATAAAGTTAGTCCACCAGTTTCATCTTCAAATTTGAAAAGAGTAAAATTAAATAAAGAAGAGTCAAAAAAATTGAAAGGACAAGCTACAGTTTCAGAAGTTAACTTATCTAAATCTTGTTTATCCTTTAAAAAAACGCGCTTTAAATAAAAAGGTTCATATGGCACTATGTATTGCATAGGTATAGAATCTTCCATATGAATTCTTATTCTAAGTGCGTCATTATTTTTAACAAAAATGTTTAATGCTTTTTCTAGCAAATCTAAATCTACTTTTTCTTCTATAATTATATTTCCACCAATAGAATTTAAATTAGTACCAGAAGAATATTGTTCTGATAAAAAAATTGCCTTTTGTGGAATCGTTAAATTAAATAATTTTAAATCATTCATAAACATCACCTTTAAATCTTTACGAAATTATATACTTAAAAAAATTAAAAAGCAATAAAAATATTGAACAATTTTACCATTTGTTATAGAATGATAAAAACTAATAGAAAGTAGGTAAAGCTATGAAAGAACAACCTAAAAATGATATAGAGAGAAAGCCAATAAAAAATTTTAGAGAATTAGTTAAAAGGTATGAGCAATTTAAAGATAAAGTAGCATTTAAGTATAAGAAAAATGGGGAAATAAAAGAAATTACATACTCAAAATTTGTAGAAGATATTAAGTCTATGTCTGAAGCTATTATTGCAAGTAATGCAAAAAGAATTGCAGTTATAGGAGATAATAGATATGAATGGTGTGTTACATATTTAGGCGTAGAATGTGCTGGAAAAGTGATTGTACCATTAGATAAAGCTTTAACAAATGTGGAAATTGAAAAATTATTAAAAAGAAGTGAAGTGGATGTAATAGTATATGAGTCAAAATATACTGAAGCCGTAGAAAATGTAATAAAAGATGGGTTAAATGTTAAACATAAAATATGTATGGATGTGCCAAAGAAAGAAAATGAAATAAAAATTGAAGATTTTATAGAAAGTGGTAGAAAAATATTAAAGTCAAATAAGACAAAATATAATAAAGTAACTATTAATAATAATGAAATGTATGTAATGTTATTTACATCTGGCACTACTAGTGAACCAAAAGCGGTAATGCTATCACAAAATAATATTTGTTCTAATATAAGTGCCATAGCTAAACACGTAAAATTATATAAAACAGATACATTGCTTTCATTTTTACCAATACATCATACATTTGAATGTACAATAACATTTTTATATGGTACATATAGTGGTGCTACAATTGCTTTTTGCGAAGGATTAAGACATATAGCAGACAATTTAAAAGAATTTCAAGTTAGTGTATTTGTTGCGGTTCCATTAGTTTTAGAAACAATGTATAAAAAAATTCAAAAGGGAATAAAAGATAGTGGAAAAGAAAAATTAATAAATAAGATGAAAAACATTTCAGAATTTTTATTAAAGCATCATATAGATGCAAGAAAATTTTTATTTAAGCCAGTATTAAAACAGTTTGACGAATATTTAAGAGTTGTTTTATATGGTGCTGCTCCAATGAACAAAGAAACGATAGAAGGTTACAATTCGCTTGGAATAGAATTAGTACAAGGATATGGTTTAACAGAAACATCACCAGTAATTACAGCAGAAACAGACGAAAGAAAAAGACCAGGTTCTGTAGGATTACCTTTATGTAATCTAGAAATAAAAATTGCAGAAAAAGATAAAGATGGCATAGGGGAAATTGTAGCAAAAGGTCCAAGTATTATGCTAGGTTATTATGAAAACAAAGAAGCTACAAAGAAAGTTCTAAAAAAAGGCTGGTTTTATACAGGGGATTATGGTTATATAGATAATGATGGCTTTTTATATGTAACAGGTAGAAAAAGTGATGTTATAGTACTTAGAAATGGAAAAAATATATATCCTCAAGAACTAGAATTTTTAATAAATAAGATTAATTATGTAGAAGAAAGTTTAATATATGCAAGGGAAAAGAATGTAACAGATACATTAATATGTGCTAAAATAGTATATAATAAAGATCTAATAACAAAAGAATTAGGTGAAAAAACAGAAGAAGAATATAAAAAAGAAATTTGGAATAATATAAAAGAAATAAACAAAGAATTGCCAGCATATAAACACATAAAAGAAATAGTTATTACAGAAGAACCACTAGATAAAACAACAACACATAAAGTAAAAAGATACCAAGAAATAAATAAACTAGAAAAAGCTAAATAGTGTATTAAAAAAATCCTTTTGGAAAACATAAAGTAATAAGAAAGGTTTTCCAAAGGAGGTTTTTTATGCAAAAATACAGAAGAATAAAAAGAAAGGCAAAAAATGTAAGAAAAAATTTTTTTATAGTATTTATAGTAGTAACAATTATAATTTTAATAATTTCATTGTTTAGACTATATTTAAGGATAGATGTAAAAAATAGTAATGAAAATCTAAAGATACAAAAAACTAATAAAGAAATACAAAGGCAAGAAGTTAAAGAAAAAACAATAGAGGAAATAATACAAGATGTAAATTTAAGTGTTGTTGGAATATCAAAAATAAAGGAAATGGGAAGTTCTATATTTACAGAAAAGGGAATAGAAAAACTTGGTTTAGGAACAGGTATTATTGTAGATTCTAATGGATATATACTTACCAATAGACATGTTTCTGGGGATAAATATAGTAATTGCTATGTAACATTAGAAAATGGTAATACCTATGATGCAAAAGTTGTTTGGGCAGATGAAAATTTAGACTTAAGTATTGTTAAAATAAATTTAACTGGCTTAAAAGCTGTTAAATTTGGAGATTCAAATAGTGTAAAAGCAGGAGAACCAGTATATGCAATTGGAAATCCAATAGGATACGAATTTGAAAGGACAGTAACTTCAGGAATAATAAGTGCTAAGTCGCGAACTATAAAGTTTACAGAAAATAATAAAGAAATACTAATGACAGATTTAATACAAACAGATGCAACAATAAATCCAGGAAATAGTGGAGGCCCACTAATAAATTTGAATGGAGAAGTTATAGGAATAAATTCATTAAAAATAGAAACAGCAGAAGGAATGGGATTTGCAGTTCCAGTAAATGTTATTAAGCCAATAATAGAAAAATTTGCACTTACAGGTAATTTTGAAGAGCCATATATAGGAATTTCTGGATATGATAAAAATATTATTCCATATATAGATAAAAATTTAAAATTGTCTAGTGGAGTATATATAGAAAATGTAGAAATTAATAGTCCTTCATTTGAAAGTGGATTAATAAAAGGTGATATAATATTAAAAATAGATGATAAACTAATATATACTATGAATGATATTAAAGAATATATTTATACAAAAACACCAGGAGAAATCGTAAAAGTGGAGTATAAAAGAGGTAATAACACTAATACATTAAATTTAACTCTAAGGAAAAGATAATGAGGGATAATGTCGAAAGATGACGAATAATATCGAGATTTTATTCTTGTAAAAATTTGCTAAATATGTTTTAATATTAACATAAAGCCTTGGAAAGGAGAATAATTAATTGTGAATAATAAATTAGAAAAATTAAAAGAAAATATGAATAATAACACAAAAGAAACAATTAATTTAATAAATACAAAGCTAGAAAAAAATATTAAAGAATTAAATAATATTGAATTAATAGAAAATAGTCAAATATTTAATGGACTAAATCTTCAAACAAACGAAGATATGCTTACAGTTACAATTTGTAATAAGGAAGAAGCCAATAAATTAGGCTATAAGTATTGGGCATATTTTTGTATGTTAAACAAAGAAAAAAATAATATAAATTTATTAGACGAAATAAAAATAGAAACATACAGCAAAGAAAAACATCATGATATAATGAAGATATATAATGAAGAAAAAAATATAAAAATAAAATTGCATTATATAGTAACAGATGAACTATTAAAAGAAGAACTAATAAAAGAAAATGAATTATTAGTTCTTATAGAAATTCTTTAAATTCATTTTTAGTAACTATTTTAAAAACAAAACTAAAAAAAATAAAAGTTATACTATAAATTAAAATGTTTACAAATAATGGAAAGATAGCATTTGAATGAATCTTTAAAAAGATAGTTATAGTCATGCTAAAAATTAAAATAACAAAAGGTTTAAAAATCCATATTTTGAAATTTAAATTAATATTAGAAACATTAATTAAAACTAACATACTTAAAATACAATTTAAAATCTCACTTACAAATATGACTATTAAATATCCAAGAATTCCATAAATAGGAACTAAAAAAGATATCAATAAAATGCTACTTACCAAATCTATAATATTTATAATCATAACACTAACTTGTTTATCTAATCCTTTTAAAATTCCGTCAACAATACTATCTAAATACATAAAAATAATTACAGGAGCTAATATTTTTATATATTTAGAAATATTTTCGTTATTATAAATTAAAATGCTTAATTCTTCAGAAAAGCAAAAAAATATTCCAATAATAAAAAAAGAGAAAGCCATAGTATATTTTAATATTCTAGATATTGAATTTTTAATAATATCATTTTTACCTCGTATATTAAAAGCCGAAAATTCTGGTATTAGTAAACCACTAAAAGAACTTAAAAAAGTACTAGGAAAAAGTACAATAGGAAAAACCATACCATTAATCATTCCATAATTTGCTAAAGCGTTATTGCAACTTAAGCCAGAAGCTTCTAGTTTTAAAGGTATAATTATTTGTTTTAAAGTCGCAAGCCCGGATTTTATATATGTTGCAGAAGAGATGGGCATAGAAATTTTAAATATTCTTTTTGTAATACTAGTATCTTCATTTTTGTTATTAACAATAGTATTTTCTAAATACCATTTTTTTCTATCTTTTATATAAGCAATAAACATTAATAAACAGGTAATTCCTTCAGAAATAGAACTACCAAGAACAATTAAACAGCAAGCAGAATTAATAGAAAAATTAAATAATCTATTAAGCATATAAGTTATAATTAAAATTTTAAATAACTGTTCTATTATTTGTATAATAGCACTTTTTATTACATGTCTTACTGCAGAAAAATAACCATTAAGGCAAGAACAAATAGAAGCAAAAGGAAACGACAAAGCCATTATACCTATTGTAAAAGCAGAGATTTTTTCATGCAAAATACGAGAAGAAATATAATTTGCAAAAATACAAAAGATAAAAAAAGTTAAAATGCCAAAACAAAGACTGTAGAATAAACATTTTTTTACAGCAAATTTTAAATTAGTAAAATTGTTTTTTGCTATTTCTTCAGAAACAATTCTAATACAAGCAAGATTAATTCCAGAAAGAGCAAGTGTTATACCAAAAGAGTAAGTAGACATTAATAGTTGGTATAAGCCAACTGCTTCATTACCAATTTTATTAGAAATATAAACACCAAAAGAAACACCTACCAACTGCAAAAAGATAGAGATAACACTTAAAGCTAAACCATTTATAATAAATAATTTTAATTTTTTCAAAAAAATCACCTATTCATGTTTATTCATGAATAGGTGAAAATTATACATATAGAAAAATAGGTTTTATTATTTAACTAGAATTAGGAAATTTTTATAAACTGATAAGTACCTGGGTCTGGTGAATATTGTGTGGCAATATAACCATTAAAAATTTGAGAACTAAATTCACCACTTAATACAGGCCTATCTACAGTACATATAAATTCTTCGTTTTTATTGTTTTTAATATGAATAGTGAAATTCATATTAAAAGTTAAATCTTCTAAAGGAATATTTGCCTTTTGCAAAACAGTACCATTTAAAGATATTATATCTGTATTTGGCATTTTAAAGTTTGTTACAATGTCTTTATTTATATATCCTAAACTTATTGGATTAGAACAATCTTGGTAAAAAGCAGGGCTATTGTAAGCACTTTCTTTATTATCTTTATTATTAGTAATAATAGAAAAATCTATTCTATTATTATTAGGCTCTTGTAATCCTTTATATGTAGCAAAATAATAAGGGTTTTTGTAGCTTAAACTTTTGTTTCCTTTATCAGAATTAGTAGAAACTTTTATATTATCTATATATAATTCAGAAATTGTATTTTCGTCTGTTAAATCATCGGACCTATTAGTATTATTAATATATATTGCAATATCTGTATATTGACCAATGTTTATATCTTGAAAATTATTTCCTTGGCTATTATCTGTTACGAAGGCATTGCTGTAATACACAATTTTTTCTATAGAAAAAATTGGACTTATGTAATTATTATATGTTTCATAGGAATAATTTGCAAAATTATTCCTATATATAATATCTCTAATTTTAAAAATATAAAAAGGAAGTAAACTTATTAATATAATAATTAATATTAACAAAACAATAACGTCTTTCTTTTTAAACAATTTTTTCATTTGAATCTCCTTTTCATTAATGCTAAAACTATAATTTGTCATAAAAATATGTCATGTATGAAAATACTTTTGTACACCAATTAGGATCTGTAGAATATCTTATATTAATTCCTGTAAGTGTTGGACTAGAATAAAATCTTCCAGTTGTTGTATCACCATCTGACATTGTCATTCCAGCAGGATTTAAATATGCTTTAGCAAGTATTTTTGCAACAAATTCAATTCCTTCTGCATAGGTGTCAAACGTGTAAGCAGAATTGTAAGCATCGTTATCGTAAGCACCATAACCAAATAAATTTCTTTTATCTAAAGATATTGCAGAAGTTCCCCAGCCACTTTCGTGAATTGCCATGGCAACTAGTAAAAGACCATTAACATTATATTTTTGTTCTGCATTATAAAATGCTTCAGCATTGCTGTAAATTACTTTGTTTACATCTCTTGGCTCGTTAGCTAATATACGTTTGTAATCTTCTAAAGATAAACCACTCTTAACATTTAATGCCATATTAAAGTTAAGTTTAGAAACAATTCTTTGTACCTTGTTCTGTGAAACAATACCAGGAGTTGTAGATTTAGATGTTAATGAAGATGATGGAACATATCCTTCTTGACCGTCAAAAACAATTTTACACCAATCTCCAAGAACTTCTAAAAGTGTAACATCCATATATCTAGTTATTCTACATATTTCAGAACCGTTATTAATAGAATCCATTAAAGATACTGTAGATATAATATACATTGTATCTCCTAAATGAACATTATAGTTTACTAAAAAGTCAGATGTACCAACTTCTACAATTTCTTCTATAGGAGCTTTTAAAATATCTATACTAGCAGTAGATTCGTCAACTAAATCTTTTCCTTCATAAGTTCTTACAAGATTAACACGCTCTAGTCCTAAAACACCAGCTTGTTTTACTATTTTTTCATTTTTTGGAAGTGAGTCATTTTTTATATACTTAGTAGAATAAGGTATTTCTTTATCTCTGTAGGTTTTCTCCTTGGTTTTACCTGTGTTTGAGTTATCCATGAGTATTTGACTTATGTTAAAAGGATTTGTATTCTTTTCATACGTATTAAAATTCCCATAAGGGTTTTCTTGTTTATTCTTATTAGAAATATAAGAAAATATAAAGATAATTAACCCAATTATAATTACTAAATAAATAATAGAAAAAATAATAAATTGCTTAAACTTTGTTTGATTACTCCTTAAGGTATCAAATTTATATTTTATAGAACCTTTAAATTTTTTTTCTTTATTAACATTATTTTTTGCTTTAAAAGGAATAGTAATCTTTTTATTTTTGTCATTTTTAGCATTAGATTTAAAAGAAATATTATCTTTTTTCCTAATTTTTGAATCTGTTTTTTGCTTAGAAAGCTTATTAGATTTTTTTAAACTATTTCCTTTTGTTGGTTTTGAGTATACTATATCGTTTGCACTGTTTTCTTTTTCATTGGTATCTATACTTTTTTTTACTTGTTTTGAATCTCGAGCTTCTTTTAATTCTTTAAAAGCTTCGGACAAATTTTTTTGACTATTATTGTCTTTTGTATTATTATCTTGCATTTTTTAATCACCTTGAAATATAAAATTATTGGCTATGCCAACTAAAAAATATAAGAAGCGAAATAAAAAATTTCAACTGCTAGGTATTTTTTTGTAGTATAACATAAGGTAAATAAAAATACAAACTTAATAATTTAAATAATAATAAAATTCTTAAAACAAATTTGCTGCAATTTATTGACAAAACAGGCAAAAACATGTTATGATACTAAAGATATTTAAACGCTTAAAAAGGTGATAAAAATAATTAAAAAAATTAAGAAAAAGTAATTTTAAAACAAGGTAGGTTGGCAAAATAAAATAGAGAGTTGCCAGCATGCCTTTTTGTTGCCTAAAAACGGTTATATTAATTGGAAAGAGGAATTGTTCTGAAAGGCTATATTAATGGAAAAATTTATAAAGCAGGAATTTGGAAGCTAATATAAAATTTTAGTAGCAAGAAGGACTTTTCAATATTCACATATAATTTTTTCAAACTGCTTACATTTTGTTTTAGAGGTGATTTAGTTGTTAAAAGAAATTAAGCATGAAAAAAGCTCAAGAAAAGACTTTGCAAAAGTTGGAGACTTTATAGAAATGCCAAACTTAATTAAAGTGCAAAGAGATTCTTACGAGTGGTTTGTCGAAGAAGGATTGGGAGAAGTATTACAAGACATTTCACCAATAATCGACTATTCAGGAAATTTAGTTCTAGAGTTTTTTGATTACTACATGGAAGAAAAGACAAAATATTCTTTAGAAGAAGCTAAAGAAAGAGATGCTACATATTCTACACGTTTACATGTAAAAGTAAGATTAATAAATCGTGAGACAGGAGAAATTAAAGAGCAAGAGATCTATTTAGGAGATTTTCCTTTAATGACAGATAGTGGAACATTTATTATAAATGGTGCAGAAAGAGTTGTAGTAAGCCAATTAGTTCGTTCACCAGGATGTTACTATGGTTTTACTTACGATAAAACAGGTAAAAAATTATTTACATCAACAGTAATGCCAATAAGAGGTGCATGGATAGAATACGAAACAGATAGCAACGATGTTTTTTATGCACGTGTAGACAGAACTAGAAAAATTCCAGTAACAACACTATTAAGAGCATTAGGCTTAGTAACAGATGAACAAATACTTGATTTCTTTGGAAACGAAGAAAAACTAAGAGTAACATTAGAAAAAGACCCAATAAAAACACAAGACGAAGCATTAATAGAAATTTATAAAAAATTAAGACCAGGAGAACTTCCAACAGTAGATGCTGCTAAAAACCTATTTAATGGTTTATTCTTCGATGCAAGAAGATATGACTTATCAAAAGTAGGAAGATATAAATACAATAAAAAACTAAATTTAGCAACAAGAATAGAAGGAAAAATAGCATATGCAGACATAATAAATCCAGAAACAGGAGAATTATTTGTAGAAGCAGGAGAAGTTATATCTAAAGACTTAGCAGAAGAAATCCAAAATTCTGGTATAAATGTGGTAGAAGTAAAAGTAGATGAGAAACCTATTAAAATAATAGGAAATGGAACAGTAAATATTCATGATTTCGTAACAAATGTAGATATTTCAGACTTACACTTTAGAGAAATGGTAAATTATGAAGTATTAAAAAGCATTATAGACAACACAGACGAGAAAGATTTACACGAAGTAATAAAACAAAGATATGAAGAATTAGTGCCAAAACATGTTACAACAGAAGATATACTAGCTTCTATTAACTACTTACTAAACCTAGACCATAAACTAGGAGAAATAGATGATATAGACCATTTAGGAAATAGACGTATACGTTGTGTTGGTGAATTATTACAAAACCAATTTAGAATAGGTTTAACAAGATTAGAAAGAGTTGTTCGTGAAAGAATGACAATTCAAGATCTAGATGTAATAACACCACAAACATTAATTAATACAAAACCAATAACTTCAGCAATAAGAGAATTCTTTGGTAGTTCACAATTATCACAATTTATGGATCAAACCAACCCATTATCAGAATTAACACATAAAAGAAGAATTTCTGCATTAGGACCTGGAGGACTTTCAAGAGAAAGAGCAGGATTCGAGGTTCGTGATATTCACTATACGCATTATGGTAGACTATGCCCAATAGAATCTCCAGAAGGACCAAACATAGGTCTTATATCTGCACTTTCATCATTTGCACAAATAAATGAATATGGCTTTATAGAAACACCATATAAATTAGTAGACAAAGAAACACATAAAGTTACAGACAAAGTAGAATATATGAGTGCAGATGTAGAAGATGGTAACTATATTGCAGAAGCAGAAGAACCAATAAACGAAGATGGAACTTTTGTAAATAAAAGGGTTAAAGTAAGATATAGAAACGATATTATAGAAGTAGACAGAGAAATGGTAACAGGAATAGACGTTTCACCAAAACAATTAGTGTCAATTGGTGCAGCTATGATCCCATTCTTAGAGCATGATGATGCAAAACGTGCTCTTATGGGTGCAAACATGCAACGTCAAGCAGTTCCATTAATAAATCCAGAAGCTCCAATAGTAGGAACAGGTATGGAATATAGAGCAGCAAAAGACTCTGGAATATTAATTTTAGCTGAAGACGATGGAGTTATCCAAAAAGTTACAGGTGAAGCTATTACAGTTAAATATGATAACGGAAAAACAAAGACACATAAATTAAACAAATTTAAAAGAACAAATGGTGGAACATGTATAAACCAAAGACCAATAGTTGTAGCTGGAGAAAGAGTTAAAAAAGGTGATAGTATAGCAGATGGACCAGCAACAAAAAATGGTGAAATGGCTTTAGGTAGAAACGTATTAGTAGCATTCTCTACATGGGAAGGTTACAACTACGAAGATGCTATACTTTTAAATGAAAGACTAGTAAAAGAAGATGTATTTACATCAATCCATATAGAAGAATACGATTGCGAATGTCGTGACACAAAATTAGGACCAGAAGAAATAACAAGAGATATACCAAATGTTGGGGAAGACAGCTTAAAAGACTTAGACGAAAATGGTATTATAAGAATTGGTGCAGAAGTAAGACCAGGAGACATTTTAGTAGGTAAAGTTACTCCAAAAGGAGAAACAGAACTAACAGCAGAAGAAAGATTACTTCGTGCAATATTTGGAGAAAAAGCTCGTGAAGTTAGAGACACATCTCTTAAAGTACCACATGGTGAAGCTGGAACAATTGTAGATGTAAAAATATTTACAAGAGATAATTCAGACGAATTAGGACCAGGTGTTAACCAAATAATAAGATGTTATATTGCAACAAAAAGAAAAATATCAGTTGGAGATAAAATGGCTGGACGTCATGGTAACAAAGGTACAATATCTAGAATTTTACCAGAAGAAGACATGCCATTTATGCCAGATGGTACACCAGTAGACATTCTATTAAACCCATTAGGTGTTCCTTCTCGTATGAACTTAGGTCAAGTTTTAGAAGTTCATTTAGGATTAGCAGCAAAAGAATTAGGATGGAATGTAGCAACACCAGTATTTGATGGTGCAACATCAGAAGAAATAGAAGAATTATTAACTAAGTCTGGAAATACACCAGATGGTAAAACAATTCTTTATGATGGTAGAACAGGAGATCCATTTGCTGAACCAATCACAGTTGGGGTAATGTATATGCTTAAATTACACCACTTAGTAGATGACAAAATACATGCTCGTTCAACTGGACCATACTCTTTAGTTACACAACAACCACTAGGAGGTAAAGCTCAATTTGGTGGACAACGTTTTGGAGAGATGGAAGTTTGGGCACTAGAAGC
>CATZPY010000029.1 GCA_958422985.1 uncultured Clostridium sp.
TTATTAATGAATAATAAAATAAATGATAAGAGAGATTTTATAGCAACTATTTTAAATATATATTCAAAAGATGCTATTGATTTAGAAAAAGTAAATGGAAAAATTAAAATCAAAGATTTGAATAATACTGATGTTGTATTGAATAAATTAGAAGAAGATGAAAGATATGTATATTATGTATTAACGAAGAATCAAGAATTTGATACCGATAAGTGGCATTCAATAGTAGAACGACAATTAGATAAAAGAAAATTTGTAAAGAAAGAAAATACAAGTTTATTAAAAAGAATATTAAAAATAAGTTTGATTGCCTTTTTAATATTTATACTATTATTTATAGTATATTTAGTTACAATGTTGTTTATACCTTCAAAAGAAAAATTTATTTTAAATGCACCAGAAATGATTTATAGTATGGGAACAGCCCTAGTAGCAATACCAATTTCTATAATTATATTAAATGTATTAATGAAAATATCAAAACGCCAATTTATAAAAGATGATTTAAAAAAATATACAGATAAAGGTGCATTAGAAGTATTGAAATGGAAAAAATTCGAAAAGTTTATTAGAGACTTTTCTATGATAGAAAATGCTGAATTAGAAAGTGTTAAATTGTGGGACAAATATATAGCATATGCAATGGCATTAAATATAAATAAAAGTTATAAGTCAGAAGAACTTAATGAGTTGAATAAAATTATAGATAGCCATAAATGGTTTATATAAAATATAAGAAAAAAACTACTAGTTCTTCTATATAATATGGGAATTTTTTGATATTTTGTTACAACAAAATTGATTTTTTTTAAATTAAAATTTTTTTATGATACATTTTTTTATTATTTATTATTAGATATATGATTAGTTTTTAAATGGCGAATAGCAGGAAATTTTAAAAATCCTGCTATTTTTTGGCTCTAATAAATAAAAAATATGGTCTATCATACTGATTAATATATTTAGGAAGAATTTTTATACTTTCTTCGTCAGGTAATGGTTCTAAAATTTTTTCAACATTAAATCCACTTTTAACTAAGCCATTTATTAAACTACTAAAATTTCTATGATATTTTTTTACTAGTACTCCATTCCATTCTTTTTCTCTTAAACCTTCTCGGTTATAGTCTGATAAAAGTAAAAACCATTTTCTATTAATTTCTGTATAATTTTTTTTCATCCAAGGCTCGAATTTAGTAGCAATTCGTAAAGGGTGATCAATGGAGAAAATTAATATTCCATCTTCGTTTAATAAATTATATATATCTTTTATTAATTTGTCATAGTCCTTTACATAGTGAATAGCTAATGAAGAAATTACTACATCAAATTTGTTTTCCAATTTATCTATATCTTCAATTGCCATCAATTTGTATGTTATGTCTTTATCTTTATTATTAGTTAAAGCTATGTTTAACATATGTTTAGATATATCAATTCCTAAAACTTCTTTTGCGCCTAAAGCTTTACAATATATGTCATTTTCACCATAGCCACATCCTAAATCAAGAACTTTTTTATTATGTAAGTCTGGTAATAATTTTCTAAAATTAGGGATTTCGATTAAATCATTTGCATTTATTCCCTTATTTTCGAATCTCATTTTATCATATGCTTCTGAGAAAGTTTTAATATCATATATGTTCTGTTTCATAAAATATCACTCCTATTTTCAGAATTTATTATATCACTTTATTTCTACAATTTAATACAGAAATTTAATTATTATATTCTTTAAAATTATATATTACTTGAAAATACTAATGGTAGCATGTAGGTGCTACCATTAGCTATAAAAAATATTTTTTGGTAGCAACTTTGGTAGAAAATCATAAAAAATAATAAAAAATAAAATAAATTAAGTAAAATTATTTTTAGATAAAAAGCTTGATATATAAGCATTTCATAAATTAATATAAAATATTTTAAAATAAAAAAAAGAGGCTAAAGCCTCTGGAATTGGTTGCGGGGGGAGGACTCGAACCTCCGACCTTTGGGTTATGAGCCCAACGAGCTGCCAACTGCTCCACCCCGCGATGTGTTACAAATAATATTATATAACTTAAAATATTATTTTGTCAATACCTATAATATAATTTATTAATATATTATATGAGAAAATTTCTATATTATACCAAAAGTATATAAAATATATAATAAATTGTATGTATTAATTTTGTATCTGTATTTGAATATTGGTATTAGTATCTATAAATACATCAGAATTAATATCTAAATTATAATATGGCATAACTTTCTTAGAATCTGTATGGTTTTTAGAATTAGAATAATTAGGTTTAAATTTATGTTTAGATGAATTATTTGTAGTTTCTACTAAAACAATATTTACAGATAAAAAATTGTATTCTAGCCTACCAGAATATTTACCGAGTGAATCAACAGAATAAAAAGCAATAATAATTAAAATAAATAAAAAAGTTTTTTTCATTTAGCCTCCTAAAAAATAATTTATATAAAACTAAAATTTATACTGTTCATAAAAAATTTTTAATTTACTAAAAAGATTTAAAGAAAGATTAAAAGTACCAGAATAGGCAATAGAGATAGTAAAAATATGTTCTTCTTTTGATAAAGAAGGAAGTATAAAAAATTCAGATTTTGAATTATTAAGAAAGATTTCATTTGAATCTTTATAGCAGTGGATATCTAGATTACTAGGAATATTTTCTAAGCAAAAATAATATTTATAGGGGATTTCTGAAATAGTATCATCTTTGAAATTAGATACTTTAAAAGAATATTCTGAAAATAAATTCGAATTGTTTAAACTAATATTAGGAGAGAAGTAAACATTAAAAATTGGATTTGCAATATTAGAATAAATAGATATATTGGTATTAAAAGAATAAATGTAATGAACAATTATACCAATTAAAGAAAAACATAAAATAAATATAAATAAAGATTTTTTCAAGATTACATCCTTTCAAAGATAATTTTTAAATTAATAAAAAAATTAGAAGAATTAAAAATATCTAAATTATTAAAATTCCATTCCCAAAAAAATGTTAGTTTATTAACAGAGTTGGTATTATATGTGGATAAGATATAATTTTTTTTAGAAAAATCCACAAGTACATTATTAATATAAAGATTTATATTCGCTGGAATGCTAGAATTAATATTTAGAATTTTAAAATTGATATTTTTATTAGAATTAATTAATAAAAAAAAATATCCGTATGAGCCGTGGCGCGAGCTTACCATTATACAAAGAATTTGAATTGGCAGTTTCAGAAAGGTTAATACTTAAATTAAAGGTTTGAGGGTATAAAATAATATAAGTATAAGGAATAAATAAAATAACGAAAAATAGCAAGATTAAAAATTTTTTCATAGAATCTCCTAAAAAGTTGAATAAAGTAAAAAAATTATAATAAAAAATGTAAGGTTTGTCAATAATAAAAGAGATACTAATTGTAAAAAATAAATGCTTATGATAAAATTAAAATGAAAATTTACAAAAGATAGGGGGGAAGAAGATGATTTATACAGTAACATTTAACCCAGCGTTAGACTACATTTTAGAACTAGATAAGCTAGAAATAGGAAAAATACAAAAGTCAAAAAACGAATTAATACTTCCGGGTGGAAAAGGGATAAATGTTTCTACAGTATTAACAAATTTAGATACCGATAATGTAGCTTTAGGTTACAAAGTAGGTTTTGTAGGAGCAGAAATAGAAAGACGTATAAAAGAGATGAATATTAAAACAGATTTTATAGAATTAGAAGATGGAAATTCAAGAATAAATGTAAAAATTATAGGAGAAGAAGAAACTGCAATAAATACTAATGGACCAAGAATAACAGAAGGAAAAATTAAAGAATTATTGGAAAAATTGGAAAAATTAGAAGAAAATGATATTTTAGTATTATCTGGTAGCATACCATCATCAATAAATGATGATATATACGAAAAAATTTGCAGTATAGTACAAAAACAAAAAGTGAAAATTGTAGTAGATGCTACTAAAAATTTATTATTGCAATCTTTAAAATATAAACCATTTTTAGTAAAACCTAATAATGAAGAATTAGGAGAAATGTTTAATGTAGAGATACATACAAAAGAAGATGCATATGTATATGGAAAAAAGTTAAAAGAAATGGGAGCGCAAAATGTATTAGTTTCTATGGGAAAAATACGGTGCAATTTTAATTGATGAAAATAATAAAGAACATTTTTTAAAGTCACCAGATGGTAAAAGAATAAACACTGTAGGTGCAGGAGATTCTATGGTTGCAGGTTTTTTAGCAGGTTATTTAAAATATGAAGATTATGAAGAAGCTTTAAAAATGGGAGTATCTGCAGGAACAGCCAGTGCTTTATCAAAATATTTGGCGACAAAAGAAGAAATATATAACTTATATAATAATATTTAAACTAAGGAGGAAAAGATGAAAATAACAGATTTATTAAGTGAAAAGTCAATTGAACTTAATGTGAAAGCAAAAGATAAAAATGACATAATTAATAAAATGACAGAATTAATGTTAAAAACAGGAAGAATTACAGATTTAAATGAATACAAAGAACTTGTAATAAAAAGAGAAGAAGAAGGAAGTACAGGAGTTGGAGAAGGAATTGCCATTCCACATGGCAAAGGAAACTGTGTAACAGAGCCAGGTCTTGTTGCAATGGTAGTTCCAGAAGGTGTTGAATATAATGCATTAGATGGAAAACCAGTTAATTTATTATTTATGATTGCAGCTCCAGATACAAATAGTAATGTACATTTAGATGTATTAAGTAGATTATCTACAATGTTAATGGATACAGATTTTAAAAACAAATTAATTTCCGCAAAAAGTAAAAAAGAATTTTTAGAAATAATAAATGAAGCAGAAAAAGAAAAATTTAAAGAAGAAACAAAACATGGAAATGGGTATGAAATTTTAGGAATAACAGCATGTCCTACAGGAATTGCACATACTTATATGGCAGCTGAAGCATTAGAAAATGCAGGAAAAGAAATGGGTCATCTTGTAAAAATAGAAACACAAGGTCAATCTGGTGTTAAAAATAAATTAACAAAAGAAGAAATAAAAAATGCAAAAGCGATAATAATTGCTGCAGATATAGATATAGATTTATCTAGATTTAAAGGTAAAAAAATTCTTAAAGCAAAAGTTTCAGATGGAATTCATAAACCAAAAGATTTAATAGAAAAAGCTTTAAATGGTAAAGACATTCCTGTATACGAGGGAAATGGAAAAGATGATTCTGAATATGAAAACTCCGAAAATGCAGGAAATAAAATATATAGATATTTAATGAATGGTGTAACACATATGTTGCCATTTGTTGTTGGTGGAGGTATATTAATAGCAATAGCATTTTTATTAGATGACTATTCTATAAATCCAGCAAATTTTGGTATGAATACACCAGTTGCAGCATTCTTTAAAACAATTGGTGGAATAGCATTTGATTTTATGCTATGTATATTATCTGGATATATAGCTATGAGTATTGCAGATAGACCAGGTTTAGCAGTTGGTTTTGTTGGTGGGGCTGTAGCAAAAGCTGGAACAACATTTGCATCATTAACAAACCCAGATGTTGCACTTGTAAGCTCTGGATTTTTAGGTGCTTTAATAGCAGGTTTCATTGGTGGATATGTAGTTCTTCTATTAAGAAAAGTATTTTCTTTCTTGCCAAAGAGCTTAGAAGGTGTAAAACCTATATTAATATATCCAGTTGGTGGAATTCTTTTAATAGGATTAATAATGCTTGCAATAAATCCAGTTGTAGGAGCAATTAATACAGCATTAAATAATTTCTTATCATCTATGCAAGGAGCAAACAAAATAATATTAGGAGCAATTTTAGGTGGTATGATGTCTGTTGACTTAGGAGGACCAGTTAACAAAGCATCATATACATTTGGAACAGGAATGCTTGCAGAAGGGCATTACGACATAATGGCAGCAGTTATGGCAGGAGGTATGGTTGCACCACTTGCAATAGCATTACTTGCAACATTCTTCCCTAAAAAATTACCAAAGAAAGACAGACAATCTGCTTTATTAAACTATGTTATGGGATTTTCATTTATATCAGAAGGAGCTATACCATTTGCTTCAGCAGATCCAATACGTGTAATTCTTTCTTGCGTAGTTGGTTCAGCAGTTGCAGGAGCTATGTCTATGTTCTTTAACTGTACATTAATGGCTCCACATGGAGGTATATTTGTGTTACCAGTAGTAGGAAATGCAGCATTATATTTACTTTCGATAGTAGTAGGTTCTTTAGTTGCAATGCTTATTTTAGCAGCGTTAAAGAAAAATGTTTGGACAAAGGAGAGTAAATAACATGATAAGTAAAGTTTTAAAATTAGAAAACGAAACAGGATTACATGCAAGACCAGCAACAGAGCTTGCTAAAATTGCAATGAAATATTCATGTGATATAAAATTAATCGCAAATGAAAAGACTGTTAATGCAAAATCTCCATTAATGATTATGTC
Organism: uncultured Clostridium sp.; assembly: GCA_958422985.1. Taxonomy (GTDB): domain Bacteria; phylum Bacillota; class Clostridia; order TANB77; family CAG-508; genus Merdicola. The sequence goes on from CATZPY010000029.1 coordinate 6,496, forward strand.
TGCAGGAATAAAACAAAAAACAAATGTAGAAGTTATATGTGATGGTGCAGATGAAAAAGATGCAATGAATGAAATAGAAGAAGCATTTAAAAACAATTTTGGAGAATAATAACAAAAGAGGAGATAAAAATGTTAAAAGGTAAAGGTGTATCTAGGGGAATTGGAATTGGTAATGCAAAAGTATTAAAAAATGAAGAAATAACATTTACAGATTTTAAAGTAGAAAATAAAGACGAAGAACTAAATTATTTTAAAAAATGTTTAAATGAAGTAATAGAAGATACAAAAAAAGTAGTGGATAAAATTTCTGGTACAGAAGCTGAAATTATGAATGCTTATTTAATGATACTACAAGATCCTACCCTAATAACTGAAACAGAAAGATTAATTAAAGAAGAAGGATATAATGCAGGATATGCAGTAAAAATGGGATTTGAAACTGTAGAAGAAATATTTAGAAATATGGAAGATGACTATATGTCCGCAAGAGTTTCAGATATAGAGGATATGAAAAATAGGGTTCTAAATAAAGTTGTTAATAAAGCAGAAGTAGACTTAAGCAATTTATCAGAAAATACAATTATAGTTGGAAAAGATTTATCTACATCAGATACAGCTAAGCTTAATTTAAATTGCGTAGCAGGAATTATAATAGAAAATGGTAGTGAAAATTCACATGTTTCTATTATGGCAAGAAATCACGAAATACCTGCAATAGTAGGCGTAAGAGGTGCATTAGAAGAGATAAAGAACGATGAATATGTTGCTATAGATGGAATATCTGGTGACATATATGTAAATCCATCTGAAGAAGAAATAGAAAAGCTAAATAGAATAAAAGAATCGATAAACGATGAAAAAGAAAATTTAGTTAAATATAAAAGTAAAAAAACTATTACTAAAGATGGGTATAAAACAGAGATAGTAGCTAATATCGGAACTCCAAAAGATATGGATAATGTAATAGAAAATGGTGCAGAAGGAATAGGTTTATTTAGAAGTGAATTTTTATATATGGATTCCGAAACTATGCCAACAGAGGAAGAGCAATTTAAAGCATATAAAGAAGTACTAGAAAAGGCTGATGGAAAAAGAGTAATTGTTCGTACATTGGATATTGGTGGAGATAAAGATTTACAATATTTAAATTTAGAAAAAGAAGATAATCCATTTTTAGGATACAGGGCAATACGAATTTGTTTACGTGAGCCAGAGATATTTAAAATTCAGCTTAGAGCATTATACAGAGCGAGCATTTATGGAAAGCTTGCAATTATGTTTCCAATGATTTCTTCTATAGATGAAATAAAATTAGCAAAAGTTATTGCAAATGAAGTTAAGGAAGAATTAAAAAAAGAAAATATAAAATTTGATAAAAATGTAAAAATAGGAATAATGATAGAAGTTCCATCAGCAGCGTTAATAGCAGAAGAATTAGCCAAAGAATGCGACTTTTTTAGCATCGGAACAAACGATTTAATACAGTACGCAGTTGCAGTTGAAAGAGGAAATGAAAAAATATCAGATTTATATACAAAGTTTCATCCAGCAGTTATACGTTTGATAAAAATGGCAATTGATGGAGCACACAAATCCAAAATATTTTGTGGAATGTGTGGCGAAGCTGCAAGTGATGAAAGATTTATACCAATCTTAGTAGGATTAGGATTAGATGAATTTTCTATGAATCCTACAAAGATTTTAAATTCTAGAAAGATAATTAGAAATTTAAATCATAAAGAATGCAGAAAGCTAGCAAACGAAGTATTAAAAATGTCTTCAGCAAATGAAGTTAAGGAAAGAATAATAAATTTTAATAATGAACATAAAAAATAAAATGAAATAAAAAATTTATATTCTTATATAAAAATTAATATAATTGAAAAAAATATAGTATTTCAAATTTATTTGGGTACTATATTTTTTTTCTATAAATATAAAATCGGAATGGGGGACTGTCCAAAAATCCCGATAGAAATGTAAATTTTTTGTGAAAGAACAGCTATTCTTAGAAATAATATTGAAATTTAAAATTGTAAGTGATAATATTTACGTATAATTTTAAAGGAGGAAGAATCGTTGATAACTGTAAAAAATGTTACTAAAAAGTATGGGAAGTTTAAAGCCGTAGACAATATTAGCTTCGAAGTTAATGATGGCGAAATAATAGGTCTTTTAGGTCCTAATGGAGCAGGCAAAAGTACGACTATGAATATTTTGACAGGATTTATAGAGCCAACACAAGGTGAAGTTATAATTAATGGATATAATATTTCTAAAAAACCTAAAAAAGCAAAAAAATGCATAGGGTACATGCCAGAAGGAGTTCCTTTATATAAAGATATGACTGTTAAAGAATTTATTACATATATGGCAGAGCTTAAAGGTGTAAAAAAGGAAAATATTAAAGAAAGCGTAGAACAAGCTATGCAAGATACATGGCTTCAAAACGTTAAAAAAGTTTTAATAAAGAACTTATCTAAAGGTTATAAGCAACGTGTTAGTATGGCAGGGGCTTTAGTTGGAAATCCAGAAATTATAATATTAGATGAACCAACAGTAGGCTTAGATCCAAAACAAATAATAGAGATTAGAAATCTTATTAAAAAATTAGGAAAAAATCATACTTTAATAATAAGCTCACATATTTTGTCAGAGATAAGTCAAATATGCGAAAAAGTAATAATAATAAATAAAGGGCAGATAGTAGCAGTAGATTCACCGGAAAATTTAGAAGATAAAGTAAATGTAGAAAATGTAATAAATATAATTGTAGAAGATGTAGAAAACAAAATCGAAAACTTGAAAATAAACGGAGCAAAAAAAGTTGAGCTAATTAAGAAAAATGATGATAATACAAAAGAATATAGAATTATTCCAGAAAAAGATTATGATATAAGAAAAACAATTTTTTCAGATTTAGCTAAAGAAAATATTACAATTTTCGAACTAAAAAAACCAGAAATAACTTTAGAAGAAGCTTTTATGGAATTGATACAAAAAAATGAAAAAGATAAGGAAGAAAAAGAAAAGATAAAAGAAGAAGAGAAAAGACAAGAGGAAGAACAAAAGAAACAAGAAAAGCTAGATAAAAAAGAAAAAAAGCAAGAAAACAAGAAAGCTAAAAAAAGCAAAGGAGGTAGAAAATAATGTGGGCAATAATAAAAAAAGAAGTTAGAACATATTTCTTATCTCCAATAGGATATGTATTTGTAGGACTATTTTTATTAATGGCAAGTTTATTCTTTTATTCAGACATATTAGTAACAGGCTCTACAATGTTTAGTTATATGTTTTATTCATTATCTACAATCTTAATAATGATAATACCATTATTAACTATGAGAATGTTTTCAGAAGAAAGAAAAGATGGAACAGAACAATTACTATTAACAGCACCAAGAAGTGTAACTAGTATAGTTTTAGGAAAATTCTTTGCAGCACTAATTGTATTTTTTATAGCGGTAGTTTTAACATTAATATATTATGTGATATTAATGTTTTTGGGAAGTCCAAACATAAAAACATCACTTGTAACAATATTTGGATTTATACTGTTAGGAGCAGCGCTAATTTCATTTGGTATGTTTGCTTCAAGTATTACAGAAAATCAAGTAATTGCAGCTATTATATCAATAGCATTTTATGTAATAACATGGATGGGAACTCCTTATCTTGGTAAAGGCTTAGAACCATTAGGATTAATGAATATGTTTAATAGATTTGGAAATGGTCAAATAGCTTGTACAGAAGTTGTAGCATTTCTTTCTTATACAGTATTATTTGTATTATTAACAATTATAGTTATACAAAGAAGAAAAAGTGTTAAATAAAGAGAAGGGAGAATTATTGTGAAAAAGTTTTTCGAAATAATAAAGAAAAAGTGGATAGCAGATACAACTAGAGTTATATTATTAGTAGCTTTACTTGTTGTAGCATATTTAGCAATAAATATGTTGGCAGATAAACTTAATTTGCCAACACTAGATTTTACAGAGGAAAAATTATATTCTGTATCAGACGAAAGTAAAGAAAAAGTAAAAGATATAAATCAAGAAGTAACAATTTACTTTTTCGGAGCAGACGAAAATACAGCAATAATAGATTTTGCAAAACAATATACTGCAATAAATGAAAAGATAAAAGTAGAAGTTGTAGATAGTATGCAAAGACCAGATTTGCTAGAAAAATATGGAATATCTAATAATAGTTCAGCAATTGTAGTACAATCACCAGAAAGATCTAAAATAATATCTGCATATGATTTAAGCAGTTACAACTATTCAACTGGGGAAACAACAGATTTAACAGAAGAAAAAGTAACAAATGCAATAATAGAAACAACATCAGAAAACAAACCGAAGGTATATTTTTTAACAGGTCATGGCGAAATGGTAGAAAATATGACACTAGCAAAAGAATATTTACAAAATGATGTTATAGATGTAGCAGATTTAGATTTACTAACAACAGAATTTCCAGAAGATTGCAATCTATTAATAGTTGCAACGCCAACAAAGGATTTTACAGGTGTTGAAACTGAAAAAATAATTAATTATATTAACAATGGCGGAAATATTTTATGGCTAAATAATCCAAAAACAACAGAATTAGCTAATGTACAAAAAGTGTTGAATATGTATGGTGTAAGCGTAGGTAATGGAATTATAAGAGAAACAAATTCAGACAGGATATTACCAGGAACACAAAACTTTATATTACCAAGTTTATCTTCACATAAAGTAACAGAGAATGTGTCAGATGGATATGTAATTTTATTTAATTCTGCTAGGTTAGAATTTAAGAATGATGAAGAACTAGAAAAATTAGGCATAGTAGCAAAACCAATAATGCAATCTTCAAAAGGTTCATATTATAGAATAGACCAAAGTATAACAAGTACTACAGCTAATGAAAGTGAAGAAAAAGGAAGCTTTCCAATAGCACAAGAATTAACTAAAAAAGTAGGAGAAGATAAAGAATCAAAACTTATAATATTTGCAAATAATTTATTTGCTTCAGATTCACAAATATCAATGAAAAGTAGTACAGGAACACAATCTATAAATGCAATTAATTTTAGAAGTAATTCAGACATACTTTTAAATACAGTTTCATATTTAGTAAACAGAGAACCAGCTATTACAATTAAAAAGAAAACAGAATATGTAACATATACAGCTACACAAAAGGAAGATTTAATAATAAGAAGTATAATTTTCATAATTCCACTTGTCATAATTGTTATAGGAATAGTTATATGGCAAATTAGAAGAAGAAAAAGATAAATAGGGAACAGTCTTAAATAAATAAAAATTTAAGGCTGTTTTTTTTTCTGTTTTTATGATAATATGTAACAAAAAAGAATAAAGGTGGAATGAAGATGAAGAATTTATTTATAGAATATCCAAAATGTTCAACATGCCAAAAAGCTAAGAGATGGCTAGACGAAAACAATATAGATTATATAGATAGGAATATAATTGCAGAAACACCGTCAAAGGAAGAACTAAAAGAATGGATAAATAAATCTGAAATTGATGTAAAAAAATTTTTTAACACAAGTGGAATAAAATATAGAGAACTTAATATAAAAGAAAAAATAAAGAATATGTCAGAAGATGAGATTTATGAATTATTATCATCAGATGGAATGTTAATAAAAAGACCTTTATTCATATCGGACAAGAAAATTTTAAAAGGTTTTAAAGAGAAAGAATGGGAAGAACTAAAAGGAGAAAATAATGCAATTAATTAGCTTTGATAAGTATAAAAATACACATTATAAAAAGAAATTGAATAAGAAAAAGGTTACTATAATTGTTGTAGTATTAATAATTGTACTTGTAATTTCTATATTGGCAGGAATATATATATGTAATAAAAACTTTAGAAACGGTGTAGACAAATATATATTTAGAAAAAATATAGAAGAAAATAATGGACCTGTAATAGAGTTACCTGCACAAATAGAGGACAATAATATGTTAATATATAACAATTATATAGGAATACTAAATAAAAGTATACTTAGTGTGTACAATTCTAATGGAAAGAAAGAAAAGGAATTAGAGGTTGAAATTAGTAATTGTATATATGATACAGAAAATAGATTTTTAGCAATAGCAGAAAAAGAAGGCTCTAAATTAGAACTTATTTCTGGAACAGATATTTTATGGAAAAAGAACATAGAAGGTAATATAGAGCATATTTTTGTAAATAAAAATGGATATGTTTCTGTAATAATTACAGGTACAACCCATAACAATGTTATAATAACATATAATTTAGAAGGAACAGAGCTATTTAGAACATTTTTATCTCAAACAACTGCGATAGATGTAGAAATATCAAATGATAACAAATATTTAGCATATGGGGAAGTTGATGTAACAGGAAGTTTTATTCAGTCAAATGTAAAAATAATTTCCATAGAAAAAGCACAAACAGATCCATCTAATGCTATAGAATACATATATCCATCAGAGTCACAAGAATTAATAATAGAATTAAAATATCAAGATAATAACAAATTAATATGTATGTATGATGATTCAATACATACTATAGAAAATAAAGAAGATAAAAAGATATTAGATATTTCTAATACAAAAAATACATTTGCAGATGTAAACTTAAAGGATAATATAGTTTGTGTAACAGAAAAATCAACAGGACTATTTGCCAATATAGATGTAGAAATAACAAATATATCAAGTGGAAAAACTAATATTTATAACATAGAAGGAGTTGCCAGTGCATTAGAAACGTTTGGAAATGTAATTGCTATAAATTTAGGAACAGAAGTAGATTTTATAAATACAAGTGGATGGCTAATTAAAAGATATAATTCTTCAACAGAAATAAATGATATTATTTTAGGAGAAAACATAGCAGGAATTGTGTATGCGGACAAAATAGAAATTTTAAATTTATAGGAGGGGAAAATGAATTTTATAGCAGATATTAT
>CATZPY010000030.1 GCA_958422985.1 uncultured Clostridium sp.
CGAAAGATTAGATAATATTAGTGACGAAGCTACAAATACATCAAGATCAGATACTCCAATAATATTAATAAGTTCAGATAGACGTACAAAATCAGATGAAATATTAATAAAATTATTTAGTATAGGAATATATAATGCTCTAATAGGAACAGATAGAAACATAGATGAAATTTGTAAATTAATAAAAGTCCCAAGAACAAAGAAAGTATCAAAATTATATTATAAAATTGATTCAGAAGAGGTAACATACCAATCAGAAAGTGAAAACGATGTTAGCGAATCAGAAATACAAAGTATTTTAGCACACTATAAAAAGATTGGTAGAGATGAACAAAAATGTGTAGATAGTTTTGATTCTATAGCTCAGCAATATACAGATGTTCAATTAAAAGTTATAGCTAGTTTTTTACCTTTAAATGTAAAAGCAATATTAGAAGAAAGATCACCTAAATATCAACAAATAATGTCAATTACAGGAGGAAAAGCTAATAGTACAAGTTCTGTTAAAAATAATGAGAATGATGATAATGGACTAAAAATTGGATTTATAGAAACTGCAAATAGTAATAAGAATCTTGGAAGACCAGTTATAATTCCTTCAGCTGTTAATACAAATAAAGTAAAGAAAATGTCTTCTAAGACACAAAAGACATCAGGTTTAAATATACCAGAACCAATAGAGCCAATAATAGATTCGTTAGATGAGGACATAGTAGAAACAGTAGAAGAAGTAAAACCAAAAAGAAGAGGAAGACCTCCTAAGAAAAAAGTAGAAGAGAATATAGTAAAGGCAGAAGAAAATGAACCAAAAAGAAGGGGAAGACCTCCTAAGAAGAAAGTAGAAGAAGAGATATCTACAGCTAATGTAATGCCAGGTTTTGACGATGATGATGATTTACAAGTAAATACAATGCCAGGCTTTGATGACATTGACGACGATTTACCAGTAAATAGCATGCCAGGTTTTGATGATGATGACGATGATGTAGCAGTAAATACAATGCCAGGTTTTGACGATGATAACGATTCTATATCAAATAGTATGCCGGGGGTTGACGATGACGACTCAGACATAATAAATACAATGCCAGGTTTTGATGATAGCACACCAATAGATGATACCACAGCAAATAATGTAAACAATGGATACAATACTTTTAATTTAAATTCATCTAATAGTGCAAATGATTATAGTCAAACAAAATTGACAAATACAAGAAGAACATATCCTACAGATTCTATAAATGCGTTATTAACAAGAGAAAAGAAAATAGTAACTTTTGTTGGAACAAGTAAAAATGGAACATCATTCTTAGTAAATAATTTAGCACTTAGCTTAGCTAAGAAAGGAATAGATGTAGCAATATTAGATGCAACAAAAAATAGAAATGCATATTATATATATACAGAAAATGAAGAAGATTTAAGACAAATTGCAGAAAGAAGTATACCAAATTTAATAAATGGAGTAGCAGCAGGTTTGAAAGTAGAAAAAAATCTTACGGTATATACAGCTTTACCAGAAGATGACATTCCAATGGAAAGATATGAAGAAATATTAGCTACTTTAGTAAGAAATCATTCATTAGTATTAATAGATTGTGATTTCGAAACAGATTTTGGATATTTTGCAGCATCACAAGAAATATATTTAGTACAAAGTATGGATATATTAACAATACAACCACTTACAGCATTCTTTAGGGATTTACAAAGTAAAAATATCTATCAACCAGAAAATCTAAGAATTGTAATAAACAAAGAATTACCAGTAAAAACATTAACAGTAAAAAATATTATAGGAGGACTATCTTTCTATAATGACCCATCAATGTCATTCATGAGAGAATTATTTAACAGAGAAACAGCTAAGTATTGTACAATTCCATTCGAAATAGCTACATATTCAAAATATTTAGAAGGATTGGTAAATTGTAAAATATCTTTAAATGGATATTCAAAAGAATTTTTACAATCATTAAGAACATTAGAAAATATGGTATATCCACTAATGGAACCAACAGCAACTTCAAATAAAAATGTTAAAAGCAATAACAGTTATGAAAGAACGAGATTTTCAAACGAAATGAATGACACATTAAATCAAATGAAGAAAAATTTTTAAAATAATATAGGGGTGAAAAAGTTTTGACAGTAGCAATATTAGTAACTATAGTTATATTGGTTTGCATAATAATAGCATTAATGATATATAATATTTCTATTCACAAAAAGATAGCCAAATTTAGCAATATAAGTGAAAAAATAAATGGGTTAAATGTATTACAAAACTTTATGGATACAATAGGTGAATATTCAAGTGTAGAAGAAAAAATACAAAAAATAAATGAAATTATTTTAAACAAATATAGCATATTAAAATATTCAACAATAGTAGTATTTAATGGTGCAGAATATGATTTAAAAGCTTCAAATGTGGATGAAAAACATTGGCAAACTTTAACCGAATTAGGTGATGAAGAAATATTTAAAGATAGTATTGCAACAGCAACACCAAAATATATAACTGTAGAAAAAGAATCAGAAAAGTTACCATATCAAAAAATGGAATTTGGACGAGCAAAATCTGCAATGTTCTTTCCTTTATATATAGATAATGTTTATATTGGTTATTGGTTAATAGAAAGTAGCGAAATACATGCTTTTGATTCAATAGACACAGCAATAATAGAAGTAATTAGAGATAATATAGTAACTATACTAAAAACGGTTCAATACCAAAATACAGTAGAAAATACAGTAAGACAAGATTTATTTACAGGATTAAATTCTGCTGAATACTTATATGGCTTAGGTAAAAAAGAAATAGATAAATATACAATTTCAACAGTATGTATGTTTAGAATTACTAATATAGAAGAAATAAATGAAAAAATAAGTAGACACTTAGGAAATAAAGTAATTACAGAAGTAAGTAAGTTTTTCGAAAGCAATATATCTAAAGAATATCTATTTGTAAGATATATGGGGCCTAAATTTGTAATAGTATTTTCAGGAGTTCAATCTGAAGATGTTGCTAATTTTTTAGAAGACATAAAGGCTCAAATAGAAGAAATGCAAATACATCCGGATTTAGATGACAAAGCAATAGCTAATGTAAAAAATAAAGAAGAAATATATGTTAGCCCAAGACTAAATTTTGTACTAACATCATATTATAAAGGAACATCTATGGATGGATTAACTAAAAAATTAGAAGAATATATAGATAATGCAAATAAAAATGAAAGTGATATAAATTATATTTAAAAGGAGGAAAGAAGTATGGCAAATTTTGATAAAACAATGAGTTTTAAAGTAGAAAGAGATGCAAATATTAAAGTAAAGGAAATCTTAAAAGAGGTTTATGATGCTTTAGTAGAAAAAGGATATAATCCAATAAACCAAATTGTAGGATATATACTATCTGGAGATCCAACTTATATTACAAGTTATAATGATGCAAGAAATAAAATAAGATTAATAGAACGTGACGAGCTATTAGAAAAAATGGTTAAAAATTATATAGGGCTAGAAGAAGAGTAATATGAGAATATTAGGAATAGATTATGGCGATGTAAGAACAGGTATTGCTATAACAGATGCATTAGGCATTACAGCACAAGGATTAAAAACTATAAATAATCAAAATAGTGATAAAATTTTACTTAAAGAAATTGAAGAAATAGTAAATGAATATAATGTAGAAAAAATAGTAATAGGTATGCCATTAAATTTAAAAGGTGAAAAAACTGTACGTGCTGAAAAAACAGAAAAATTTATTCATAAATTAAAATGTAAATTTGGAAAAATGCCTGTAGAAAAAATAGATGAAAGATTAACAACAGTTCAAGCACACAAAACTATGAATTTTTTAGATGTAAATAAGAAAAATAAAAGAAATATTGTAGATACTATAGCTGCTGTATACATTTTAGAAACATATATGCGAAAAGAAGAGAAAAAATAGTTGCAAAAAATATAAAAATAGTATATGATAATAAAAATTGAAAATAATAATAATTAAGATATCGAAAGGAGAATAATATGAGTGAAGATATCAATACACCACACAATGGTGAAGAATTAGACAACATAATAATTTTAAATGATGAAAATGGAAATGAAGTAAAATTTGAATTTTTAGATTTAATGGAATATGAAGGAGAAGAATATATAATATTACTACCAACAGAAGAAAGCGAAGATAATGATGAAGTTGTTATCTTAAAAGTTGAAGATGTAGAAGATGATCCAGACATGGAAACTTATGTTAGTGTAGACGATGAAGATACTTTAAATGCAGTATTCGAAATGTTTAAGGAAAAATTTAAAGATGAATTTAATTTTATAGATGAATAATAAATACATTAAAAAAGAGGAGTAATTATATTTTTTATATTTAGAGAATAAAGGTTATTAGCTGAAAGCCTTTTATATAATATATAATGAAGGTAGCTTTTTTGTAGATATGGTGAAATAATAGTAGCTGTATTCGGGTTGGCTCCGTTAAAAGCTATAATGAGTATTATAAAATATTAAGGTGGTACCGTAAGAGTAATCTTGCCCTTAAAAGGCAAGCTTACTCTTTTTCTATTGTTGTAGGAAATTACTCTTAACAGGAAAATTTACTAATATCTAGATTTTATAAAAAGGAGGAGTTTTTATGAATTATAATCATAAACTAAATGATAAGTATAACCCAAAGGATTTTGAAGAAAAAATTTATAAAGAAACGGAAGAAAAAGGTTATTTTAAAGCTAATATGAATAAAGAAAAAGAATCTTATTGTATAATGATGCCACCACCAAATGTGACGGGCAAATTACATATGGGACATGCATTAGATGGAACAATACAAGATATTTTAATTCGTTTTAAAAGAATGCAAGGTTATAATACTTTGTGGCTTCCAGGTTCAGATCATGCTTCTATTGCAACAGAGATGAAAGTTGTAGAAAAATTAAAAAAAGAAGGAAAAACAAAACATCAAATAGGGAGAGAAGAATTTTTAAAAGAAACATGGGATTGGACGCATTTATATGGTGGAACTATACAAGAACAACAAAAAAAATTAGGATGTTCTTGTGACTGGGAAAAACGTAGGTTCACACTAGATGAAGGTCTTTCAGAAGCAGTAAAAGAGCAATTTGTACGTTTATATGAAAAGGGATTAATCTACAGAGGAAAGAGAATGGTTAACTGGTGCCCAAACTGTAATACTACTATTTCAGATGTAGAAGTTGAATATCGTGAAGAAAACACACATTTATGGCATATTAAGTATAAGGTAAAAGATGAAGATAAATATATAATCGTTGCAACAACAAGACCAGAAACAATGTTAGGCGATACAGCTGTTGCAGTACACCCAGATGATGCAAGATATAAAGATTTAGTTGGGAAGAAATGTATACTTCCAATTATGAACAAAGAAATTCCAATTATAGCAGATAGATTTGTAGAAACAGAATTTGGAACAGGCGCTGTTAAAATAACACCAGCACATGACATGAATGACTATCAAGCTGGATTAAGACATAATTTAGAAATAATAGAAGTATTCGACGACGATTTTAAAATGGGTAATTTGGTTCCGGAATATGAAGGAATGAACTTATTAGAAGCAAGAGAAAAGATTGTAGAAAAACTAAAAGAACTAGGTGCTATTGTAAAAATTGAGGATTTAACACATAATGTAGGAAAATGTGAAAGATGTAAGACAACAATTGAACCTAAAATTTCAGATCAATGGTTTGTAAAAATGGAAGAACTTGCAAAACCAGCTATTAAAGCGATTGAAGATGAAGAAATCAAATTTGTACCAAAAAAATATGAAAAGATGTATTTTAATTGGATGAACAATATACAAGATTGGTGTATATCTAGACAATTATGGTGGGGGCATAGAATTCCAGCCTACTACTGTGATGATTGTGGACATATAACAGTATCACGTGAAAATGTAAATGAATGTGAAAAATGTAATTCAAAAAATATAAGACAAGATGAAGATACACTAGATACATGGTTTAGCTCAGCATTATGGCCATTTTCTACTTTAGGTTGGCCAAACACAAAAAGTGAAGATTATAAAACATTTTTCCCAACTAATGTATTGGTTACAGCATATGATATTATAACATTCTGGGTTTCAAGAATGATTGTATCTAGCTTAGAACTTACAAAAGAAAATCCATTTAAAGATGTTTTAATACATGGAATCGTAAGAGATAGCCAAGGAAGAAAAATGTCTAAAACATTAGGAAATGGAGTAGACCCATTAGAAATTATAGAAAAATATGGAGCAGATAGTTTAAGATTCTCTGTACTTTCTGGTACAACTATGGGAAATGACATAAGATATATGCCAGAAAAATTAGATCAAGCTTCAAACTTTGCAAATAAAATTTGGAATGCAGCTAAATTTATAACTAATTCTTTAGAAGATGACGACAAAATAATCGAATTTTATAATAAAGTATATAATTCAAATAAAAAGGAATTTAATAGCGAATATCTAAAGATAGAAGATAAATGGATTTTATCTAAACTAAATACATTAATAAAAGATGTTACTAAATTAATAGAAGACTATGATTTAGGTATTGCTATTGACAAGATATATAATTTTATTTGGAATGAATTTTGCGATTGGTATATAGAAATTTGTAAAACAAGAATTTATAGTGAAAATTTAGAAGATAGAGTTCAAGTAAATTTTGTACTAGATTATGTTTTAAGAAATGCTTTAAAACTATTACATCCATTTATGCCATTTGTTACAACAGAAATATATTCAAAATTAGTACACTATGATGATATAAATTTAATGGTTTCAGCATGGCCAGAGTATAATGAATTAAATCAGTTTAAATTAGAGGAAGATACAGTAGAAAAATTAAAGGATATAATTGTAGATATTCGTAATACTAGAGCGAATATGAATGTACACCCAAGTAAGAAAACTAAGTTGATTTTTGTAACTTATGAATATGAAGAAGCAATAAAAGAGTCTAATGAATTTTTAATAAAACTAGGATTTGCAACAGATATAGAAATTAAAAACGAAAAAAATGGAATTCCAGAAAACGCAATTGCAATATTAAAAGATGGAATAGAATTATATATTCCATTCGAAGAACTAGTTGATATTAAAGAAGAAATAAAAAGATTAGAAGTAGAAATATCAAAATTGGAATCTGAAGTAGCAAGATGTAATAAAATGCTTTCTAATCCTGGATTTATAAATAAAGCTCCAGAAAGTAAAATTAATGAAGAGAAAGAAAAATTGGCTAAGTATGAAGAAATGCTAACTGCTTCAAAAGAAAGATTAGAAAAAATAAGAAAATAAATTGTATAAAAATGCCCGTAAGATGTTATTTTTTATAACTTCTTGCGGGTTTTTAACGTAAATTTAAGAGTTTTTTATAATTGCTAAAGCACATTTTATTCCATCAACAGCTGCAGACATAATTCCACCAGCATAACCAGCTCCCTCTCCACAAGGATAAATTCCTTTTATATTTGACATTAAGTTTTCTCCACGAACAATTTTTACAGGAGAAGAACTTCTAGTTTCTACTCCGGTTAATAGAGCATCAGGAGTTGCAAAACCATGAATTTGTTTATCAAAGTGTAATAAAGCTTTTTTCATAGTAACATTAATGAAATTTGGAAGCAAGTCATTTAAATTATAAAATGTTGTACCAGGTAAATAAGTTGGTAGAACACTTTCAAAATTAAATGATAATGTATTATTCACATAATCACCAACTTTTTGTATCGGAGCGTAATAATTTCTTCCACCAGATATAAAAGCCTTTTCTTCTAACTGCTTTTGAAAGTCAATTCCCGCTAAAGGATGAGCAGAGGAAAAATCATTTGGTGTAACATTAACTAAAATTGCACTATTAGCATTTACACCATTACGTTTAAATACACTCATACCATTAGTTACGATGGTATTTTCTTCACTTGAAGAAGCCATAACAGTTCCACCAGGGCACATACAAAAAGAATAGCAACTTCTATTGTTTTCTTTGTCATGGTAAACAAGTTTATATTCAGCAGGTGGTAATTTTAATTTAGATTTATCACCATATTGCGATAAATTAATGTTTTTTTGTAAATGCTCAATTCTAACACCGACAGAAAAATTTTTGCTTTCCATATTTAAGCCCTTGTTGTAAATCTTGTAGAAGGTATCTCTACTACTATGGCCAATTGCTAATATAAGGTTTGAAACGGGAATAGTATATTCCTTGTTATAATTTTCATATGTAATAGATTCTACTTTATTATTTTTAATATGTAAATCTGTTAGTTTACTGTTAAATAAGAATTGACCACCGTGCGCAATTATATAAGATCTCATGTTACGTATAATCTTTATTAAATTATCTGTACCAATATGAGGCTTTGACAAATATAAAATTTGTTCTGGTGCACCAAATTTATAAAAATCTTGTAATACGATATTACATAAAGGATTATTTATACCAGATGTTAATTTTCCATCTGAAAATGTTCCAGCTCCACCTTCACCAAACTGTATATTGGAATTAATGTTTAATTTACCAGTTTTTATAAATAAATCTACATCTTTTTTTCTATCTTCTACTGTTTTCCCTTGTTCAATAATAATTGGTTTTATTCCATTTTTTATAAAAGTCAATGCTGCAAACAGACCAGCAGGTCCTGCACCTATAATAACAGGTTGTAAAGCAGTGTTATTAGTTATAGATATATTAGGAAGTTCAAATCTCTTATAGTCATCGAAGCATGAATATTTTTTTTCATTTTTCAAGTTTAATGAGATATTGTACAGATAGTGAATATTACTTTTGTTACGTGCATCAATTGATTTTTTTATAATATGCCAATCTAAAATATCTTCATATATAATATGATACTTTTTACAAATATATTTTATAAGAGATTCTGAACTTAAATCTTCATAAATTTTAATATTATTTATTCTTTTCATAAAAATCCTTTCTAAAATAAAATAGTAAATAAATTATAACATAAAAATCTACTTTAGAAAATATGTAGAAAAAAGTCGATAAGTTTTTTAAAATCGACAAAAGTTCCTATTAATCGCTATTGGAAAAAATTACCAATGGTATTATAATAATAAAAAAGGAGGGGTATATGTGCAAATTAAATATTTAGAGAGAGACAAGTTGTTATTCTTTTTATTAGAAGAAGAAATAGACCATCATACTACAAAAGAATTAAGGAGGAAATTAGATTATGAGATTGAAAGATATATGCCTAAAAAAGTTATATTTGATTTTAATAGTGTTAACTTCATGGATAGTGCAGGAATAGGATTGTTGCTTGGAAGATATAAAATAGTAAATATGTTACGGTGGAGAGGTAGCATTAATTAATGTAAAGAAAAGTATAAAGAAAGTATTAGACATGTGTGGAATATTAAAGTTAATACATATATATGACGATTTAAATATGAAATTTAATGTATGCTAGGAGGAAAGTATGAATAAGAAATATAAGAATAAAATGCAATTAGAAATATTAAGTAAATCAAGTAATGAGGCATTTGCACGTATTACAGTGGCAGCTTTTGCAGCACAATTGGATCCAACTATAGAAGAACTATCAGATATAAAAACATCTGTGTCAGAAGCTGTAACAAACTCTATTATTCATGGCTACGAAAATAAAGAGGGGATAATAAGAATAAGTGCATATATTTTTGAAGATATAGTAAGGATAGAAATTGCAGATCAAGGTAAAGGTATAGAAGACATAAAAATTGCAAAACAACCATTGTATACAACGAAGCCAGAACTTGAAAGATCTGGAATGGGATTCACAATAATGGATAATTTTATGGATAGCTTAAAAGTGGAGTCCGTTGTAGGCATGGGGACTAAGGTAACGATGGAAAAGAAAATAAACAATAAAAATACAAATGAAAATTTAAACCAAGAGGAGAATTTTTATGTATGAAAATACTGTAGGCGAAATTTTAAAAGCTCAAAATGATAAAGAAGAATTGGGAAGAATTGTAGAAAATAATAGTGGGCTAGTTTGGAGTATTGTTAAGAGATTTAAGGGAAGAGGTTACGAAAATGAAGATTTATACCAAATAGGAACTATAGGATTAATAAAGGCGATAAAAAATTTTAACCCAGAATACGAAGTTAAATTATCAACATATGCAGTAACTTATATAATAGGAGAGATAAAAAAGTTTATAAGAGATGATGGGATAATAAAAGTAAGTAGGAGTATTAAAGAATTATGTGTAAAAATTAAAGACATAGAAAATAGAAATGTAAAAGAAGGTAAGAATGTAACTATTGAAGAAATTGCAAGAGAGCTAAAAGTGGAAAAAGAAGACATTGCTCTTGCAATAGATTCTATGAAGCAGGTAGAGTCTATATATCAAGAAGAATCAAATGATGGAAAAATATCTATAATAGATAAAATATCATCTGAAAAAGATGAAACAGAGATAACTGTAAATAAAATTTTTATTAAAGAATTATTAAATAAAATGGACAGTAGGGATAGGCAAATTATTATGCTGAGATATTTTAATGGTCAAACTCAATCACAAGTTGCTAAAATGCTTAATATATCCCAAGTACAAGTTTCAAGAATAGAAAAAAAGATATTAAATAAAATGAAAATAGAGTTAATATCATAGGAGGAGTAGTGAAAAAAATTATATTTTATCTTTTAGGAATAATTGTCATTATTTTTTTGATTCCAATAATGTGTACATCACAAACAAAAGAAACATCCATTAATACTAAAGCTTCAAATATTCCACAAGAAAGCTTTGCAGAAAACAACTATGATTATAAACAGTATCAACTAGTAAAGTTATTGCATACATCTAATAATATTATACAAGAAATTAATTTAGACGAATATTTATATGGTGTTGTGGCAGCAGAAATGCCAGCGGATTTTAGTGAAGAAGCATTAAAAGCGCAAGCTGTTGTAGCGAGAACTTATACAGTTTATAAAATAATAAACAATAATTCTAAACATGGAGAAGCACAAATATGTGATGATTCTAAATGTTGCCAAGCTTGGATATCAAAAGAAAATAGATTTGAAAAATGGAAGGAAAATGAAAGGGAAGGAAATTGGAGGAAAATTGTAAATGCGGTAAATAGTACACAAGGAAAGATAATAATGTATGAGAATAAACCAATTAATGCCTTTTTTCATTCAAACAGTGGCGGAAAAACAGAAATTCCTATAAATGTATGGGGAGGTAGTGGATTACCATATTTGCAAGTGGTAGAAACATCTGGAGAAGAAAATTATAGTCAATATAGTTCAGAAGTAATTGTGTCGAAAGAAGAGTTACAAAATATAATGTCAAATAAATACTTGGATTTTGCAATAGATTATAATGATGATAATTGTATAGAAATTTTAGAATACACAACAAGTGGAAGGGTAAAAACGATAAAAATTGGTAACAAAAATTTATCAGGAGTAGAAGTAAGAAGCATTTTTAAATTAAAATCAGCAAATTTTAATACTTATATAGAAGGAAACAACATTAGATTTACTGTAAAAGGATATGGACATGGAATTGGAATGAGTCAAACTGGAGCAGATAGCCTAGCTAAAGAAGGAAAGAATTATGAAGAGATAATTAAGCATTTTTATATTGGAGTACAAATAAAAAATATGTAAAGATTGTATAAATTAATAAAAAAAGGAAATACTTTTATTAAATAAAATGAGGAGGAAATTTTATGAGAGAATATAAGAAAATATCAAAAGGTATTATCATTTTAATTACATGCGTAATAATTATTACTAGTATTTCCTTTATAGCATTGTTTGTAGGTAGAAAAGAAGAGCCAAAGTGGAATGGAAAACAACTTGCAGGAACAGCTAATTATTTAGAAGAGTCAAATTCTATAGAAGAGGTAAGTAGTACATCGGATAAAACAATAAATGAAGTAAAAGAAAATAAAGTGGCGTTGAATACAGAAAGCTTAATAAGTAACGAAAAAGAAAAAAAGAGTACTAAAAAGGATACAAAAGAAAAAGTAACTAAAGAAGAAGTAAAAAAAGAAACGAAGAAAAAAGAGGTTAAGTTTGAAAAACCAGTAGAAGGAAAAATATTAAAAGAGTTTGCTAAAGAAAACTTAATGTTTTCTAATACACTAAATGAATGGACAACACATGCTGGAATAGACATAAGTGCTGAAAAAACAACAGTAGTTAAATCAGCTTATGAAGGAACTGTAGAATCAATTAAAAATGATCCAAGGTATGGTTTGACAGTAATTATTGCACATCAAGATGGATACAAAACAATATATTCTAATTTATTAACTTCTGAATTTGTAGTGGAAGGAGAGAAAGTGACTACAGGACAAACTATAGGTACTGTAGGAAATACAGCAACATTTGAAATTGCAGATGAAAGCCATTTACATTTTGAAATATTAAAGAATAACATTCAAGTAGATCCTACTATATATATAAAATATTAAAAAAGCGACTAGATGTTGCTTTTTTGTATTTAAAACAATTGTATACAGTGTTCAAAAGCTTGTGAAATAAGGATTTAATAGAAACAGGAAAAAATATGTACAAAAAATAATAAAAAAATGAAAAAATATGTTGACAATATAATAGTGATATGTTAA
>CATZPY010000031.1 GCA_958422985.1 uncultured Clostridium sp.
ATCTAATAATGTTAAAGATTCTTCTGCCATCTCTCCATGCCCATGTTTAGAATTTACTCTTGCATAATTTTCAGGAATAATGGCTTCTAAATCTGCAAAAATGTTTTCTGCTGAAATGGTTGCTTCTTTAATTGTTTTTTTGTATGATTCTTTGTAATATTCAAAGAAATTAGAATTTTTATTTAAATTAAATAAGAATTTCCCATCAAAAAATATATCAATCGTATCCCCACTCGCTTTGCACAGCTTAAAGTCGTCTGGATTAAAAAATTCCCACTTAAAATAGTGATATATATATGATAGCTTATCTTTTTTATTCATTTTTTCATTAGCTTGCTTTACAGCCATCGGACTTGCTTTAAAAAATATACCTATATTTGTAATAACCATACCATATTTATTATTTTGTTCTAAATTTTGTCCCCAAAGAATTTTATGCTCTCTTGGGATTGGAAATTACTCATATATTTTTTTCTTGTCTTTATCTGAAAGAGTACTTTCACTATTTTTATTTAATTTTTCTATTGCTTTTTTTATAAATGTTTCCATTGTATACTCCATTTAATTATATTTTTGTCTGTTTCATTAAATCTTCCTTAGCTTACCGAGGTTAACCCTATACTTGCTAAATCAATATATAAACAAAATCTAATCCTACTCACCAATCATATTCTCTAAATACTCCTTAGCATATCTCCTTATAGTTTCAATTCTTTCCTTTGTTTCTTCATTCCTATAATTTATTTTATTAATTAAAACATCTATATAATTTTTATCATAAATATATTTTAAAGAACTTTTAAAATATAAATCAAAAATAAATGCTAACACACATATCCAATAATCTAGCAAAGTTTTTCTGTCATCTAACTTTATGCACTTATGTTCTAAAAAGTCATTATATACTTTATCAGATATGGTAGATTTTTCAAGCTCTGCAATTATATCATTAGTTTCTTGTTTTGATTCATCTCTTATTTTTGGAAAGCTATCTTCAAAATTATTTTCATCTTTAACTCTAAAATTATCTAGTTTATCCGCATCTCTTATAATTTTACATTGAAGTTCTTCTGTTTCACTTAATCCATCCTCAATCTCGTATTTGTTGTGATTATATATAGCTTTTCTTATTACTTCGTCATATTTGTCTGCTTTAATAAATTTTCTTATTAATTTTTCCTCGAATAAAATTTTATTTCCATAATCTGCGTGATCAAATGTTTTGTCTGAAAAACTCCTTTGTACTGTAACTTGCTTAAATCTTCCTATATCATGTAGTAATGCAATTAATTTAGCTAAATTTATACTTTCTTCATCTAGTCCTTGTTCTTTTGCTATGTATTCACTTAAATTAACTACATGGTATGTATGTGTTATCTTTAACAATATACTTACATCTTCTGAATCAAATTGTTTTATGTAATCATTAAAAACTTGTTTTGCCATTGAAAAATTTATTTCACTTTTTGCTTTAGTTCTTATTATATATCTTTTTATTTTTTTGCCAGAATATTCTGACACTAATACTCCTGTTGGAATAGCTCCTACACTTTCTAATACTCTTTTTGAAGCATCATTTTCTATATAATGACATGCAACAATTTCATTCATGCCTAATTCCTTGCATTTATTTATTAGCATATTTGCCACAGCTTTTGCATATCCTTTTCTTCTTTCAGATGGACGTATTCCATATGCAATATTTCCCCATGTATCTTTTCCTAGCTGAGTTAAATTTTGTCTTATTGCTGTTGCACCAATTAATTTATTTTGGTCATTTACAATTAAATAATATCTGCATCTTTCATACCATTCTTTTTCATTATGTATTCCAATTTCTGCATTTTTTGCAGTGTTAATTATATTTTTATACTCTATTTCGTCATTACAAGGTAATTGTAATATTCCTGGTGTTAATGATGTATTGCTATCTCTCCATTCTTGTAACATTTCTTTGTATTGTTCGTAATAATCGTAGTCTATCTTTTCGAATCTTAACATATTGTACCCCCCTACATTATTTTTCTATATTTTTTTATTTTTCCCTTGTAATTTTATTGTTTGCCTCTTACTTATATATCCTTAAATAACTTTAAACTAGTTTCTAGTTATCTCTGGTATTTAAGTATTTGTACTATCTTTACTTATTACATACTTCATATATTCTTATAAATTTATATTATATTCTTTTAATAATTTAAGTACATCTTTACTATCATTTGGAAGTACTCTTCTTCCTTTTATTCCTAACTTATTTGCTGTTTTTAAGCTTTCTTTAGTATCATCATCATCTATAAATAAACATTCCTCTGGTATTAGGTTATATCTTTTAAGTATTCTTTTAAAAATTTCTTCATCTGGCTTTTTTATATGCTCATATGCTGAAATTACTATTCCATCGCATATATTAAAAAATTCATTATCTTTAAAATATTCATATGTATATGTTGCCATGTTAGATAACACAAATATTTTATATTCTTTTTTCTTTAGCTTCTTTGCAATCTCTATTGTTTCTTTGTTTATCTTTAAGTATTTTGTTCTATTTTCAATTACTTCTTTAATTAAAGATTTATAACCTTTTGGTACTCTGTTTTGAATTTTTAATATTGCATCTTCTTTGGTTATGTTTCCTAAGTCTAATAATTTCCATTCTTCAGATTTGAAAATGTATTTTATTAAATTTTCTGCTATTTCCTTATTATCTGTAAAGTTTAACATTGTGCTTAAATTATCACATTTTATAATTATATTGCCTAAATCAAATATTATATTTTTTATCATTCTTATTTCCCCTTAAAAATATTTTCCCTATCATATTTCTTGCAATTAAGTTCTTCTTTTAAATATATACATTCTTCTAAATCTATTTCATACAAATTCGCTAAACATGTTACATAGTATAAAACGTCTTGCAATTCTTCTTCTATTGTTCCTTTTATTTCTTTATCTTTCATTCTTGCGTCTTCATTAATCCAACCTCTTCTATAAGCTTTAGCATATATCTTTCTTTAGAGCTGTTTTTATTATCTATTTTTAATATACTTTCTTGTAATCTTTTTATTGTTAAATCAACTTTCTTCTTTTCTTCTTTTTGCTCTGATTTTTGAATATTTGTTATATTTGATTCTGCCTTTTTAATATTCTCCACACTTGGTTTCTTATTTTGAATTTTTTCTACGCTTGCTTCTTCATCTTGAATATTTACTATACTTGGCTCTGTTTTTTGAGTATCCTCCAAGCTTTCTTCCGTCTTTTGAATATCTACCACATTGTTTGTAACTGGAAGTTTTGCTTTTTCTGCTTTTATTGGTTCATTCTTTTTTACACCATAAGCAATTGCTAATTCTTCTTCTTGCAAAATCGTTTTAAAATTTTGCTTATATTCATATATTTTTTCTTCTAATAATTCTTGGTTTGCTATATATTCTATGCTATCTTCAGATAAATCCATAAATTCTTGTGCTGTATAAAATATTTCTATTAATGATATAACATTCTTTGCAAATTTTTTCTTTTTGTAATTTATTAATTTTTTGTCAAATAATATAACTTTGTTCTTTACATCTAGGTAATCTTCTAGTGAATAGTTTTCTAAATTATATTTAGCCCATATTTTTAAATTTAAGGTTTTATTTTTTGTTTCTTCAAATATTGGAAATAAAATTACATCTTTATCATTTTCTTTTGCACATCTTGGGAAAAATATATGGTATTTACCTTTATTTCCATTTTCCCAATTTTGTAGTATTCCTTCCATTAATGCTATTCCATTTTCTAATTCTTCCTCCATTTTTATCCCCCTCGTAATTATTTTTTATTTATTAAATTTCTTGCCATTTGTACTCCAGATGCTGATGCCATCATTAGTCCTCTTGTCATTCCTCCACCATCTCCTATAGAATATAGTCCTTTTACGCTTGTTTCAAAGTTCTTGTCTATTACTACTTTATTGCTATAAAACTTTATTTCTGGTGCATACAATAAGTTTTCTGGGTTTGCAAATCCTTCTACTACTTTATCCATACTTCTTATAAATTGCAAAATATCTGTCATTGTTCTGTATCCTAGAGCAAATGTTATATCTCCTGCAACTGCAGATTTTAATGTTGGTTTAATTTTATTATTTTTAAGTTCTTCGTCCCATGTTCTTTTTCCTCTATAAATATCTCCTAACCTTTGTACTACAATATTTCCATTTCCTAGCTCATTTATATTTTTGGCTATATTTCTTCCATATTCTATTGGTTTATTGAATGGATAATTAAAATGATGTGATACTAATATTGCTAAATTCGTATGTGTGCTTTTCTTATCTTTATATGAATGTCCATTAACTAAATTAATTCCTTCATCATAAACTTCGGAAGAAACAAATCCACTTGGGTTTTGACAAAAAGTTCTTACTTTGTCTTTAAATGGTCCTGGATATCCTATAAATTTTCCTTCGTACATATATTTATTTATGTCTTTCATTACTTCATCTGAAAGCTCATATCTTACACCTATGTCTACTACTCCAGCCTCTGTTTTTATGGTATGCTCATTACACATATTAACTAGCCAATTAGCACCTTTTCTACCTACTGCTATTACTATATTTTTTCCATATATCTTTTCTTCTTCATTTGTTTTTACATTATGTACAATTATTCCTTTTGCTTCATTTTCTTCTATAATTAAGTCTTTTACTTCTGTTTCAAACATTAAATCTATATTATTTTGTTCTAAATAATCTTCTAATTTTTTATATAGTTCATGCGCTTTTTCTGTTCCTAAATGTCTAATTGGAATATCTATTAATGTTATTTCTTCTTTTTTTGCCTTTTTCTTTATTTCACTTACTTCTTTTTTATGTTCTGTTCCTTCAAGCTTTGGATCTGCTCCAAATTTTAAATATATACTATCTGTGTAATCTATTAATTTTTTAGTTTCTTCAATTCCAACATATTTATGTAGTTCTCCTCCCACATAAATATCATCATCTTCTTCGTTGTATAATGATAATTTTCCATCTGAAAATGCTCCTGCTCCAGAAAATCCACTTGTAATATCGCAAAAAGGTTTACATTTTACACACTTTCCTATTTCTTCTATTGGGCATTTTCTATTTTCTACACGCTTTCCTTGCTCTACTAATAAAACTTTTTTATTTTTATTTTTTTGAATCATTTCATACGCAAAGAAAATAGCACCAGGTCCCATTCCTATTACTATAGCATCATACTTAGATGTCATTTTTATCACATCCTTTTTATTTCTTTTTATTCTGAACTTATTCTATATCAAAAATATATTTATTACAATAGAAAGTTTAGCTATTTCGGGATTTGGGGACGAGGTAAAGTCCCGGTATACAATATCTAAAAAAATTTTCCATTCCCAAAAGAAAAACACGTGCTATGCACGTGCCTCTCTTTTTTCTGTCTTTTCGTTTTTAATTAATAACAGATATTATTATAAAATATTTAACAACTCCTTTGTTAGTATTTCGTTCATTGGTATTCTTCTATCAAATGTTGGAATGATTGCCTGCATTTCTTCCAGTAATTCCTTTGGCTTTTTTATCATTAAAATCTTTTTACCAATCATCGTACCAAATACATATGCTCCTGAACCTACTTTTTTAACTATGCTACATATTACATCATTATCTATTGATATGGATGTATCGCATCTAGATATAAAAGCATAAATTTTTTCATCACCCCAAATGTCATACATTGGAGCAATGTTTATTTTCTGATCTCTTATCCACCGTAATGGCACTTTACTTTTTTCATATGTTTCGATTACAGACTTCATAGCATTAAAATACTGTGGGAACAACAATTCTTCTGCAAATTTCATAATATTTTCATCTCTTTCTGAAACGCTGTCTCCCATTGCTGGTGCATCTTCTTTTTTTAGTGCTGATGGAAGTTCTAAAAATACAGTTACTTTAATTTTGTTCCGCATTTGGCTTTCCGAAGAAATAATTCTTTTTTGCATATTAAAGCCTCCTTATTAAAAACAAGTGTTGCTTAGTAAACATAATTAGTTTGTCACATTTCTTTATTCATTTCAACATTATTGTTCAAACTCCTTCTCTATAAACGATGTGTCATATTCATTGCTTACAAAATTCTCATTATCTAAAATTTTAAGTAAAAAGTCTGTATTTGTTTCTATTCCAGAAATTACAAGCTCAGATAAAGCACTTTTCATTTTAGATATCGATTCATTCCTATCTTTTCCATGAACAATAACTTTTGCTATCATCGAATCATAATTTTGAGGAACTCTATATCCTGCATATACTGCGGTGTCAACCCTTATTCCATTTCCTCCTGGAAGGTGTAATTCCTCTATTATTCCAGGTGATGGCATAAAATTTTTATATGGATTCTCTGCATTTATTCTAGCTTCTAAACTATGTCCATTAAAATTAATATCTCTTTGTCTATACTTCATTTTCTCACCTGAAGCTATTCGAATTTGTTCTTTTATTAAATCCAATCCTGTTACCATTTCTGTTACCGGGTGCTCTACTTGAATTCTTGTATTCATTTCCATAAAGTAAAAATCTTTGTTTTTATCTACTAAAAATTCTATTGTTCCTACATTGGTATATCCAACTTCTTTTACTGCTTTTACAGCTATTGCTCCCATTTTTTCTCTTAATCTGCTATCTATTACCCCAGATGGTGTTTCTTCTAACATTTTTTGATTTTTTCTTTGTACTGTACAGTCTCTTTCTCCTAAATGTACTGCATTTCCATATTCGTCAGCCATTATTTGAATTTCTATGTGTCTAGGATTTTCTATAAATTTTTCTATATATATGCTGTCATCGTTAAATGATTTTAATGCTTCTTGTTTTACAATTTCATATGCCTTTTTTAGTTCTTCTTCACTATAAGCTATTCTTATTCCTTTTCCTCCACCGCCAGCAGAAGCTTTTATTATTACTGGATATCCTATTTGATTTGATATATTTATTGCCTCTTGCATTGTGTAAATTAGTCCCTCTGAACCGGGAACTACAGGAACACCTACACTTTTCATAGTTTCTTTTGCCTTTGATTTATTTCCCATTAATTCTATTATATCTGGTCTAGGTCCTATAAATTTTATACCAATTTCATCACACATTTTTGCAAAGCTATTATTTTCAGACAAAAAGCCAAAACCCGGATGAATGCTATCTGCTCCTGTTAAACAGGCTGCTTCTATAATAGCTTTTACATTTAAATAACTTTTACTAGATACTGCAGGTCCTATGCAAATTGCTTCGTCTGCAAGTTTGGTATGTAAAGCTGTTTTATCTGCTTCTGAATATACAGCAACTGTTTTTATTCCCATTTCTCTACAAGCTCTTATAATTCTTACTGCTATTTCTCCTCTATTGGCAATTAATATTTTCTTCAACATATCAATTATAAATCCTTTCTTTTTAATTTATATTATCCCTCTAATTTCTGAATTTACTTTTTATTATACAATCGCAAATGTTAGTTCACCTTTTACTGCTATTTCTCCATTTACTGTAGCTATTGCTTCACCAATTCCTATTGGTCCTTTTCTTTTTATTATTTTAACTTCTAACTTTAGTACATCTCCTGGAATTACTTGCCTTTTAAATCTTAGTTTATCTACTCCTCCAAAAAGAGCATTTTTCCCCTTATTTTCTGGCTCTGAAAGAATTGCAACAGCACCTGTTTGTGCTAATGCTTCTATTGTGAGAACTCCTGGCATTATTGGGTTACCTGGAAAATGTCCTGCAAAAAACGGTTCATTTATACATACATTTTTATATGCAACGCAACTTTCTCCTGGTACATATTCTTCTACTCTATCTATCATTAAAAATGGTGGTCTTTGTGGAATTATTTCCATTATTCCATTTATATCTAACATATTTTTCTCCTTTAAAATTAAATTTTTTATCGGGTTTAGATGAATTTTAAGGTCCATCCCTAAATTCTGAATCCCTACCCCTGTTGTAGACTATTTTATCTTAAATAATGTTGTTCCATATTCTACCATATCTTCATTTTTTACGCATATTTCTACTATTTCGCCATCATATTCAGATTCTATTTCGTTCATTAGCTTCATAGCCTCTACTACACAAAGTACATCTCCTTTTTTTACTTTGTCTCCTACTTTTACATATGGTAGATCTTTTGGTGATGGACTACTATAAAATGTTCCAACCATAGGTGATTTTATTTCTTTATAATTTTCTGTTTTTACTACTGCTTTAGTTTCTTCTTTTTGTTCTGTTGGTAATACATTTTCTTTTATAACTAACATTCCTGGTTTTGATTCTGCTTTTTCTACAACTTTAGTTTCATTTTTTTTCATTTTTATTTTTGTTCCATCCGGAAAT
Source organism: uncultured Clostridium sp. (assembly GCA_958422985.1). Taxonomy (GTDB): domain Bacteria; phylum Bacillota; class Clostridia; order TANB77; family CAG-508; genus Merdicola. Next base: position 8,375 of record CATZPY010000031.1, read on the forward strand.
TCAATGTCTAGGCTATCTACTTTAGAATTTCCCATATCATCTAATAATCTTTTTATATCTTCATATTCCATAACTATTACACCTATCCTTCATATTTTTTTAATATTATTGACGCATTATGTCCACCAAATCCTAATGAATTTGACATTGCATATTCTACATTTACATTTCTTCCAACGTTTGGAACTATGTCTAAGTCACATTCTGGATCTTCTACTTTATAATTTATTGTTGCTGGTACATAGTTTTCTTCTATTGCTTTTATACAAACTATAGCTTCAACTCCTCCTGCTGCTCCTAATAGGTGACCTGTATTTCCTTTTGTAGAACTTACTAGTACTTTTTTACTTGCTTCTTCTCCTAAAACCTTTTTAATTGCCATTGTTTCTCCTACATCATTAAGATGTGTTGATGTCCCATGTGCATTAATATATGTAATGTTTTCCGGAGATATTTTTGCATCTTCTATTGCAGATTTCATAGCTCTTGCAGCACCTTCTCCATCTGGTGATGGTGATGTTATATGATATGCATCTGATGATGCTCCATAGCCTACTATTTCTGCATATATATGTGCTCCTCTTTTTTTAGCATGTTCTAATTCTTCTAAGACTACAACACCAGCACCTTCTCCCATTACAAAACCACTTCTTTCGGCATCAAATGGTATGCTTGCTCTATTTTTGTCTGTTGTTGTTGTTAATGCTTTTATATTTTGAAAGCCTGCTATTCCAACCTTTGTAATTGGTGCTTCTGTTCCACCAGCTACAACTGCATCTTGGTATCCGTGTTTAATCATTCTGTAACTTTCACCTATAGAATGTGTTCCACTTGCACATGCTGTTACCATTGCAACAGATTCTCCTTTTAACCCCAAGTCTATCGCTACATTTCCTGTTGCCATATTAGCTATTCCCATTGGTATAAACATAGGTGAAACTCTATCTGGCCCCTTTGTTTCACAAGCTCCTATATCTTTTTGCATTGTAACTAATCCACCAATTCCTGAACCTATAACAATTCCTACTCTTGTCATATCTGTATTTTCTTCTGTTATTCCACTTGATTTTAATGCTTCTCTTGATGCAACAACAGCATATTGTGAGTATAAGTCCATTCTTCTTGCTGTTCGTTTGTCAAAATGTTCTTCTGCATTAAAATCTTTTACTTCTGCTGCTAATTTTACTTTTAAGTCTGATGTATCTAATCTTGTAATTTCGTCTATTCCACATTTTTGTGTTTTTATTCCATTCCAAAACTCTTCTATATTGTTTCCTATGGGTGTAATTGCTCCTATTCCTGTAATAACAACTCTTCTTTCCATTTTTAAATCATTCCTCCATCTATATTTAAAGTTTGACCTGTAATATATGTATTTTCTTCTCCTCCTAAAAAGTATACTGCATTTGCTATTTCCTCTGCTGTTCCCATTCTTTTTAAAGGAATTTGTGCACTAATATTTTCTTTTACTTTTTCGTTTAGTACAGATGTCATATCTGTAGCTATAAAGCCAGGTGCTACACAGTTTGCTAATATATTTCTTGTTGCCAATTCTTTTGCAACACTTTTTGTAAATCCTATTATACCTGCTTTAGATGCTGCATAATTTGATTGTCCTGCATTTCCCATAACTCCTACTACAGAAGAAATATTTACTATTCTTCCTTCTCTTTTTTTCATCATATATGGTGTAACTAACTTTGTTAAATTAAATGTTCCCTTTAAATTTATAGATATTACCTTGTCAAAATCCTCTTCTTTCATTCTCATTAATAGATTATCTCTTGTAATTCCTGCATTGTTTACTAAAGTATCTATTTTTCCAAATTTTTCTATTGCAGATGTTACCATTTTTTCGCACTCACTAAAATTACTTACATCTGCTTTTTCTAGTAAAACTTCTGCACCATATTTACTAAATTCTTTTTTTAGCTCATCTAAATTAGTATTGTCTGAAACATAATTTATTACTAAGTTATATCCATTTTTTGCAAATTTCTCTGCAATTGCTCTTCCTATTCCTCTTGAACCACCTGTTACTAGTGCAACTTTTTTTTCCATTTTTATAAACCTTCTTTCTTTATTATTTTATTTGATTCAGTTTTTATAAATTTTAAATAACTTATTGTTATAAACCATATGAAACCTTTAATTTATATAAATCTAAACATTATTAATAGTTTCTATAAAATTTTCTAATGATTCTACACTATTAATATTTATTACATTACTTTCTTTGTCTTCTTTTTTTACAAATCCCGTTAATGTTTTTCCTGGACCTATCTCTACATATGTATCTATATTATTGTCTTGCATATTTTTTATTGCTTTATCAAATCTTACAGGACTTACAATGTGTTTTGAAAGTATATCTACCATATCATCTTGTTTGTTATAAAAAGTTCCATCAATATTTTTTATTACTTGTGCTCTTACATTTTCCTTATTAAATTTAACATTTTTTAAATCTTCTTTATACAATTCTTTTGCTTCATTTAATTTTATTGTATGAAATGGACCTCCTGTTTGTAGTTTTAGCACTCTTTTCGCTCCATTTTCTTTTAAAATATCCATTGCTAAGTTAATAGCCTCTTCTTCGCCAGAAATTACAGTTTGACCAGAATAATTGTAGTTAGCTGGCACTATAAACATTCCTTTTTCAGAAATTTCTTTACATTTTTCTTCTATTTTTGTGCTATCTAAGCCTATTACTGCTGCCATGCTATAATTACCTGGCTCTACTTTAGTTCCCATTAGATATCCACGTCTTTTTAATAATTTTATTCCGTCTTCAAAGCTTAAGTATCCACCACTTATTAACGCCGGATATTCTCCTAAGCTTAATCCTACTGTTATTTCTGGCTTTATATTATTTTTCTCTAGTAATTTTAATATTCCTAAGCTCATTGTTGCTATTGCAAGTTGTGTGTTTTCTGTTTTGCTTAATTCTTCTATTGTAGAATTAAAGCTTATTTTTGCTATATCCTTTCCAGATATTTCTGAAGCAATTTCATATATATTTTTTACTTCTTCGTATTCTTCGTATAAGTCTTTGCCCATTCCAACACTTTGTGCACCTTGCCCTGGAAACATAAAAGCTATTTTCATTATATTTCACTCCTTTATTTTTTATAATATACTTCCTGTATTATATATCTTTTCATGTTTAAAATTCTAATAATATACTTCCTGTATTTAGTCCTCCACCATATCCAATTAAAATTATTTTATCTTTTTCTTTTAACTTATTTAATTTTATCATATCATCTATGGCAATTGGAATACTTGCGCAAAATGTATTTCCATATTTATCTACATTAAAATACATTTTATCTTCCTTAATATTTAATTTCTTAGAAATTGACTCTAATATTCTTTTGTTTGATTGATGTGGAATTATATATGATAATTCTTCTATATTAATGTTGCTTATATCTAGTAATTTGTTTATATTTTTCACTGTATCTGTTACTGCGTATTTATATATTTCTTTTCCATTCATATATATTTTATTTTTATCTGTATATGTTAATATCTCACCTTTTTGACCTTTGCTTTCTATATATGAGTAATATAGTTTTGGTTCTTGGCTTTTCTTTATAACTATAGCACCTGCACCATCTGAAAGTAATATTTCTGTATTTATATCTGTCTTGTCTATAAAATTCGATAGTTTTTCTACACCTACTACTAATGCTGTATTTATTCTATTTGCATCTATATACAATTTTGCTATATCAAGTGCATTTATAAATCCTGCACATCCTGCTAAAATATCTATGCACATACAGTTTTTTATGTTAAAGTGTTTTTGTATTTTATAAGATATACTTGGCATTTGATTTGTTTCAGACACTGATGCTACTATAATTAAATCTATATTTTCTTTTATATTTTCTAAAGCTTTTTTCGTTGCATTTATTGCAAGCTCCTCTATTTCTTCTTCTGCATAAAACCTTTGCTTTATTCCTGTCATTTTAAAAATGTAATTTTCTTCTAC
>CATZPY010000032.1 GCA_958422985.1 uncultured Clostridium sp.
AAATCCGAAATTTATAGAACCAGAATCTAGAAAAAATGAAATATTCAATAACTTTTTAAAGCCAGGTTTAGAAGATTTATGTATAACAAGAACTACCTTCGACTGGGGTGTAAAAGTAAAAAGCGATCCTAAACACGTTGTATATGTATGGCTTGACGCACTAACAAATTACATTACAGCTTTAGGGTATGGATCTGATAATGAAGAATTATTTAACAAGTATTGGCCAGCAGACTTACATGTTGTTGGTAAAGATATTATAAGATTTCACGGAATATATTGGCCAATTTTCTTAATGGCATTAGATTTACCACTTCCAAAGAAGATTTATGCACATGGTTTTATAATGATGAAAGATGGTAAAATGTCTAAATCTAAGGGAAATGTAATTTATCCAGAAATTTTAATAGATAGATATGGCATAGATGCTACAAAATATTTCTTAATTAGAGAATTTCCATTTGGACAAGATACTATATTTACACCAGAAGGCTTTGTTGAAAGATTTAATTATGATTTATGCAATGACTTAGGAAATTTATTAAATAGAACCATAGGTATGATAAATAAATATTTTGACGGAAATATTTATGAATATAACGGACACAAAAACGAACCAGATGACGAAATAGAAAAATACGCTATTTCTCAAGTAAAAATTGTAGAAGAAAAAATGGAAAATTTACATTTAAATGAAGCATTAGCAGAAATTTGGAGTTTAATTTCTAGAACAAATAAGTATATAGACGAAACAGCTCCATGGTTACTTGCAAAAGATGAAGAAATGCAAGATAAATTAAAATCTGTAATGTACCATTTATGTGAAAACCTAAGAAAAGTTGCAATATTAATTAGTCCATTTATGGAAGAAACAGCAAACAGTATATTTAATCAACTAGGGTTAACAAACGAAAATTTACAAACATGGGAAAGTTTATATGAATATAATAAAATTCCTGATGGCACAAAAGTAATAGAAAAAGGAGTACCTTTATTTGTAAGATTAGATTTGGAAGAAGAAGTTTCTTATATAAGAGAACAAATGGCAAAAAAATAAAGTTTATTAAAAACTATAATTGTAAGGAGGAAAAATTTATTTGGAATTAGACTTATTAAACAGCATTATTGGGGGACAAAATGAAATTGACATTGATCAATTTAAAAGGGAGCTGACAAATAAATTAGAAGAAATGGAAAATAGATTTACAGTTGACAGAATTGAAAACGATATAGCTGTATTAGAAAATAGAGATACAGGAGAAATATTTAATGTAAATAAAAGAGAGTTACCACAAGAGTTAAAAGAAGGAACAATTTTAAAAATGGTTAATAATAAGTATGAAATAGATATTGCAGAACAAAAAAATATTGAAGATAGAATAAAAGAGAAAATGAACAAATTGTGGAAATAAAACAAAAGAAAGAATGGAGTAAGTAGCATGGGAAATAAAGATGGTAATGAAAAACTTAGTCTTTGGGAAAAGTCAAAATTAGGAAGAAAAACTAAATATTACAAAATACACACATGGCTTAGTAGACTAGCTTCACTAATAATTTTAATTGTTCTACTAGTATTAGGTAAGAATTATTGGGAAACACACGACTACAATAATTATATAGAAAATGCATTAGGAAACAAAATTCAAGATGATGTTATAATAAATGACATAGAAAAAACAAATACTATAGAAACAGAAGCAGTAACAGATGGAAATCTTAGAGTGTATTATATAGATGTAGGACAGGCAGATAGTACTTTAGTTATAGATAAAGACAAAACTATGTTAATTGATGCAGGAACAAATGAGGCAGGAAATACTGTAGTAAAATTCTTAAAAGATAAAGGAATAACAAAAATAGATTATTTAATAGGAACACATCCTCATGAAGACCATATTGGTGGATTAGATTATGTTATAGATAATTTTGACATTGGAGTAATTTATATGCCAAAGATGCAAACTACTACAAAGACATTTGAAGATGTTTTAGATAGTATTGCAAATAAAAATTTACAAGTTACAACTCCAATTGTTGGTAATACATTTAAATTAACAAATGCAAATTGTACTATAATGGCTACAGATACAAAGGATACAAAGGACAATTTAAATTTATCTTCTATTGTTTTAAGAATGACATATGGAGGAAATAGTTTCTTGTTTATGGGAGATGCAGAAGCAGAAGTGGAAGCTAGTAGGACATGGCAACCAGCAGATGTTTTAAAGGTGGGGCACCATGGCTCTAGAACATCTTCTACACAAAACTTTGTTTTTCAAGTAATGCCATCTATATCAGTTATACCAGTAGGTAAGGATAATTCATACAATTTACCAAATAAAGAAACATTAGACAAATTAACTTCTGTTGGTTCAAAAATATATAGAACAGACGAAGATGGTACTATTCTTATTGTAAGTGATGGTTCTAATATAAAAGTGGAAACAAAAGTGAGATAGAAGGAGAAAGAAATGAAAGAGATTATAAAGAAGCATTTAAATAAATTAAACATAGGACTTATTGTATTAATTGCAATAGCACCTATGCTTCTATGCTTTAATGATAGTTTGTGGTTTGACGAGGCATATTCTGTAGGAATTGCAAGACAACCATGGGGAAATTTATTAATTTCTACAATTAATGATGTTCACCCAATATTGTATTATGTATTGCTTAAGTTGTATTCCTTAATTTGTGGAACTAGTGTAATAGCATTAAGAATATTTTCGGTAATTCCAATAATTTTATTAGCAATATTTTCATTTGTAAAAATAAGAAAAGAGTTTGGAGAAAAAGTAAGTTTTTACTTTAACTTAGTGCTTTTATTATTACCTGTTACAATGCACTATGGTTCACAAATAAGAATGTATAGCTTAGCAATGCTTTTTGTAACGATTACAGCAGTATATGCATATTTAGCATATAAAAATAACAAGAAAAAAGATTGGATAATATTTGCAATAGCTAGCATTTGCAGTGCATATACACATTACTTTGCACTATTTACCATTGGAATAATAAATATTTTATTACTTTTCTTTGTAATAAGAGAAAAAAAGGAACTTTTAAAAAGATGGTTTATATATGGAGCTATACAAATAGTTTGCTATTTACCAGGAGCATTAATATTCTTTATGCAATCATCTAGGGTGGCAAATGGTTTTTGGATAAGTGTAAATTATCCAGATATTATAACTCAAATTGTAGAATTCTTCTTTTTAGATAGTATTAATTCTGGTTTACCAGCTATATTTGGTGTATTTATAGTAGTATACATGATTTTAAGAGTACATAAATTATATTTAGAAGATAAAAAGAAAATAAGGCCAGTTACAATAGCTTTAACTACTTGTGGATTAGTAATACTTGTAACATTATTAATTTCTTTTGTAAGAGCAGTATTTATACCAAGATATATGTTACCAATGTTAGGATTATTTATATTTGCACTAGCATATGTATTAGCTGTCGAAAAAAGTCGAATAGTAAAAATAGTAATATGTGCTGGACTAATAGGATTAACTATTTGGAATGGAATTACATTATGGAATAAATCTTATTCTGAAGAAAATAGTAAGCCTATAGATGCAATTAAAGCAGAAGTACAAGAAAACGACATTTTTGTATATACAACAATAAGACCTAGTAGTTCTGTTGCTATAGAATTTAATAAAAATCAACAATATTTTTACAATAAAGATAATTGGACAGTAGAAAAAGCTTATGGGGCTTTTGCACCACAAATGAAAGTTGTAAATAATTTAGAAGAAATAGAAAATTATACCGGTAGAATCTGGGTTATAGATGCTGCAGATTCTAATATGTATGACTATATAAGCGAAATGGAAGGAACAAATATTGTTAAAAATAAGGAAGAATATAGTCATCCATTTAGTGGTGATAAATTTATAATATCATTATTTGAAAAAAAATAAAAAAAATTTAATTGTACGACAGGTTTCGACAAAAAATATCGACACTATATGCTATAATTTGTATATAGGAGGGATGCGATATGGATGTTACTTTAAAAATTCAAAAACATAGAGCAAAATTAGAACAAATGATTTTAGACAAAGAGGACTATAATGACATTGTGAGGCAAAGCCAAAAGTTGGATAAATACATAAATATCGCAATGGAGCAAATGATGTCGAAATCAAGAAATAATAACTAAAAGCACTATTCAATAGAATAGTGCTTTTAGCGAAATTATTTACAAATTTAAAGAATAAAACAACAATATGATTGACATTATAAAGAATAAGAAATAAAATAATAGAGAAAATGAATTTAAGGAAGGTGATTTTTTATGCCATTTGTAACAACAAAGGAAATGTTTGAAAAATCTATGAAGGAGAAATTTGCAATAGGTGCATTTAATATTAATAATATGGAGTTTGTACAAGCAATAATGGATGCAGCAGCTAAAGAAAACTCACCAGTTATATTACAAACTTCAGCAAGTGCTATAAAATATGCAAGAATACCATATTTAAAGAAAATGATAGAAGCTGGTTTAGAAGAACATGACATTCCAGTAGCATTACATCTAGACCATGGTCCAGACTTCGAAACTTGTAAAATGTGTGTAGATAATGGTTATACATCAATAATGTTTGACGGTTCAAAATATGATTTTGAAACAAATATAAAACTAACAAAAGAAGTTGTAGACTATGCACATGCACATGGTGTAGTAGTAGAAGCAGAACTTGGAAAATTAGCAGGAATTGAAGATGATGTTAATGTTTCAGCAGAAGATGCTATGTATACAAATCCAGAAGAAGCAAAAGAATTTGTAGAAAGAACAGGATGTGATTCTTTAGCAATAGCAATTGGAACAAGCCATGGAGCTTACAAATTTAAAGGTGAAGCAAAATTAAGATTTGATATTTTAGCTAAAATTAAGGAAAAAATACCAAATACACCAATAGTATTACATGGTGCTTCAACAGTTATACCAGAGCTTGTAGAAATTTGTAACAAATATGGAGCAGACTTACCAGGAGCAAAAGGTGTTCCAGACGAAATATTGCATGAAGCAAGTACTTTAGGAGTATCAAAAATAAATGTAGATACAGACCTAAGATTAGCTATGACAGCAGGAATAAGAGAAACATTTGTAGAAAGTCCAAATGTATTTGACCCAAGAAAATATATGGGAAAAGGAAGAGACTTAATAGAAGAAACAGTAGCACATAAAATAAGAGAAGTATTTGGATCAAGCAACAAAGCATAAAACGGGATTAGGAGACAATCCTAAAAATCCCTCCTTTATAAATTATAAAGGAGGGATTTTTCTGTACTAAATGATATTATTATATAATTATTTATCTAATTTTTTGTTTTCAGAATTTTTAAAGCTTAAATACCAGGACATACCATTTTTATTTTTATTAAGGCTATCATTTCTTTGGCAAAGTGAATTAAAAGTTCTTGGAGAAGGAGCAATCATTGGATTACCCGGAACCCAATTAGCTGGTGTCATACACTTATTTTGGTCAGCATATTGCAGTGCAGTTACAGTTCTTAATATTTCTGGTATATATCTACCTATATTCATAGGATAAATAAAAATACTTCTAATAATTCCATTATTGTCAATTATAAAAACATTTCTTACAGTTTCTGTAGAACTTATATCATTAGAAATCATACCATATTTTCTAGAAATAATACCACTTTGATCTGCTATAATTGGAAAATTTACAATAAGACCTGTTTTTAAATAAATATCATACAGCCATGCTAAATGGGAATTTAATCCATCTACGCTAATACCAATAAGTTCAGTATTTATTTTCTTAAAATATGTATCTGCTTTAGCAAAGCCAATTATTTCAGTTGTACAAACTGGGGTAAAATCACCAGGATGCGAAAAAAATACTACCCATTTGCCCTTATAAGTAGAAAGAGAAATATCACCAGTAGTAGAAACAGCATTAAAATCTGGAGCTTCCATACCAATTTTTAAGTTATTATTCATCATTATTTCATAATCCATAAAAATATACTCCTTTATATTTTTATTAATAGTATATGGCATAAAAAAATTTTTGTTAATAAAATTCTAACTAGAATAAAAAGAATATATACGTTAATAATAAAAATATGGAGGTATGATAATATGGAATATAACCAAAAGATACACTGTTCGGTTGGTAGTTGCAAATATAATGATGTAACAGTACAAGAATGTAAATTAAAAGCTATAAATGTTATGCCAAATACAAATGTAAATACAGGAACTGAAAAAGAAACAATGTGTGTAAGTTACAAAAAAGACTAATAAATAAAAAATATACCAAAGGTTTTCTAATTATAAAAAGATCTTTGGTATATCATATTATTTTAACTTTAAGATTATTACAAACTGCTAAAAAATATTACAAATTTATAAGTTTTTTTCGCTTAAACTCTTTAATATTTGTTTATTAGCATCTTTCTTTTTTAAATCTTCTCTTTTATCATACAATTTCTTACCCTTAGCAAGTCCAAGTTCTAATTTTACTAAACTACCTTTAAAATAAATACTTAAAGGAATTAAAGCATAGCCTTTTTGTTTTAATAGCCCATATAATTTTAGAATTTCTTTTTTATGTAGTAAAAGTTTTTTCGGTCTTAAAGGATCTTTATTATATATGTTGCCATGTTCATAAGGACTTATGTGTAAATTATATACATAACATTCAGAGTTAGAAATACTAGCATAACTATCTTTTAAATTAACTTTTCCAAGCCTAATAGATTTAATTTCTGTACCAGATAATACAATTCCAGTTTCATAAGTATCTAATATTTCATAATTATGTTTGGCTGTTGGATTTTTAGCAATTAATTTTGTATTCATAAAATTACCTCTCTTATTTTTGTTATTTTATTATAACATGAAAATAAAAAAAGTAAAGATTAAGCTGTTACAAAGGAAAGTAACAGCTTAAAATTAGGAACTTTAATTACAAGCATAGTTTAATTAAAGTAATTTTTCTTATTCATCACGATTTCTTTTTAATAAATACCAAACAAGAAAAGCAATACCTAATGTAATAGCAACAACTATAATCCAAGACCAAACAGTACCATTAGAAAAAGCTGAAGTGGTTGCATCGGTAGCAGTTTTTGTTACATTATATACGCCATTTTTAGTATCCTCTGTAGCTTCAACAATACCATTTTTAAAATCCTTTGTTTGCTCGGTAGTTTTTGTGACTATATTACTAGACATATCTTTCATTGAATTAGAAGTATTTTTTACAGCACCATAGGCATTTTGCATAACATTTTCTGTATGTCCAACACCATTTTGGGTAGACTCAGCAGCTTTATGAAGCATATCGTTATTAGCGAAAGAATTACCAGTTATAAAAAATATTATTAGAGCAGAAAATATAACAAAAGAAATCTTTTTAGCTAGATTAGCCATAATTTACCTCCTGCTAAAGTTTGAAATATTATTAAAATATCTCTTTATTATTTTTAGAAATTTAATAAAAAATATACAAAAAAAATAAACCAATCTAACTAAAGATTGGTAAAAAAATTAATGTTTTAATCTAATTAATATTGCAATACTTAATAATATAAGAAGTATTCCAATTACAATTAACAAAATATTTAAAATATTAGAAATATCTAAACCACTAGAAGCCGAAGTAGAAGAATAATTTGTAGTTGCAGGTGGAGCATAATTGTCTTCTGTGGCTACAGTATTAGATATTTCATTTGATGTAAGATTCATGTCTATATCATCCACTGCAAAAACAGAGGAAATATTTACAAAAAATAAACTTAAAATTATTATTGGTACGATTAATAAAAATTTTTTTATCATATGTTTAAAACCTCCTAAAAATGTCCTTATTCATATTATCTATTTTATACATAACAATCATACACAAAAATACAAAAAAAGTCCATACAAAACCAAAAAAAATTAAAAAAATATTGACAATATAAAATCTTAAATATATCTTAAATGAAAGGAGTGATAATATGGATGAATATATGAAAAGAATAGTGGAAAGTAAAGAATTTGAAATATATAAAAATTTAGATAAAGCAACTCTGAAAATAATGTTAATGTACTTAAAATTTAATTTAATAGAAATATATAAACAAAATGAAAACGAAGCGAGTAATAACCAAATTAAATATGCTGTTATAAAAAGTTGTATTCCTTCAGATTATAATTATTTAGAATTTTTAATGGATTGCAATTATAGAATTAATTTAAATATTGCAAGAAATGTTTTTATAGACAAAATTGGAGAAAAAAAGAATAAATGTCAAAACTGCAATATAGTATATTGTATAAAATATTTATTAAGAAACTTTTTATGTGAGATATTAAAAATACAAAATAGAGATAAAACTGTAATAAATGCTGAAAAATTAATAAATATATTTTTAAATGAAGAAGATACTATTGTGTTAGACAATACAGCAAAAGTTGACTTTGATAACATAGATATAATTTCTTTAATGTTTGTAGAAATAATTTTAAAAAATAAATTTATAAAATTAAAAGAATATAATGAAGAAACTAAAATAGCCAAATTTAATGTATTAAACTTAGTAAATTTAGAAAATTATACATATTATATAAATAAAATACATAAATATTATTCTGGAAATTATGATAATGAAATTGAATTAAACATAGAAGAATTCGAAAAAAGTCAAAAAATAGCAGAAGTTACAGATTATGAATATATATATAAGCTAGCTTCATATTATACATTTTTAATAGAAAGTAAAAAAATAGATGTTATAAAACAACTAGAAAAATATATTTTACAAAGAAATAAAGACAAAATTAGTAATAGAGGTAAATTATTTAATAGGATATATTTAGAACGTGTAGAAAAATTATCTTGCAATAAAGAAACGAAAAGTAAGATAAAAAAATTATTTAATTATGTTTTAAATTATAACTATGCTACATCAACACCTTTCATACCTATTAATATTGTAATGTATACAGAAGATAGAGAAATGGCTACAAATATTTCAGAGTTAATTGGAGAATATATGTGGTATTTTGTATATTTAAAAGATAGTACAAAATATTACGAATATTCAATGAATGAAATTATATCGGATAAAAATATAATAAATAAAATGTATGTAGACTACAGTAATAGTAAAATTAATTATAAATATGGAATAGTAAGAATTATGGACTTTCAAAATATAATATATGCTTCAGAAAAAGAACAAAATATTATATTAAATTTATTAACAGAAAAAATATTAAAAAATAATTCTAGAATAGTTACCATGATTTATGGAAATAAAGAAATAATAAAAGGCATATTAGACAAACACCCTATTTTATCAGAAAATTTATTTAATATTGAACTAAACATAGATGAATTAAATATAGATGAAGTTTATAACATTGTAATTCAAAAATTAAGTCTAACAGAAAAATTAACAGATGAGATAAAAAATAAAATATATAATTATATAAAATTAAGTTATGGAAGTAGCGAATTAAAGAACACAGAATATGCAAAAGTATTATTTAACAAAATTATTTTAAATGAAAATAGCATATTTAATGTAAATGAAAACAATATTTTAAAACTAGAGGATATACCAAGTCTTTATAATACACGAGATCTACCACAAATACTATCAGAACTAAATGAAATGATAGGATTAGGAAGAATAAAAGAACAAATTAGTAATTTAGTTAGTCTGTTAAAATTTAATAAAAAAGCTAACATAAATATATCTAATTTTAATTTACATATGGTATTTACAGGAAATCCTGGAACAGGAAAAACAACTGTTGCAAGACTTTTAAGTGATATATTATATAATTTAGGTTATACTAAGAAGAATAAGCTTGTAGAAGTTTCTGCAAAGGACTTGATTGCAGAATATGTTGGACAAACAGCAGGAAAAACGTATAATGTGCTAAAATCTGCTTTTGGAGGAGTTTTATTTATAGACGAAGCATACTCTATTGTAGAAGCAGGAGCTAATGCATCGTTTGCAAGCGACTGTATGACTACAATTTTAAGAGTTTTAGAAGATCAAAAAGATAATTTAATAGTTATTTTTGCAGGATACGAAAAACAAATGGAAAACTTTATAAAATTCAATCCAGGTTTAAAATCTAGAATAGGATATACAATAAAATTTGATGATTATACAACACAAGAATTACTAGATATATTTAAGCAACTAGTAGAAAAAAATAATTTGAATATTACAAATGAAGCATTAGAAAAAGTTAAAAATATAATAGAAATGTCTAAAACAGTAGAAGACTTTGGAAATGCAAGATATATAAATCAAATGTACCAAGATATTCTTATAGCACATTCAAGAAATGCAGAAAATATAGAAGATTATAAGAATTTAATGACAATAACAGTAGAAGATATAAATGAAGAAGAATTAACAGTAAAAAATGAAAGAAGAAAGATAGGTTTTTAAAATGTATTATACATATATGATAAGGTGTATAGATAATTCTATATATACAGGAATAACTACAGATTTAGAAAGGCGTATGAAAGAACATTTTACGCAAGATGAAAAATGTGCAAAATATACCAAAAGGCATAAAGCAAAAAAATTGGAGGCAGTTTGGACTAGTGCAGATAGAAAGCTAGCTTCAAAATTAGAATATCATATAAAACATTTAACAAAATTGGATAAAGAAAATATTATAAAAGACAATAAAAATATAGATATTTTAAATAAAAAATTAGATTGCACAGAATATGTAAGGATGGAGATAAAGGAGAATAAATAATATGGAAAAAGAAGCATTTTGAAAATTATCTTATGGGTTATATATAATAACTACAAAACAAGAAGAACACTTTGCAGGTTGCGTTGTAAACACAGTTGTACAAGCAACAGCAGAAGAAAATCCAAAATTGTTAGTAACAGTAAATAAAGATAATGATACAAATACAACAATGAGTAAGTCAAAAAAGGTAAATATATCTGTTTTATCACAAGATGCAGATATGTTATTAATTGGAAAATTTGGTTTTAGAAGCAGTAAAGATTTTAATAAATTACAAGATACTAAATATATAATAGGTTCTAATGGCATTCCAATAATTACGCAAAATGTAACTTCTTATATAGAAGCAGAAATAATACACGAAATAGATTGTGGTACACATACAGTATTTATTTTAGAAGCAAAAGAAGCAAAAGTGTTAAATGATAAAAAAGCTTTAACTTATGAGTATTATCATAACGTAATAAAAGGAAAAACACCTAAAAAGGCATCATCATTTAGCGAAAATTAAAAATGTGGAAGCTAATTATATATTAAGCAAAAAAAATTAAAACAAGAATAATATAAGGAGAAAAATATGAAATCTAGAGTAGAAAAAGCAGTTATAAAAAAGAAAAATGGATACAATTGCGCTCAAGCTGTTGCTTGTACATATTGTGATTATGCAGGTTGTAGTGAAGAAGAAATGTTTAATATATGCCAATCATTTGGAGGTGGAATGGGAACGTTAGAAGGTACTTGTGGTGCAATATCTGGTGCAGGGATAGTTTTGGGAATGATGAATAAGAACAAGATACAAACAACTAAAGATATAAGAAAAATAATGCAAAAATTTAAAGAACAAAATTCTACGGTTATTTGTAAA
>CATZPY010000033.1 GCA_958422985.1 uncultured Clostridium sp.
CGCCAGATTGTGTATATGTTCTTCTTAAATATATTTTTCCATCTTTATATATTTCAAATGTTGGCGCCTCTATTATTCTTGCTGTTGGATCTTTTATATTTAAAATACTTTTGGCTGAATATACTTCTACTTTAAAATCTTCTACAGTTACTTCTGGTTTTATGTATTCTGCATTTTGGTTTGCTTGTTCGTTGTTTTCTTCTTGTTGGGCTTGTTGGTTTTCTTCGGCGTTTGTTTCATTTTCTGTTTTTTCTTTCTTATCGTGGTCGTCTTTTTCTGGTTTGTTTGCAGATGTATCTTCTTGCTCAATTTCTTGCAAATTTTCTACATCATTTTTCGAATTTCCTATTACTCCTAACCTTGTTAATAACTCTTCATAATTATATGCGTTATCCACTTTTTTTACATTGTTTTGTGCATTTTGAGTATTTAGGTTTCCTTGCAACTCTTGAGCATTTAGGCTATTTTGCGCATTTTGAACGCCAGTATCTATGTTTTTTATAACAACTTGTGAGTTATAATCTATGTCTTTTATTTCATTAAATATTAATGTGTTATTTTGAATTACATAGTATCTTACTTCGTTTTCTTCAAAAGCTATTAAACTATTTATTGGTACTATATATTCATTTGCTGTTGTATTTATTTTTATCTCTTTTAAGTTTATATATATTCCTTCGTTTGTTCTCACTAATATATATTCTTTGCTATCCGCTCTTTCTAAGCTGTTTCCATTGTATACTTTTCCATCTGATATGCTTATATTGGGATATCCTGCTACTTTTTCGAAATCTTTACTTATTAATGTTATATCTTGGCTTAAATTATATATCGTATTTTTATCATTTATATATATTGGATAATTTAAGTCTATCTCTGTTTTTTCTTTACTTCCTATAAAATATTGGCCTAATTTTTTGAATATTGTGCCTTGTTCCTCTATTTTTGCTAGGTCTATATTTTTTACATCATTGTCGCTTGAATCCACGTTTTGTGTATTACCTTTTTCTTTATCTGAAGCTGCTTCTAATAAGTTCTTTGTTATTTCTTTCCCTCTTACTGCATACCCTTCATATTTAAAGTTCATTATTGGACTATATTTTAAGAATATCAAATATATTAAACTTATTATTGTTATTATGGCTACTAATCCTATTATTAAAAATTGTGGTTTTATCTCTAGGTTACCCAGTTTGTTTTTTAGCTTTTTATTTACTTTCTGTGCATTAATCTTCTGACGCACATTTCTTTTATTAAATTTCTTCATTACGCTACACCTCCTTGTATTTCTACTTTATTTAGCAATTTCAAGTTGGTGAGCTCCATTGTAAAAAGATTTTTTAAGCAACAAGAAAAACACATTACTAGAATTTCTAAGTAATGGCAATTGCAAAGAAATTCTTTGTAATCTGCATAATTTTGTTGTAATAGAAATATTCTCTCTAACATTATTTCTAGTGCACGAAAAAAACAGGCTATTTCTAGCACTACATTTTTTCCTAAATATAGTACTACACATAACCTGTTTTTCACGCCAAATAGAGTAGCCTCGTTTGCTACCCTTTTTATTTTTCTAAACGTACTTGTGTGTGTGTGTGTGTGTGTACAGCGCCAAGGCTTACACGGTTCGCTTCGTTTCGCATTTCTTTACCCTCGCTTTTTACTGTTTACCTTTAGCTTGAAAATTGAACAAATTTAACATGGGAACATTCAAATTTTTCTCGCTTACATAATTTTTAATATCTAATAAATCATATTATATTATTAAATATTACTTATCTCACAATATTCTATAAAATATCTTTATTAATTTCTTCTCTTTTACTTTATTATATCTTATATAATTTAGCTCGTATTGTAAATATTAGTTTCCTTCACAACATATATAAAAAATGCTGTACCTTTTACGCACAGCATTTTTTAACACTATTATTTACATTTTTATAACATTTTATTTTTTAACTTTATATTTTATTTCATCTTTTATTTTTTCAATTTCTTCTAAACTAAAATTTGTTACTTCTGCTATTATCTTTTTTTCTATATTTTTCTCTAGCATTTTTATTGCTACTGCTTTTCTTCCTTTCACGATTCCTTTATCTTCTGCATTGTGCATACTACTATTCCAATCTCTTTCCCATTTTTCTCTTAAAAACGCCATTCTTTTTACTGCTTCGTCCCCTTTTAAGTATGCCCATTCTCTGTTTGCTTTTGCTATTTTTTCGTTTTCGCTTACTGCCATTTCTATTTTCTCCTTTCTTTTATTACATATAAAATCTAACCATTGTCTTAATTTTTTGTTTCCTATTTCTTTACTTTTTAAAAATTTTGGTAATTCTATAAAATGAATCTCTAGTTTATCTGTTATTTTTTCATTTTCTTCTTCTTTTATTATTCCTATTGTATGATAATTTTCTTTTTTAAATATATTATACATTAATAAATTTATTGTTATTACTTTGTTATTAAATTTATAATCTCTGGCTCTTTTTAGTCCTGTATAATATAATCCTGCCCAATAAAATAAAGTTCTCTCTATCATATTTCCCTTGTCAGCTATTTGCATTTCTATGTTTACTGTTGTATTATCATTTACTATTGCTTTTATGTCTAATACTCCTAATTTATCCTTTATGTCCACTCGTTCTAGTTCTACTTCTTGCATTACCTCTACTTTTTTTATTGGTATTTCTAATATTCCCTCTAGCAGATCTTTTAATATATCTTCGTTTCCCTCTTTGCTAAATAATCTTTTGAATATGTAATCATTTGTAAGTTGTAAATTCACTGTTTCTGTCATTTTTCTCCTTTCATTTTACCAAATATTAATCTTTCGTTCAACCATTTAGTAAAATTTAATTTATTTCTTAAGACATTACCTTTAAATTTTCAATTAGCGTTTTTTATTGTATTGCTACTTCATATCTCTATTTTCTTAATCTTGGATTTTTATAAAGAATAAAATTATAATTATAAAATAATTTTCGATTTAATTAGTTAGAATAAAATTAATTAATCTGAATATTAAGATTCTTTGATTTTAGTTAAAAGCTTTTGACAATGGTTAGAGTTTAGCTTTTAAACTTCATTTTAAATAAAAATTGTGGGGTCTCTTATTTTAGTATAAAAATGTTATATAGAAAACTTTTAATGTATAAAAGTTAAATGTAAATCTTGTAAAAAAGACTGATTCGTTTTAAATAACCTTAATGATTGATAATATTTATTAGGCAATATCCTAAGTATTTCTATTTAATCACGTTATACTATATTTTTCAACCCTTTTTCGTCTTGATTTTTCGACAAATTTGTAAATAATATTCCCACAGCCTAGCTGGGAGGCATAAACAAAAAAGCTGTACCTTTTACGCACAGCATTTTTTCACACTATTATTTACATTTTTATAACATTTTATTTTTTAAGTTCTATCTTTCTAATAACCATTCTATAATATTCTTATGAATTATTCCCTCTTTAGAAAAATCACATTTATCCATAGAAAGAACATATTTAGTATAATTATCATCTATATCTTTAAAGGCCCCAAATTCTCTTTCTACAACTTTCTCATCGCTTAAATAATATGCTATTTGAAAATATAATTTCTCTTTAGTATTCGTTGCTATAAAATCTATCTCTCCTTTTTTAGTTTTACCAATATATACTTCATATCCTCTCGTAATTAACTCATTAAAAACTACATTTTCTAGTGCAAAAGGCTTATTTATCTCGAAGTTATTATTTTTTATTTGTGCAATTCCTAAATCTGTTACATAATATTTGTTTAATGTTTTTAAAATCGCTTTCCCGTGTATGTCATATCGATATATTTTCTTTATTATTAAAGCTTTACATAGTGCTTCTAAATAATTATATAATGTGATAGTTGAAATTTCTCTACCTTCACTTTTTAAGAAATTTATTATATTTTTAGCTGAAAATTCTCTTCCAATTGTATCTACTATATATTGTAATATCAAATTAAAAAGTACGATATCTTTTAATCCTAATCTACTTACTACATCCCTTAGAATAATAGAGTCAAAAACACTGTGCAAATAGTCTTTTATATTGTTTTCATCTGTAAATTGAGTTCTATTAGGTAAGCCTCCCCATTGTACAAAGTCCCAAAATGTATTCTCTTCATTTGGATTC
The DNA here is from genome assembly GCA_958422985.1 of uncultured Clostridium sp. GTDB lineage: Bacteria > Bacillota > Clostridia > TANB77 > CAG-508 > Merdicola. The sequence goes on from CATZPY010000033.1 coordinate 4,157, forward strand.
TTATTTGTTATCTCTACATACTCTTTATAATTTAATGGGTTTATATTAAATGATACATATCTTCCAGACAAAACTGTAGAAATCTCCTCAGATAACAGTTTGCTATTTGAGCCAGTTATAAATATACTTATATTTGTTAATGATGCTCTTAACGAATTTACAACTAATTCAAATTTGTCTACATTTTGTACTTCATCTAAAAAGACATAATATATTTTATTGTCCTTGATTCTATCTTTTATATATTTATTAAGAACTTTGTAGTCTTGTAGCTCTTCGTTTTCTATAAATTCAAAATTTATATATATAATATGTGCATCATCTATTTTTCTTTCTTTTAGTTCTTCCATAATTTGGCTTAAGATTACAGACTTTCCACATCTTCTTATTCCTACTAAAATTTTTACTAAATCGCTATCGTAAAAACCTCTTATTTTTGATAAATATATCTCTCTTTTTAACATTTTTATCACCTATATTAATTATAAAATAGCTCCTATTGTTTGTCAAGTTATTTTGTTTACGCAAAATAACTTTTATTTTTCTTCTACTTATTTTGTTTAAGTAAAATAACTTTTAGTTTTTACTTATTTATTTTATTATATTCTTTTTTAATTTTTATATACTTGTTTATTAATTAAAGCCAGTAAATTATATATTCTACTGGCTTTACACACACTTAACTTAATTTAATTTACTTACCGGGATTTTTAGGACCGTCCCTTAATCCCTTTTTTTGATTACAAATAATATTATTATCACTCCTATTATACTTAATGCTATCCATACTATTCCCATATTCATATTCGTAGCTTTTCCATCGCTTGCATAATATTCGTTTAAATTATTTGCTTCTATCTTCTCGTTTTCGCTTATCACCTCCTGCTTACTCGTATCTAATAACTCTTCTTCTTGATAAATTTGGTAATCGTCTTTTTCTGCATTATATATGCTTATATATTTTTTCTCTTTTAAAGAGTTATTAGTTTCATTATTGTCTTCTGTTTTTTCTGCTTCACCAATATTAGCATTTATATTGTTATCTTCGTTTTTACTTTTTTCTTCATCAAAGTCTGATTCCCCACTATTTTTCACTTTATATTTCTTTATTGCTTCTTCTACTGATATTTCTTCCAATTTATTTTCTAATTGTATCGTTTCTTCATATTTATTTTGCATTTCGATATTTATCTTATCTGTATTCGTATAATTTCCTATTTCCGAAAATTGTTTTCTTACATATTCCAATAAACCTTTTGAAGCTTCAGATTTACTATCAGCAGTACTTTCCTTCTGTTCTTTGCTTTTACTAGAAGATATCATTTCTCCTGTTTGATAATTAAACTTTAATTTATCTCCATTTTTATATACAACTTCTACTTCATGTTCATTTTTACTTTCTTTTTGAGAGAATTTTCCTATACTCATTTCATTAATATCATTACTACTTAAAGTTTCTGTAAAATCCTCTGAATCCAAATTATTCCCTATCCTTTCAATTCCATTATTAACAAAGTTTTCTGGATAGTTTATTGGTTCTTTCAAATCATATAACCTGCCATCTTCACCTAAAACTGCTTCATATTCTTTTCCGTTGTATGAATCTATAATAAAATTATTCGCTACCAATTTAAGCACATTTTCACCAAAATCTAGCATAACTGGAAGTGCATATAGCTTTCCGTCTTTTACATATAATCGTACATCTCTTCTTAGCGCTTTACTTCCGTCTTTTGCAATAATTTCAGAATCTGTTTCGTATGTGTTAATTATCTTGCCATTATAGTTAAATGTATATTGTAGTTTTTTCCCGTCGTACTCTGTACTGTTTTCAGTTTCTTCTATATCTGGGTCTTTTGGAATTCTAATTCCTTCTTGTCCCTCTAAAGTTTCTGTCCCATTGCGTATTACAGGATATTTATTTTCTTTTAATATTTCATAGTCGTAATTAGTTCCCCAGTTTAGTTTATTCACATTTTTGTAAGTATCAGCTTGTTTTAAGTCGTCTTCTACTAAATAACTTTCATCTGCTATATAAGCTTCGTTTTCCTTATTAGGATATTTCCCATTTATTTTAGAATATTTATAATAATAGTTATTTACAAATTTCTGGTTTTCTTGTGGCATATTTCCAATTCCAAGTGATACAGTATTATTTTCGCCTAATAAATTTGCTTCTATATAATTTCTAGTATAATATTTCTCTGGCATAAATAATTTTTCTGATATTTCTCCAATCACTCCACCAATATTATCTTTAGCTTTTACTGTTCCATCTGCATAGTAATTATTATACATTTGTGAAACTTTATTTAAGTTATCCATACCTATATTATCTAAAGTTCCTACTAGTCCACCTGCTGAATGTTCTGCTGCAACTACATTTGCATTTGTATATGAATTTATTATATTTCCCCTATCCACATATCCTGCTATTCCTCCTACATTTGCATATCCTTCAACAAAAACATTTTCTGCAAAGCTACGTTCTATTCCAAGACCATATTGTGGTCCATAATTTGTTCCTACTATTCCACCTACTTTAATTCCTTTAGAGATTACCTTAGAGTCTTTAATTTGTGTATAGTAAATTGGCCAATATTGCTGTCCAAGTATTCCACCTACAGAGGTGCTATTACTCTGCGTTCCTTCTATAGTAGAGTCTATAACTTTAGACATAATTATATTTCCACCACCACCACATATTCCTCCAACTTTTGCTTCTCCTTTTATATGAGATTCAAAAACTGTTATATCTTTTAATTGTCCACAAACATAGTTTTGCCCTCCTAGAATTCCACCTACTAATTGGTTTCCTTCTACAGTACAATTACTAACCATAATATTATCTTGAAATCCACCATATCCTACAAGACCACCAACATACTTATTTCCCTTTATGTTAGAATTCATAATTTTTATATTCCTACTAATTGTTGTATTCATTAAAGGATTCATTCTTCCAATTATTCCGCCTATATAAGATGCATCAATCTCTATATTTATATTATTTGCCTCAATATTTTGTATTTCTCCATAATTTAATGTTCCAAATATTCCACCTATATAATTGTACGGAATATTTTCAGTTTTTCCATTAATATATATATTATTTGCTTTTATTGAGTCTATAGATAAGCCTTCGTATATACCAATACAGCCAATGTTACTAATATTCTTTTTAATACTTATATTAATATTACTAAATTCTATATTTTGTATATCACCTTCACATCTTCCTATAATTCCCATGCTATATGCTATCGCTGCTGTTTCATTGCAAATTATGTTTATATCTTCAAATTTTATATTCTCTATTCCATTTTTTAGTATGCTTATTAGTCCAAAATTTGTAGCATTACCTACATTTAATGTTATATTTTTTATGCTATGCATATTCCCTTCGGTTATTAATCGTCCTATTTTTAAATTGTAATTTACATTTTGCTTTCCTGTAAAATCTAAATCTGTAAGTAATCTATAGTTTTCATAACTTTCTTTATCTATATTTTGCCAATCTTCATACTTTGTTATTTCTTTATAAAAGGCTTCTTGTATCAAATAATATGTATTTTTACTATTTTCTTTTCCATCTTCATAATATTTAATTTCTTTAATTTGATAATTATCATAATATTTAGTTGGACTAGCTATTAATTCAACATATGTTATACCATTTAAAGTACGTTTGTCTGTAATTTGTACCTCCATGTTTTCTATTATAATTCCTGATATTTCTAAATTTTTAGGATTTGTTATCTCTATTCTTACTTTAAGCCTATTGCCATCTTCTCTTAAAGTACTAACATTATGTATATCTAAATTTTGTTCTTCTAGGTGTATTGGTTTCTGGTTTGGTAATACATTTGTTTTATCCGAATTTTTTAATAATGGTAATTTATTATTTAAGTCACTATAAATATAACTATTATCAAAATTTAAAATGTGTGTATATGTTTTTTCCTTTGATAAATCTTCTAATCCCAATTTATATTCGTTTTCTATATCTAAACCATTAATTTTATTTTTATTGTAAATATAATTTGTTCCTAGTGAACTATATCTTCCAAATAGTGCTCCTGTATATTCTGTTTCCTTCTCGTTTATAATATTACCAATATACAAATTATTTTTTACTTGATCTCCTTGGGAACTTTTTTCTCCTTCAAGACCTCCTACAAAATTTCCATTTGCCACTATGTTTACTTTAATTATATTATTATTTGCCTTAAGCGATCCTGAACCAATAATTCCCCCAACTCTTCCACTATCTGCTTCTATATTTCCATTTATTACTACATTAGAAATAATTTTGTTTGTATCTACTCCATATCCAATAATTCCTCCTACCTTTGCAGATTCACTTATATTTTCTACTTTTATATTTACATTATTTATATAGATATTATTTATATTTCCTATACCGCCTCCTACAAGTCCTCCTACTGTAGGTGATTTTGCATCTTTTACTAAAATATTTATATTGTTAAGTGTTAGATCTTCAAATTCGTAGTTATTTGAATTACCTATAACTCCTCCAATGATTCCACCTGAAGAAATTATATTGGCTGTATCTATATTTACATTTTTTAATGTTAATCCATTGCCATATCCTATAATACCAACATAAAATGAAGTTTTACTTTCAAAATTATAATTCTTTATATTAAGATTTTTTATTACTGTTTTACTCCCTATATTGTTAAATAATGTGTTATTTAATGTTTTTGGAATATACATATTTTGTATTGAATGTTCCATTCCGTCTAATATTCCATATAAATTTATACCTGCATATTGTTTTGGGTCTGCATTTTTAAAGTCTAAATTTGCCATTATTTTATAGTTCTCACTACCCTTTTTCTTCATTTCATACCAATCTTCTACTGTGTATATTTCATTATACAAATCTACATTTATAAGCACTTCTCCTTCGCTATATTCTTTTGTATATTCTAAGTTAAATGCCCCTTTAGTTGTAAAGCTTAATATAGAATACGTAGATACACATTGAATAGGATTACTTAAATTTACAATTACTTCACTCCTTCCATTTGCATATTCTTGGCTTTCTATTGTGCAATTTAAGTTTTTTACTTCTATATTTGTTATTTCTTCACCACTCGGGTTATATACACTTATTTTCACTTTTGCAGTTTTATTTGTACTTTCTAAAGTTTCTGCAAATAGTATTTCTGGTAAATCTGCATCTGTCATTTCTGGAAGTGCTATATATTCTTGTCTGGGCATACAATCATCTAGTTTAAGCCACGGATAATATCCTAAACCTACTAGTTCATCAACTTCCCACATATTGGTACTATTTAACATGTTATTTTGAAAATTTACGTCCCATAACGCTTTATTTGTTATTTTTTTATCCTTTTTACCTTTAAATGTTACGTCACCTATATAATAGCTGTTATTAATTTTATTTATCGCATCCATTGCAACATTAGGTCCAACATCTAAATAATAAATATTTCCAATTCCTACTGAATATACATTTTCTACAATCCACCTATTATCTCTTACTATTTTAGAATAAGTTGCTCTTGTATTTTCTACATCTACATATGCATTTGCTAATACATATATTTGCTCTACTTTTCCATCATTCCTATTTATTAATATCGCATTATTATAACTATTTTGATTAATTTTTATATCTTTTCCATATATATATCCGTTTTTAACTGTACCATAATTGTTTTCTATGCACCATATAGTTTGAGCATATAATGGTTCTTTGTAATTTATAATAAAATTCTCTATAATTCCATAATTATCATATCCTAATAAACCAATTTTCGCATTATTTTTTTCTTTACTTTCTTCCAGACTAATAATTAAATTAGATATTGTTCCATAACTAGTTGTAAATAAATTATAGCCTGCAGATGGCAATTCTGATGTAAGATATAGTTTTAATACTAAATTTTCTATCCTACCTTTTGTTCCTATTTGTGAAAATAATGCAACATTGCCACCACCATCAAAATATTTTTTATAAACTGTTTTACCATTAAAGTTCATATTTCCTTGGAATTTAATATTTTCACTAAATTTAATTTGATGATTGTCAACTTCATCTCTAAAGTCTAACTCATTTAACACAATATAGTTACCTTCTGGCTGAATCTCTTTATATTCTGCTACATTGCTAATCCCTAATATTTCTCCATTTTTTGTGTTAAATTCGAATGTTGATATTACGTAATCCCTTAATCGTATTTTAACTACCAGTTCTAATTTGTAATCATGGTTTTCTTTTATATCTAGCTCTTTTTCTGCATTTTCTATTTTATTGTTTTCTGGAATTTCTTCATATTTTTTAGTATCTACTAATTTTCCATCTTCGTACACTTTTATATAATAGTCATTGGTTATTACTTCATCTCGTTTATCTTCTAAATTTACTAATACCTTACTTTCCATATTGTATTTATATTCTTCATAATTTGTTTTTGTGTTTCCTAATTCGATTTGTAAATTTTGTATATATGCTTTTGCATTATCATTTTGACTTGAATTTTCTATATAAAATCCTACATAACCAGTATCATCTACCACTAATGTTTGTTTATATTCTTTAAAATTATCTTTATCTATATCTTTAATTTGTGTAAGCCTTTGATAATTATTTTTGCTATTTTGAATATGTACTTTTATTCCTTCGTCTGCTTTTATTTTAAATGATATGGTTATTTCTTTTCCTATATATTCACGTAAATCATATACATATTTTTGTACATATCCCTTTTTTCCTGAACCTAATTTTAATGTATTTGTTTCCTTTTCATAACTCTTATCATAAAAAGTGCTCTTACCTATAAATTCTGAATACCACTTTATTTTAGAGTCCGGATCTACTAAGTTTTTTCCAGTTGTTTTCTTTAGCATACTTTTTAAATCTATTTTTCCTGTTATTCCTTCTTCTGTTAATATATCTATTTCTTTTAATAAATAGTTCCTTTTGTATGT
>CATZPY010000034.1 GCA_958422985.1 uncultured Clostridium sp.
CTTCTACTTCTCCACCATTTTTTGAAGGTACTTTTTCTGTTGTTCCTTCCTTGTAGTGATGTACTAAGACATTTGTAGCTTTTAATTTATAATAATAAATTACTTCTATTGTATCCTTTTGCATTATTCCACTAGCATTACTTGGCTCTGCTACTAGCTCATAATTACTATGTACATTACTTAATGGTTTGCTTACATACATATCCCCAACAACACCATTTTGTGTAACATCTTGGGCTTCTCTTCCATCTTGTAATAAAACTTTATTTGTTGTTCCTTCTATATAGTAGTGAACTATAACTTTTGCTGGTATTTTTTCAAATTCTACTACTACATTTTTATCTTCTGTCATGTTTATAAATTTATTTAAAATTACACTTCCATCTTTTTCTTTAGTAAATTGTATAGGTGTTCCATTAACCCAAATATCTTTTACTTGGTAATTTTCATTAGGTCTTGCAACTATATCTCTTTGTGAATCTTCCCCATGTATTACTGTTTCATAAGGATTTTCATTTTGTCCAGATATAGTTCCACCTGCTACATCTACTTCTTCTCCCATTTCGTTTGTTTCTTTATGTGTTTTTACTTCTGTTGTTATAATTAATTTTTTAACTTTATAATAATATGTTACTGTAACTCCTTCTTTTGTATATATTCCTGTGCTATTTTCTGGAGTTATAGAAAGCTCATATTTAGGATCTAATTCATTTTCGCTTAATGCTGTTGTTTGGTATAGTGCTCCAATTTCACCTTTTGTTACCACATCTTGTGCTACTCCGCCATTTTTTAATGGTACTCCTTCGTTAGTTCCTTCTATATAATGGTGTACTGTTAATGGAACTTGTTTTTTTACATAATAATATGTAATAACTTGTTCTTCTTTTGCAAATGTACCACTTGCATTTTCTGGAATTACATAATTTCCATCTTGTTGCTTTAGCTCATATTCTTCTAAGTCTGTATGAGGTCTTGTTGTATAAGGTTTTCCTATATTTCCAGCTATGTGTTCATCTTCTGCAACTTTTGTAGTTGTTCCATCTATATAATGGTGTACCAATATGCTAGATGCTGTGTTACTAAATGTTACTACAATGTGTTTATTAACATCCATCTTTGTAAATTGTGGCATTGTTACTGTACCATCGTCTGCTGGTGTAAAGTCGTAATTTTCTCCGTTTATTGTAATTTTTACTACTTTATAATCTTTTTCTGGTACAATTTTTATTTCTTGCATGCTGTCATTTCCATATACTACTGTCTCGTATGGAGCTTGGTCTTCACCAGAAATACTACCACCTCTTACTCCATCTACCTCTTCTACATCTGTAGTTATTTTTAATCTTTTTAAGCTATTTTCTATTGTTACTTCAGATGACTCTGGAACTTCTGGAGCTGTTACAATTTCACCATAGTTAAATATAAATCCATCTGTATATTTAGATAAGCTAATTCCTTCTGCGTCTGCTGTATCTCCCTTAATTACAGTACTATTAAATTCTCCACCTATAGTAAATTCATTTTCATCTCTTTCTGTTATAGTTAATATTTCGTCTAATCCATCTCCACCAGCTTGTTTGTACCAAGCTTGGTTTCCTTCTGCATCATATTTTATAACAAAACTGTCTGAATAACCTTGTATACTTGGTATTTCCCATGTTGTTTCTTCTTGGTTAAAATCTACCTTGTCACTATAAGTATAACCACCTACCATATAGCCACCATCTGTAGATTTAGTTACAGATGTAACAACATCATCAACAGTTCCTCTTATAAATTTGCTATTGTTAATAACATTAGAATTTATGTCATATTCTACAATTATACCATCATAATTTCCTTTAGAAGCAACTGTTTGGGCTGTACCTGTATAGCTTCCAACAATTATCGCTTTGCCATTATCTAGTCTTGCTACTGCATTTGCATTAAAGTCTAAGGCAATTCCTGCACTTATACTACCATTAGAGTAAAAATCTACTCTTCCTGTTTTTGTGTCTGCTAAAGTTTCGCTTACTATTATAACATCTTGGCTGTTATAACCATCCATATCGCTTATTTCTACATTCGCTGGTATTGTAGCTTCACCATTTATACTTCCATCTGCATTTGCATATTCTATAATTTTAGGATTTTCTCCTGTTGTTATTCCAACAATAATATTTCCTTCTAAATTTTGTGTTACTGCTGTAGCTTCATAATTAGAATTTTCTAAAGCAATTTCTTTTGCCCATTCATAATTACCACTACTTCCAATTTTTATAACTAAACCTTTTTTATTATTTGTAGGATTAGTTAAACCTGTACTTGTTTCTGCAACTTGTAAGTTAGTTCCTATAAAACTTCCTACAGCTACATAAGCACCATCATTAGTTGGTATTACTTTATTTAGTACAACTTCACCATCTTCTGTAGTTACAGATTTTACAAATTCTACATTTCCATCTTTATTATATTTTGCGATAAAACCAGAATAATTATCTTCGTTGCCTTGTACCTCTACTTGTCCATCATTATTAAAATCTGCGGATTTTGTAAATGTACCACTTGCTACAAAACCTTTATCTGTTGTAGCTTTCACACTTTCTACTTTATTCCATAAATCTCCTGCAACTTGTTTTTTAAATGATGTACCAAATGTTGTTTCTTGTGCTTTACTTGCTCCTACACCAAAATAGTATGTTCTACTTTCTTCCTTTTCTGGTAATTCATAACCCTTTGGCGCTTCCATTTCTATTGCTTTATATAATCCAGATTTTAAACCATAAGATATATTTCCCTTTTCATCTGTTTCTACTAATGGAATTTTTGTATTCATTCCTTCAACTTTTATGTTTTTAACAAAACCTGCATCTAAGCCTTTGTCTCCAGAACCATCTTTACGATAAGAAAATGCAATTTTATATGTTCCCTTTTCTAAGTTTTTTGTTACTGTTTCAAAAGATAACTTGCTATAATCTGTAATAGAACTGTTTCCACCTATTTTAGTAGATGTACCACCTATTGTAGTATTATCTTTTGTATTTGTTATTGTATAATACAAATAATCATAACTTGCACTTTCTGAAGAAACAGCCCATTCAAAACTTATACTTCCATTCTTTTCTAATGTAAATTCTTTTGATGTCATTGTACTTGTACTACTTGTCTTTTTACCACTTTGGTATGTTCCATCTTGTAACTTACTCCAAGGAAGAGTTTCTTCATCCAATGGGAATGTAATACTTCCTGCTCCTACATTTTCCACAAGTGTTCCTACTACGTTTCCATTAATATCTTTTGCAAATCCTAATTCGTTATATTTTTCATCTATTTCTTTTAAAACAAATTTTGCATTTTTTATTGGAAGCTTAGTGTCTGTGTCTATTTTTGTTATTTTAAATAAAGGTTTGTCTTCAAATTCTAGGTTTATTATATTTCCTTCTACACTACTATTACGTAAGAAATTCTCACTTAAAATTTCTAGCTCTAAATTTCCTTCTGCATTTCTTTTAGCTTTAAATTGTAGTTTTCTGCTATCTAATGCATATCCTTCTGGAGGTGTAATTTCTTCTAAAGTATATATTCCTGTAATATTTTTTCCTTCTACATACTCATATAAATTTGGAATTGTAAGCGCACCATTTTCATTTGTTGTATATGTTTTACCTTTTTCACCAATTCCTTCACCGGTTATTTTATATTGTGCACCTTTTAATGTTAAATTACCTTCTTTTGCATATTTTTTAAGGTTTACTTGGTATGTAGGTATTTTTTCGTTTGTAAGTTCTGCTGTTACTGTATCTTGTGCTTCTAAGCCAGATATGCCTGTTCCTGTTACAACTTGTGAATTTGCATTAAACCTTCCACTTATAACAACAAATTCCAATTTTCCAGAATTATTTGCTACTTTAAATGTAATTGGTTCTTCGTTTACATAGTAGTCTTTAGCTTCTATTTCTGTTAATGTATATTCTACATTTTGAGATAACCCAGTTAATGTTAATTTTCCTTCTTTATTCGTTGCAACAGTTATACCATTACCTAAACCACTACCTACCAATTTATATTTAACACCCGATAAAAGTGTTCCATCTTTATTATCTTTTTTAGTTATTATAACTTTATATTTTGGAGTATTTTCTACTTTAAAATTTGCTAATCCTCTTTCACCTTGTGTTGCTTGTGTAATGCTATGTTCTTTTAAAGAAGATTCTCCTTCTAAAATTTGTAATACTAAATTGTTTTCTTCTACTATTACTTTAAATTTTACTTGTATTGCATTTTTCTCGTAAGAACCTGGTGTACGAATTTCTTTTAGAATATATGTTTTATCTACAAATAAATTTTCTATTTTAAATGTTCCTTGATTATTTGTTGTACCTATTCTTGTTTCGCTTTCACCTTCTGGAGTTATGCTAAATGTAGCTCCCAAAACAGGAACTGCTGTATTTTCTTTTACCTTTTGTAAATTTAAATTATATTTTCTTTCTATTCTAAATCCTAACTTTGTTGTTTCTGTTTGTGTTTTAAATTTACCTTCTGCTGTATCTAGGCAAAAATATACTGCATGTGTACTATAAGAAATATCATTATATTTTACAGTAGTAGGAACTTTTATTTGGTATGTAAATACCTTATTCTCCCTTACTTGTAGTATATAATCTCCTAAGTCTATTAAATATGTTTTAACCTTAGTAAAGTCTGGTGTAGTTGTCCAACCATTATTATCATCTTGTAAATCTTTAGTTGGATTTTCTTTTTCTGAATAATATACTGTAACTTTATCTTTCATTTCTTCTGGAACTGTAATTCCACTTTCTAACATTTGTGTTGTATAGTTAGAACCTAGATCTGTTCCATTTATTGCAAATGTATTCCCTTTAAAAGGAATTTTTCCTAATATAGAAACCTCACTTATTGTTCCAGAATAATTATTTGCAATACTTACATTTACAGTTGCTGTATCCGCCTCTTGCTTATCTATTGTTGCAATTTGTGGTGCAACTACTGTTTCGTTTGCTTCATTATAATTTGTTGCTTGTTGGTTTGTAAGCAGTGAACTTGGTGCTACTAAATTTAGTGAATCTGTAGCATAATTTACATTTTCTGTTTTATTTTCGTCACCATCTATGTCGTATATATCTTGTGTTTTACTTTTATAATTATTACAAAATTCATTATACGCATATAGTTTTACTTGTTTTGTTTGTGTTACACTTCTTGGATCTGCTGTTAAATTTGTATTAATTGTAATATTATAATTTGATTCATTCTCATTTTCTGTTTCTATTTTTATAAATTTTTTACCATCTTTTTCTACAATCTCATATGCTAATAGTTTTACACTAGAGTTTGATATATTTATATTGTTTATTTCTATTTCTAAAATTTCTTGTGGTAATTCTACTAAAAACCTACCATTTGTCCAACCTTTCATGTTGTAATAGTCATTACGTGTACTAATAGTTAAGTTTATATCTTTTTCTATATTTTGAGTTCCAATTGTATCTCTGTTTACAGTAATATTGGCTACAGCAATTGGTTCTTCATAATATGCATTTGCAACGTCATCATTTACTTTTGTATATTGCATACTTCCTTCTAGCTTTACATTTCCTGTTAAATATGTATACACTTGCTCTAATTTATCAAATTCTTCTTTTGTAAATGTTTTTGTTAATACTTTGTCGTCTATTTCTTTTATATTGTAAACATACAAACTGCTATCTTCGTTTGCTTTGCTTGTTTCTACTCTTATATGTTTTACAGGTTCTTTATACATATATGGTGAAGAACTACTATAATTATTCCAATCTTCTTTTGTAAATGTATGAATTTCTTCTCCTGTTTCATCATTTATAACTTTAAGCCATCCATCTTGACCCAATATATTTTCTATATTAGAAAAATATATTCCTACATTTTTTGTATAATCTTGCATATTGAAATATGTTCCAGCATTATTTAAAAATCTATCTGAATATGGAGTGCTATTATCTTTCATTTGAATAGAATCTATTTTTGTTTTGTTACCTGTGTACGCATACCATCTTACTTCGTATAAATCTTTTGTTTCTTCTGCTAAATTATTATAAATTTTTAGTGGTTCTTCTTTAGAAATTACATATTTACTATCGTAACTTCTGTATTTTCCAATTGTTACGTCAAATCTTGCTGTACTTCCTTCTGGCTTTCTCCACAAAAATGTTATATTTCTTTCTGCAATATTAGATTTTATTGGATTTTGGAATTCTTCGTTTGGATTGTTAAATCCTTCATAATATGCTTTTACAGGAACTTGTATGCTTAAAGTATCTCCTGTTAAGCTTTCCAATAATTCGTATGCATATGTTACCTTAAAGCTAAATGTGTTATAGTCTGAAACTGTTTTTGTAACTATTCCTGTTCCACTTATTGTTGCTTCTCTTGTTGCTGTAAAACTTCCGGTTTCTTCGTTATATTCAAAATTTACATCACTAGAAGTTAATTCTACATTTGTTGGTTTGTACCCATTTATTGTTGGAATTGTTCCTTCTAATACTGCTTTTTTTAATATTAAATCTTCGTTTGTTTCTCTTGTACTTACACTAAAGTTTAATGTAATATTTTCTTTATTTGTATTTGTTAAGTCTTCTATATTTTGTGTACCTGTATAATTATAAATACTTGCTGTTACTCCCCCATACCAGTCTACATGAAAATTAACAGTTTTACTTATTTTTGTTTGTGTACCGTTATCTGCAACATGTGTCCCTGTAAGTGTAACACTATTTATTTGGCTATATTTGTTTGTATCATTTCCAAAACTAGAGGCTTTTACTGTTCCATATAATAATTTTTGTGTTCCATTATTTATATCTTTTAAGGCTATTTCTGTTGTATTATTTGATATATAGTTTTGCTTTATAACATTATCTTCTACTATTGCTGTAGAAAGGTTCATATTAGATGTTTTTATATTTATTTTTCCATCTATTAATTTACCATTTGTTAATACATTTAAGTCCATGTATAATGTGTCTGTTTTATTTATATCTCTACACATTCCACGTACTTGCTCTGCATAACCATTACCATCTAAGTCACGTAAAAAGAAAGCATCAAATTTAACATATTCTGTATTTGATAAATTTTCGTCACCTGGTTTTACTTGTTCGTATTCCATGCTTTTTTGTATTTCTGGGTCTATTGCTAATTTAGTTTTTTGTATTTGTGTATTAACTAATAGTGTAACTACTGTTATTATTGCTGTTGCTACTGCTAATATTCCCACTGTAAATGTTGCTTTCCTAGCTTGTTTTCCTTTCATTTTTTTGCCTCCTATATTTTTGCCTTTTGTATTTTTCTGCGAAATTATATATATTTATTTTATTTATATATACAAGACCTGTAAATATGTGCTTTTTGTTTATTACATAGCTTTCCTTGCCTTTCTGCTACGGGTAATTATTTGCTAACAAATTTCTACTTTTTATTACATTTTTTTGTTTTTTATGTATCAATATGTTTTTCAGTCTAAATACTTAAATTTATAAATTTCTCTAATCTCTATTTGCATATTTTCCCTAATGCTTCCTCTTACAAAAAAACTTTCTAAATTTTCTTTGTATATATAATCTGCTAAATCGTCATACGCAAATAACTCTATTTCCGAATTATTTAATAATTTTGCTTTAATTTTTATCATTGACTTTTCTTTTCTATTTATAATAAATCTAAAGTCTATATTACTTACTCTTTTTACAAATAAAAAGCATTCATTCATGTTTTCTCCTAATATAGTTCTTAAAATACATACTCTCGGTTTACCTACTGGTATGTATTTTAATGATTCATATTTACCTAAAATAGGAAGGAATAAACCTCTTTAATACCTAATACTTCACTGAGCAATTTCCTTAAAAATAGCTATCTGGAAAGATATTAGAGTGCTGAACGACAACCATTGTTGTTGTTACTATTAGTCGGATTGTTGTTGTTACGATTGTCTGCCGGATTGTTTGTACCTGTATTGTTGTAATTGCCACCCCTAAGAACCCTGTTGTTGGTGTTGTAGGCCTTTTGGTTTATCCCTAGTTTATATAAAAAAGTTTTTCTTCCAAATTTCTTGTATTTGCATATTTCATATATCCTAAATGACCACATATAAATCTACTTGCTTCTTTACTACTAATATTTCCTTTTTTTACTTCTTCTTTTAAGTATTTTACTTTTTTCTTAATAGCTTTTTTCCCTCTATCGCGTAGTTTTAACCTATATTCATTTATTTTGTATCCACAAAAGTTAATACCCTGTTTGCTTTTAAATAATTGAGTTTTATCATTTAATTCCAGTTCTAAATTTACTTTTAAAAAATCTCTAATTTTATCTAAAGCTTGTATAGCTTCGTCTTTTGTTTTTACAAATATTACCGAATCGTCCATATACCTAAAATAGTATTTAATTTTAAGTTTATGTTTTATATATTGGTCAACTTCATTCAAATAAATATTAGCGAATATCTGGGAAGTATAGTTCCCTATTGGAAGACCCTTTTTACCAGAATTTGAATAAACTATTTTTTCTAATAAATTTAAAAGTTTTTCTTCTTTTACTTTTCTTTTTAAAATTTTCATTAAAATATCTTTATCTATATTTTGAAAATACTTTCTAATATCCATTTTTAGAACATAGTAATTTTGCCATATTCTTTTACAATGCTTCATTGCATTTTGCACATCTATAGAAGCTTTATGCATTCCTCTGTTTTTAATACATGCATATGATGTATTTATAAATTGACTTATAAAATATCTATTTAAAAAACTATCTACTATCCACCTATGTACAATTCTGTCTATATATCTTGATGCTTCTATTTTTCTTTTTTTGGGATATTGAATATAAAAAATTCTATATCCACCATGTTTATATGTTCCATTCTTTAATTGTTCGTATAGCCATCTTATATATTCTTCTTGTTTTAAATTAAATAAAATTACTTCGTTTTTATAATTTTTTCCTTTTCTTGAAAGCAAATGTGCTTTCATTAAATTTTCATAAGTTAAATATTTATCAAACTCATGTCTTATAGTTTTTGCCATAATATTTTACTAAGCCTCCTATTATTTTTCCTAATTCATAAATTAAGCTCATGGCATATTCAAATTTTTTCTTATCTATCCATGCATTTTTATACATAATTCTTAACAAAATTCTTTGCACACTTAAGTCTGCATCAATTTTGTTTATTATACTTAGTCTTTCTTTTATATCTACTTTATTTAAGTACATTATGCTTTCTAACATTTTGTACATTGAATTTTTATATTCTGTACCTATGCTAAATTTTTCTGTTCTTGGAATTTTTAATATTACTTCTAACATATATTGAATATATCTTTCCGATTTCGGAATAAGTGTTAATTCGTTTTCTTTTTTATTTTGACTTTCCAAGTTTTCTCACTCTTTCTAAAATATCTTCTTCTTGTTCTTTTTTATTTTCACAGTTTGTACATTCTAAACATTTTCTAGTTTCTTCTATATTTTTTCCTTTAAATTTATATATTTCTTCTAATTCATCTTTTTCATTTTTTACATATAAAATAAATGAATAACCTATTTCTTCTAATTTTTGTATGTATTTTTCTACATTTTTTACTAAGAAACCTACTTTGCATAGTTCTTTCTTCATACATGTTAGTTTTAAATTTAGTTGTTCATGCAATGTTATTGCATCTTTGCCTATTGCTACAAAAAATATTCCATTTTTTGCTATTATTATTGATCCTTCATTTTCTTTTTGTAGTTTTTCTATCTCTTGGACGAACTTCATTTTTATTTTTCCTCCATTTAAACACAAATTATTAGTTTTTCTATTATTCAAGTTCTTTGCTTGTCTTGGTGCATCGCTACCAGGTCTCAGTATTACTTAATATAAAGTGCTGAACGACAACCATTGTAGTAGTCACTACCAGCCGGACTGTAGTAGTCACGATAGTCTGCCGGATAGCCCGTACCTGTAAAGCAGTAATAGCCACCCCTAAGAACCCTGTAGACGGTGCTGTAGGCCTCCATGGTCCAATCCCATACATTTCCACTTAAATCATATATATTATTT
>CATZPY010000035.1 GCA_958422985.1 uncultured Clostridium sp.
TTCCACTTATAGCATAACCTTCATATTTAAAATTCATTATTGGACTATATTTTAGGAATATGAAATATATTAAACTTATTACTGTTATTATTGCTACTAACCCTATTATTAAAAATTGTGGTTTTATTTCTATCTTGTTAATTTTTGCTTTTAAATTTTTGCTTATCTGCTTTATATTCTTATTATTTCTACTCTTTTCTCTTTTATCTTTATTTTGATTAATTTTAATATTCTTTTCTTTATTATTTTTATTAAACTTTTTCATTATGCTACACCTCCTTGTTTTTCTAATTCATTTAGTGCCTTAAAATTGGTGTAACTATTACTTAATACTTTTCCTGTTGAAAGCCCTTTTAAACAACAATAAAAACACATTATAAGGATTTCTAAGCAATTGCAAAGAAATTCTTTGTAATCTCCATAATTAAGCTCTACAAAAAATAATTTCACTGAAATTATTTTTTTAGACATTAAAAAACAGGCTATTTCTAGCACCACATTTTTTCCTAAATATAGTACTACACATAACCTGTTTTTCACGCCAAATAGAGTAGCCTCGTTTGCTACCCTTTTTATTTTTCTAAACGTACTTGTGTGTGTGTGTGTGTGTGTACAGCGCCAAGGCTTACACGGTTCGCTTCGTTTTGCATTTTCTTAACCTCGCTTTTTACTGTTTACTTTTAGCTAGAAAATCTGAACAATTTTATTATGGGAATATTCAGAATTTTTTTGCTTAATTGGTCTTTTTCTTAATATCTAATAAATTACGTTTTATTAAATACTTCTCTTTTCACTTTATTATATCTTATATAATTTAGCTCGTATTGTAAATATTGTCTTCCTTTGTCAAACTTATAAAAAAGGCTGTATCTTTTACGCACAGTCTTTTTTAGTTTATTATTTACATTTATATAACATTTTACTCTTTTATTATTAATCCATCTATACAATAGTTATATATAAATTCTTTTATTTCTTCTTTCTCCCCCGTAGTATAATAATTTGAAAGTAATTCCATAAATTCTTTTAATCTATTATCTGGAATTTTTATAATTCCACAACCTCTCTCTATCATAATCTTATTTGCGCAAATTATACTTGTCCTTTTGTTTCCATCCCAAAATAATTGAGTCCTCATGCCATATAGCATATATTCTATACTTCTTTCAGTTATGTTCTCTATTCTTAATATTTCTTCAATTTTTTCAGTAACATTTTTTGTTTCTGGAATTTCTGGAATATATTCTGTTCCAGTTATTGCTACTTTTCCATTTCTTAATTTTCCCCATTCTAGGCTTTCATTTCTTGCAACAAACTCATTTATTTTACAAATAAATTCCAAATCAAATTTTTCTTTAATATTATTTATCACATAATTCCATGCATCTCTTAAATTTAAAACACATTGAATTTCATCTATTTTTAAACTCGGTATATTTATTCCTTCTAATATTGTTTTCGTTTCAGGGAAAGTTATATTTATTCCTTCTACTCTTGCATTAGAATATACATTATCTACAATATTTCTCTTGGCTAAAAATATATTTTGCTCTAAAGTTAAATTATATTTATCTTTCATTTTCTTTTCCTCTCGCTTTTTTATATGGACAATTATAACATATTTTAAACTTTATTAAAAGTAAATTAATCTATTATTAACTTCATTTTTCTCCAAAGTACAAAGCTAGCATTATAAAATACTAGCTTTTACTACACACACTTAATTTAATTTCTTTTCTTTATTACAAATAATATTATTACTACTCCTACTATGCTTAAAGTAATCCATACTATTCCCATTTTCGTATTGTTACTTTTTCCTTCGCTTGCATAATATTCGTTTAATTTATTTGCTTCTATTTTTTCGTTTTCACTTATCACCTCCTGCTTGCTCGTATCTAATAACTCTTCTTCTTGATAAATTTGGTATTCATCTTTTTCTGTATTGTATATGCTTATATATCTTGTCTCTTTTAAAGAGTTATTAGTTACGTTATTCTCGCTATTCGCAACATCATCTGGTTTATTTGTATTACTACTTTTTCTTTGTAAAGCTTCTTCTACTGGAATTTTTTCTAATTTATTTTGTAACTTTTTACTTTCTTCATATTTAGTTGTTATTTCTTGTGATTCACCAGAATTTGAATTTCCTATTTCTGATAATTTATCTTTCACATAATCAAATAATCCTATTTTATTTTGCTTTTCTTCTGTTAGAGATATTACTTCTCCTGTTTGATAGTTAAATCTTACTTTATTACCATTTTTATATGTAACTTCTATCTCGTATAATTTTTTTCCAAAGTCTTCTGAAGTCAAGTTATTCCCCATACTTGCAATAGCGTTATTTACAAAGTTTTCTGGATATTTTATTGCTTCTTTTAAATCATATATCTTACCATCTGAACCTAAAACTGTTTCATACTCTTTTCCGTTGAACGAATCTATAATAAAGTTGTTTTCTACAAGCTTAATCTTATTTCCATCTATATCCATAGTAACAGGCAAAGCATATAAATTTCCGTCTTTTACATATAATCTCATATCATTCCTTACAGTCTTACTATTATTTTCTGCAATAATTTCGGAATATGTTTCATATGTTTTAATTATCTTGCCTTTGTAATTAAATGTATATTGTAGCTCTACATCTGAATTCTCAGAAAAAGCTTCTAATTTGCTATTATCATTTATGTCATTTTCTTGCACTTCATTATTAAACTCACCATTAAATTCCTCATTATAGTTTAGTAAGTTATAAGAGTCCATATTTTCTTCATCATTTGGCAAAGGTATTCCTTGTTGCTCATTAAATTTAGTAGATTTTATTTTTGGATATTTACCTTCTTGTAAAGCTGAAAAATCCCAGTCTTCTTCATTCCATTGTAATTTTTCTGTATACATATCTTTATTTTCTAAGTCTTTTCTTACTAATAAATCTTCTTCTTTTATATTTGGGCTATTTTCATTATTTATGTTATTTCCATTTATTTTTGAATACTTATATATGTATGTATTTACCATCTTTGCATTTTCTTCAATCTTTCCTCCCATTTTTACTGATGTAGTTTTCAAATCTTGAGTTTGTATATTTATATCAACATAGTTATTTGTATAACTTGTTGCATCATATAGTTCTACTGTAGAATTTCCTAAAATTCCACCAATATTATTTTTCCCTACTACATTGCCATTTGCTACATAATTATATTTTATTCTAGATTTTCCATTAATATTGTCCATACCTATATTATCTAGAATACCTACTATACCACCTGCTGTATCTTCTATTACATTAATGTTAGCATTAGTATAATTATTATTTATATTGCCTTTAGACAAATATCCTGCAATTCCACCAACACACCTATCTCCTTCTATAGTTGTATTTAATACATAATTTTTAGAAACACTACTTCCTTTAGAACTTCCTATTAGCCCTCCTATATATGCACTTGTTCCTTTTATTTCGCAATCTTCTAGATAAGATTCTCTAATTGATGTATTCCCTTCATATAAGTTCCCAAATATTCCACCAACTCTGCTTTTTCCATATATTTTATTATTTTTTATCGTAGCATATGCACTAGAATGACCCTGTCCTGCAATTCCTCCAACATTAGTATTACCACTTATTGTATTTCCTTCTACTGTTATTGTATTATAACTACCTCCTGAAGCTGATATTCCTCCTACACCATCTCCACTTCCTATTATCTCACTATTTTTTATTTTTATATTAGTTCCATTATTTAAATTTGCTCCAATTCCACCTACAGTTGAAGTTCCTTTTACTTTAACATTTATAGCTTCCACATTTTTTGCTGGTCTACTTATATATCCAAAAAGTCCTCCTACCATAGATCCTTTTCCTTCAACATTTATATTTTCAGCATATATATCTGAAATAGACTCAAATTCAAAATCGCCAGTTAAACCTCCTACATACGTTCTTCCTATTATATTTACATTGTTTAATTTTATTTGTTTTGCTATTCCATTTATTCCACCAATACACCCAACAATGTCTACACCTGGTGCATTTACTGTTATATTACTAAACTCTATATTTTCTATTTCTTCAGCTCCTGATATTACTCCACAACTTTTATAATTTCTTCCTTTATGTATAATTGTAATATTTTCGAATCTAACATTTTGTAAAATTCCTCCCATAGCACTTATTAATCCTGCTCTACTCCCATCAACCTCTATAGTCACATTTTTCAGTGTTTTCATTTCGTCCTTATCTGTTATAAGTTTCATCATTTTTACATTCTTTTTTACATCACTTTGATATTTAAAGTCTATATCCCTCATTAGTTTGTAATTTTGGAATGTATCTGCTTCTATCTCTTGCCAGTCATTGTAATTATATATTTCTTTATAAAATTGTATATCTATTCTTGTTCCTATATCTTTTTCCCTTTCCTCATTGTTTTCCTTGTACAATATTTTAGAAATTTTATAATTATCATAATAACAAGTTGGTGTGGCATTAAATTCTATATATGTTTTATCATTTTTATTAGAATTTTTTGCAATTTCTACTTCCATATCATCTATTACTATTTTAGTTATTTCTAGATCTTTAGGGTTGTTTATAATTACAATTCCATTTATTCTTTCATTGGATGTCTTTTCTGCACTTACTTCTTCTATTTCTAGTTCGTCGCTACTTTTTAGATAAATATCCTTTTGATTTTCTAATAATTCTGTTAAATCTTTTTTATACACTTTTGGCAATATTTCATATTCTAGTTCATCATAATTAAATTTATCACCCCATAATAATGTATGTGTATATGTTTCTTTTTTCTTTAAATCTTCTGTATTTAATAAAGCTTTTGCACCTAGTTTGTCTTCTGTAATCATTCCATTTATTCTTTGCTTACTATATGCATAATTTAGAGTATTATTATCATTAGTTCTAAGAATTTTTTCATCCTTATTATATAAATCTCCTAAAGTTAAACAATTTTTTACAGAATTATTCGTATTTACAGCTATTCCACCTATTTGTCCTATTTCATTTTCTATGTTAACATATGAATAGCAATTTTCTATTGTACCTCCAGGGTTTGGAAACATTCCCCCTATTTTAGCTTTATACTTAGCTTTTATATTTCCTTCTGCATAACAGTTTCTTATAGTTATACCGTTCCCTTCTCCTGCGAGTCCTCCAACCACTGTTGTAGCTGAGAATCCCTTTGTTTTAAAATTTATATTTTGTATAAAGCTATTTTCTATTCTAGAAGAATACATAGTTCCAATAAATCCACCTATTCTTATTGGAGTTGTACCTTCATAATCTACATTTATATTGTCCATTCCGACATTATAAACATTAACATTACTTACATACGCTAGTAACCCACCCACATATACTTGTGGTGAAACATTATCTATCATTCTTATTTTTACATTTTTAATATTTATGTCATGTATAACCGAATTTTCTCCATTACTTATAATTCCTACATAAATATTTCTTGTTACAACTCCTACATCCACATTAAGTACAATATTTTCTATAGTTAAATTCTTTATTTCTGCTTTTCTTATATTTTTAATTAAATATTCTTTTATCGACATATTACGTATTTTTTTGTTATTTCCATCTAGTTTTCCTTCAAAAGTACCATATATAACTATATCGGTTCCAGAATTCCTAAAGTCTATGTCTTGCATTAATATATAATTTTCTGCTAGCGATTTGCTTATTGTTTTCCAATCATTTACTGTATGAATTTCTCTATATAGTTCGACATCAACTAACCTTTCACCTTCTTTAAATTCTCGTGTATATGACAAATTATATGCACCTTTCGTAGTTATGCTTATTACAGAATAGCTAGATACACATATTATTGGATTGTTTACTTCTGCTATTACATTGCTTACTCCATCTTTGTATTCTTGTGTTAATATATTGCAAGTTAAATTTTTTATTGTTATGTTTTGTATTGTATCTGCCCCTGGGTTATTTACTCTAAATTTTACTTTAGCACTTGTATGTGTTTTTTCTAAAACTTCTACAGACAATATATCTGGCAAATCTTTTTCTTCTACTTCTGGTAATTTTAGGTATTCTTGTTTTGGCATGCAATTTGGAAGTTTAAGTGTAGGATAATATCCTTGTGCTACACATTCATCTACATTAAATGCTTCTTCCGAATTTAGTATTTGGTTTTGGAATCCTTTATCATATAAAGCCAATTCTGTAGTTTTCCTATTTATTGTGTTATTAAATATTTTGTCTGCAAAGTAATAGTTGTTTTTTGTATTTATACTTTTGTCTACAGTCAAATTTGGTCCATTTACAAAATTAAATGCATCTCCATAACCTACAGAATATATATTTTGTACATTAGCATCTTTATAATTCGTATCTATTACATTTGCAATATAACCGATTCCTCCTCCAGCTCCTTCTGTATCTACACTTGCTAAAGTATAAATATTATTTACTTTGCTGTAATTTTCACATACTAATGGAGAAATAAACCTATCATTTGCATTATAGTTATTTCTAAAAATAGATTTTATGTTGTTTCCATATATATATCCATTCGAGATAGTTCCATAATTTACATAAAATCCACCCGTTAGCCCATATTGACCATATACTGGTTCTTCAAAGTTTATTATAAATTTATCTAGTTTCCCACTATTTTGTGTTCCTATTAATCTTATTTTTATATTTTCTACAGCTGTAGATTCTGTAACTTTTACAATTAAGTTTTCTATAGTTCCATGATTATATGTTGTAAGACCTATCATATTTTGTTTAGCTACAGCATTGTTTAATTTTACAGCAAATTCTAAATTCTTTATTGTGCCTGTTTTTCCTATACTATAAAATATGGGGTCAACACTTGTAGCATCTCTTGTTAAAGTATGCCCATTAAAATCTATTGTTCCATCAAAACTAAAATTCCCACCAAAGTGGTATCTTGCTCCTGATAAGTCTATATCATTTAATACTATGTAATGTGCTCGTGGTTGAAGTTCTAAAAACTCTTCTTTGCTACTTATTCCCTTTATCTCTTCTGTATCATTTGTATTATATTGTAGTTCTGACAAAACATAATCCCTATCTCTTATTTTTACTACTAGCTCTATCTTATATTTTTTGTTAGCATTTATATTATAAGTTTTTCTTACATTTTTTATTTCGTTACTCTGTGGTATCTCTTCATATCTGTTAGATTCCACTAGCTTGTCATCTTCATATATTTTTATATAGTAATCATTTGTTGCAATTTCATTTCTTTCATCTTTTAACGATATAATATAATCACTTTGAAGTATATAGTTAAATTCTTCATATTCTGTTTCTTCATTTCCTAGTTCTATTTGAAGATTTTTTATTTCTATTTTTGGTCCTTTTTGTATATAAAATCCTAAATAACCAGTTCCATCTAATGTTACAGTATATTTAAAATCTCTCCATTCTCTTGATGTAAGCCCCTTTATGTATATTCTATTTGTACTATTCTTTCCATTTTGTACATACTCTATTGGATCTCCTGTATATGATTTTGCTTTAAAACTTATTGTAACTTCTTGCCCTTTGTATTCTCTTAAGTTATATAAAATTTCTCTTGAATCGCTATTACATCCTAAGATTAGTTTATTTAATTCTTTATCATATTCTTTTCCATATGGATTATTTGTATTAAATGTTTGGCTTACATACCATTTTGTTTCTGAACTCATATCTACTAAATTTTTTCCTAATGGCTTCTTGGCTAATTCTACTATTCCTATACTTCCACTTATTCCTGGCTCTGTTATTATTTCTAGCTCGTATATTAAATAATTTACTTTGTATGTTTCATCTGTACTACCTTCGTTGTATTCGTCTGCATAAAATTTCAAGCTATATGTTTTGTTTTCTTCTAATTTGTTATATGTTTTTCTTACATATTTTTTGTTTGTTTCTATTTCTATTAAATCTACTAAATTGCTTTTTTCATCTCTTAATTCCATTCTTACTTTATTATTTAATACTGTATTATCTTTATCTTGTATGCGTACATCAAAGTCTACCATTTCTCCTGTTACAAATTTATTTTGCATTTCTACTTTTGCTTTACTTCTTAGAGTTATAAATTCTTTATAATTATACGTTACCGATACTTTTTCTGGTATCGTTCCTTGCTTTACTTGACTTGTTATTTGTATTTCGTAAGTTGTATTAGAATTTAACATGTCATATTTTATTTCTACTTCTTTTCCGTTTTTTACTTCTTTTAATTCTTCTCCTGTTATTTCTTTACTTGCTACTACTCTTTTTGCCTCTTTATCTTCTTTCTCTTCCGTTTTCTTCTTATTAACGTTGCTTGATGTTTGCTCTATCTCTTCATCTAATTTCTTGATACTTTCTCTATCTTTTGATGCACTTTTTTCTACTATTTCTATTTGAATTTTGTTTAATATTTGCACTAATCTTTCATCTGTTCTGTCTTTGTCTATTTTGTATTTAAAGTCTGCCCATGTTGTTCCTATATTTTTTGCTTCTACTGCAATTTCTAAAGAACCTAGTGTTGACAACGGTTTTGTTGCAAATATTAATTTTCCTATTTCTTTATTTTTTTGTATTCCTTTGTTGTCATTTAAATCGTAATCTGCATATACTTTTATTTCGTAATATTGATTAGAATCTAAATCGTTTAAATATAGTTTGTTTTCAATTTTACTTAGTTTTTCTTCTTTTACTACTTGTCCATTTGCTCTTTTTACAATATATTTATAATTCTCTAATTTGACATTATCTTTATTTGTTAGTTTTAATGATAATGTTACACTTACTATATCTTGCTCTTTTATACTTACTCTTGCTGTTGGTTCTTTGTTTGCTGTTCTTGTTTTACCTTTATTATTTTCTACTTTTAACTCTACTTCATTACTATCATAAATTTTTATTTCATAATTTATATTGCTCTTTGAAGGCAATCCTTCCGATGTTTCTACTGTTACTTCTTTTCCTTGTAATAGCATATTTACTATGTCATTTTTTAATGTGGTTTTTATTCCATTTGCTATTATTACAATTTTGTTTATTCCCCTCATTTCCTCTGCATTTAAATTTGACGTTATTTTTAAATTTTTTATTTGGATTTTATTATTATATATTTCTCCTTCTTCTTTACCTAATGTTATTGCTCCTAATGCTTCATATCCTTTTGTTTTTATTTTTCCTTTATAAAATGTATTTTCTATTTTTTTATCTTCTTCGTTTTTGTATACGTATTTTCCTACTATTTCATATTCTACATTTGGCTCTAGTCCTGTTATTATCATATTCCCAGAATTTGTATATATCCTTCTTAAATATATTTTTCCTTCTTTGTATATTTCAAACGTTGGTGCTTCTATTATTCTTCCTGTTTGGTCTTTTATATGTAAAACGCTCTTTGCTGTATATACTTCTGCTTTAAATTCTTCTACTGTTACTTCTGGTTTTATGTATTTGTTTTCTGAGTTCGTTGGTTCACTATTCTCTGGCTGAAGTTCTTGCTGTTGCTCTTCTTCGGCGTTTGTTTCGTTTTCTTCTTTATCTTGGTTGTTTCTTTCTGCTTCATTTGTAGATGTGTCTTCTTTCTCAATTTTCTCAATTTCTTGCGAATTTTCTACATTATTTTTCGCATTTGCTATTATTCCTAAACGTGTTAATAACTCTTCATATTTATATGTGTTATCCACTTTTTGAATGTTTTTGTTGCCTTGTGTATCTGAACTATTTACAGTATTTTGTGCGTTTTGACTGTTTTGCGCATTTTGAGCGCCGGTATCTATGTTTTTTATAACAACTTGTGAGTTATAGTCTATATCATTTATTTCGTTAAACACTAAAATATTATTGCTTACAAAATAGTATCTAATAGCATTTTCCTCAAGTACTACTAAACTGTTTACTGGTACAATATATTCATTGACTGTTGTATTTACTTTTATCTCTTTTAAGTTTATATATATTCCTTCTTTTGTCCTTAAAAAAATATATTCTTTGCTATCTGCTCTTTCTAAGCTGTTTCCATTGTATACTTTTCCAT
>CATZPY010000036.1 GCA_958422985.1 uncultured Clostridium sp.
AAGAAGAAGGTGGAAGACATACACCATTCTTTAACGGATACAGACCACAATTCTATTTCAGAACAACAGACGTTACAGGTGTTATCGAATTACCTGCTGGAACAGAAATGGTTATGCCAGGAGACAACATTGATATGGAAATCGAATTAATTACACCAATCGCTATGGAAGAAGGATTAAGATTCGCTATTCGTGAAGGTGGAAGAACAGTTGGTTCAGGTGTTGTTTCTAAAATAGCTGAATAATATTAATAATATATGGGGGTACATCTTTTAAGATGTACTTCTTTTTTGCATAGTAGGAAACTTCTCTTACTAGGAGAAGTTTCTGTACTATTTGGTCAGAAAGTATTGCTTTTTTGAGTAAGAAATAATAAAATAAATAAGTCAAAATTTACTAATTGGAGGAAACAAAAATGATTATACTGCTAGATGCAATGGGTGGAGATAATGCACCAGATGCCAATATAAAAGGAGCTGTAAAGGCAGTTAAAGAAGTAAGCAACTCAACAGAGATATTATTAATAGGAAAAGAAGATGTTATTAATAGTAGAGTAAAAGAATTATATAATAAAGAGAAACTATCAGATATTTCTCCAAGACTAAAAATATATAATGCAACAGAAACAATAGAGATGGAAGATACACCTACAATGGCAATAAAACATAAAAAAGATTCTTCTATGGTTGTAGGATTTAATCTATTAAAAGAAGGTAAAGGAGATGTATTTATTTCTGCAGGAAATTCAGGAGCTTTATTAACAGGAGCAACATTACTTGTAGGAAGAATAAAAGGAATAGATAGACCAGCATTAGCAGGAATACTTCCAGCATACAAAAGCCAATTACTATTAATGGATTGTGGATCTAATACAAACTGTAAGCCAATAAATTTATTACAATTTGCGCAAATGGCATCTATATATTTAAAAAATACATTTGGAATTGAAAAGCCAGCAATAGGACTTTTAAATATAGGAACAGAAGAAACAAAAGGGAATGAATTAACAAAATCATCATATGAATTATTAAAAGAGAAATCACCAGAGCTTGGAATAAATTTTATTGGAAATATAGAAGGCAGAGATGCTTTTTCAGGTAAAGTTAATGCAGTTGTAACAGATGGCTTTACAGGAAATATTTTCTTAAAAACAACAGAAGGACTTGGCAAATTAGTAAAGGTTTCATTATCAGATAGTTTAAAACGCAATATTTTATCAAAGATAGGAAGCATACCATGTTTACCTGCAATAAATAGATTTGCAAAGACTATGGACTATAAAATATATGGTGGAGCTTTATTTTTAGGAGTAAAAAAACCTGTTGTTAAAGCACATGGAAGTAGTGATGAGAAATTATTTGAATATACAATAATTCAAGCAGAAAAATTTGTACAAAATAGAGCAGTAGAAAAGATGGCAGAAGAATTTTTAAAGCAAAAGGGAAATAATGCTTGACATTTTTAATACAATATATTATTGTTTAGTCAGTAATAAAAAATATGTGAGAGGAGGTGTACATAGTTAAATGAACCAAGAAGAAATATTTGAAAAAGTAAAGAAAATAATAGTTGAACAATTAGGAGTTGCAGAAACATCTGTAACAATGGAAGCATCTTTCATAGATGACTTAGGAGCAGATTCTTTAGATATAGTAGAATTAATTATGGCATTGGAGGAAGAATTTGATATGGAAATTCCAGATGAAGATGCTGAAAAGATCGTTACAGTAAGTGACGTAGTAGACTATATAAAAGACAATGCATAATTGAACATATTAAAATATAAAAGGCGAATGCAAAATTTTCTATTAGCAAATATTAGAAAATTTCGTATTCGCTTTTTATTTAGTAGAAAATTATGGTGTGCCTTATATTTTCTTAGAATTTACATCTGTTAGAAAATTTTAAGTATGCTTATTTGTAATAAAAAATAAATATAATTGTAATGCTAATGTTATGTACTATAATACACAAAAAATATATAATATATACAAAATATTATGTAAAAGGGTGATTTTATGCAAGAAAAATTAGGAAAAATTGTACATAATGGAGAGATATATGATTTAGATGATGTAAGTAGTATAGATAAATTAGAAAAGTTATTAGCAAAATTAGATAAAGAAGAGAAAGATATAAAAATCGAAATAGAAGATACAATAAAAAGTGATTTAGAAGAAAGAGAATAAGGGGGATGTATAATGAGTGAAAGAAAAGATGTAACAGAACCAAAACAAAAAAATATTGCTCAATTATTAATAAAACTAGCAACTATACAAGCTCAGACTAAATTAGTAAAAGCTGCTTTATTTAGAAATAGACAAAAGGACGCTATTAAAAAAAGGATGAACGAATTTAAAGAATATGCTGAAGGAGAAGCAGAAAAATATTCTCAAAATATTGAAGAGGCTAATAAAGCTATAGAAGAGTATAAGAGTGCTGTAGAAGAAGCAATGAATGAATATGAAGAATGTTATATAGAAACTATGGAAGAACAAGATGCTTGGCAACAAATGGACATAGATACAGTATGCGAGATGAAAGAAATTTCTTCTAAAATAAAAGAAACAATGAAGACACCAGCATACATGGAATGGAAACAAAATGTAAAAGCAAAAGAAAAAGAAATAAAACAAAATGCAGGTGATCCAGAAAAATTAACAGCTTTAGCAGAAGAATTAAAAATATTACAAAGTCAGGATCCAACAGCAAAAGATAGGAAGACTCTAGAATCTAAAGAAGAGATGAAAAATGATTTAACAGAAATAATTAACGAATATGATATAAGACTAGAAGAGTTAGCATCAAAACGAGATGAAAAGTTGAATGATTTATTAGAAAATAAAGAAACTTCATTAGCAAAAATACAAAAACAAAGTTTATGGCAAAAAATTGTTGCAAGATTTACACCTAAGGCAAAGAACTTTAAACATAATGTTGTAGATAAAATTGCAGAGAAAGCAGTTAATATTAAAGAAAATAAAATAGATCCAATAAAAGAAGAATTATCAGAAAAGAGAAAAGAGTATACGAAGAAAACTCGTGATTTTTCAGTAAAAGTAGGAAAGGGAATTGTTAACGCACCACAAAATATAGAAAAAGGGTACCAAAAGATAGTAGACTATGGAAGAGAGCAAAAGAAATTAACAATTGAAAAATTAAAAAATACTGACAAAAATATAAAAGAAAGTTTACAAACAAAGATACAAGAAAAAAGTGAAAATTTAGACTTATTAAATGAAGGAAGATAATAGAAAGCGAATGTTATAAAATTAACATTCGCTGTATTTTTTTCTTACTTACTTGCAAAAACTATAAAATGTTATATAATATAAACATCTTAGGGGGGAAATTATGTTACAAGAATTTGAAAACAATATAGGATATATATTTAAAGATAAAAGCCTATTAAAAACAGCATTAACACATACATCATATGCCTATGAAAAGAAGGTTACTAGCAACGAAAAATTAGAATTTTTAGGCGACAGTATACTAGAATTTATATCTAGCAACTTTTTATACGAAAATTACAGTAAGTTAAATGAGGGAGAAATGACAAAAGTTAGAGCTAGCGTAGTTTGTGAAAAGAGTTTATACAAAATAGCTACAAAGCATAATTTTGGTAAGTTTTTATATTTAGGAAGAAGTGAAATATCAAATAATGGTAATAAAAATGAAGCTATATTAGCAGATAGTGTAGAAGCCATAATTGCAGCAATATTTCTAGATGGAGGACTAGAACCAGCAAAAGAATTTATAATTAGCAATTTAGCAGAAGAAATAAAAATAGCAAGTCAAAATGTAGGATTAAAAGATTATAAAACAGTTTTACAAGAAAAATTGCAACATAAAGGAAACGTGAATATAGAATATAATATCTTGAAAGAAACTGGTCCGGACCATAATAAAATATTTGAAGCAGAAGTTAAATGCAATGGAAAACAATTAGCTACAGGAAAGGGAACATCAAAAAAATCAGCAGAAATGGAAGCTGCTAAGAAAGCTATGGAACAGTTATAATATTGGAGGAAAAGATGAAAGAAACAGTATATATTCCGATAGATATAGATAATATACAAAATAATGATGAAATTATTCAGAAAATAGAAAAGAATGTGCATGGTAAGAAGATTTTACAAATAAGGAATAGAGATTTTACAAGTATTAATATAGAAAAGCAAAAGGAAATACTTACAGAATTAAATAAGCTAATAAAAACATATAAGATATTTGGAATAAAAATAACATCTGACCCAGACAGCATAGATAAAAATAATTTGAAACTTTTAAAAAAATATAAAGTAAAAGAAATAGAGTTAAATATAGAATCTTCAAATGATTATATATTAAAAAATATTGGGGCAGATTATGATCTCGAAACAATAAAAAAAGTAGCAAAGATTATAAAGCATTTTTGGATATCTGTAAGTGCTAAAATAACAATAGGACTTCCAGAAAGTACATTGGTAGATGACTTAAATACTATAAAAAAAGTTATGAAGTTAAAGCCAATGGAAGTATCGCTAATTCCATGTAATCCGGATTACAATGGCAATGTTAAAAAATTATATGAAAAAGAAGAATTTATACCACTATCTAAAGTTCAATTAGTAGAAAGAATAAAAGAAATTATAGAATTATTAAAATCATATAAAGTAGAAAGAATATATATAGGAGAAGATAAACAATATATAGAAGAAATGCCTATAAGCAAATTTAGAAGATTAGTTGCTACTGAAGTTTGGTATGAAAAAATAATAGAGATGATAAAATCATATAATGTAAAAGTAAAAGAAGTAAATATAGAAGTAAATGAAGAAGATGCAGATGATGTTAGAGGGTTAGATAATAAAAATTTAGAACAATTAGAAGATGTTTATGATGTTAAACTAAATGTTATTGTAAATAACAAAATAAAAAGATTTAATTATAAAATGAAGATATTAAAAACATATACAGACTTTTTAGAAGAAAATGATAATTAGAATAAATTTGCCTATATTACAAATAATTGTAATATAGGTGATTTTTATGATAAAAAGTTATTTTAAGAATATGATTATTATAATATTAGGATGTTTAATTATGGCGATAGGAACATCTGTCTTTTTACTACCAAATAAATTTTCAACAGGAGGAGTAACTGGAATTGCCACAATTTTATATTATTTATTTAAGATTCCATTAGGAACTATTAATATTATAATAAATATTCCAATATTAATTTTTACTTTTTATAGATTAGGAAAAAGGATACTAGTAAATTCTATTATTGGTGCAGTATTATATTCGATATTTATAGACCTATTAGATAAGATACCAATACTAACAACAGATGAGTTCTTGTCTAGCATATATGGAGGTATATTTTTAGGAATTGGAACAGGACTAGTTTTAAATGCTAATGCAAGTACTGGTGGAACAGAATTGATTAGCAATTTAATTAAAACATATAATTTTAATATTAAAACTAGTACACTTATCATGGCAATAGATTCTACTATTGTATTATTAAATGTGATTGTTTTTAAAGAAATAGAAATTGGATTATACTCAGCAATAGCGATTATAATAATGGGAAAAGTAATTGACATCATTGTAGAAGGAACAAATTTTTCAAAATTAATATTTATTATATCAAAGAAAAATGATACAATATCTAAAGAGATTGGTAATATTATAAAAAGAGGAACAACAGGATTATATGGTAAAGGAATGTTTAAAGATGAAGATAGATTAATTTTAATGTGTGCTACTGGAAGAGGAGATATATTAAAAATAAAACAAATTGTAAAAAGGAATGATAAAGAAGCTTTTATAATTATAGCAAATGCAAGAGAAGTTTTAGGAAAAGGATTTAAATAGGAGGTATATATGAAATATCAAGAATTTTTATTGGAACATTATGATTCTTTTAACTTAAAAGATATATTTGAATGTGGTCAATGTTTTAGATGGAATGAAGAAGATGATGGAAGTTATACAGGAATATTTTCTAATAATGTAATGAATGTAAAAAGAATAGATAATGGTATATTTTTTAAAGGTATATGCGAGGATGATATTGTTAATACAGTAATAGATTATTTCGATTTAGAAAGAGATTATGAACAAATAAAAAGCATTTTGTCAAAAGTAGATCAGAACATGGAAGAAAGCATAAAATATGGAGAAGGAATTAGAATAGTAAATCAGGATCTATGGGAAACTATTATTTCATTTATAATTTCTGCTAATAATAATATCCCACGAATTAAAGGAATTATAGAACGTTTATCTAAAAAATATGGAAGGAAAATAGAGTTTAATAATAAAGAATATTATACTTTTCCAACAGCAGAAGAGTTAAAAGATGTTTCAGTAGAGGAGTATAGGGATTTAGGACTAGGCTTTAGAGATATTAGGTTATATGAAACAACTAATATGATTTTAAACAAAGAAATTGATATTTCAAACTTGCATAAAATAAAAGATACTAACAAAGTAAGAGATGAGCTTTTAAAACTTTCTGGAGTAGGCCCAAAAGTTGCAGATTGTATTTTACTATTTTCCACATTAAAAAGATTTGATGTTTTTCCAATAGATGTATGGGTAAGAAGAGTTATGAATGATTTATATATTCACAAAGAAGATGAAAAAAGCATAGATAAAAAAGAAATATTAAATTTGGCACAAGAAAAGTTTGGAAATTTGGAAGGAATAGCACAACAATATTTATTTTATTGGAGAAGAGAACTAGGATAAGTTCTCTTTTTTGTATAGTACAAAAGTTCTCCTAGTAGGAGAACTTTCTGTACTAGAGAATTATGGTTTATACTAGATTTTCTTAGAATTTGCATTTGTCAGAAAATCTTAGATAGGCTTTTAAATATAAATAGTAAAAGAAAGAAAAAAGTCGAAAAATGGAGAAAAAAAGAGATAAACTAAAATAATAACACAAAATAAAGAAATAGTATTTACAAATGGTAAAATTTGTGGTATATATAATACAGATTTATTCTAAATCGTTTTTTATCAATAACTAATTTCAAAATAATTTATAATCTGAATAAAACCCTTAGTAAAAAAGTTAATAAAATTTAGGAGGTGGTGTGCTTTTTCCTATAAATAAATAACTCCAATTTATTATACATGTCTATTTTACGGTTTAGAATAAATCTATAATTTTAAATAGGAGAATAAAATTGTTATCAATAGTAAATACAATTGCACTAAATGGTATAGAAGGTACAATAGTAGAAGCACAAGTAGATTTGTCAGCAGGAATACCACATTGGGATATGGTAGGAATGTTAGGTACCAGTATAAAAGAATCTAAAGAAAGAATAAGTGTTGCAATTAAAAATAGTGGGATAAAATTAGTTGGGAAAAAGATAAGCGTAAACTTAGCACCAGCAGAAATAAGAAAAGAAGGATCATCATTCGATTTAGCAATAGCAGTTGGAATACTTATTAATTTAGGAATAATAAAAAAAGACGTAATTAAATCTTCCATTTTTATAGGGGAAATATCATATAATGGAAATATAAACTACACAAAGGGAATATTACCTATGTGCTTAACTGCTAAAAGAAATAAATTTAAAAGAGTATATATACCAAATTCAAATATAAAAGAAGCTAAAATAGTAGAAAGTTTAGAAATTGTCGGTGTTAATTCATTAAAAGATTTAATCATAAAAATTAATTCTAATTTTCCAGTAGAAAAAAATATTAGTAAAATAGAAGAATATTCAGAAGAATACGATATGGATTTTTCAGAAATATATGGTCAAGAGAAGGCTAAAAGAGCACTCGAAATTGTGGCTGCAGGAAATCATAATTGTATATTAATAGGTGAACCAGGTGTAGGGAAAACCATGCTTGCAAAAAGGTTAATAACAATATTTCCAAAACTTAATTACGATGAAATTTTAGAAATAACTAAAGTTAATAGTATATTAGGTTTAATAAAAAATGATGAAATTATAAATAAAAGACCATTTGTAGAAGTAAATCCTAATATTACTCTCGCCTCTTTTATAGGTGGAGGCAGAAATCCGTTGCCAGGAGCAATAACATTAGCAAATTTAGGAATACTTTTTATGGATGAATTTGCTGAATTTGATAGTAGAAAATTAGAAATGTTAAGGACAATTTTAGATTTGCATACTATTAAGTTAGATAGAGTTAAAAGCTCTGTAGAATATCCTTGTAAATTTATTTTAATAGCTGCGATGAACCCATGTCCATGTGGATATTTTGGAAGTAAAGATAAAGAATGTACTTGCTCGGAAAGTAAAAGGAAAAAATATTTGTCTAAAATAAGTGGACCTATCATAGATAGAATAGATATTCAGCTAAATGTTTCTAATATTAAGTACTCTGAAATAAATACTAATACAAAAATAGAAAAAAGTGAAGATATTAGGAAAAGAGTAGAAGTAGCTAGGAAAATTCAAAAAGAAAGATTTAAAAACGAATTAATAAGAACAAATTCGGAGATGAGTTCTAAACAAATAAATGAACATTGTATCTTGGATATAGAAGGTAAAAAATTATTAGAAAGATTATATGCTAAATATAGTTTTAATATAAGAACATATAATAACATATTAAAAATTTCCAGAACGATTGCAGATTTAGATAATAAAGAAAAAATAGATATTTCTTGTATTGCAGAAGCAGTGCAATATAAAG
>CATZPY010000037.1 GCA_958422985.1 uncultured Clostridium sp.
TCTTTTTTGAATATATTATACATTAATATATTTATTGTTATTACTTTATTATTTAGTTTATAGTCTTTTCCTCTTTTTAATCCAGTATAGTACAAGTCAGCCCAATAATAGAGCGTTCTTTCTATCATATTCTTTTCATCCACTATTTGCATTTCTATATTAACTGTTATATTTTCATTTATTATTGCTTTTATATCTAATACTCCTAATTTATCCTTTATATCTACCCTTTCTAGCTCTACTTCTTGCATTACTTCTACTTCTTCTATTGGTATTTCTAGTATTCCTTCTAGCAGATCTTTTAATATGTCTTCGTTTCCTTTTTTGCTAAACAATCTTTTAAATATGTAATCATTTGTAAGTTGTAATTCTACATTTTTGTTCATTTTCCTCCTTCTATTTTACCAAATATTAATCTTTCATTCAACTATTTGGTAAAATTTAATTTATTTCTTAAGGCATTACCTTTAAATTTTTAATTAACGTTTTTTATTGTATTGCTACTACATATTTTCATTTTTTAATCTTGGATTTTTATAAGGAATAAAATTATAAAATTTAGATTTGATTATTGTGAATTTAATTAACTAATATTAATGTTAAAATACACATTTTAAACTTATTTACTAATAAAAAATGGGGGCGTTTTTAGAATAAATTACATAATATAAAATTTTTAATTTCTTATGATAAAAAATAATTAGATTAAAAATAAATTTCATGATTATTAAAATTCTTAGGTAATGTCCTAAGTATTTCTATTTAATCATGTTATATTACATTTTTCAAGCTTTTTTCGTCTTGATTTTTCGACAAATTTTAATTACAGTTAATTATTTATTTCTAGTAGCTTAACTTGTTGAATAAGAAAGCAGAGTGCTCCCCTAAAAATACCACACATATTTAAAAGCGTACCTAAGATTTTCTATCAAATGTAAATTCTAATAAAATTTTAGGTACGCCATGATTATTTAGTATAGAAATTCCTTCTACATAAATAAATTTGGTAATATATAAAAAAGTGATCTAGAATTATCTGATTTCTTTCATATATTTTATTTTGCTAATTCATCTAAACAAAATACACTATAAAGAGGAATGCTTTTTATATTATTTTCATATCCAAAATTCTTTGTAGATATTCTAATAGAATATGGGATTTTATATGAATTTCTAAAAACATTTAAACTTTTTGACCTTGTATGTTCCCCAGATTTTACTTCTATTGGAATAATATTTCCCTCTTTATCCTGAACGATAAAGTCAAGTTCTGCAATGCCCTTTGACTCCCAATAATATGGTATTAATCCACTCTTTACCAAACTACTACATACATAATTTTCTGCTAAAGCTCCTTTAAAATTATCCAAATTATCGTTATCTACAATTATCATATTCGTTGGAATTCCAAATTTACTACATAATAGCCCTACATCATTCATATAAATTTTAAAACTATCTGGCTCGATAAATGCTGATAATGGAATTTTTCCTTCTTTTATCTTTATACATTGAGTTATGATTCCAGAAGCGTTTAGCCAATTTATAGCATTTTCATATTCATAGGCCCTCGCACCAGATTTTATTAATTTGTATTGAAATTTTTTATTTTCTTTCGCCAATTGTGCGGAAATAATATTATATACTGCTATAATCTTAGTAGTTTCTGTTGCACTTGCATATTTAGCCATATCTGCAATATACGAATTATTTATATCCTTTAATATTGATGTAACAAAGTCCATATCTTGCTTTTCTTTATATTCTAGTATTGCTCTAGGCATTCCCCCAATTGCTAAATACAATCTGTAGTATTCGTTTGCCATATTGTGCAAGCTTAATTCCTTATTCTCCTTAAAAGATTGTCTAATCATATTTGCTAATTCTTCTTTGTCCATAGCCCATAGGAATTCT
The DNA here is from genome assembly GCA_958422985.1 of uncultured Clostridium sp. Lineage (GTDB taxonomy): Bacteria > Bacillota > Clostridia > TANB77 > CAG-508 > Merdicola. The sequence continues at coordinate 1,915 of CATZPY010000037.1, forward strand.
TCGAAATCTAGTGGATATAGTGTAATAATTTTTACTTTCCCCACAGGAAAAGAATGTTTTTCTCTATTTATGGCTACTCCTAATAATGATCCTGCAGCTATAACATTATAATTAGTATTGCTCTCCTCAAAATATTTTAATGATGTAAGTGCTCTTTCACAAGTTTGGATTTCATCAAAAAATATTAACGTATCCTCTTCTAAAATTGTTATACCCAGTCTTACACTTAATTCTTTAATTATTCTTTCTATATTAAAATCTTGTTCAAATATTTTTGCAAAATCTTTGTTATCTTCAAAATTTATATATGCTACATTTTTGTAATTCTCTTTTCCAAATGACAATATAGTATAAGTTTTACCTACTTGTCTTGCTCCATGCACTATTAAAGGCATTTTATTTTTATCTTTTTTCCATTCGAGTAACAAATTCGACATTTTTCGTTTCATTTTATGTTCCTCCTTTACACTTATTTTAACATATTAATGTTAATTCGTCAATTTGCTTAAAATGTTTTCTTTCTTTTCCTCTTCTATAATAAAAAAGAAGCTAATATTTTTATAATACTAGCTCCTTTACACACACTTAATTTTACTTACCGGGATTTTTAGGTCCGTCCCCAAATCCCTATTAATATTATTACTACTCCTATTATGCTTAATGCTATCCATACTATTCCCATTTTCGTATTTGTAGCTTTTCCTTCGCTAGCATAATATTCTTTTAAATTATTTGCTTCTATTTTTTCGTTTTCGCTTATCACCTCCTTCTTTTTCGTATCTAACAACTCTTCTTCATTATATATTTGGTACTCACTTTTTTCTGCATCGTATATGCTTATATATTTTTGCTCTTGTAAAGAGTTATTAGTTTCGTTATCTTTATTATTTTCATCAGGTGTTGTATCTTCTGTTTTATTCATGTAGTTGTTTTGTTCTTCTACATTTTCATCTTTAATGTATGTATTATTTTCCTTGCTTAACTTATCTTTTACTTGTTGCTCTTCTATTGTTTTTTCTACTGGTATTTTTTCTAATTTACTTTGTAGTTTTTTACTTTTTTTATATTCATTTGCTATTTTTTGTGTTTCTCTAGCATTATAACTTCCTATTTGTGATATTTTTTCTTGTACATAATTGAATAATCCAATTTTGCTTGACTTTCCATTTATTGAAGATATTATCTCTCCTGTTTGATAATTAAATCTTAATTTATCTCCATTTTTATATATTATCTCTATTTCATATTCACTTTCACTTGTTAAGTTATTCCCTATACTTACAATACCTTCATTCACAAAACTTTCTGGATAATTTATTTTGTCTTTTAAATCGTATAATCTACCATCTTCAGATAAAACAGTTTCATATTCTTTTCCGTTATATGAATCTATAATAAAATTATTCTCTACAAGTTTAATTATCTCACTATTAAACTTTAATGTAATTGGAAGCGCATATAGTTTTCCATCTTTTACATATAATTGTATACCTTGTCTTACAACTTTGCTTCCATCTTCTGCAATTATCTCGGAATATGTTTCATATGTTCTAATAATTTTCCCTTCATAATTAAAAGTATAGTGCAATTTTTCACTAAGTTCTTTATTGAAGCTTTCAGAAATCTCTTCTAAATCTGGATCTTTTGGAATTCTAATTCCTTCTTGTCCTTCTATAATACTCTCATGGGTTAGTATTGGATATTTATTCTGGCTTAAAATGTCATAATCATAGGTATATCCCCAATTAAGCATTTTCACATCTAAATATGTATGTGATTGTTTTAAATCCTCTTCTTTTAAATATTTATCTTCTGGTATATAGGCTTCATTTTTTTCATTTGGATATTCTCCATTTATTTTAGAATATTTATAATAGTATGTATTTGGCATATTATTATTTTCCTTAGGCAAATTACCTATTCCAAGTGATATTGTATTATCATTTTCACTTATTAAATTTGCTTCTATATAATTTTGTTTATAATATTTTTCTGGCATATATAGTTCTTTTTCTGCTTCACCTATTATTCCACCAACATTTTCTTTAGATTTAATTGTTCCACTTGCATAATAATTACTATATATTTGTGATACATTATTTAAATTATCCATTTCTTCATTCTCTAAATACCCTGTTATTCCTCCTGCTGAATGTTCTGTGGCAATTACAGTTGCATTCGAATAATTATATCTAATTGCATTGTTTCGAATATTTCCAACTAATCCTCCAACATTTGCGTATCCTTCTACTAAAACATTGTCTACAAAGCATTTATTTAGTCCTGCACCTGATTCTCCTAAAATACCGCCTACATTTATTCCTTTAGATATTACTTTAGAATCTTTGATATATGTTGTCCATGGTGACCACCATTCTATACCAGCTATTCCCCCTACTGCTTTGCTATTACTTCCTATACCTTCAATAGTGCTATTAATAACTTTAGAATACTCTATTCTTCCTCCTGCACCAAAGATACCACCTACTCCTGTTGTTCCTTTTATGTATGAATTATCAATTAATGTATTTATTAATCCACCCATAGCATGTGTTTGTCCTCCTACTGCTCCACCAACTTGGTAAACTCCTTCTACATTGCAATTACTAACAGTAATATTTTCATTAAATCCTCCTTCTCCAGCAATTCCTCCTATGTACTTATTTCCTTTTATATTAGAATTTATAATTTTTATATTACTACTTTGCATTATATTGGTTAGCTGTGACATATGTCCTATAATGCCACCTACTTGTTCTGCATCATTTTCTATATTAATATCGCTTGCTTCCACATTTTTTAATTCAACATATGTAAGCCATCCAAAAGTTCCTCCTATATAATATGAACCGCCGTTTATATTTATTTCATTAGTTTTTACTTTTTCTACATATGTTCCTTCGTAATACCCAATACATCCAACATTATTAATATTTTTTGCATCTTCTGCAATATCTATGTTTATATTATTAAATTCTATATTATATATACTACCTTCACATTTTCCTATAATACCTATAGATGACGTTTTTGCTTTTTCATCACAATTTATATTTATATTTTCAAATTTTATATTTTCTATTCCGTTCTTTAATAAGCTTATTAAACCAAAATTTCCTTTATCTCCCACGTTTAATGTTATATTTTTTATTGTATGCATATTTCCTTCTGTTACTAGTCTTCCTATTTTTAAGTTGTAATTTATATTTTGCTTTCCTGTAAAATCTAGATCTGTAAGTAATCTATAGTTTTCATAGCTTTCTTTGTCTATATTTTGCCAATCTTCAAACTTTGTTATTTCCTTATAAAAAGCTTCTTCTATTAAATAATATGTATTTTGTATCTTTTCTTCATTATTTTTTTTATATTTCATTTCAGTTATACGATAGTTATCATAATATTTGTTTGGAATAGCTACTAAATCTATATATGTTATTCCTTTATTGTTACGTTTATCTGTAACTTCTACATCCATATTCTCTATTTGTATTCCTGTTATTTCAAGATTTTGTGAGTTTACTATTTCTAATCTTACTTTTAGCCTATTTCCATCTTCTCTAAGTGTTGTAACTTTCTTTATAAAAATCTCTTCATTTACTATATCTATTTGCTTTTGATTTGGCAATAAATTTGTTTTATTAGAATTTTTTAGTAATGGCAATTTATTATTTAAATTATCATAGTTATAGTTATCATCAAATTCTAAAATTTCTTTATATGTTTTTTCCTTTGATAATTCTTCTACTCCTAAATTGTTTTTGTTTTCTTCTATAGGCAAACCATTAATTTTGTTTTGGTTAAATGTATAATTTTTATCTTTTATCTCATATTTTCCAAATAGTTCTCCTGTATACTCTGTTTCTTTTTTATTTACAATATCTCCAATATATAAGTTATTTTTTATTTCTGTAGTTGTATTAGTTTGTTCACCTATAAGTCCACCAACGAAATTTCCATTTGCAATTAAATTCATTTTGACTATATTATTTTTTATAATACAGTTGCCTAAACCTATCATTCCTCCAATTCTTCCAGTATCTGCTTCTATATTTCCATTAACTATAACATTTTCAATCTTGCTTCCTGGATTGTATAAATCTCCAACTAGTCCACCAACTCTTACTTTTCCTTGTGGATTTACTATTTTTATATTTATATTATTTGCATATACATTGTTTATATTACCATGTCCTTGCCCAACAAGACCTCCTAATGCAAATCCATCTATATCTTTTGCCAAAATATTTACATTATTAAGAGTTATATCTTCAAATTCAAAATAATAAGAAAAACCTATAATACCTCCAACTGACCCCGACGAATTTGCTACTATATTTACATTATCTATATTTACATTTTTCATTTTCAGGCCATCTCCCGATGCAATAATGCCCGCATATCCACCATTTTTCTCCAAATTATAGTTTTGTATGTTTAAATTTAATATTTTCGTATTATTACCTACTTGACCAAATAGCGCTCTTCCTACCGAACTTGGAATGTATATATTTTTTATTGTATGACCTCTACCATCTAGTATTCCATAAAAATTTGTTCCTGCATATTGCTTCGGATCTGAATTTTTGAAGTCTAAATTTGCCATTAGCTTATAATTTTCGTTATTTTTTTTTCGTATTTCGTACCAGTCTTCTAAACTATATATTTCGTTATACAAATCCACATTAATAAGAATTTCGCCTTCTTCATATTCTTTTGTATATTCTAAGTTAAATGCTCCTTTTGTAGTAAAACTTAATACTGAATACGTTGACACACACTCTAATGGATTACTTAAATTTACTATTATTTCACTTCTTCCATCTTTATATTCCTGGCTTTCTATTGTGCAGTCTAAATTTTTAACTTTTATATTTGTTATTTCCTCACCACTTGGGTTATACATACTTATTTTTGCTTTTGCGGTTTTATTTGTATTTTCCAAGGTTTCTGTAAATAATATTTCTGGTAAGTCTGCATCTGTAATTTCTGGAAGTGCTATATATTCTTGCCTTGGCATACAATCATTTAATTTAAGCCACGGATAATATCCCAAACTTACTAATTCGTCCACTTCCCATTTATTTGAAGTATTTAAAATATTGTTTTGAAAGTTTCTGTCCCATAAAGCTTTATTTGTTATTTTTTTATCTGTTGTCCCATTAAAAGTTATATCAGTTATGTAATAACTATTTTTAACCTTTTTAGAATTATCATTTACAACATTAGGTGTTTTATTTATGTTGTAAATATTTCCAATTCCTACTGTATACACATTTTCTACTATTCCAGCATTTCCTTCTACTACTTTTGAGTATGTAGCATTTGTTTTTTCTGTTTCCATGTACGCATCCATTAGTATAAATATTTCACTTATTTTTCCATAATTACTCTTTACTAATATTGCATTATTTGAATTTTGATATATTTCAATGTCTTTTCCATATACATACCCATTATTTATATTTCCGTAGTTAGCACTTATTGCACTTATATATGTACCTCTTATTGGCTCTTTATAATTTATAATAAAGTTCTCTATAGTTCCATAATTATTATCACCTAATATTCTAATTGATTGATTATTTTTTTTGTTACTTTCTTCTACACTGACTGTAACATTAGAAATCGTACCATAATTATTCACAAATAGACTCGGTCCAAAAGTAGCTAATTCAGATGAAAAATATACTTTCAGTACTAAATTTTCTATTTTTCCTCTTTCTCCTATAGCATTAAAAATTGCATCGTGTACACCTTCCTTATACATTTTATGCACAGTATGTCCATTAAAATTTATATTGCCTTCAAACCTGATATTAGAACTTGTATGTACCGCCCAGGCACTTTCTTCTCTAAAGTCTAAATCATTTAGTACAATATAATTACCTTCTGGTTGGATTTTCTTATATTCTGCTACAGTACTAATTCCTACTATCTCTCCATTTTTTGTGTTAAATTCGAATGTTGATATTACATAATCCCTTAGTCTTATTTTTACTGCTAATTCTAATTTATAGTTGTGTCCTTCCTTTATATCTAGCTCTTTTTCTGCGTTTTCTATTTTATTGTTTTCTGGAATTTCTTCGTATCTTTTGGTATCTACTAATTTTCCATCTTCATGTATTTTTATATAGTAGTCGTTTGTTATTATTTCATCTCGTTTGTCTTCTAGATTTATTAGTATTTTGCTTTCCATGTTGTATTTATATTTTTCATAGTTTGTTTTTGTATTACCTAATTCTATTTGTAAATCTTTTATATATGCTTTTGCATTCTTATTTCCACTTTCATTTTTTAAATAGATTCCTACATATCCTTGCTCATTTACTACTAATGTTTGTTTATATTCTTTAAAACTATCTTGTGTAACTCCTTCTATTTTTGTAATATAATATGCTGTATTTATCGAGTTTTGTACATATGGAATTATTCCTTCATCTGCCTTTATTTTAAATGATATTGTTATTTCCTTTCCTTTATATTCTTGTAAATCATATAAATGTGCTAAATGTGTTAAGCTGGATGTTCCTAACTTTAATATATCATTTTCCTTATCATAACTTTTATCATAATGATCATTATTTCCTACAAATCTTGTATACCACTTTATTTTAGAATCTGGATCTACTAAGTTTTTCCCTGTTGTTTTCTTTAGCATACTTTTTAAATCTATTTTTCCTGTAATTCCTTCTTCTGTTACTATGTCTATTTCTTTTAATAAATAGTTTCTTTTGTATGTTGCATCTGTATGCCCT
>CATZPY010000038.1 GCA_958422985.1 uncultured Clostridium sp.
CTTCTACATTATACTTTTCTTCTAATTCCTTATTTGTAATTTGAACTTTAGGAATATATTTCCCACTCGAAATTATTTTTATATTGCTCATATTTACTCCTATACAAAATATATATAATATTTTAATGTTTTTACTAGTATTTTTAATTAGTCTGACTGGTCAGATTTTTAATTTTTCTTATTTCGTTTGCAAGTGTACTAATTTCAATGTATACGTTGCGTTTCTAGTATTACGTACATTTTTTCAATCATATCTAATACTATCTAACATTACCTAATTAGTAACAAATTAGTAACAAACTATCCTTATTATATCATATTTTTTGTTCATTAATATCTAAACAAAAAAGGTAACTAATCTTTCTTTATATATCTTTTTAATTAAATAAATTTAATCTATCATTATAAAATTTTTTTCAAAAATAAAAAACACCTACATTTCTGTAAATGTTTTTATTCTCTTTTATTTTAGCAGTTCCTGTTTTTTTCTTTCAAATTCTTCTTGTGTTATTATTCCTTCATCTAAAAGTTTTTTAAATTTCATTATTTCATCTGCGCTTGACATATTTCTTGTAGAATTATTTATTTTGCATTCACTTATTTTCTTTATAATAAAACTATATATTTCCTCTGACTTCTGTGGTATTTCTTTGTTAAATGCTCTTAATATCAGAGCATTTTGGTCTTTTGATGCTTCTAATTTTGTGCATCCTAAAAAACCTAAATTTTGTCTAGTTTCCTTTGTTCCTGCTGTTATAAATTTGATATATCCATTAGCCAAACTACTTGGTTTTTTATACTCTACACTTGATAAGTCTTTATAAAAAAATGTTTTATCTCCTTTTAATCCTTGTAACATAAATCCAAATCCTGTTTTTCTAGATATAACTACTCTGTCGTCATAGACTATCAATATCCCATTAGTACATTTTAATTGAAATTCTTCCATTTCAATATCCTCCATCAATTATCTAAGAATATTATTTACTTATTTTTTTAGTTCTTTTGTTTTAACATTATTTTTATATCTTAAGTAAATGATTATTTTATTTTTTCTAGCAGTTCTTGTTTTTTTACGCTATATTCATAATCTGTTAATACTCCGTTTTTGTACAATTTTGCTAGTTCTTCTAATTTTTGTTCATAGCTTTTTTCTTCTATATATTTATGTTCTATCTTTGTAATAGTACCATTTTCAATATATCTTTCATTATTTTTTGAAATAATTAACTTAAACAACGATAATATTTCATTAGCTTTTTCGATAATATTTTTATATTTAGTACTTTTCGTATTTAATATTCCTTTGCCTCTTACATCTAATTTAATGTTTGGATTGTTAAAGTCATCTACTGTTATAGTTATATATAACTCGTTACAATAATTATTTGAAACTGCAATAGTATTAGTGTTGCTTTTTATCTTTCCGTTACTTTTTATTTTTCCATTAGTATTACTCAAAGTACTATTTATGGTATTGTTATTTTCTACTAACTCACAATCTATTATTTGTGAAAATCCATATTTTTGTCCTTTTATAAGGATAATTTTATTCGTTTCATTAATATATAAATCGTTGTAAACTTTTTTATATCCTTTACTAACTAATTCTTGTTCTTTTCGCTTCTCCTCTTCTCTTTCGTTTTTTTGTTTTTTGTTATATTTTATAAGAATTTGAATTAATAGACTAATCCCACAAGTGCATATAGCCAAAATTGTAAGCCAAAAATATTTAGTCCATTTAAATATTGCTGATTCTTTTTCTTTTCCTTTTAAAATCATTGCATATGTTAATATTAATACTATATCAATAATTGTACAAGTAATTAAATATGATACATCTTTTCCAATGTAAACTATTGAACCTAATGAAAAAAAGATGATCAAAGTAATGAAGAATATTGATACTAATATTTTTATAATTTTATTTTTGTCCATTCTCTATCTCCTCTATTTCCTGCAAAAAAGCATCAAAATACTTTTTTACACAACTAGAAATTTCTATATATATTTTATCCTCTTCTGGAAATGTATGTATTGCAAAATGACTTTCTGCTAAAAGCCACAGTCCTGTATATCCTTGTTTTGTAAAATAATGCTCCACTTTATCTATAATAGTAAATCCAGATTTTAATAGCTTCTTTTCCAAATTAGGAATTAACTCCTCTTCTTTTTGGTACTTTATCCAAGTATTATAATTATACATTACTGCTTTCATTTTTCTTCACCTCTACCAATTCTGTACTTCCTCATTGTAATATGTAATAAGTGTAGGTTTAAACATATCATTCTCTTCTATTAAATTCATGTCTATCATTTCGTCTTTTCCAAAGTTAAACATAGAATCTATATTTTTTTCATTTAAATATTTGGTTTCTACTTGTAATTCTCCTCGTTTATTTCCTCCGTTAAAAGCCAAATTAAATCCCCATTCTCCAAAAGATGGAACTTGCAAATGGTAAGGTATTACAGTTTCAAACTGGCTTTTTATAGTTTTGTTTATACTCCAAAATGACTTTTTAGCATAATAAGGGCTTGTAGATTGGCATACCATAACTCCCCCCTCGTTTAAATTCGCTTTAATATAATTATAAAAAACATTTGTATACAATTTATTTAAGCTTTCATTATTGGGATCTGGAAAATCAATAATTATTACATCAAATGTCTTTTTATTTTCCTTTACATACATATACCCATCTTCATTTATAACTTGTACTTTTTCATTTTTTAAAGAGTTATTATTAAGCTTTGCTATTTGCTTATCAGTAGTACATAAATCTGTCATATCTTTATCTATGTCTACTAGCACAATTTCCTTAACATCTTTATATTTTAAAAGTTCTCTTACTGCTAAACCATCTCCACCACCTAAAATTAAAACTCTGTCATGTTTTTTTGCATACATCATAGGAATATGTACTAATGCTTCATGATACCTATATTCATCACTAGAACTAAATTGTAAATTCCCATCTAAAAATAATCTTAAATCATCTTTATGTTTTGTCATTACTATTTTTTGATATGGAGTTTGCTTAGATAAAACAACGTCATCTCTATATAAACCTTTTTCAATTTTATCTGTAATAATATTTCCTGTAAATAAAAATACTAACATAATTATTAAGATTAATATAGATATTATTTTAATTATTTTGCTTTTTTCTATAAATTTATTATAGTTAAAAACTATAATTACTGCTGTTATAACATTAATTGCTCCTATTAAAAATGCTGTAGTTATAAATCCTAATTTTGGAAATAGTAATATTGGAAATGCTATTGAACCAATTAACCCTCCAATATAATCGAATGTAAAAATATTAGCAAGATTTTTCCTTACATTGCTTTCATTATTTTCTATTATTCTAGTTAGTATAGGAATTTCTAGTCCTACCAATATTCCTATTAATATAATAAGTATATACATAATTAATACATATATTTGTGTATATATATTAACTAAAAACAATATAAAACTAGAAAATCCTCCAAGTACTCCAATACTCATTTCTATAAAAATAAATTTATTAAATAAATTTTTGCGCATATATTTAGATATATATGAACCAATTCCCATTGCACTCATATACAACCCTATTGTAATAGAAAATTGTAATATACTATCTCCTTGTAAATATGAACTAATACTACTTATTAGTAACTCGTATATAATAGAACAAATAGAAATTAATAATGTTGTAACTAGTAATAACCTAGCATCCATTTTTTTCGTTTCTTTTTCCATTTTATAATACACCACTCATTATTATTGCTATAGCAATAAACATTCCACTTAGCATAATTCCAACAGCTTTATTATGATTATCTACTTCTTCTGTAAGCTTAAAATCCTTTCTATATTTAAATTCTATTAATTTGTATCCTAATAAACAAAAAACTATTCCTATTGCAACATAAATAAATAATTCTAACAATTTAAACCATATTGTTGTTTCCATATTCTATTCCTTCCTATCCTTATATTTTTACATAATTACTGTTCTTATGATAATAGCTACAGCTATAAATATTCCTGCCATCATAAATCCTGTAGCAACATTTTTTTCTTTTAATTCTCTTTTAAAATCATATGGTACTGCTATGTCAAAAATACATATACTAGCTATCATTAGAACTATTCCTAATCCTCCATATAATATTGTTTGTAATATTTCACTTACTAATGCTTCCATCTTTTTCTCCTTTCCTTTTACTTTCCTGAACTTGTTCCACCGCCACTAGAAGTTCTAGAGTTTACACTTTGTTGTCTTGCTGAATTTCTGTATGTACTATATGTATAACTGCTTCTGTTACTATTGTAAGTTGCATAATAATATGTACGATATCTATTATGATAAGTAGAACCTGTATTATTATTTGCATAATTTTTATTTGAAACTTGAACATATACATTTCCGTTTTCTAAATATATATATGCAAACTCTTCTTTTGTTTTTAACCCTATTCCATCTTCTTCTGTGTTTGGGGCTGAATCTATTGTTTCTGTTATTCCTTCTGGAACACCACTTATAATATCTTTTACTGTTGTGTCTATTTCATTATATGGTGATTTATATATTTTTGCTTTTTCTCTATTTGTATTATTTGTTACAGATGTTACATAAGTATATTTTTTCTGTTTATCTATATATTTTTGCATAGATTTATTTACAAATAACCCAGATATTACAGGACCAAATAAGCATATAATTATAGGTAAAAATATTATTCCATTTATAATCCAATTAATAAGTTTACCTTTTTTCTTGTTTTCTTTTTCTATGTTAACCTTTTGAGCATCTATTTCATTCGTAATTCTAATTGTTGAAGAATCTATATATTTACCTTCGCTTTTTTCTATTTCGCTTCCCCATTTTTCTATAGAAAGTACCTTTCTTTTATCCTCTGAAATATAATCTATATACTCACATTTCTCTCCAACATCTACATCTGCATTTCCAAAATAATCTTTTACTGTTGCTGTTCCTTTTTCATATAATTCGTATTGCATACCTTGGCTACAAAAAGAAATCTCATTTTCGTTAATCTTTCCATAATATTTATCATATATTGAATATTCTGTTTTATTATTTTCGTCTTTTTCAACACATAGCCATCTTATTGCACCTGCATCATGTTTTATTTCATATTCTTGCCAAACCCATGTATCTTCTTTGTATTCTATCATATTAACAACTGTATATTTTACTCTCTCAATATAAACAATTTGCCATTTTTTTAATTTGTTCTCCATCTTTTCCCCTTTTTTAGTTAAAATAGATCATTTTACTTATCTTATAAGCTGTATAAAATATATATCTAATAAAATTTTTACACTATTTGACTAACTATATATTAATATTTTATGTCTAATAAAGTTATTCTTTCTCCTTTACTTACTTCTGTTGTTCTTCCCCATTTTTCAATAGATACAATTTTTTTATTATTTATTTTACTAACATATTCATAGTATTTAGCCTCTTCTTTTAAGGCTACATCTGTTATTCCATAATATGTTTCGACTTTTTCTGTACCACTTTCGTATAGTTCATATTCTTCACTTTCAAAATTTATTACCATTTTTGGCTCTATTTTTTCGTTTTGTAGTAATTCATAAAGTACTGCATTCGAACCTAACGAAATTTCTAAATAATACATTTTGCCATCTTCTAGCTTTCTTAATTTATATTCAACCCAATATGAGGATTTTTCTACAAATTTTATCATATTTAGAATTTCATACTTATCTTTCTTTATTGATATTTGTTGGTTTTCTTTTAGTTCTAATAAATTCATTCTCTCTCCTATAATGGTAAAATTTTATTTTTATTATAATAACATAAATGATTATTTTTTTCTATATTATATTTTATAATCAATAAATTTTATATAATAAACTAAAATAATTTTAGAAAAAACTGTATTTATACTTGTGCCTCTATCTTTTTATGTTAATTTATGGTATAATTATATTATTACACGTATAAGGAGGTACACACAACATGTACAGTATTGATGCTTTAAAGAGAAAAATTGCTAAGGAAGGATTAGATAGTACCATTAATTATTTTTTATCAGGTGAGGTTCCTACTCATTTGATGGCAGACTTAGAAAAACTACATATTTTTAATAATGGTCACTTGTGTCTTAGTCTATTAATCTCTTTGGCTAATACTCCCTTACCAGCAACATTGTAGTTGGTGTAGTTTATCCCAAAGCTCTGCAGAGCTTTGGGAACTTCTTTTATCATAAACAAAAAACAGCAGGCAAAATATCGCCTTGCTGTTTTTTTGATTGTTGCTCTTATGCAAAGAAATTTTTCTTCTTTGCTTCCCGCCTTTCATGTAGCTGTTTAAAAAATTCTTCTGCTACTGGAGTGTTATTATGTTGCAATGAACGTTCTTCAATTTTTTTGAAAGTTTCGTCATCACAAATATTCTCTGTAATAGCCTTCTTTAAGATTACGTCTATTGCTGATTTGTCTAACTGGTATTCTAAAGCAAAGTCTTCTTTAGTTTTATCACATTCATTGGCAAATCTAGTTGCAATCTCTTTTATTGTTTCTTCGTTTACTTCGAACACTTCCATTTCAACTCGCTTTCTTCTAAGGCTACTATAATGTTCCTTAGCAGTTTTTGCCTTTCGGTCTGGAGAATGTTGTTTCTGATTGTGTACAGCTCTATCCTCCATTCTCTTAACAGTAGCTTCATTTACTAGCCGGTTTATAACTGCATAATCTAGCAATTTACCAACTAAATTAGGTGTCATTTCAAACATTTCTGCTAGTTCTTTTTTTGTTATGTCATAGTTTTCTCTGTCTGCATACTGTTCTGCAACTTCTGCTGATAACTCATTTAAGTCCCGTAAAGACATTGATCTTTCCAAATCTTTAAAATATTTCCACATAAAAAGCCCTCCTATAGTTAATTCAACAATGGTTACACTATATATTTTAACATATCTTCCAATTTTAATCTACATAATGTTTGAATTTTTCTTTCTGTCTTTTTCAAAAATTATTTAATTCATATTATGAATTCTTCAATATTGTTAAATAATTTTCTGAAAATTTTATTAACCTCTCTATGTCTTCTCTTGACTCTAGTCCATTTATAATCATATTAGCAACAGAAAAAGCCATATCATATTCATCTTTGCTTATTTCTCTTTTATTATATGCTTCTTCCAATTCGTCTTCATCTAATATATGTATTCTACCGTCTGGCACTACAACTACATCTAAATATAAATCATCTTGATAAGGTACACCATCTTCTATTCCCAAGCTCCTTGATATATCAAAATACCATTCTATAATATTATCCTTATCATCAAATATCGCTGTTATACAATAGTTTTCTCCGTCTGGATATATTCGTAACCACATATAATCTTTTGCTAAAACACATCTACTCTCTACATCTACTTTCCATTCTTTTCTTACTTTATTTATTTTTAATAAAGATATATTACCTTTAAATTCATTATTATCTATTCTTAAATTTTTAAATGTGCTTTCCAATATATCATTGCTTTTATTTCTTCCATCTGCATAACTCTTTTTTAATGTTATCCAATATCTTTGGTATATTATACCATCCTTTTCTACTTCATTTTCCATTACTCCACCATTTTTTATGATTGTTCTTGCTGAAGCAACATTGTAGTTCTTGCATGTCATAAGTACATTTCCTATTCCTTGTTCTTTCGCTTTTTCTAAAGCTAGTCCAATCATAGTCGTACTATAACCTTTATTTCTTTCTGAAGGTCTTATAGAATCTCCAATATGCCCTGTATAATTAAATAAATGCTCGTTTAGTTTATACCTAATTTGCACTATTCCAATTAATCTTCTATCACTTTTTCTAAAAGCTAAATATACTGCAGATGGTACTCTATTCCTCTTTCTACTAGTTTCTTCTTCTAAGTCTTCTCTAACATTTTTTAGCCACTCTTCAAAAGAAATATCCTTTTCTAGTCCTGCTCCACCATGAATTATAGTTTCATTATTCTTTTTAAATTCTTCTTTAAAATCTATTATTTCTTTTTTATATTCTTCTGTTGGAAATATTAATTCTAATTCTTCTTGCATTTATATTTATTCAGCTCCTTCTTTTTCTTTTGTTTCAATTATTTCTTCCAAAAATGTTGATGCATCGCGCACGCACTCATTACATTCTCTTAAAACTTTACCTGTGCCTATACCTTTAAGGTTTTTACAAATA
>CATZPY010000039.1 GCA_958422985.1 uncultured Clostridium sp.
AGGGCATACAGATGCAACATACAAAAGAAACTATTTATTAAAAGAAATAGACATATTAACAGAAGAAGGAATAACAGGAAAAATAGACTTAAAAAGTATGTTAAGGAAAACAACTGGAAAAAATTTAGTAGACCCAGATTCTAAAATAAAGTGGTATACAAAATTTGTTGGAGATGGAAGAAGTCAAAAGAGAACATATAATAAAGAAAATAATGAACTAACATTATATATAGGAGCTGGTAATCAAGCTTATGTATACGATTTGCGAGAATATATAGGAAAAGAAGTAACAATATCTTTTAAGATAAAAGCAAATGAAATGAAAAATGTATGGGTCCAAAATATGAAAACTATATCAAATAATATTACAAAAATAGAGGGGATAGATAAAGATACATATAAAGAATATAAACAAACATTAAAAGTTAGAGATGGTTATGTAGGAATTTTTGCTGAAGGAAAAAATAGCCAAGCGAATGTATACATAAAAGATCTTCAAATCGAGTTAGGTAACACAAAAACAAACTATGAAGAATACAAATACGACATGGAAAGTAAAGTATTGGTAAACTTAGAAGACAAAAGAGATGAAATATTAACAAATGACTATTACATAAAAATATATGAAGATGGAAAGTTGGTAGATACTAAAAGATATGAAGAGATTCCAGAAGACAATAAATTAGAAAACATAGAAAAGGAACTAAACATAAAAGAAAATCATGATTACAAACTAGAACTAGCAGTAAAAATACGACTAAGAGATTACGTAATATCAACATTCGAATTTAATACAAAAAATGGAGAAATATTAGGAATTAGCAATGTAGCAGAGTATAAAGATATACAACCAGAAGGAAATTACATTGTTTTAAATGATTTAGACTTTAGAAGTGAAACTTATGCAACAGGATTACGTACAAGTTCAAATGTTCATTTTCAAGGGACAATTAATTTCAATGGTCACACTGTGTATAAAAGCTATACAAATGGAACTAATTATGAACTGTTTTCATACATAGGAACACAAGGAAGAATAGAAAATTTAGTACTTAAAGTATACTTAACAAATTCATTGCCAACTAGTGGAAATAATTTATGTTACGAAAACAATGGAGTAATTTCTAATATAATTATTAGTATAGAAGAAAGCAAAAAAAATATAAATGAAACAATTAATTTATTATGCATGAGAAATAGAGGAACTATAGAAAGCTTTATTATAAATTATAAAGAGAGTGTGTATGCAAAATACGTATATTCAGTCACGTCAAATTATGGCAATATACGAAATGGATATATTTATGGAGAAGATATAATAATACAAAGTGAAGCTAATAATGCAATTTTAGTTAATGATAATTTGGGAACTATAGAACAAGTATATGTGTTGGCAAATGCATCGGCAGAAAAGAGTAAAGATAATGCGCTATATTCAAAAATTGCAAGAAATAATGTAGGAACTGTAAAAAATGTATATTCGGTTGGTTTAGGAAATATTTACAATAAATCTCAAGGACCAAATGTTTTTTATGATAGTAAGAAAACAGAAAATAGTTATTACATAGACGAGCAAATATTTACAGGTAAATGGGACAAAAAGATAACAAATAAAGCATTATGGGATATAAGCTTTCAAAACAATATATTAAATAGTACAAATATGTGGGAAGTTGATGAATTAGTAAACTTAGGATATTATCCTTGGCTTAAATTAAATGATTGTATGCCAAGGCAAGAATATATAACACTTCCAGAAATGACTGATGCAGATTTGCCAGAAATATTATTTGCAGAAACACTAGAAAAAACAAATAAAACTGCAAAAGTGAAAATAAGTATGTATAACCCAAGTGGTGAAGAAGTAACAAATATAAATGTTAAAAATTTAGAATGTAAAATAGAAAGCCAAGAATATGCAAAGGGAAGAAGTGAAATAATTGTAAACTTAAATAATCCTATACAGTGTGTTTCATCATATTCTATACTTAGCTTTACAACAAAAGGAGCGTTTAACTTAGAATATACAAAAGAATATGAAGAGGGAGAAATTCTTATTAATGTAGATTTATATAATGAAATATATACAATAGAAGACTGGTACGAAATGAAGAGAATGAGTAAAGAAAATTATAAATTAATGGTAAACTTAGACTTTAAAAATGCAGATCCAAATTTGTATGCAGGAATAAATTTTTATGGAATATTAGATGGTACAGGTCATACAATACAAAACATATATATACAGAAGGGTTTACCACTATTTAATAATTTACAAAGAGATTCAATGATATTAAATTTAAATATAAAAAATTACAACTTAGAACCAAGAGAAATAAATGCAGGTATAGTTGGAAACGGAGTGCTCTGTACAATTAAAAATGTAAATGTAGATAATGTAAATATAACTAGTAAAGCTAAAAAAAGTAATAATATTGGAGTGATTATAGCAAATGCAAACAATGGAATCTTGGAAAATATAACGCTTAATACTGTAAATATAATAGGTGATAACATAGAAAGCTTAGCGTGTGGAGGAATTGGAGGTAGAGGAACTTTTGAATTAAATAATGTATATGTTAATAATTTACAAGTAAAACTTACAAATATAAATAAGTCTGAAGGAATTGGAGGTTTAATAGGAAGTTATAGTGGGAATAAAATAAAAAATTCAATTGTAAATGGAAGGATAGAAACAGATATTGGTTATGTAGGAGGAATGATAGGTAAAGGAACTCATAATATACAAAATGTAATATCAAAAGTAGATATAGTTGCAGATGGAGATTTTGTTGGTGGAATTGCGGGTAATAATAATGATGATATAGATTTAAAAAATAACCTATATATAGGAGATATTATAAACAAAAAAGAGAATAGCTATGTTGAAGCAATTTCGGGTTCACAAAGAAATGGAACAAATAATTATATTTACGAAAAGAACCAAATAAATGGTATTAAAATTACAGATTATACTGAGAAGTTAACAAAAGAACAATTATCAAATGAAAATACATATAAACAAATATTAAATTTTGATAATAGTTATAACTATGATGACTTAAATAATAAATTACCATTATTGAATAAATCCGATAGAAAAGAATTATTGCCAAACCAAAAGCCAATTTATATAGATGATGAAGATTTAAGTATAAAAAATGTAAATACATTAAGAGAAGATGGAAATAGGTTAAAAATAAGAATAGAAATAACAAACCCACAAAATTTTGAAATAAAAGAAGTAAAAATTGAAAATATGGATTTAGAACTTGCAGATAAACGTACTTTTAATGGAATAACATATATGGATTTAGTAGGTATTCCAAATAAATATTATGATAATTATCAAATTACAGGTATTAAATATGTAAAAAATGGAGAAGAATTTACTCAAGATACATATTATTTAATAGAAGAAGCTTTTTATAAAGAAATAGCTAAATTTGAAGATTGGCAAAATATAGATAAAGAGAGCTATGAAAATTATAGACTACTTACAGATTTAGATTTTACCGGGAAACAAAATATAAATTATAACTTAAAAATAGGAAAATTAGTAACAGAAGGAAAAATACATTCTATAAAAAATACAACTTTAAATGTAGGAAATGAAGGTGATTTTGGATTAATAAAAGTATTAAAAAATGGTATAGAAAACATAATATTTGAAAATATAAATATAAATGGAAAAAATACCACAGCAATAGAAAATATAGGTATTATTTCTAGTAATAAAGGAAATATAAAAAATATAGAATTTAAAAATATTAATATAAATATGCCTTCGGACAAAACAAATAATGTAGGCTGTATTGGTTTTTCTTCTGGAATGGAAATATCCAATATAAATATGAATAATGTTAATATTTCCGGAAATAAATTGATTGGTGGATTAATTGGAAATTCAGAATTTTATAAAATAAATAATATATTAGCAAATGAGGTCCATATAAATGCTACAGAAGGTGTTGGAGGAATTCTTGGTAGAATAAACGGTATAGATATTAGTGAAGGAAGAGGACTAGAAAATATGCAAATTATAAATTCAACAGTTAAAGGAAAAGTTTATGTTGGAGGAGTAATTGGAGGCAATGGAATGTATAAGATTAATAATATTCTTGTAGATAATTGCGAAATTGTAGGAGAAAAATATGTTGGGGGATATGCAGGAACAACAGGTTACGGCGAAATGAAAGAAAATATAAATATAAATAATTCTAATATAAAAGGAGTAAGCTATGTTGGTGGAGTAATGGGAAATGGTGGAAATATCCGCCAGGCTAATGTGAATAATAGCACTATAGAAGGAATTGCTACAAATTCTACAAAAACAGGAGGAATTTTAGGAGAACAAGGAGGAAATTTAACATTTTCATCAGTAACTAATTCAAAAATTATTTCTAAAGGTAGTGAAGTAGGAGCATTAGTAGGAAAAGGCTCTTGGATGGCAGGAAATTTTGCATATAATAACATTGTAGAAGGATATAGCAATGTAGGTGGAGTAGTAGGAATACTAACTAATAGTAATATATCGAGTACATATAATAACTCTATTGTAAGAGCGACAGAACATACTGCAGGGGGAGTGCTAGGTTTCTTAGAAAACAGTTTAATGAATAATATAACAAATATAAGTATAATAGAAAGTAACTATTACGTAGGAGATTCTGTTACAGCCAAAGCTAATGTTGGTGGAATAATAGGAGAGATAGAAAAAGAGCTTTATACAGATGGAAGACTTTGCTATTACTCAAATTATGTAGAAACAAATTTAATAAGTGAAGATATTAGTACAGTATCACTAGGAATAGGAAATATGCCTAAAGAGAATGAAAAATTAGTAGATACATATTATTACAAATATTCTAGTATAAATGGAATTTATCCGAATGAAGAAAATGAGCCATATATAGCTAGTGAAAATTATTTAGTAAGTGATGATTTAAAACAAATAGATACATATAGGAATAAATTAAAATTTTCAAGCCATTATGATTATAATATATTAGAGCAAAATAAATATCCACTAATAAAATATAATAATGAAATTTTAGAAGGACAAGAAGGAATAAATCTTCCAATAGATCCTATTATAGATGATAGTGGAGAAACTGTTGGCAATGGACTACTGAATCAAAAACAAAATTTAAATGAAGAATTACAATATACATTTAACTACAACGGAAAAATAATTAGAACACATAAGACATATTCCGAAATTATTGCAGAAGATGGAAGTAAAGTAGTAAGGAAAGATGTACGATTATATGTAAAAAATGGAAACTTATATGCACTTCCGGTTATGCTGGGTTCTGGTAAAGATGTGCTTAAATTAGTAGCGAATAATTTTGTTATAGACTTATACAACGGAAAAGAATATGAAACTGTTTTAGGAACTGATGGAAGACTTTATGATTTGAAAGAACCAATAACATATCCGGAAAACTTCGTTAATAATGAAATTGCAAATATAGGAAATAATTTAGATAAAAAGGATTTTACAGAAAACTTAAGTGGTAATAATATGAGCAAAGGAGATTTTTCACAAAAGGAGAGAGAAAATGAGCACGAACTAGAAGTTATATACAAAAATGGAGATAAATTAAAATTTAATTATCAAACGGGAGAAATAATATCTCTAACAAAAGAAAAGCACAATAAAATAGGATTATTTGACTATGCTAAAGAGAAATTATCAGAAATAGGAAATTCAAATTCTGGTGAATTACAAAGAATAAAAAGCAAATATGAAAAAGTTAAAGTGCTAGAAGCTAAACTAGAAGAAACACCAGTAGAAGTGGTTTTGAAAAGAAAAAATAGTAATGTAAATAAAATAGAAAATACAGCAGAAAAACAAGGATTAAAAGAGGACAGCAATAGTATAAATAAAGCAGAGAACAAAAATACTGAAAAAGGCGAAAATGAAAATAATATCAACAACAGCGAAAATGGCAAGAATAACCAAACTAATAACTCTTTAAAAGAGACAAAATATATAAGCATATACAATGCAGAAAAAGACAATTACCAAATTTACCAAGAAGAAGAGTTATTAGATACAAGAAAGCAGGAGGTGATAAGCGAAAACGAGAAGATAGAAGCAAATAATTTAAAAGAATATTATGCAAGCGAAGGAAAAAGTAGAAATAAGAATATGGGAATTTTATGGATTACTTTAAGCATAGTAGGAGTCGTAATAATATTATTTGCAATAAAGAAAAGGGATTAGCCTTTGCCGGAATTATGGGACGGAGGTTAAAATCTCGGTGAACTTTAAAATAGTGACTTTGGAAATGATTAAATAAGTGTGGCGTTTTGAAAGTTTTTTAAAGTTCAAAAAAGATAAAAATTAAATTAAGTGTGTGTAAAAAAAGCTAGTATTTTAATGTCTACTCAAAAAGAGAAGTTCATTTTAAATACTGGCTTTTGAAATTTTAATATATAGATTGAATATAAACTATGTGTTTTATAATTTGTCGAAAAATCAAGATGAAAAAAGCTTGAAAAATGTAAAATAAGATGATTAAATATAAATACTTAGGATATTGCCTAAAGATATTATTAAATTCTAATTTTTATTAATCTAATTAGTTTTTTCATAATAAGAAGTTTTACATTTAATTTTTTATGTATTC
Source organism: uncultured Clostridium sp. (assembly GCA_958422985.1). Lineage (GTDB taxonomy): Bacteria > Bacillota > Clostridia > TANB77 > CAG-508 > Merdicola. The sequence continues at coordinate 6,639 of CATZPY010000039.1, forward strand.
GAAGATTATATTTAATTCAAAAATAAGAAATTCTCTAATTATGTATATTATTTAATTGAGTTCACAATAATTAAATCTGAAATTATCTTAAAATGATGATTTAAATCTTTAAAAATTTATTCTTTATAAAATTCCAAAAATAAAAAATATGAAAAATAGATATAAACAAATTATTTGTACAGGGTAATGTTTTAAGAAATAAATTAAATTTTACCGAATGGTTGAATGAAAGATTAATATTTGGTAAAATAGAAGGAGGAAAATGAACAAAAATGTAGAATTACAACTTACAAATGATTACATATTTAAGAGATTGTTTAGCAAAAAAGGAAACGAAGACATACTAAAAGATTTGCTAGAAGGAATATTAGAAATACCAATAGAAAAAGTAGAAGTAATGCAAGAAGTAGAACTAGAAAGGGTAGATATAAAGGATAAACTAGGAGTATTAGATATAAAAGCAATAATAAACGAAGATACAACAGTAGATATAGAAATGCAGATAGCAGATGAGAAAAATATGATAGAAAGAACATTATT
>CATZPY010000040.1 GCA_958422985.1 uncultured Clostridium sp.
CCGTCGACCTCTAGCGTGACAGGCTAGCGTTCTAACCAACTGAACTACCGGGCCGTATAAGAAAATTGGTGGTCGCAATAGGGCTCGAACCTATGACCCCCTGCTTGTAAGGCAGATGCTCTCCCAGCTGAGCTATGCGACCGTTTTCCTTTCGACGAGATTTAGTATACTATGTTTTTGTTTTTCTGTCAATACTTTTTTTAATTTTTTTTATTTTATTATTTATTTTTTTATTATAAATTTCGAAAGCCCTCTATTTTTCAGCATTTTTTTCATATATATTTTTTAAAAAATTTTAAAATTTCAGATATTTTTTATTATAATGAAAGCGTACCTAAGTTTTCTAACAAAAATATAATTAAAATTTAAATACGATTCTTAAAATTTCAATTTTATTTTTAATAGAAAAAATAAAAAAAGCAAACCTAAAATTTTCTAGTAAATGCACATATTAAGGAAATCTTGGATATGCTATAATCTTTACTATAAAAAAACAAAAAAGGTCTTTCGACCTTTTTAATATGAATTCATATTTAATATATAAAAATTCAAGTTAGTAATTATTTTTTGTTTACTAAATCTTTTAATGCTTTTCCAGCTTTGAATACTGGAGCTTTTGATGCAGGTATTTTTATTTCTTCTTTAGTTTGAGGATTTCTTCCTTTTCTAGCAGCTCTTTTTCTAACTTCGAAAGATCCAAATCCAACTAATTGAACTTTATCACCTTCTACTAAAGATTCTGTAATTACGTCTACAAATGCATTTACAGATGCTTCAGCACTTTTTTTTGTTTCTCCTGTTTTTGCAGCGATTGCTGCGATTAAATCAGCTTTGTTCATTTAAATTACCTCCTAATAATTTGTGTTATGTAGTGCTTTAAAATGCCTACTAAATCTTATATTCGCCAATTTTTACTAAAATCCTTCTTTTTTTTATTATTTTTTTCTTCAAACCTAATTCTCTCTAAGCATATATGGTTTTTTTTACCATTTATGCATCATTCTTAATATGCATATTATCTATATATACCAAGCTTTTCAAGCACTTTATATATCTTTTGACCATAAGGAATCATAAAAATTTCTTCCTTAGATAAAATTTTTAGTGCTACAACTGAAATTGCATAAATTACCATTGCAAATATAATTGCTATTATTGTTGCCAATGCTTGTGATATTATTCCTAAAAGTACATTATATATAAATAATGAACAAATTGACATTATTACTGTTGCAATTATTGGTTTTATTAAGAAATTGCCTATTCTTAAATTTAGCTTTATATTTTTTCTTAATGTAGTAAATGCTATGGAAAAAGCTACCATATGGCAAACAACAGAACCAATAGCTGCTCCATTTGCCCCAAAAGATGGGTTAGAAACTAAAAGCAAGTTAATAACTAGCTTAGCAAGCATTCCACATCCTAAAGAAATTGCTGGTATCATAACCTTTCCGATTCCTTGTAACGTTCCATTAATAGTTTGATCTAATATTGTAAATATTATAGTAAGTGATGATATTTGTAATATTAAAGCTCCTTCTGGTTGTGCTGGATATAGTAAATGTAAAATTGGGTCTGCAAATACCATCATTCCAATTGTGCATGGAAGTCCAATAAGCATACTAGCCATTAAAGAAAATGAAACTCTTTTAGTTGTAGTTTCTTTATCTCCACTTGCAATTGCCCTAGATATTGTTGGTACTAATGCTGTTGCAAATGCAATATTAATTGAAAGTGGTAGCGAAGTTAAAGTATCTACCTTTCCTCCTAAAATCCCATATTGTGCCTTTGCATCTCTTTCTGTCATAAATTTTTTTAATCCACTTACAACTGTAAATGAGTCTATGTTCTTATTAAATGATGACATTATTGAACTTAATGACATTGGTATTGAAACACTTAATATTTTTTTTACAATAGTTTTTACATTTTGATATTTATAATTTATTGTTTCTTTTAGTTCGTTTCTTCTTTCATTTCTCGTAATCCTATAAAATCTAACTAAATACATAAAACTCATAAATATTGAAAGAGTTGTTGCAACATTTGCTGCCGCTGCCATCCAAACAGTATTTCCATTAGTCATTTTATAAACAATTTCTACAATTATTATTACCAATACAGTTTTAAATACTTGTTCTAAAGTTTGTGATCTAGCAGTTACACGCATAGCTTGTTTTCCATTACAATATCCTCTAAGCACTGCTGCTACTGTTACAAAAAATACTGCTGGCGACAATGTAATTAATGTATATTTTGCTTCTGGTATATTTAACATATGTGTAGCAATAAAATCAGCTCCTAAAAACAACAATAATGTTCCTGTTAAACCAATTAATGCAAAAGTAGCTAAAGCTACTTTAAATATTCTTATTGCTCCTTTATGATCTCCTTTTGCTGTTCTTTCTGCTACCAACTTCGAGATTGCATTTGGCACTCCAATAGATGATAAGGTTAATAATAATGCATATATTTGATATGAACCAGAATATATTGCATTTCCTTGGTCTCCAAATCCATCTTTATTAGTAAGGTACAAATTATATATAAGTCCCAATAGTTTTATAAGAACTTGAGAAAACATCAGTGAAAGTACTGCCTGCATAAAGCCTTCCTTTAGCACTTTATTTTTTTGTTTTTTCATATTTAAATCCTTTCTTTTCTATTGTATTAAACTAAATCATATTATATTAATAAATGTCTTTACAATCAAGTATTAATCTTGACTTTTTTTTATAAAATAGTGTAAATATCTTGTTTTTTTCCTTATTTTATAGGATAATATATATGTATATTTACAAAATTAAAATGAAAGTGGTGGAATGTTTTGAAACTTTTCGATAAATTTTTGAAAAAACTAAAAACTAATAGAAATACATTTTTAACATATATACTAACACTTATATCTATATATATTTTAGTAGATAGAGTTGTAGAATTACTATTTCTATTTTTTAGTGGAATATCATTATCTTATTGGGGACCAATTCAGTATACTTTAGCAATAGCTTGCCCTATTTTTGCATTTTTATTTTCTGGCTCTTCTTCATTTACTAAGTCAGATAAAGTCAAGCTCTCATTTATGTATACATATGTAGTTGTTTTATACACAATTGTAATATCTATGATTGTCCAATGGTTAAATGAAATTTTATGGATATTATTAATGTCACTTCCAAATTATGTTGGCTTAATTACTACATCTTCCGAATTAATAAAACCTGCATTTACAGCAATTGCATTATACATACCATTAACTACTTTCTTTATGATATTTAAGTTTATCTATATGAAAGTAAACGATTCTGTAGATATTAGAGATTCTGTTTTAGACTTTAATGGAATAGATCTATCACCTGCACCAAAAAATATTGGACCATACACTTGCGAAAATATAATTTGTACAGACTCAGAACTTGGTAAACCTGTTAAAATTGCTGAAGATAAAAGATTTGAATCAACCTTAGTTGTTGGTCCTTCTGGAACCGGTAAAACTACAATGGTAATAGAACCAATGGTAGCGAGAGATATTGAAAAGAAATTATTTTTTGAAGAAACTGCAAAAGAAATGGGATTTACTGCTTTAAAAACTGGTATCGCCACTCTTTCAGCACCATTTAATAATGATTTCTTAAATAAACATTTTAACTTAAATATGCTAAAACCTGTTGAAAGTAAATTAAAAATTTATAAAACATACATGAAAAAAATGATTATAGATTCATCTTCTGATGATATTAAATACAAGAACTTAGGTATTACTGCAATTTCACCAGATTATACATCTATAGAAAATATGATAAAAATAGCAAATAATTTTAACATACCTTATAATTTAATAGATCCAGATAATCCAGACTCTATTGGTATTAACCCATTTACATTTGATGATCCTTTAAAGACTGCTGTAGCTATTTCTTCTGTTTTAAAAAGTATGTATAATACAACACATACTGATGTCGAAGAAGCTTTTCGTGATAATGTAACAAGTCAAGCAATAGAAAATTTATCTATACTATTAAAAGTAATGTACCCTAAATTAAACGATGGCGATCTTCCTAATTTAACAGATATGTTAGAAATGCTTACAGACTTCGACTTAGTAGAAGAAATGTGTAGAAAAATGGAATATGACCCAGAATTATCTACAAAATATAAAATGCAAATTGCATATTTTAAAAAGAATTTTTATAGAAGTGGTTCTGGTAGAATAGATACAGAAAAATTTGTATATTCTGCTGTTACACAATTAGATAATCTTTTAAGAAATGAAGGAGTTAGAAATATTCTTTGTAATCGTAATGATAACATTAACTTTGACCAATCTCTTGAAAATGGTGAAGTTACATTTGTATGTACTCGTAGAGGAGATTTAGGTGCCGCAACACATAAGGCTTTTGGTCTATTCTTTATAATATTAATGCAATACTCTGTTTTAAGAAGACCAGGAAATGAAAGAAATAGAGTTCCTCACTTCTTATATATAGACGAATTCCCAGATTTCTTATGTAAAGATATAGATGCAATATTTACTTTATATAGAAAATATCGTGTTGGTACTTTAATTGCTGCCCAAAACTTAGAACAATTAGGAAGTAAAGTTTACTCAAGATATAGACAAACAATACTTGCAAATTGTAGCAATAAATTATTATTTGGAGGTGCTACACCAGAAGATAGAGAATGGTGGTCTAAAGAATTTGGTAACAAAAGGAAATGGAAATATAAAAATGACTATAATACCGAAAAAGGTACTTATGACCAAAAATATGGTGGTATTGAATATGGTTGGACAGAATACTTTAAACCAGATAAGCTTGGTTCTTTAAAAGCAAAACAATGTGCATATAAAGTTCTAAACCCTAAGGGTGGTCTACAAATTGGTAAAGGAAAAGTTGCTTTTGTAGATTCGCAATATAAAGAAAAACAAAAAGTTAAATTCTTCAATTTCGAAAAATTCACTAGTGGTATTTCAGATGAATCTGATTCTAGACTAAGAAGAAAACCAAAATTTAATTATGGTAATGTAGATTTTACAGACAGTAATAATTCAGCTGAAATTGATCCAATAAAAACAGATACATCAGATTCAAGTTTCTTATTTGATAATGATGATGCCATAATTGTAGACTTAAAAAGAGGAAATTCTAATAAATAGAATTTCCTCTTTTCCTTCCTACTATAAAAAAAAGCGAATGCAATTTTTTCGCATTTATTAATGCTTTAATTGCACTCGCTTTTTTTAATCTTCTAATAATCTTAATTCTACATCTGCAACTTTATACTTGTTTGTTGCTTCATCTAGTTTAAATTCGATTAAAGTATCTTCTAGTGATTCTTTATTTTGTCTTAAATCTGTTGTAAAGTATAATTTTATTTTAGAAATTTCTAATCCTTTTGTTACAATTATTTTAAATGCTTCTGCTGTATGTTTTTCGTCTTCACATATAAATATTAATTGTGGTATAATTGCAAAGCCAGAATCTCCTGGAATAAAGTTATCATAAAAATCTTGATATAATCTCATTTTTTCTACTAGTTTATTCTTCCAATCATCTTCTCTTCTAATTACTTCAAATAAGAAAGAAATTGATTTATTATTCTTAGTTAATTTAACACTTCCACCTGTTGCTTTAAATTGTTTTCCTATTGTTTTTGCTGTAAGTGTAGGTTTTACAACATATGAATCAAATGCTTTTACTTTTCTTAAATATGCAAGTAATGTTTGGTTTCCTGCTAATCTCTTTTTAATTAATGAAACTGGTTTTACATTATCTGTTGGTTGCCATTTGCATTCTATATCTCTTGAATTTAACAAATATTTTCCCATCTTTTCTAAACAATATATTCTATATATGCCTTTTCCATCTTCTGAATGAAAATAATATCTTGTTAATATTTTAGTTTTTATTAATTGTTCTAATTTTTTATTTAATTTATCTTGTGACTTAACATCTATTCCTTTTATTTGTAATAATTGGTAAATTTGTCTTGATGTAATAAATTCAAATTCATTTACTATTTCTAAAATTTCAAAATGAATGTCTGTAATATGTCCTAAATTTATTTTATTTATGATTTGATTCATTGAAACATAACCATCTTTACCGTCAAATACTTTTATTTCACCTTCCCTTATTGCAAATGGTGATACTTCTGCTTTTATTTGACTATCTTCTACCATTTTAATTCCTCCTTAACATATTATTAATTTTATTTTTTTCTTTTCTGGAATAATCTTTTTTATAAAAACATCTACTTGTTTTCCATATTCTATTCCTTCTTGGTATTCAGCCATTCCTACCAAATTAGGCTTTAATTCTATAAAGATACCATTTTTATGGTCTTCTTCATTTCTTATGATTCCTTTTACTTTCGTTCCTTCTTTAAACTGTTTTGCATTTTCTTCCCATGTTCCCAATAATTCTTTATATGTAAACATTATTCTATTATTCTTAGTGTCTATACTTTTTACTTTAACGTTTATTTCTTGACCTATATAAAACCTATCAAATGGGCTTTTTATTCTTGCTACAGACATATCTTCAATATGCAATAAGCCTACTACCCCATTTTCTAATTCTATAAAAGCTCCATATGGCTGAATACTTTTTACTTTTCCTTTTACTATTGTATTTTCTTTTAAAGAATCATC
>CATZPY010000041.1 GCA_958422985.1 uncultured Clostridium sp.
ACTTTTCTTTTATATTTTCTATTTCTTCTAAAGTTAAATTTGTTACTTCTTCTATAGTTGCTTCTTCAATTCCTTTTTTTAGCATCTTTATTGCAACTTCCTCTTTTCCTTTCTTTAAGCCTCTCTTTTCTCCTTCTTTTATTCCTGCTTTCATTCCTTTCTTTATTCCTTTTTCTATGCCTTCTTCTTCTGCAGAATGCATACCACTATTCCAATCTCTTTCCCATTTTTCTCTTAAGAATGCCATTCTTTTTACTGCTTCATCTCCTCTTAAGTATTCCCATTCTTGGCTAGCTTTTGCTATCTTCTCGTTTTCTCTTACTGCCATTTCTATCTCCCCCTTTCTCTTATTACATATAAATTCTAGCCATTGCCTTAGTTTTCTGTTTCCTTTTTCTTTGCTTTTTAAAAATTTTGGTAGTTCTATAAAATTAAGCCACCTTCGAAATCTTTGATTTCGTTTGGTGGGCTATATCTCTAGTTTATCTGTTATTTTTTCTTTATTTTCATTATCTCTTATTGTTGCTATTGTATGATAGCTTTCTTTTTTGAATATATTATACATTAATATATTTATTGTTATTACTTTATTATTTAGTTTATAGTCTTTTCCTCTTTTTAATCCAGTATAGTACAAGTCAGCCCAATAATAGAGCGTTCTTTCTATCATATTCTTTTCATCCACTATTTGCATTTCTATATTAACTGTTATATTTTCATTTATTATTGCTTTTATATCTAATACTCCTAGTTTATCCTTTATATCTACCCTTTCTAGCTCTACTTCTTGCATTACTTCTACTTCTTCTATTGGTATTTCTAGTATTCCTTCTAGCAGATCTTTTAATATGTCTTCGTTTCCTTTTTTGCTAAACAATCTTTTAAATATGTAATCATTTGTAAGTTGTAATTCTACATTTTTTGTCATTTTCCTCCTTTTATTCTACCAAATATTAATCTTTCATTCAACTATTTGGTAAAATTTAATTTATTTTTTAAGACATTACCTTTTTATGTTTTGGAAATTTTATAAAGAATAAAATTATCAGGAACTAAACTTTTGTTTTAAAATAACTTTAATTAAATAATATGGATGTTAAATTTGGAGCTTCGAGCAAAGTGTATATATATTTTTTTGCAATGTTAAGTATACAAATTTTATCATACCTTTAAGCATCAATGAAAATTGGGGGATTTTTCTCATTTTCAAATAAATATAAATATTAAATAGTCTCTAATTTTTAAGTTGCCTTTATTAGAAAACGCAAATAGGAAATTTCATATAATAAAAAAATTAATTAGATTCAAAATAATTTTTATGATTAATAATATTCTTAGGTAATGTCCTAACTATTTCTATTTAATCATGTTAATCTACATTTTTCAAGCTTTTTTCATCTTGATTTTTCGACAAATTATAAGAATGAATAAAAAAGCGAACCTAAGATTTTCTAACATTAGTATAAAATTTTTAAAAATTATATCTTACAAAAGAAGCTAGTATCTTACTAGCTTCTCTACACACACTTAATTTAATTTTACTTACCGAGATTTTTAGAACCGTCCACAAATCCCTATTAAGATTACTATAACTCCTACTATGCTTAAAGTAATCCATACTATTCCCATTTTCGTATTGTTACTTTTTCCTTCGCTTGCATAATATTTGTTTAAGTTATTTGCTTCTATTTTCTCGTTTTCGCTTATCACCTCCTGCTTTCTCGTATCTAACAACTCTTCTTCCTTATATATTTGGTATTCAGCTTTTTCTGCATTGTATATGCTTATATATTTTTGCTCTTGTAAAGAGTTATTAGTTTCTACTATTGCTCTATCTTTATCATTCTCCGAATCCTCATTTTCTCCTAGTGCCAAATCTGCTTCGCCTTTACCTTTTTCACTATCTTCAGCATTTTGTTTTTTTATTGCTTCTTCTACTGGCGTTTCTTCTAGTTTATTTTGGAGCATTTTGCTTTCTTCATATTTATCTGTTATCTCTTGCTTTTCTCTAAAATTAGTGTTTCCTATCTCTGCTATTTTCTCCTTCACATAATTAAATAAGCTTATACTGTTTGAGTTCTCTTCTGTTGAAGTTATTATTTCTCCTGTTTGATAATTAAATCTTACTCTATCACCATTTTTGTATGTTACTTCTATTTCATGTTCACTATTTTCAGTCATTTCTACAATATTTTCTTTATTACTTATGTTTTCAGCTTTATCGCTATAAGTATTATTCAGGTTATTTCCTATAGCTACAATATCTTTATTTACAAAATTTTCTGGATATTTTAATGCTTCTTTTAAATCATATAATTTTCCATCTGTTCCTAAAACTGTTTCATATTCTTTTCCATTGTATGAATCTATAATAAAATTGTTTTCTACAAGTTTAATTATAGAATCACCTAAACTAAGTTCAACCGGTAATGCGTATAACTTCCCAGCTTTTACATACAATCTTATACCTTCTCTTACAATACTACTTCCATCTTCTTTAATAATTTCTGAATATGTTTCATATGTTTTAATAATTTTTCCCTCATAATTAAAAATATATTGCAATTTTTCACTACCTTCTTTATTTAAGTTTTGAATTATATCTTCTTCGGTAAAATTATTTAACATTTCATTTTTTGAATTTGCATCATTATCTTTATTATCAGAATTATTTAAATTTTCTGAAGTCTCTTCTAAAACTGGATCTTCCGGAATTGCAATACCATCTTGTCCTTCTAATATTTTTCCTGCATACACTATTAATGGATATTTATTCTCGGCTAATATTTTATAGCTAAAAGCTGAATCCCAACCTAATTTAGTTTTATAGGTACTTTCCTGCTTTAGTTCCTCTTCTACTAGATAGCTTTCGCTTGGTATATATGGTTCATTCTCTTTTGTAGGATATTTTCCATTTATTTTAGAATACTTATAGTAACATGTCTTTTCCAATTTTCCATTCGACTTTTGTCTATTTCCTATTCCAAGTGATGTTGTATTATCATTTTCACTTATTAAATTTGCTTCTACATAATTCAATCTATAATACTTTTCTGGCATATATAGTTCTTCTACTGCTTCACCTATAATTCCCCCTACATATTCTTTGCCTTGTATTGTTCCTCCTGCATAATAATTTTTTAATATTTGTGAAACTTTGTTAATATTATCCATTCCTTCATTATTTAAAATTCCCACTATTCCTCCTGCCGAGTGTTCTGTTGCTATTACGTCTGCATTCGTATATGAACCTAATATACCTCCTTGATTTGCATATCCTGCTATACCTCCCACATTTGCATATCCTTCTACTAAAACATTCTCTGCATATCCTTGTGCTACTCCAGAGCTACTTTTTCCTACAATTCCACCTACATTTATTCCTTTAGATATTACTTTAGAATTTTTAATATAAGAACCATTAGGACCCCAGCCTTCTTGTCCTACTATTCCTCCTACAGATACACTATTACTTGAAATTCCTTCTATAGTGCTATTTAAAACTTTTGCATTAGCTATTCTTCCTCCTCCACCGAAGATTCCACCAACATAGTTTACCCCTTTTATATATGAATCTGTAACTAATGTGTTTTCTAATCCCCCATCATAGTAGGCTTGGCTTCCAACTACACCACCTACATTTTCATTTCCTTCTATAGTACAATTGCTAACAGTAATATTTTCAGTAAATCCACCCAGTCCTACTACTCCTCCTACTGCGTTATTTCCTTTTATATTAGAATTTTCAATTTTTATATTGCTAGTATATGGGCTACCTGTTATATCTGCCATATATCCTATGATTCCTCCCACATATTTAACATTTGCATCTATATTTATATTATTTCCTTCTATGTTTTTTGCTTCACCATATTTTAGAAATCCAAAAGTTCCTCCTATATATGCTGACCTTCCATGACTTGTCTTATCTACAATGTATATGTTATTTGTTTTTACTGTATCTATAAAAATGCCTTCGTATATTCCTATACATCCAATGCCAAGAACTTGTCCAGTAATATTAATATTTATGTTGTTAAATTCTATATTTTTTATATCTCCTTCGCATCTTCCTATAATACCTGCATAACTTATGCTCGTTCCTTGACTTTCATTTATAACATTTATATTTATATTTTCGAATTTTATATTTTCTATTCCATTTTTTAATATACTTATTATCCCAGAAGTACCACTTCTTATATTTAATGTTAAATTTTTTATTGTATGTATTTTTCCTTCTGTTACTAGTCTGCCTATTTTTACATTATAATTTATGTTTTGTTTTCCAGTAAAATCTAAGTCTGTAAGCAACCTATAGTTTTCGTAGCTTTCCTTTTCTATATTTTGCCAATCTTCAAACTTTGTTATTTCCTTAAAAAACGCTTCTTCTATTAAATACTGTGTATTTTGGCTATATTCTTTGTCATCTTTTATATATTTAATCTCTGTAATATGGTAATTGTCATAATATTTTGTTGGTATAGCTATTAAATCTATATATGTTATACCATTCTTATTACGTTTTTCTGTAATTTCTAAGTCCATATTTTCTATTATAACTTTTTCTATTTCTAAGTTTTTAGGGTTCGTTATTTCTAGCCTTACTTTTAGCCTGTTTCCATCTTC
>CATZPY010000042.1 GCA_958422985.1 uncultured Clostridium sp.
GTCCTAAGTACTTCTATTTAATCATCTTATTTTACATTTTTCAAGCTTTTTTCATCTTGCTTTTTCGACAAATTATAAAAAAGCTAGTATATTAGCAAATTATATTTAGATTAAGGAAAGGATCTTTGCTTTATAAATACTAGCTTGTAATTGTAAATTAAATTTTAAATCTAATATATGACCTATCATCATAGCTTTCTTGATTTTTGTAAAATCCCTTTTCATATGCAAATTCTTTATAGCATAATGGATCTATTTCTTTTATGTACCATAAATATTCTTCGGTTTCTTTTAAAGTATTAAATGGCCTTCTATATCCATCTGAAGTAAATACAATTTCTTTTATATCTTTTGGTACATCAATACATTTTATTAAATTCTTATTTGGTCTATTAAATCCATCAATAACCACATAATCAAATTTGCTATTATTCACTTTATTTCTTATATATGGCTGTTGTTTTTGTAATTCTTTAATAAATTCTTTTGATATATCATTTTCTAGTAATTGTTCTTCTGTATATCCTGTATTTAATAAAAAATCTATTATAATTACTCTCATTTTTGTATAAATCTCGTCAAATTCTAATGGATTTTCAAGTATTGTGTTCCCGTATAAAGCCATGCTGTCCCCTATTAACCATATTTGATTAGCATTTTTGGAATATATTATAATAGATGCTGCTGGCTGGTTTGCTGGGTTATTTAATAAATTTTCGAATAAATTATTTTCTTTATAAAAATTTAGTATATATTCATTCAAAAAATCTACTGCCTGATAGCAATTTAATCTACTGCTTAATTTTGGTATCGCTTCTATTAAAAGATCACGTATAAGCCTTCCCGATTTTTTTCCATTATATCTAAAATCATTGTGAGAGGTTACACCATCTATTAATGCAATAAAATTTTCTGTTACACATATTCCATCTTCACAAAGTTCTTCTTTATCAAATTTTCCTTTTACAAATTTTTCTATAATTTTCATTTTCTTCTCCATTTATTTAAGATTACATTTTTATATTAATTATATATGTCCAATTTTAATTTATCAACTTTTTAATAAAATTATTAAAATTTGACACATATATATTTTTTCTTAGTTAAAAATATTAAAGAGGGTATCCTAATAAAATTGATCCCTCTTTTTACACACACTTAATTTAATCTCTTTTCTTTATTGCAAATAATATTATTACTACTCCTATTATGCTTAATGCTATCCACACTATTCCCATTTTCGTATTTTTAGCTTCTCCTTCGCTTGCATAATATTCTTTTAAATTATTTGCTTCTATTTTTTCGTTTTCGCTTATCACCTCCTGCTTTGTCGTATCTAATAACTCTTCTTCTTGATAAATTTGGTAATCGTCTTTGTCTGCACTATACATGCTTATATATTTCGTCTCTTTTAAAGAGTTATTAGATTGGTTATTTTCTTCTATTTTTACGACTTCGTCAGTGCTAGAATTTATGTTGTTGTCTACGCTTTTATTTTCTTCTATATATAAATCTTTTTTATTATCTATAGCTTTTTGCTTTTTTATTGCTTCTTCTACTGGTGTTTTTTCTAATTTATTTTCTAATTTTAGTGTTTCTTCATATTTATTTTGCATTTCTATATTTGTCTTATCCGTATTTGTATAATTTCTTACTTTAGAAAAATGCTCTTGTATATAGTCCAATAAGCTTATTTCTTTAGTCTCAGTAGTAGGCTGTTGTTCTCCTTTACTAGAAGATATTATTTCGCCAGTTTGATAATTAAACTTTAATTTATCACCATTTTTGTATACAATTTCTACTTCATACTCATTTTTAATCTCTTTTTGTGAAAAAATCCCTGTACCAATCTCATTAATATCATTACCACTGAAATTTTCTGTAAAATCCTCTGTATGTAAGTTATTTCCTATACTTTTAATTCCTTCATTTATAAAGTTCTCTGGATATTTTATTGGTGTTTTAAGGTCATATAACCTACCATCTTCACCTAAAACTGTTTCATATTCTTTTCCGTTGTATGAGTCTATAACGAAATTATTTGCTACTAATTTAAACACATTACCTCCAAATTCCAATGAAACTGGCAAAGCATATAGCTTTCCATCTTTTGCATATAGTCTTATACCTTTTCTTACAACTTTGCCACCATCTTCCGATTCGATTTCTGAATATGTTTCATATGTTTTAATAATTTTTCCATTATATCTAAATGTATATTGTAGAATTTCTCCTAAAGTTTTGTTTTCCTTATCCTCTTCTAGTTTTACCTCTAATGCGTCTTCCATATTAGTATCATTTTCAGCTTCGACTTCCTCTATTTTTGGATCTTCGGGAATTCTAATACCTTCTTGTCCTTCTATTATAATATTATTGTATGTTACTAGTGGATATTTATTCTGCTTCAAAGTCTCATAGTTGTATACATTTCCCCATTTTAATTTCTTTTTGTATGTATCTTCTTGTTTTAGTTCTTCTTCTATTAAATAATTTTCATTAGCTATATATCTTTCATTTTCTTCTGTTGGGTAATCTCCATTTATTGTAGAATATTTGTAATAGTAATTATCTACAAATTTCATGTTTTCTTTAGGCATATTGCCTATTCCGAGTGATGTCATGTTAGAATTTTCGCTTATTAAATTAGCTTCTATATAGTTTGAATAATATCTTTTTACTCCATCTGCATCATATATATTTTTAGCTATTTCTCCTATTACTCCACCAACATTTTCTTTTCCTTTAATAGTTCCACCAGCATAATAGCTAGAATAAATTTGTGAGATATTAGTTATATTATCCATTTTACTATTATCCAAATATCCTAGTATGCCTCCTGCTGAATGTTCTGTTGCAACTACTTTGGAATTTGTGTAACTAGCCACTATATAGCCTGTTTCTGTTCCCCCAGAAAGTCCACCAACATATGAATAACCTTCTACATCGTTATCTGGCGCAAAGCAAGCATTTATTCTTGAACTTTTTCCTGCTATTACTCCTGTATACATTCCTTTAGAAGTAATTCTACTATTCTTTATTGTGGAATAAAATACGTTACTCGCGTTTCCTGCGATTCCTCCTACATATGTGCTATCTGTATACATTCCTTCAACTTCGCAATTCTTTACACTAGCATAGTTAGTTGTTCCATTTCCCTGTCCTGTTATACCTCCCACATAATGTTTTCCTTTTATTCTAGAATTTTCAACTATAACATCTTTCTTTGTTGCACCACCCCATTGGTCACCAACAGCACCTCCAACATGGCTAATTCCATTAATGTCACAGTTGTTTACATATATACTTTCTCCATTAGTTAGTCTTCCACCAGAAATTCCACCTATATATTTATTTCCTGTAATCTCTGAATTTTTAATACTTATATTAGTTGTTACTCCATTTTCAGCATACTCATTCTGCATTAAGCCAAATATTCCACCAATATAGTTTAACTCTGATTTTACATTAATATTATCTGCTTCTATATTAAATTTATTTGTCTCTTTTGATTCTCCTACTAATCCACCTACCGAACCTTTATCTCCGGTAATGTTAATATTGTTTAGCTTAATATTGCTTAATTCTCCTAAATATGATGTTCCTATCATTCCTACTTTTTGTAAGTTTCCACCATTATCTATAATTTCTATATTACTAAAATTAACATTTGTTACTATTCCAGTGTTTAAGCCTACTATACCAATAGAATCTCTATAAGTATCTGTTGTATTATTAATTATTTGTATATTTTCGAAGTTTATGTTTTCCATTCTTTTTCCTAAGGTACTTATTAAGCCAAAATTATTCGAATTTCCTACATTTAACTTTAAGTTTTTTATAGTATGTGTATTACCTTCTGTTACCAATCTTCCTATTTTTAAATTATAGTTTATATTATTTTTCCCATTAAAGTCTAAATCTGTAAGTAGCCTATAGTTTTCACCACTTTCTTTATCTATACTTTGCCAATCTTCGTATTTTGCTATTTCCTTGTAAAATACTTCTTCTATTAAATAATAAGATTTTTCCTTTCTTTCTTCTCCATCTTTTATATATATAATTTCTGTAATGTGATAATTATCATAATATCTTGTTGGTATACCTACTAAGTCTATATATGTCATTCCATTAGTATTACGTTTTTCTAAAATTTCTAGGTCCATATTCTCTATTTCTAGTTTTGTTATTTCTAGGTTTTGTGGATTTGTTATTTCTACCCTTATTTTTAGTCTGTTGCTATCTTCTCTTAAAGTGTTTACACTTTGGATTTCTAGTTCTTTAGTTTCTATATATATTGGTTCTTGATTTGGCAATAAATCTGTTTTATCT
>CATZPY010000043.1 GCA_958422985.1 uncultured Clostridium sp.
TTGTTTTTTAATAATGGCAGTTTATTATTTAAATCTTCATAATTATAATTGTCATCCCAGTTTAAGATTTTGGTATATATATTTATATTCTCTAATTCTTCTTTTGTTAAAACATTTTTATATTCTTCTATCTTCGTTCCATTAATTTTATTTTTAGAATATATATAATTATTTTCTCCATTTCTTTCTGTTCCACATATTGCACTTATATATTCAGTTTGCTTTTTGTTTACAATGTCTCCAATATATATATTATTATATAAAACTAACGAATTATCTGTAGTTTTTCCTATTAGTCCTCCTACATAACTACTATCTGCTCTTATATTTACATTTGCTATAGCATTTTCCATATTTACCATACCATGTCCACTTATTCCTCCTACATTGTCTAAGTTCGTAATTATATTTCCACTTACTAATACATTTCTTATTTTGTCTTGTACATTTCCACAATATCCTATTAATCCTCCAATTTTAGTATTTTTACTGCTACTCTCAGCTTGAATATTTATCTTATTCATATATACATTATTTATATTTATCTGACCACTTCCAATTAAACCTCCTACGTCTAATACATTTGCATTTCCATATGATTCTATATTTAAATTTTTATATGTAACATTTTCAATAACTCCTCCCTGTGCTTCCGCTATAAGTCCTCCTACATAAGAATCATTTCCATTATGTTTTATATTTACGTCCTCAATGTTTAAATTTTGTATTGTTATTCTGTCTGCCTTTTGTATTATACCAGCATTATAACTTACATCTAAATTGTAATTTTTAATATTAAGGTCTCGTAATACCGTTTTATTACCTGTTATCGTAAATAATGGATATCCATATGATTTAGGTATATACATATTTTGTATACTATGTCCCATACCATCTAATATTCCATAAAATTGTATTCCTGCATATTGTTTTGGATCCGCATTTTTAAAATCTAAATTCGCCATTATTTTAAAATTTTCACTATTCTTTTTCTTTATTTCATACCAATCTTCCACGGTATATATTTCATTATATAAATCTACATTAATAAGCACTTCTCCTTCTTTATATTCTTTTGTGTATTCTAAATTAAATGCACCTTTAGTTGTAAAACTTAATATAGAATAGCTAGATAAATATCGGATTGGATTGCTTAAGTTTACAATTACTTCACTTCTTCCATCTTTATATTCTTGGCTTTCTATTGTGCAATCTAAGTTTTTCACTCTTATTTCTTTTACTTCTTCGCCACTTGGGTTATACATACTTATTTTTACTTTTGCTGTATTACTTGTATTTTCTAATGTTTCTGCAAATAATATTTCTGGTAAATCTGCATCTGTCATTTCTGGTAGTTCTATGTAGTCTTGTCTTGGCATACAGTCGTTTAATTTTAGTTGTGGGTAATATCCCATTTGTATTAGTTCATCCACTTCCCATTTATTTTCGGTATTTAAAATATTATTTTGAAAATTTACATCCCATAATGCTTTATTGGTTATTTTTCTATCAATTTTTCCATTAAAATCTATATCATTTATATAATAACTGTTTTCAACTTTTCCATTACCTGCATATGTATTGGCATTATACGTTTTATGATATATATTTCCAATTCCAACTGTATAAATATTTTCTACAATTCCTTTATCATTATTAGTAACCACTAATGAAACTCCTTTATTAGCAAAACTTTTTTCTGATTTATAATTAACTAATGAATATATATTTTTTATAGTTCCTTGTGTATTATTTGTTGCTAATATTCCTGAAGCGTTACTAGACTCAGGACTAAGTATATTTATACTTTCTCCGTAAATATATCCATTTTCTATTATTCCCTTATTTGTTTCTATTACTCTAGCTGCATGTTTGGAATATATTTGTTCTTTATAATTTATAATAAAATTGGTTATTGTACCATAGTTAGTACTTCCCAGTAACGTTATAAATACATTATCCTTTTTTATACTCTCTTCTACACTTACATATATATTAGAAATGGTACCACGGTTTACACTAAAAAGACCATACATATTGCTTGGAAGGGTATTTATAAAATACAGTTTTAGTACTATATTCTCTAAAATTCCTTTTTCGCCAATCAATCCAAATAAGGTATTATCTCTACCTCCATTAGCTACTTTTTTTAGTATACTTTTCCCATTAAAATTTATGCTCCCCTGAAATTTGATGCTTGCACTTGTTTTAAATTCAAGATCAGTACTAGGATTTCTAAAATCCAGGTCATTTAAAATAATGTAGTTTCCCTCTGGCTGGATTTCTTTATATTCTTCTATAGTACTAATTCCTAATATTTCTCCATTTTTTGTGTTAAATTCGAATGTTGATATTGCGTAATCCCTTAATCGTATTTTCACTGCTAATTCTAATTTATAGTTGTGTCCTTCCTTTATATCTAGCTCTTTTTCTGCATTTTCTATTTTATTGTTTTCTGAAATTTCTTCATATCTTTTGGTATATACTAGTTTGCCATCTTCATATATTTTTATATAATAGTCATTGGTTATTATTTCATCTCGTTTATCTTCTAGATTTATCAAAATTTTGCTTTCCATGTTGTATTTGTATTCTTCGTAATCTGTTTTGATATCTCCTAATTCTATCTGTAAATCTTTTATATAGACTTTAGCATTTTTATCTACTGCTCCATTATGTAACCAAAAACCCACATATCCAGTATTGTTTACCACCAAAGTTTGCTTATATTCTTTAAAACTATCTGTACTAATTTCTTTTATCGTTGTAAATGTGCTTTCTCTTGATTTGTTATTTTGAATATATACATTATTTATTCCAATATCTTTTTTTATTTTGAACGATATTGTAACCTTCTCGCCTATATATTCACGTAAATCATATGTATAACTTTGATTACTATTTACTCCCCCTACACCTAACATTAATGTATTAGTTTCTTCATCATAACTTTTATCATAATATCCACCAAAACCAACAAATGGTGTGTACCATTTTATCTTAGAACTTGGGTCTACTAAGTTTTTC
>CATZPY010000044.1 GCA_958422985.1 uncultured Clostridium sp.
TGAAAATAATGCTTTAAACACTACATCATTCTTTGGTTGTAATATGCTTTTCTTTGCATTTGGCATATGTAAACCTCCATGATTTCATATAGCAAAAACTGCTATACTTAAATTTAGTTATTAAAAGTTTAATCAAATTGTACGTAGAATATGTTGCCAGAATGGCTAATTGAGAAAATCAATAGATTTGATACAAAATATAAGATAAAAAACTTTTTTGAAATAACCTTTTTTATTATATCTAAACTATGCATAAAGTCAAGAAAAATCGTATGCCAAATTTCGACAATTTCGTAGTCCAAATTAATCTTATCATGTATAATTTTTACATACTTTCTTTCCAAACATTTATGCATTTTACCTTTACTACGTTAGCTTCTATGTATCCATTTATGAATACTTTATCATTTTTATTTAATTTGCTATAAACCAAATCTGCAAGTTGATTATACGCTTGCGTCCTTACTATTTGCTTATCGGCTGTTTTTATCTCAAAGCATGCTATTGCTTTATTTTTTGAATTTATTATAAATTTAAATTCTATATCACTAATTATTTTTCCTATTAAAAATACTTCATTCATTTTTTAATTTTTCCTTACACTAGAAATAAATTGCCCCAAAAATATGCTTTAAGTCGTTCTTTTATAAAATTCTGCTTTTAATTTCAGCCAGAATTTATTATTATTTTTAAGCCAGTAATTTATTAATATTATTACTGGCTATTTTTCGTAAAACACATGTATTTCAATTTTTGTACTAACATATGTTTTACTGATTCATGTTTACCTAAATTAGGATGGGATAAATCTCTTTAATACTAATACTTTCATTGTATATATTCCGTAAAATATATAATCTAGAAATTGTATTAGAGTGAAACACGGAAACCGATGTTGTTGTTGCTGTTGTCAGTGCTATTGTTGTTACGGTTAGCTGCAGGATTGTTTGAGCCATTGTTGTTATAATTGCCCCCCTCGTTTCGCACAAGGATTACTATCATTGGAAGTCTTCGATCTATCCCAATAAATTAATGTCAATTTTGTCTTTCTTTTTTATATTAAATTTCTTATTCTAGTATTAATTTACTAACTACTCCTTATATTGTATCTTATATTTTTCATTAAAATCATCTATACTGAATATATTTATGCATCTGTTGCAAATAGCTTGTTTTCTAAGTTTTTTGTATTTGCTACATTTATATAACCCAAATGCCCACTTAAATATTTATGTGCTTCTATGCTGGTCATTTTTCCTTGTTTTACTTGCTTTTCTAAAAATTTTACTTTTTTCTTTAGCTTTCGTTTTCCTTTATCTCTTATTTTTAGTCTATATTCATTTATCTTGTAACCACAAAAGTTTACTCCTTGTGTACTTTTAAATATCTGTGTTTTTCTGTTTAGTTCTAAGCAAAGCTTGTCTTTTAAAAAGATACGTATTAAATTAAGTTTTTTTATTGCCTCTTTTTTAGTATTTACCAGTGCTACAACATCGTCCATGTAACGACATATGTATTTTAACTTTAATTTATGTTTCATATATTGGTCTAGTTCGTTTAAATATATGTTAGCAAAACATTGGCTGGTATAGTTTCCTATTGGTAATCCTTTATCTATTCCATTTGAATATAGTATTTCTCTGGTTAGCCATAACAAATTTTTATCTTTTATTTTTCTACATAAAATTTCATATAAAATTTGTTTGTCTATGTTTTGAAAATATTTTGCCACATCCATTTTTATTACATAGTAGTTATTCCATATACGTTTGCAATGTTTCATCATTTCTTGTACATATAAACATGCATTGTGCATGCCCTTGCCTTTTAAACAGGCAAACGAACTATAGCTGAAGCTCTTTACAAAATGTTCTTGCATAAAATTGTCTACATACCATCTATGTACTATTCTATCTATGTATGTGCTTTTTTCTATTCTTCGTAGCTTTGGTTCTGTTACATAAAAAGATGTATAGCCACTATGTCTGTATGTTCTGTTTTTTAGCTGTTCATATAACCACATTATATATTCTTCTTGTTTTAGATTAAATTGTATTATTTCTTTTCTTGTAGATTTACCTTTTCTGCTTTCTAAGTGTGCTTGCATTAGGCTTTCATATGATAACTTTTTATAATATTCATTTCTTATTGTTTTTGGCATATTGTTTTATTAGCCCTCCAAGTATTTTACCAATTTCGTATAACATTTCCATGCTTACTTTAAACTTCTTTTCGTCTATCCATCTATTTTTTACCATTAGCCTTAGCATTACTCTTTGTGTACTTAGCAAGGCATCTATTAAATTTAAATAATACATTCACTTAGATACTTCTACTTTATTTATGTACAAGATGTTTTCTAATGTTTTGTACATTACAGATTTAAATTCATTTCCAATATTAAATTTTTCTGTTCTGGGCATTTTTACTATTGCTTCTACCATGTATTGCATATATTTTTCATACTTTGGAATTAATACTAGTTCTTCACTTTGGCTCATTTTATTACCACCTTTTAGATTTTTATTACAACTTAAGATTATAAATAATTTCATATTGTATTTTGTATAATTTTGAGAATTTATACTTAAAGATTTATGAAATTTATTTATCTTCATCAAAAAGGCTTATAATTTTGCCCATTTTTTCA
>CATZPY010000045.1 GCA_958422985.1 uncultured Clostridium sp.
TTCTTTAGTTTCTATATATATTGGTTCTTGATTTGGCAATAAATCTGTTTTATCTTTGTTTTTTAATAATGGCAGTTTATTATTTAAATCTTCATAATTATAATTATCGTCCCAATTTAAAATTTTACTATATGTATTTATGTTCTCCAACTCTTCTTTATTTAAGACTTCTTTATATTCTTCTACCTTTAGTCCATTTATTTTGTTTTCTGAATATATATAGTTATTTTTTCCATTTTTTTCTGTTCCACATATTGCACTTATATATTCTGTTTGTTTTTTGTTTACAATGTCTCCAATATATATATTATTACATAAAACTAACGAATTATTTGTAGTTTTTCCGATTAGTCCTCCTACATAACTACTATTTGCTTCTATGTTTACATCTGCTATAGCATTTTCCATACATAAAGTACCATGCCCGCTTATTCCTCCAGCGCTTCCAAAATTTGTATTTATATTTCCACTTACTATAACATTTCTTACTTCATCTGTTATATTTCCACAATAACCCACTAATCCTCCAACTGCACTTTCAAAATTATCACCATTGGCGTTTATGTCTATATTATCCATATATACATTGTTTATATTCATCATTCCAGTTCCAATTAGTCCACCTGTTCGTATTTTTCCTACTCCAACTACTTCCATATCTAAATTTCTATATGTTACATTTTCTACATTTCCACCAGTAGTTTCTCCAATTAGTCCTCCAAAATACACAAAAGTATTAATATCACTAGTTGGCGTTAGTTTCATTTTTACTCCATCTATATTTACATTTTTTATTGTAGATTTATCTGCTCTTTGTATAATTCCTATTGCATTAAAATTACTCTCTAAATTATAATTTTTTATATTAAGATTTTGTATTATAGTTTTACCACCTGTTGCTGTAAATAATGAATTTCCATATGATTTTGGTATATACATATTTTGTATGGTATGTCCCATCCCATCTAACATTCCAGTAAAACTTATTCCTGCATACTTCTTTGGATCTGCATTTTTAAAGTCTAAATTTGCCATTAGTTTAAAGTTTTCAGTACGTTTTTTCTGTATTTCATACCAATCTTCTATAGAATATATCTCGTTGTATAGGTCTACATTAATAAGGACTTCTCCTTCTTTGTATTCTTTTGTATACTCTAAATTAAATGCACCTTTAGTTGTAAAACTTAATATAGAATAGTTAGATAAATATTGGATTGGATTGCTTAAGTTTACAATTACTTCACTTCTTCCATCTTTATATTCCTGTTTTTCTATTGTACAGTCTAAATTTTTTACTTTTATTTCCTTTACTTCTTCTCCACTCGGGTTGTACATGCTTATTTTTACTTTTGCTGTGTTATTTGTGTTTTCTAGAGTTTCGGCAAATAATATTTCTGGCAAGTCTGCATCTGTCATTTCTGGAAGTTCTATATAATCTTGTCTTGGCATACACTCATTTAATTTTAGTTGAGGGTAATATCCCATTTCTATTAATTCATCCACTTCCCATTTATTTTCGGTATTTAAAATATTATTTTGGAAATGTGTATCCCATAGTGCTTTATTAGTTATCTTTTTGTCTACTGTTCCTTTAAAGTTTACATCATTTATATAATAGCTATTGCTAACTTTTCCGTAGCCACCAAATGTATTTGGATTGTAATTTATTGGATATATATTTCCTATTCCAACAGTATAAATATTTTCTACAGTTCCTCTATCGTTGTTTTCTACTATTAATGAAACTCCGTAATTAGTAGAATCCTTTTCTGTTTCATAATGAATGAGTGAATATATGTTTCTTATCGTTCCTTTTACGTTAGTTTTTGCTAATATTCCACTAGTGTACCCCAATTCTGGAGAAAGATATTTTATATTTTCTCCATATATATATCCATTTTCTATTGTTCCATTATTATTATCTAGTATTCTTGCAGGATATCTTGAATAAATTGTTTTTTTACAATTCACAACAAAGTTTTTTATTGTGCCATAATTATAAGTTCCTAATAGTCGTATATGGTCATTAAGATTCTCTGTGCTTTCTTCTACACTTATATATATATTAGAAATCGTACCATAGTTACTATTAAACAATCCATACTGCCCACTTGGTAAAGTATTTCTAAAATATAATTTTAGAAATACATTTTCTAAAGTTCCTTTTTCTCCTATCAATCCAAAAAGATCACTATCATAGTTATTCCCTATTTTTTTGTGTATAATATGTCCATTAAAATTTATGCTTCCTTGGAATTTTATACCATTAGAAGTTCTATAGGTTACACTTTGGTATTCTCTAAAATCCAAGTCATTTAAAACAATATAATTCCCTTCTGGCTGAATGTCTTTATATTCTTGCAGATTAGTAATTCCTAATATTTCTCCATTTTTTGTGTTAAATTCGAATGTTGATATTACATAATCTCTTAATCTAATTTTTACTGCTAATTCTAGTTTATAGTTATGACCTTCTTTAATATTTAGCTCTTTTTCTACATTTTCTATTTTATTATTTTCTGGAATTTCTTCATATCTTTTGGTATCTACTAATTTTCCATCTTCATATATTTTTATATAATAATCATTGGTTATTATTTCATCTCTT